>JBBQSZ010000026.1:0-40664 GCA_038234745.1 Flavobacteriales bacterium | reverse complement strand
ATCTCCGTGAGGTCCGCCAATAACAAATTTACCAGTTGGGTTAATGTGGTATTGAATTTTATCGTCAAACAAATGAGCATATTGCGGATATTTGGCTTTAATTCTTGGAATCAAAATAGAAACTAAATCAGTTTTAATTTTTGCCAACATTTCTGCTTCTGGAGCAAAATCATCGTGTTGGGTCGAGATTACAATTGCATCAATACGCTGTGGTTTGTTATCATCAGAATATTCTAAAGTTACCTGTGATTTTGCGTCGGGACGTAAATATTTAATTTCAGAATCTTCTCTTCTAATATTCGCCAATTCAATCAATAATGCGTGCGCAATATCTAAAGCCAAAGGCATATAATTTTCTGTTTCATTGGTGGCATAACCAAACATCATACCTTGATCACCAGCACCTTGATCTTCTTTGCTTGCTCGGTCAACACCTTGATTAATGTCAGCCGATTGTTCGTGAATTGCTGAAAGAACGCCACAAGAATTGGCTTCAAACATATATTCACTTTTGGTATAACCAATTTTTCTAATAACATCTCTAGCAATAGTTTGAACATCCAAATAAGTTTCAGATTTCACTTCACCAGCCAGAATTACCTGTCCTGTAGTTACTAAAGTTTCACAAGCAACCTTCGAATCGGGGTCAAATGCCAAAAAATTATCAATTAATGCATCTGAAATTTGATCAGCTACTTTGTCTGGATGTCCTTCACTCACTGATTCTGACGTAAATAAATAAGCCATAATAATATAAATTTAAATTAAGCGAGGAAGAAAAAAACAATTGCTGGAAAATAGTACTAAAGGAGAGTTTCTGCTTTAGCATTTTTTTAACGAGGTTGCAATCAGTTCAAATTTTTCCTCTAATATTTGATTGCAAATGTATGAAACCAAATTGAATTCCAAATTAAACTTAACTTTTTTTTGCTGTTTTATCAGAAAAATATTTTTTGATGTTTTTGTTGATTATTTAAAGATTTGTTAATTACTTTAACTTTTTTTAAAATTTATTTGGAATTCTAAATAAAAGTTTAGACATTTGTCAAACAAAATAAAACAAATGAATTTTAATGTTTGCAATATTTATAAATCGATGCAGGAAAAATCCTGTGGGTAGTTTATTGTTGATATTTTAATAAAAAATGATATAACAAAAGCCTCCCACAAAACGGGAGGTTTTTTTTTAAAAGAATTCTAAAATATAAGAACAACTATTATGAACGACTTTCAACAAAAACAAATCAATAAATGTAATGTCAAATCGATGATTTGTGCAAAGTTTATGATGTTCAAATATGTCTGGTGATTCCGAAAGTATAAGTTATAACAAAACTTAAAACCCTTTTGGATATTTTTCTAAAAGGGTTTTTTGTTTTTTAAGTCAAGAGCATAGAAATTTTTAAAAGTCAAAACAAACAAATCTAAAATCTTAAATCAAAAATCTAAAATAATAAATTATGAGCACAACAAAATTCGCAACAAACGCATTACACGCAGGGCACGACGTTACTAAAACAGCTGGAACTAGAGCAGTACCTATTTATCAAACCAGTTCTTATGTATTTAATAATTCGGATCATGCAGCCAATTTATTTGGACTTGCCGAAGCGGGATTTATATATACCAGATTAAATAATCCAACAAACGATATTCTAGAACAACGTTTAGCAGCTCTCGAAGGCGGAATTGCCGCAGTAGTTACCGCTTCAGGAACGGCAGCCATTGCAACATCTTTGTTAGTTTTACTAAAAACAGGCGATCATATTGTAGCTTCCAATAGTTTATACGGTGGAACTTACAATTTACTAAGCAATACATTGCCAAGATTGGGAATTACAACAACATTTGTAGATGCTTCAGATGCTGCCAATTTTGCCAAAGCTGCTAACGAAAACACCAAAGTATTTTTTGCAGAAAGTTTGGGAAATCCAAAATTAGATGTATTGGATTTAAAAGCCATTTCGGCAGAAGCCAAAGCGTTAAAAGTGCCATTTATGGTTGATAATACGGTTCCTTCTCCTTATTTGTTAAATCCAATTGAACACGGAGCAAATATTGTGATTCACTCATTGACCAAATATATTTCTGGAAACGGAACTTCATTAGGTGGAGTTGTTATCGATGCAGGAACTTTCGATTGGGGCAACGGAAAATTCCCTGATTTTACAGAACCCTCGCCGAGCTATCATGGATTGATTTATCATGAAGCTTTAGGAAGTGCTGCTTTTATTGCAAAATTCAGATTGGAAGGTTTACGGGATTTTGGGGCAGCTTTGAGTCCGTTCAATGCTTTTCAGATTATTCAGGGATTAGAAACTTTGCCTGTTCGTGTCAAGAAGCACAGCGAAAATGGATTAGAATTAGCACAATGGTTAGAAAAACAAGACGCAGTTTCTTGGGTCAATTATCCGGGTTTGAAGTCCAGTAAATATTACAATTTGGCAACTCAATATTTACCTAAAGGACAAAACGGTTTGCTAACTTTCGGCCTTAAAGGAGGATTTGAAGCAGCCAAGAAAGTAGCCGATGAAACCAAGTTATTTTCGCTTTTAGCTAATATTGGAGACACTAAATCATTAATTATCCATCCAGCAAGCACCACGCATCAGCAGTTGTCAGACGCAGAACAGGTCGCCACAGGAGTCACCAAGGATTTGATTAGACTCTCGGTTGGATTGGAAGATATAGAAGATTTGAAGGCCGATTTAAAAGCCATTTTCGACAATTTAAACGCATAAATCAAACATATTTGAACTTAGGAAAACTGAATTCGATATGTTTTAAAAACAAGAACGACATTAAAAATATATGATTATGAAAACACTAAAATTTATAACAAGAATAATTCCTTTTTTCAAAAGTTTGAATAAAAACACAACAGAGAATACAGAGGAAACAGATAATTTTGAATTTACATACCCAAAATTAGGAATCAATTTAATGCAAGGTTCAACATCTAAAAAAGGATCAAAATCTTTGCTAACACAAATGTATTCTGAAGAAAATGAAACTCTTTTTATCTAAAATAAGTAGAAAGTAAGTTTTAATTTAAAATAACAGCGGATGGAGTCTGTCTATGGGCTCTTTCCGATGTTGTTTTAAATTCTAAATAAAAACCAACCACTTTAAAATTTGGTTGTTAAAAAAAATAGTAGTTAATTTGCTTTTTTAAGTTCACAAATTTACTGAAATGTTATAAAGAAAGCTCGAGGGAATAGACCCGTTGAAAGCTTAGCAACCCTTTGCAAACGAAGAAGGTGCTACATTCTATCCCAATTTATGGGAACAGATAACAACAAGAATTCTTCTAGCTCACTTCTAGTTTTCTTTCTAATATTTCCAGACACAAATCAAAAAAGCATAAAAGATTTGACCATTGGAAAAAAAACCAACATCAATTAAATTACAAAATTTCACCACCGAAAGTGGCGTACTCATTCCTTCTATAAACTTAAGTTATCAAGTTTTTGGGCAAGTTTTGAATACCGCTCCAATCGTTTTGGTGAACCATGCATTGACTGGAAATTCCCAAGTTGTTGGTGAAAAAGGTTGGTGGAATAATCTTATTGGCGACAATAAAACCATCGACATTAATAAATATACGATATTGGCTTTCAACGTGCCTGGCAATGGATTTGATCAAACCTATATCGAAAATTATCTTGATTTTACAGCTCGCGATATTGCTAGACTTTTCTTGGAAGGCATTCGTTTTCTAAAAGTTAAAGAATTATTTGCCCTAATTGGCGGTTCAGTAGGTGGCGGAATTGCATGGGAAATGGTGGCTTTAGAACCTAAATTGACTCATAATTTTTTCCCGATTGCTTCCGATTGGAAATCGACGGACTGGTTGATTGCCAATTGTTATTTGCAAGAAAAAATACTGTGCAATTCGTCAAAACCGATTGAAGATGCTCGAATTCATGCCATGCTTTGCTATCGAACACCAGAGTCATTCAAAGAAAAATTTCAAAGAACTTCGACCGATTCGACCGATTCTTTTCAAGTAGAAAGTTGGCTGAATTATCACGGAGAACAATTGCAAAAACGATTTCAACTTTCGGCTTACAAAATGATGAATCAGTTGCTGAAAACCATCGATATTACCAGAGGAAGAACTTCCTTTGAAGATATAATTTCCGACGTAGATGCTAATATTTACATTATTGGTATCAATTCTGATTTGTTTTTTACGGCAAATGAAAATAGAGAAACCTATCACGAAATCAAAAAATTCAAGCACAATGTTTTTTATAGCGAAATCGAGTCACAACACGGTCACGACGCTTTTTTAATGGAATATGATCAATTAAACAATTTATTGGATGTTGTTTTTAAAAACAAAAAGGATAAGATGAAAATATTAAAATTTGGCGGAAAATCATTGGCCAACGGAGAAGGAATCAATAAAGTTTTGGATATTATTATTGATAAAAAAGAGAAAGGTGAAAATATTGCAGTAGTCGTTTCGGCAAGGGGAAAAGCGACTGATGAATTAGAAGATATATTGACTATTGCTGCCAAAAATGGTAATTACAAGCCGTTGTTAGAAAGTTTTAAAAACTATCAACAAGAGGAATATAATGTAGATTTTTCGAAAGAATTTGCGATTTTAGACAAACTTTTTGAAGGTGTCAGTTTGATTGGAGATTATAGCGAAAAAATTAAAGATCAAGTGCTTTCTCAAGGAGAAGTGATTGCGGCCAAATTAGTAACGTCGATTCTTAATGAAAAAGGAATTGCAGCTCGTTTTGCGGACACCAGAGAATTGATAAAAACGAATTCTAATTATGGAGATGCACAACCTATCGAGCAAATTTCAAAGAAAAATGTAATCCAATATTTCAAAGATAATAATGATGTAGTCAATATTATTACCGGTTTTATTGGTTCGAACAGCACTGGCGACACCACAACTTTAGGAAGAAATGGCAGCAATTATAGTGCTTCGCTAATTGCAAATTATGTCGATGCAGAAGAATTACAAAATTATTCTCACGTAGACGGAATTTATACTGCCAATCCTGATTTGGTTCCTGACGCCAAAAAAATTGATCGTTTGTCTTTTAACGAAGCAAATGAAATAGCCAATTTTGGAGCTACTATTTTACACGCAAAAACTATTATTCCTTTATTGGAAAAAAATATTCCACTTCGAATTCTAAATACTTTCAATCACGAAAATCAAGGAACTTTAATTACATCAAAATCGAATAAAGAAGGAATTAAAACACTTTCAGTTCTTGAAAATGTAGCTTTAGTAAATCTTGAAGGAAGAGGATTGCTTGGAAAAACGGGTGTCGACGCTAGGATTTTTAGAGTGATGGGAGACAACGATATTAGCGTAAGCATTATTTCGCAAGGTTCATCTGAAAGAGGAATTGGTCTTGTGGTTAATTCTAATCAAGCGACGAAAGCGATGATCGAATTGGAGAAAGAATTCGAAAGTGATTTCTATTCGAAAGATGTAAACAAAATTTCAATCACCGATGATGTTTCGGTTATTTCGATAATTGGACAGGATTTGAGCACGTTTCACAAACCTTACACAGCTTTGATTAAAAACAAAATTGTGCCGATACTTTTCAATAATACGGTAACAGGAAAAAACGTGAGTTTGGTGGTTAAAAAAGCACAATTAAGCAAGGCTTTAAATGTAATCCACGGGGAAATTTTCGGAGTTTCTAAGAAAATAAATATTGCTGTTTTTGGTCACGGATTGGTCGGTGGCACGTTAATTAATCAAATTTTGGAGTCAGCGGCAGCTATCGAAAAAAGGAAAGATATTAAGTTGAATGTTTTTGCGATTGCCAATTCTAAAAATCTTCTTTTAAACAAAAATGGTGTTTCTCCCAATTGGAAAAACGAGATTCAAACCAATGGTTTTTCGTATACAATTGATGATGTGATTGCGTTTGCCAATGAAAATAATATGGAGAATCTGATTGCCATTGACAACACCGCAAGTACAGCATTTGTTGAAAATTATGTAACCTTGGCCGAAAATAGTTTCGACTTGATTTCTTCAAATAAAGTGGCGAATACGTTGAGTTATAAATTCTACAAAGACTTGCGAAAAGTATTGGCGGATAATCAAAAGAATTACTTGTATGAAACCAATGTTGGTGCCGGTTTGCCATTGATTGATACCATAAAATTGTTGCATCTTTCGGGTGAAAACATCACTAAAATAAAAGGAGTTTTCTCGGGAACTTTGAGTTATTTATTCAATAATTTCTCGGCGAAAGATGTTCCGTTTAGCGAAATATTGAAAGAAGCCATTGACAACGGTTATACCGAACCAGATCCAAGAGAAGATTTATGCGGAAATGATGTGGGTAGAAAATTATTGATTTTAGCTAGAGAATTGGATTTGCAAAATGAATTCGAAGAAATCAATATTCAAAACCTAATTCCAGAACATTTGCGTGAAGGAAATGTTGCCGATTTCTTGAATAAATTAAAAGAATTCGATCCAATTTATACCAAAATAAAAGAAGAGCAAGAGCCGAATCACGTGTTGAGATACATCGGAGAATTATCGGGAGATTTGCAAAATGACAAGGGAAACTTGGAAGTAAAATTGGTTTCTGTGCCTTCAGATACCGCTTTGGGCGGATTGAAAGGTTCGGATTCTTTCTTTGAAATTTACACGGAATCCTATGGAGACAGACCAATTGTTATTCAAGGAGCAGGAGCAGGTTCGGCAGTAACAGCAAGAGGAGTTTTTGGCGATTTGTTGCGATTGTCGGATAAAGGATAGGGATTTTAGAATTTAGATTTCAGATTTAAAACAGATAAAAAATGAAAGTTACATTAAATAGAGTAAACGAAAATTTTCACTTCGAATTAAAAAACGAACGTGGACATATAGTAAATGTAGATGCAAGACCTGATTTTGGAGGCAATGATATGGGACCAAGTCCTATGGAATTAGTATTAATGGGAGTTGCAGGTTGCAGCGGTATCGATATGATTTCGATTCTAAAAAAACAACGTCAGGAAATCACTTCTTTCAAGGCTGAGGTCGAAGGCGAACGCGAACAAGTTGGTGATGCAAAACCTTTCAAAAACATTTACGTAGTTTTTTATTTAGAAGGAAATATTAAAGAAGATAGAGCTCTGAAAGCAGCCCAACTTTCTTTCGAAAAATATTGTTCGGTTGCCAAAACGGTTGAACCAACTGCTACAATACATTATAAGGTAGTTTTGAATGGTGAGGAATTAGGTAAAATCTAAATCCATTAACTTTTGAAACTACAAATCAAAATAATAAAGAGTTTATTTAAAATAAAGAACTTAGTGAATCTCTAAGATTCCTTTGCGAATCTTTGTGAAACAACTTTTTGAAAAATAACAACAATGAACGAGCAAGAATTTGGTTTTGAAACCCAAGCCATCCGTACCCAATTAGAAAGAACACAATATTTAGAGCATTCCGTGCCTTTATATTTGACCTCAAGTTTTGTATTTGAAGATGCCGAAGATATGCGTGCTTCCTTTGCTGATGAGAAAGATAGAAATATTTATAGCCGTTACAGCAATCCAAATACCAACGAGTTTGTAGATAAAGTGTGTCAGATGGAAGGTGCTGAATCTGGATTTGCATTCGCTTCTGGAATGGCAGCGGTTTATTCTACTTTGGCAGCTTTGTTAAACTCAGGCGATCACATCGTTTCGGCAGGGAGCGTTTTTGGCGCAACCCATTCATTATTTATAAATTATTTTCCAAAATGGGGAATCCAAACCACCTATTTTGACATTAATAAACCCGAAACAATTGAAAGTTGTATCCAACCCAATACTAAAATTCTTTTTGCTGAATCGCCTACAAATCCAGCGGTGGATATTATTGATTTGGAATTATTGGGTGATATTGCCAAAAAACACAATCTGATTTTGATAATTGACAACTGTTTTGCTACGCCATATTTGCAGCAACCAATAAAATGGGGTACAAATTTGGTAATCCATTCGGCTACAAAATTAATGGATGGCCAAGGTCGTGTTTTGGGCGGAATAACCGTTGGGGATGCCGAATTGATGAAGAAAATATATTTATTTTCTCGATTGACAGGGCCAGCGCTTTCGCCGTTTAATGCTTGGGTGTTGTCCAAAAGTTTAGAAACCTTGGCAGTTCGTTTAGACAGACATTGTGAAAATGCCTTGAAAGTAGCCGAGTTTTTAGAACAGCATCCGAATGTAAATAAGGTAAAGTATCCGTTCTTGAAATCGCATCCGCAATACGAAATTGCCCAAAAGCAAATGAAGGCAGGAGGCAATATAGTAGCTTTCGAAATCAAAGGCGGAATCGAAGCCGGAAGAGCTTTCTTAGATAAAATAAAACTCTGTTCGCTATCTCCAAATTTAGGAGATACCAGAACGATTGTTACACATCCAGCTTCTACAACCCACAGTAAATTGACTGTTGAAGAACGTTTGGCAGTAAGTATTACCGATGGTTTGGTGCGTGTTTCGGTAGGATTAGAAACCGTGAAAGATGTTATTGCTGATTTGGAGCAGGCTTTGGGGTAAAATTATATTTATTGATATCAAACAAAATAGCCCACGGTTTCAACCGTGGGTTTTGTGGTTAAAATAGTATTGTTAATTCATCAAAATATAATTTAGTTTTTGATTTCTGAATGTTGTAAATTTGGTTTTTATCTTACATATTTATGAAGAATTTTCAAACTATAACTTCGCTTTTAATTTTACTTATTTTTGTATCAAGTTGCGAAAAGAAACAAACTGAACTAGAATTTGAGAAAAGTGTGATGACCGAAATTTTTCCAAGTTTGGTTGATTCAATTTGTGTTGATTGTAGAACAATGCTACCTCCTCCTCCAATGGGTGAATCCATTTATGACGAAAATGGACATTATTTAAGAACAGATTCTACAAAAGCTACAAAGGAGGAAAAAATTAAATATCGAAATTGGAAAGAAGCACGTGAAAAAATAGTTAGAGATACATCAAAAGTTGTTATTGCCTTTGAAACTAAAATGAAATGGAGTCATTTTAGTTTCAAAGATGATTTTGTTAAACATTTTAATGGAATTAAAGTTGCAGATTCAAAAATAAATCAAGATTTGGTGTATGATTTTGACTTCAAAGACATTAAATTAAACAATAAATTTAAGTTGAGAAACCTTTCAGAATTCCCGAAAGAAAGAGGCAAAATTTGGAACACGAAATACAATTTTGTGTTTTCAGGAGTTTTGGATTTCTCAAGAATACAATTCGATAAAGACAAAAGATTTGGAGTTTTAGACGCTGGATTTGGTTGTGGAAGTAAATTTGGTCAAGGTTCTAGAATTTACATTAAGAAAATAAACAACAAATGGGTAATTGATAAAATAGAAGGGACTTGGGTTTCATAAGGATTTAGAATATCTAAATATCGTAAAATCAAACATAAAAAATGCTCTCAAAAAAAACAAAATACGGAATCAAAGCGCTAACCTTTTTGGCTCGCCAGAAAGACAATACACCAGTGCAAATTGCTGAAATTGCAAAAGCAGAGCATATCTCACTCAAATTTTTGGAAAGTATTTTGTTGCTTTTGAGACATTCTGGTTTTTTGGGAGCTAAAAAAGGAAAAGGCGGAGGCTATTATCTTATCAAAGACCCTAAAGATATTTATATGGACAAAGTCTATCGAATTCTTGAAGGTCCCATTGCTTTGTTGCCTTGCGCTAGTCACAATTTTTATGAAAAATGCGATGATTGTACGGATGAATCCATCTGTGCAGTTCGCAAATTGATGATGGAAGTTCGAGACAATACTTTAATGATTTTAGAAAATAACACCCTTGCCGACATTGCATTTTAACATATTTTTTTTCAAATATTATTTTGTTATTTGGAATAAAGTAGTATTTTTGCCGACTAATCTACAAAACCGATAGGGTAATAGATTTAAAATATAAATAGTTTAGTAATGAGTTTATCAATAGTAAATACTTTATTAGAAAAAACCAAAGACTTTTCAATCGAGGAAACTTTAGGCTTTTTGGCTAATGAATATCCAGAGAAAGTGGTTTTTTCGACTTCTTTTGGTCAAGAAGACCAAGTGATAACAGCTTTAATCGCTAAAAATGATTTGTCAATTACCATTTTTACTTTGGATACTGGTCGTTTGTTTCAAGAAACATATGATGTTTTTCACAAGACATTAAAAAAGTACAAGAAAGAAATCAAAGTTTGTTTTCCCGAAGCAACTTCCGTTGAAAAATTATTGGAAACCAAAGGACCTAACAGTTTTTACGAATCGGTGGAGAATAGAAAAGAATGTTGTTTTATTCGAAAAGTAGCGCCATTAACGAAAGCTTTAAAAGGAAATTCTATTTGGATTACGGGTTTGAGAGCGGAACAATCAGAGAACAGAAATAGTTTGGATTTGTTTGAATATGATGCTCATTTTGATATTATCAAATTCAATCCGTTATTAAAATGGACTTTAGAAGATGTTCAAAAATACATTGATGATAATAATGTGCCTCAAAATACTTTGCATAAACAAGGTTTTGTTAGCATAGGTTGTGCGCCTTGTACAAGAGCTATTGCGCCTGGAGAAGATATTAGAGCAGGAAGATGGTGGTGGGAATCCAGCCATAAAGAATGTGGATTACACCAAAAATAATAATAAAAATAGCCGCTGATTTCACGGATTGAAAAGCTTTGTTGAATTAGTTATAATTCGTGAAAGGTGGCAAAATAAAAATAAAAATGAGTTCGATATTAAAAACAAATGCTTTAGAAAGCGAAGCAATTTACATCTTTAGAGAAGTGATTTCTCAGTTTGAAAAACCAGTTTTACTTTTTTCAGGTGGAAAGGATTCTATTACGTTGGTGCGTTTGGCACAAAAAGCTTTTTTTCCTGCCAAAATTCCTTTTCCATTATTGCACGTAGACACAGGACATAATTTTCCGGAAACTATTGAATTTAGAGACCGTTTGGTTAAAGAATTAGGTTTAGAATTAATTGTTCGTAATGTTCAAGATTCCATCAATGAAGGAAAAGTAATTGAAGAAACAGGTCGTTATTCGAGTCGGAATATGTTGCAAACCACAACACTTTTAGATGCCATCGAAGAATTCAAATTTGATGCTTGTATTGGTGGAGCACGTCGTGACGAAGAAAAAGCGAGAGCTAAGGAACGTATTTTTTCAGTTCGTGATGATTTTGGTCAATGGGACGAAAAAAATCAACGTCCTGAGTTATTTGATTTATTAAATGGAAAAATCGAAAACGGTCAAAACGTTCGTGTTTTTCCAATTTCAAACTGGACAGAATTGGACGTTTGGAGTTATATCGAACAAGAAGAAATAGAGATTCCGTCGATTTATTTTTCGCATAAAAGAAAAGTTTTTTTACGTGACGGAATGATTTGGTCGCATTCGCCATTTGTTTTCCAAGAAGAAGACGAAGAAATCGAAGAAAGAATTGTTCGTTTTAGAACCGTTGGCGATATGAGTTGTACAGCTGCAGTAGATTCTTATGCCGCAACAATTGCCGAAGTTGTGGGCGAAATTAGAACGTCGACAATTTCTGAAAGAGGAGCTAGAATTGACGATAAGCGCTCGGAAGCCGCGATGGAAAAAAGAAAACAACAAGGATACTTTTAATAAGAAGTAAGTCAGAAGTACAAAGTTTTAAGAAAGTTCGATTTAAGGTTTAAAATTTAAGACCTTAAATTCTAAAAAAATATAAAATGGAAGTTTTAAAAATAGCAACAGCAGGAAGTGTAGATGACGGAAAAAGCACTTTAATTGGAAGATTATTGTATGACACAAAATCATTGACAACCGATAAAATAGAAGCAATAGAAAGAAGTAGCAAACAAAAAGGATACGACTATCTGGATTTTTCGTTAGCTACCGACGGTCTTGTTGCCGAAAGAGAACAAGGAATTACAATAGATGTGGCACATATTTATTTTTCGACAGCAAAAAAAAGTTATATTATTGCCGATACTCCAGGACACGTTGAATATACCAGAAACATGGTTACTGGAGCTTCAACGTCACAGGTTTCTATTATTTTGATTGATGCTCGAAAAGGAGTAATCGAACAAACCTACCGTCACTTTTTTATCAATAATTTATTGCGTGTCAAAGAAGTAATTGTTGCTGTAAATAAAATGGATTTGGTTGATTATTCGGAAGAAGTGTACAACAAAATCAAAGCTGATTTTCAAGCTTTGAATGCCAAAAGCACATTCGTAGAGCAAGTGGTGAGTTACATTCCGCTCAGTGCGATCAACGGTGGAAATGTGGTAGATAAATCCGAAAATATGCCTTGGTATAAAGGACAAACAGTTTTGCAACATTTAGAAGGTTTGGAACCAAAAGATGTTTTCGAAAAAGGGCAAGTTCGTTTTCCTGTACAAACGGTAATTCGTCCAAAAACCGAAGAATACCACGACTTTAGAGGTTATGCTGGTAAATTATACGGAAACAATATTAAAGTGGGCGATGCGGTAACGGTGCTTCCGTCTTTAACAGAATCTAAAGTTTCTAAAATTCATTTTTTCGAAAAACAATTTGATGAAGCAAAAGCAGGTTCTTCGATAGTTTTAGAACTAGAAAATGACATCAACGTAACTCGTGGCGATATGATTGTAAAATCTGGCGAACTTCCAAGGATTGAAAAAGACATTAACACAACAATTTGTTGGATGGACAATAAAAAATTGGTTGCAGGAACAAAATACATCGTTCAGCACAACACCAATCGTGTTTTGGCAAAAATTGATGCCATAAAAAACACTATTTCTACGGATTATTCTGGAACGAAAGAAGCAACGCAATTAGCCATTAACGAAATAGGCGAAGTGCAAATAAAATTGAGTAAACCTTTATATTTTGATGCTTATAACGATAATAAATCGAATGGAGCTTTCATATTGATTGACACCACAACAAATACAACTGCTGGCGTTGGATTCATTAAATAATGCAAATTTTAGCAATTGGCATTTAGCCATTAGGAGAAAGAAAAAATTAAAAATTACTAGCTAATAGCCAAAAGCTACTAGTCAAAAGCCAAAAACATATGCAAAGTTTTAGATCAGAATTAGAAAACCCGATTGTCGAAAAAGAGATTATAGACTTAGAAAAAAAGATTCATGCCTTTCGTGGAGGAACAATAGATGGCGAACGTTTTCGTAGTCTTCGTTTGGCTCGTGGAATTTACGGACAACGTCAGGAAGGAGTTCAAATGATTCGTATTAAATTGCCTTACGGAAAAGTAACCAGCGAGCAATTAAGCAGAATTATTGCTGTTTCTAATGAATATTCAACCGGACGTTTGCACATCACGACACGTCAGGATATTCAAATTCACTTTGTGAGTTTAGATAGAACGCCTCAGCTGTGGTCTGAATTGGCGAAGGATGATATTACTTTAAGAGAAGCTTGCGGAAACACCGTAAGAAATATTACTGCAAGTGAATTGGCTGGTGTAGACATCAACGAACCTTTTGACGTTACACCTTATGCACACGGAATGTTTCAATATTTATTGCGTAATCCGATTTGTCAAGAAATGGGACGAAAATTCAAAATTTCGTTCTCTTCTTCTGATGAAGATACAGCTTTGAGCTATTTGCACGATTTTGGTTTAATTGCAAAAATTGTTGATGGCGTTCGTGGTTTTAAAGTGGTTATTGGTGGTGGATTAGGTTCTCAACCACATCACGCTGAATTGTTGAGTGAGTTTATTCCAGCAAACGAAATTGTCCCAACTGTCGAAGGCGTTATTCGTGTTTTTGATCGATATGGCGAACGTACCAAGAGAATGAAAGCGCGTATGAAATTTTTGATCAAAGATCTTGGAAAAGAAACTTTTCTAGAATTGGTTGAAAAAGAGAAAAAAGCAATCGCTTTCGAAACCTATGAATTTGACCTTACAGGTTATGATGGAGTTATTCCAGAACCTTTATTAGAAGTTCCAAAAGTAACTATTGAAGATACCGAAGCGTATGAAGCTTGGAAAGCATCCAACATTATTCCTCAAAAGCAAAGCGGCTATGTTGCTATTGGAATCAAAGTATTATTAGGTGATTTTTATACTGATAAAGCACAAATACTAGCTGACTTAATCAAAAATTATGCAGCGAATGAATTGCGTTTCTCCTTGCGTCAAAATATTGTAATTCGTAACGTAAAAGAAGAAAATTTACCTTTCTTTTATCAAGAATTAGCTAAATTAAATATGGTGGCGCTAGGATATAATTCTACTGCCGATATTACTGCTTGTCCTGGAACCGATACTTGTAATCTTGGAATTGCGAGCAGCACAGGAATTGCTACAGAACTTGAAAAAGTAATTCAAGCAGAATTTCCACAATATAAAAACAACAAAGAAATTGAAATCAAAATTAGCGGTTGTATGAATGCTTGTGGGCAACACAACATGTCTGCTATTGGTTTCCAAGGAATGTCAATCAATGCTGGAAAATTAGTAGCGCCGGCTTTACAAGTATTATTAGGAGGTGGACGTTTAGGAAATGGTAATGGACGTTTTGCTGATAAAGTAATTAAAATTCCAAGTAAAAGAGGGCCAGAAGCTTTGCGTTTTATTTTGAATGATTTTGATGCTAATGGAAACGGACAAAAATTTCTAGATTATTACGATGCTAAAGGAGAAAAATATTTTTTCGAATTATTGCAACCTCTTGCAGATGTTACCAATTTAGTAGAGGAAGATTTTGTAGATTGGGGAAATGCCGATAATTATGTAAAAGCAATTGGAGTTGGCGAATGTGCTGGCGTAATGATTGATTTAGTTGCGACATTAATTCTTGAGGCCAAAGATAAATTAACTTTTGCGCAGGAAGCATTCGAAGACAAAAAATGGTCGGATGCCATTTATCATGCCTATACTGGATTTGTAAATGGAGCTAAAGCCATATTGCTTGCCGAAAATCAAAAAACAAATCACCACGCTGGAATCATTGATTTATTCGATACTGTTTTTACAGATACCAATAAAATAGTTTTAAAATCAAATTTTAAGGATTTAGTTTATCAAATTAATCAGAACGAACCTTCTGCGGCTTTTGCTGAAAAATACATTCAAGAAGCAACTGATTTTTTCGATGCCGTAGAAACCTACAGAGCCAAAGATTTAGCCAATGGATAATGTCGTGATTCCAAAAGTAACGTTAGTAGGAGCAGGTCCGGGCGATCCCGATTTACTAACAATCAAAGGAGCAAAAGCACTTGCCGATGCTCATGTGGTTTTGTATGATGCTTTGTCTAATGAAGAACTATTGGCTTTTGCACCAAAAAAATCCATAAAAATATTTGTGGGCAAACGAAAAGGATGTCACGCCTATTCTCAAGATCAAATCAATCAATTGATTGTTGATAATGCACTCACTTATGGACATGTTGTACGACTAAAAGGTGGCGATCCTTTCATATTTGGTCGTGGCAGCGAAGAGATTGAATACATCGAAAGTTTTGGAATTCCTACTGTAGTAGTTCCCGGTATTTCATCATCGATTGCGGTTCCAGCAAATCAAGGAATTTCCTTGACAAAAAGAGGCGTTTCCGAAAGTTTTTGGGTCATTACAGGTACAACTTCTGATAGAAATTTGTCAAATGATGTTGCTTTGGCAGCCCAATCTTCTGCCACTGTCGTGATTTTGATGGGAATGAGTAAATTGGAACAAATAGTGGCTTTATTTCAAAACGAATCTAAAGGAGAAACTCCCGTTGCGATTATTCAAAACGGAACAATGCCCAACGAGAAAGTAGGTTTTGGAACTATTGACACCATTTCTAAAGTGGTAAAAGAGAATGATTTGAGTTCACCCGCCATAATTGTAATCGGCGAAGTGGTCAAAGAAAGAAATAAATTAAAAAAATTCTACAAAAAATTAGCGTCCAATAAAGTTTGCGCCAGAGAGTAATGGAAAGAAACGAACTATATCCAATTTTTCTAAAACTGCACCAACTTAATGTTCTTATTGTTGGCGGTGGAAATGTGGGTTTAGAGAAATTGTCGTTTATGCTCAAATCCAGTCCCAATGCTAATGTTGAGGTGGTAGCTACTAGATTTTTACCTGAATTAGAAGCATTGGTTGCAAAATATCCATCGGTAAAACTGACACAATCCAAGTTTAAGAAAAAAATGCTCAAAAAAAGACATTTGGTCATTGCGTGCACTGACGATTTAAAAGTCAATACAAGAGTTTTTGATTTGTCACGAAAAAGATTTCTGATTTGCAACATCGCCGACACACCGCCATTATGTGATTATTATTTGGGTGGAATTGTAACCAAAGGCAATGTGAAAATCGCCATTTCTACCAATGGAAAATCACCTACTACAGCCAAAAGATTAAGAGAGTTTTTCGAAGAAATTATACCAGATGATATTAATAAAATGGTTCAAAATCTGAACGAATATCGCAAATCATTAAAAGGAGATTTTCAGGAAAAAGTGGATAAAATGAACGAAATCACTCAGACTTTAAAAGGCAAACAATAAACACTCCTTATGTTTGCGATTAATCTCGCTATGTCTTTACTTTGCAACGCCATAAAATAACTGTTTTTTTTAGTTTTTTTTGGAGCTATTCCTGCTATCCGCTAAATCTTTGCGACTGAACGCCAGCAACAAAGTATATCGCTTCTATCAGGGCTAAAAATTTTTAAAATCCAATCGATATCGCTTTAGCAACCAATTGGTAAAAAAAACAACAATAATCAAAAGCTTCGCGCCTTTGCGTCTTAGCAGCAAAAAATAAATTATGCCAAACATTCAAGAAGAAATCAAAAAACGAATTCTCGTTCTCGACGGAGCAATGGGAACGATGTTGCAACGCTATAATTTTTCCGAAGAAGATTTCCGTGGGGAACGTTTCAAGGATTTTCCACATTCGCTAAAAGGAAACAATGATTTATTGTCCTTGACTCAGCCTCAGGCCATCAAAGCCGTTCACGCTTTGTATTTTGAAGCTGGAGCAGACATTGTAGAAACCAATACGTTCTCTGGAACCACCATCGGAATGGCGGATTACCATCTCGAAGATTTTGTGTATGAACTCAACTACCAATCGGCAAAATTAGCTCGTGAAGTAGCCGATGAATTCACAGCCAAAAATCCAGACAAACCTCGTTTTGTAGCAGGTTCAATCGGGCCAACAAATAGAACGGCAAGTATGTCGCCAGACGTAAACGATCCAGGGTATCGTGCCGTAACTTTTGATGATTTGCGTATTGCTTACAAACAACAAGTCGAAGCCTTGATAGATGGTGGTGTAGATTTACTTTTGGTAGAAACAATTTTTGATACCTTGAATGCCAAAGCAGCACTTTTTGCTATCGAACAAGTAAAAGACGAACGCCATATTGATATTCCAATTATGGTTTCCGGAACCATTACCGATGCTTCAGGAAGAACACTTTCTGGACAAACGGTAGAAGCGTTCTTGATTTCGGTATCGCATATTCCGTTGTTGAGCGTAGGATTCAATTGTGCTTTAGGAGCCGATTTATTGAAACCGTATTTGCAGACTTTGTCTCACAATACTTCCTTCAATATTTCAGCACATCCCAATGCAGGATTGCCAAATGCTTTTGGAGAATATGACGAAACGCCAGAACAAATGCAAGCACAAATACGCTCTTATTTAGAAGATAATTTAGTAAATATAATAGGTGGTTGTTGCGGAACAACGCCAGATCATATCAGGTTAATTGCAGATATTGCAAAGGATTATAAGCCTAGGATTTCGGAGGGGGTGATGTAGTGGTTTTATAATTTGAAATAAATTAAAAATTCAGCAAACTATGTTAAGAAAGTTTAATGTTTTGTTCTTATTGTTTAATTTGATATTATTTTCAAGTTGTAAACAAGAAATCAAAGTAGATAGAGGTCGGGCATTGATAACTGAAAATATAAATATTTTGTTAGATTCTGTTGAGCGTTTTGATACTAGTAAAATACCTGGTCCAAAATATCCGAATGAATTTAACGTAAAAAAGATTAAGATTAAACAGATAAAAATAGGGCTAATTGATTCTGTTTTAGTTCAAAATATAAATGGATATAATTCAAGTTTCATTATTAATAGAAATGATTTAGTTAATTTTAAATCAAACTATAAAATAGAGATAGTAAAGGTTAATAATTATGATATAAATTACTTATTTGTTAGTTTTTCAAATTTTCGAATAGATAATGATAAAGCGACTATCGATGTCAAAAAAGTAATTGGTATTAGTATGACCAAGGACAGGTATTTTTTTAAGAATGAAAGCGGACATTGGGTTTTTATAAGTAAAAAAAATATTGGAATGGGATAAATGTTTCCCAATGTTCGTGCAAGTAAAAAAACAAAAAAGTTCCGTCGGAACGATTCGTTTTGTAGCCACGGAATTCATTCCGTTGAAAATCGAAATAGGAACAACAAATTTTGTAGTCCCGAAGTGTCGGGAGAATTCATTCCGTCGAAAATAAAAAATATGAATTTAAACGAGGATACAAATTACGCATTGGCGGTACAGCAAATGAAAACGGCAATTTTAAAAAGCCGTTATGCAGCCGCATCTCTTGTAAACAAGGAGTTGCTAAAGCTCTATTTTAGCATAGGTCAGTATGTGTCATTTCATTCTCGAAATAAAAATTGGGGTAAAGGAGCTATTGATAGTATTTCGAGTCAATTACAACAAGAACTTCACGGTTTGAGAGGTTTTTCGGCTACGAATATAAAGAATATGCGTATTTTTTATGAAGCGTGGGACTTAATGCAACCTTTTTTGATAGATAAAAGCGCCCCTCTTTTTCAATTTTCGGAAGAAGAACTAAATCGGCAGTTGCCGTCTGCCGATTTGAATAGTCCAATTCGTCAGTTACCAACTGTCGATTTGAATAATGAATTTCTAATTCGTCAGTTGGCAACTGACGAATTAGAAAATGAGTTTTTAAATCTGTTTCTAAAGAATGGATTTACGCATCATATTGCAATATTGAATAATACCGCAAACATTGAAGAGCGTTTGTTTTACATCAGAAAGACAGCAACTGAATTTTGGAATAACACCACTTTAAAACATCATTTAAAGTCTAATTTGTACCAAAGACAAGGAAAGTTAACGCATAATTTTCAAACGACTTTATCAGAAAATAGTTTTAAACAAAAAGCATTAATGGCTTTTAAGGACGAAATGTTGTTGGATTTTATAAATATTGAAGATGCTGATGAAGAGCCAAACGAACTTGTTTTAGAACAAGCAATTGTTCAGAATATCAAAAAGTTCATAATGGCTTTGGGTGCTGAATATAGTTTTATTGGCAATCAACACCGATTGATTATTGAAGACGAAGAGTATTTTATAGATTTGTTGTTTTTTAATAGAAAAATTCAGAGTTTGGTCGCCATCGAATTAAAGAAAGGTAAATTTAAAGCCGAGTATGTAGGGAAAATGAATTTGTATCTGTCGGCATTGGATGACATGGTCAAACAGCCACACGAAAATCCTTCGATTGGAATTATACTTTGTAAAGAGAAAAATAATAAAATAGTAGAATTTGCTTTTAGAGATACCTCTAAACCAATGGGAGTGGTAACGTATAAAACGTATAACGATTTGCCGGAAGCTTATAAAGATATTTTGCCAGATACAGAAATGTTGAAAGGAT
Source organism: Flavobacteriales bacterium (assembly GCA_038234745.1). GTDB lineage: Bacteria > Bacteroidota > Bacteroidia > Flavobacteriales > Flavobacteriaceae > Flavobacterium. The sequence goes on along the minus strand of JBBQSZ010000026.1, from coordinate 20,998 downwards.
TGTTATAAACAAAAAAGTTCCGTAGGAAAGACCCGTTTTGTAGCAACGGAATTTATTCCGCTGAAAATCGAATAGGAACGACACATTTTGTAGCAATGGAATTCATTCCGTTGTTGTAAATAAGAAAAAATAAAAAAATGGCAGAAAAAGTAGTAAGAAGAAATTTGGTTTTATCAGGATTAGAACCTTTGATTATAGCTCCCGATAGTTTATTTGTAAACGTTGGAGAACGAACCAATGTTACAGGTTCTCGTAAATTTCTTCGATTAATCAAGGAAGAAAAATACGAAGAAGCATTGGACATCGCCAGACAACAAGTGGAAGGTGGAGCGCAAATCATCGATATTAATATGGATGAAGGAATGCTTGATGGCGAATATGCAATGACCAAATTCTTGAATTTAATTGCAGCCGAACCCGATATTTCTCGTGTGCCAATTATGATTGATAGCTCGAAATGGGACATCATCGAAGCGGGTTTGAAAGTGGTTCAAGGAAAGTCAATCGTGAATTCGATTTCATTAAAAGAAGGCGAAGAAGCTTTCATTCATCACGCACAATTGATTAAACGTTATGGCGCTGCGGCAATCATAATGGCTTTTGACGAAACAGGACAAGCCGATAACTTTGAAAGAAGAGTAGAGATTTGCCAACGTTCTTATGATATATTAGTGAATAAAGTAGGTTTTGCTCCGCAGGATATTATTTTCGATTTGAATATATTTCCCGTAGCAACAGGAATGGAAGAACACCGTTTGAATGCTTTGGATTTCTTTAGAGGAACCAAATGGGTTCGCGAAAATTTGCCACACGCACACATAAGCGGTGGTGTGAGTAATGTTTCGTTTTCGTTTAGAGGAAATGACACGGTGCGAGAAGCGATGCACTCGGTTTTCTTGTACCACGCCATCCAAAACGGAATGACAATGGGAATTGTAAACCCAGAAATGTTGTCGATTTATGACGAAATCCCAAAAGATTTATTAGAACACGTTGAAGATGTAATTCTAAACCGTCGTGATGATGCTACGGAACGCTTATTAGATTTTGCCGAAAACGTAAAAGGCGATACCAAAAGTACTGAAGTTGCAATCCAAGAATGGCGTTCGGGAACGGTTCAAGAAAGAATTACACACTCTTTGGTTAAAGGAGTCGATGCTTTTATAGAATTGGATGTGGAAGAAGCGCGCCAAGCTGCCACAAAGCCTATCGAAGTCATCGAAATCAACTTGATGACAGGGATGAATGTCGTTGGAGATTTGTTTGGTTCAGGAAAAATGTTTTTGCCACAAGTCGTAAAATCTGCTCGTGTAATGAAAAAAGCAGTGGCTTATTTATTGCCTTTTATTGAAGCTTCGAAACAAGCAGGAGATAAAGAAGGGAATGGAAAAATCTTGATGGCAACCGTAAAAGGCGATGTTCACGATATTGGAAAAAATATTGTTTCGGTGGTTTTGGCTTGTAATAATTATGAAATCATTGACCTTGGCGTAATGGTTCCTCCCGAAAAAATTATTGCTGCAGCCATTGAACACGAAGTGGATATTATTGGTCTAAGCGGATTAATCACACCTTCTTTGGACGAAATGGTTTATCTCGCCAAAGAATTAGATAAAAAAGGTATGATAATCCCGTTGATGATTGGTGGCGCGACCACTTCTCGAGCACACACTGCTGTGAAAATTGCACCTCAATACAGACAAACAGTGATTCACGTGAATGATGCTTCTAGAGCTGTTACGGTTGCAGGAAACTTATTAGACGATAATCGTGAAAAATATACTAGTGATATTCGATCTGATTATGATGCTTTCAGAGAGTCGTTCTTGAGTCGTTCTCGTGACAAGAATTTCCTGACCATTGAGCAAGCTCGTAAAAATAAATTGCAGTTGGAATGGAATGGATACGAACCAACCAAACCTAAACGTATTGGAGCGCAGATTGTTGATATAGAATTAGATGTTTTACTTCCGTATATCGACTGGACACCGTTTTTTAGAACTTGGGAATTGCATGGTAAATATCCTGCAATTCTTACTGATGAGGTTGTTGGAGAACAAGCACTAGCTGTTTTTAAAGATGCTCAGGAAATGTTGGACGTAATTTTAAAAGAAAAGAAATTCAAAGCCAAAGGGATTTTTGGAATTTTTCCTGCCAATCAAATCAACGATGATGATATAGAATTGACAGACGAAAACGGAAAACCGTTACAGACTTTTCTAACACTTCGTCAGCAAGCACAAAAAACAAAAGGAGCTCCAAATATGGCATTATCCGATTTTATTGCTCCAAAAGATTTGGGGAAAGTGGATTATATGGGTGCTTTTTGCGTAACTACAGGTTTTGGAGTTGACGAATGGGCAGATGAATTTCGTGCCAATTTAGACGATTACAATTCTATTATGGTCAAAGCTTTGGCAGACCGTTTAGCAGAAGCTTTCGCCGAATATTTGCACGAAAAAGTACGTAAAGAATTCTGGGGTTATTCTTCGGATGAAAATATGAGTGCCGAGGAAATGATTGCCGAAGAATACAAAGGAATTCGTCCAGCGCCGGGTTATCCGGCTTGTCCCGACCATTTAGAAAAACCAACGATTTGGAAATTACTAAATGTTGAGGAAGCAATTGGAGTAACTTTGACCGAAAGTATGGCAATGTGGCCAGCTTCATCGGTTTCGGGGTATTATTTTGCAAATCCAGAAAGTAAGTATTTTGGACTCGGAAAAATAAAAGAAGACCAAGTTATTGACTACGCCAAAAGAAGAAGTATTTCAACCGATATGGCATCAAAATGGTTGAGTCCAAATATTGCTGATTAAAAAATTTATAAATTTTAAAGGTTAGAGTTGCTTGAAAAAACTTTCCACCTGAAACAAAATATAATGAAAGTAACACAACATATAGAAGACGCAAAAGGCAAACCTTTGTTTTCATTCGAAATTGTTCCGCCTCAAAAAGGGTCAAACATCAAAGATTTGTATCAAAATATCGATCCATTGATGGAATTTAATCCGCCGTTTATTGATGTAACCACTTCGAGAGAAGAATATGTTTACATCGAAAAAGATGGACTTTTTGACCGCCGAATTACGCGTATGCGTCCCGGAACGGTTGGAATTTGTGCTTCTATCCAACATAAATATGGGGTTGATGCCATTCCGCACGTGTTGTGTGGCGGTTTTACCAGAGAAGAAACCGAGTATTTATTGGTCGATTGTCATTATTTAGGAATCGATAATTTGGTAGCACTTCGTGGTGATCCAATGAAAGGTGAGAAATATTTTGAACCTACCAAAGGCGGAAATAATTATGCCATAGATTTGGTCAAACAAATCAAAGCAATGAATGGAGGTCAGTTTTTGCACGATACATTGCCAATGCAAAACGCACCCGATTTTTGCATAGGAGTTGCGGGTTATCCCGAAAAACACATTGAAGCTCCAAGTTTAGAAGCCGATTTAAAAAGACTAAAAGAAAAAGTTGATGCTGGTGCCGATTATATTGTAACCCAAATGTTTTTTGACAATCAACGCTATTTTAGATTTGTCGAAGCTGCTCGTGCGATTGGAATTACAGTGCCCATTATTCCAGGAATTAAACCCGTTGCGGTGAAGCGTCATTTGCAATTATTGCCACAAGTTTTTTGGTTGGATATGCCTCAAAATTTAATTCATTCTATTGAAAATGCCAAAGACAATGCCGCCGTTCGTCAAATAGGGGTGGAGTTTGCCGTGCAACAATCCAAAGAATTGATTGAATTCGGGGTGCCTTGTGTGCATTATTATTCTATGGGAAAATCAGATAATATTCATCAAATAGCTAGTGAGGTTTTTTAATTTCCGCTTTTTTATAAAAAACAAAAGTCCGTTTTATATGATTTAAACGGACTTTTTTAGCTTTTAAGTAATGTTTGAACCGTATTTAATTTATGGTTTCAGATTGGTTTACGGATAATTTTAGTTTGGAATAGAAATAGGTAAACTATAAGTAGATCTTACTATTAGCCCTTTCTGTTGACCTGGAATCCATTTTGGACTTTGTTTTAAAACACGTACAGCCTCTTCTGCTGTGCCAAATCCAATTTCACGCAAAACTCTTATATTAGAAACACTTCCATCTATTTCTATTACAAAAGTTACATAAACTTTTCCTTTTGTTCCTTTTGCTTCATTGGGAACTATATAGTTTTTCGCAATGTATTTGTTGAATGCGTCGATACCTCCCGGGAATTCTGGTTTTACGCTTATTCCAGCACTATTATAAATAGAATTTTGATTTGGATGTGTTATTGTTTCTTGACCGTAGCTCAATTGAATTGAGAAAAACAAAACTGCTATTAATAAAATATTTTTCATTTTTATGGGTTTTAAAATAGTTAATTATTCGTAAAGATAATCTTTGTTTTATTGATTACATAAATTAAAAAAGGTGTTTTTTTTAAATTGATACTTTTTTCATTTTAACTGAATACTAGAAACTGAATATTGCTAACTTACTTAGTCACTTCCCTAAAAATCGCTTCTAAATTCTTGTTCTTCTGATTGAGTTGTAATGTTTTTAATCCATTGGCATTGGCAAAATCAAAAACTACTGGACGCATATCTTTATCAGCAATAAAAGTCAATTCCCAAATCATATCGTGAGTGTTTTTATAAGACACGATGTTTTCAATTTTAGAAAGTAATTGTTCTTCAACTTTAAAGTCAAATTCGACTTCAATTATTTGTTCCTTGTCACTCGAAATTAATATTTCTATTTTTTTATCGGCTACAATTTTTCCTTTGTCAATAATAATAACGCGGTCGCAAATCGCTTCTACTTCTTGCATAATGTGTGTCGAAAGAAAAACGGTTTTGTCTTTACCTACGTTTTTAATCACATTTCTAATTTCGACCAATTGATTTGGGTCTAAACCAGTAGTTGGTTCATCCAAAATCAAAACATCGGGATTGTGCAACAAAGCGTTTGCTAATCCTACACGTTGTCGAAAACCTTTGGATAATTGCCCGATTTTCTTGTGGCTTTCATTAGCTAAACCCGTCAACTGAATTACTTCTTCGATTCGGTTTTTTGCCACTTTGTAAACATCCGCATTGAAAGCCAAATATTCTCTCACATACAAATCCAAATATAACGGATTGTGCTCTGGTAAATAGCCAATTGATTTTTGTACGGATTTGGTTTGGGTATTCACGTCAAATCCATTTACTGAAGCAGCACCTTCATCTGCTGCAATGTAAGTAGTTAATATTTTCATCAAAGTCGATTTTCCAGCACCATTTGGGCCTAAAAAACCAACGATTTCTCCTTTTTGAATAGAAAAGGAAACCTCGTCCAATGCTTTTTGAACGCCGTAGCTTTTCGATAAATTATTTACTTCTATTGACATTGCTATTTATTTGTAGCAAAAGTAAACAGAATATTTCTTGATTTATTGTTTTTTTAATTCTCAATCATTAAAAAGAACGCCTCCAAATTTTCAAAACCCGAAATCAAGACGCTAACTAACGAACTTAAAACCGCCTAATTGACTGTTCTAATTGGAAAGTTAAAGAAGAAACGTTGCTTAATTGTTATTTTACGACTTCATTTTTAATTAATTTGTAATGAAAAAGATATTTTTCAGATAATTCTTTTTTTATTACCTAAAATTGATTTTTTTTTGCTTTCACAAAAAAAATATTTATACATTTGCGAAGAATTTATTAAAAATTACAGATAGAATGTCTAATAACCCTTTTTATTTTAGCAACACTTATTTTTTCTTCTTTAGGAAGTAAGGATTGTCTATGGTTATTTGAAAGATTAAGAAACAAATAAAACTAATATACAATCCTGATGAAAATCAGGATTTTTTTTTGAATTTTTATGAGTGCATTAATAGCAATACAAGGAATTTTAGGCTCGTTTCACCATCAGGTGGCGCAAGAATACTTTGGCGAAAACGTTGAGGTAGATGAATGTCTTTCTTTTGATGAATTGATTGACAGCTTACTAAGTAATAAAACAGGGCAGGCGGTTATGGCCATTGAGAATTCTATTGCAGGACCAATTATTCCTAATTATGCGTTGATTGACAAAAACAATTTGCACATTATTGGCGAACATTATTTGAATATTCATCAAAATTTAATGGCATTGCAAGGACAAAGCATTGAGGATATCAAGGAGGTACATTCTCATCCGATGGCATTGTTGCAATGTATGGATTTTCTGAAAAAATTTCCAGACATTAAATTAGTTGAGGATAAAGATACGGCCGAAACAGCTCGAAGAATTCAACAAAACCAATTAAAAGGTATTGCTGCGATTGGAAGTGTGAATGCTGCAAAAATGTATAATTTGGAGATCATTGCACCATCAATTCAGACGATAAAAAATAATATGACTCGTTTTGTCATTATTAATAAACAGGAATTATTTGTCGATAAAAAAGATATCAATCGAGCATCTCTAAAATTTGAATTGGATCATAAAAGAGGAAGTTTGGCAGCAGTGTTGAACGTAATGAGTGATTGCAAATTGAATTTAACCAAAATTCAATCCTTGCCAAAAATCGAAACTCCTTGGAAATATTCGTTTTTTGTAGATGTTACTTTCGAAAAATACGAAGATTACTCGAAAGCAAAATCCTTGATGGAAATTATGGCAGAATATTTCAAAGTTTTAGGCGAATATAAAAACACAAAACCGTAGCCACGCGATTTATCGCGTCTGTAACAATAATATAATGATAAAAACAGCTAAACGTTTAGATATAGTTGAAGAATATTATTTCTCATCAAAATTGAGAGAGGTAAGACAATTGGCTTCCGAAGGGAAACCCATTATCAATATGGGAATTGGCAGCCCAGATTTAAAGCCTTCACAAGCGGTTATTAATGCCGTAAGTGTAGCAATGCAAGAGGAAAATGCACATCAATATCAAAGTTATCAAGGATTGCCAGAATTGAGAACTGGAATGGCTGATTTTTATCTGAAAAATTACGGAGTTAGTATAAATCCAAACACGGAAATTTTGCCTTTGATGGGTTCCAAAGAAGGAATTATGCACATTTCACTGGCTTTTTTAAATGAAGGTGATCAAGTTTTGATTCCGAATCCTGGTTATCCAACGTATTCCTCGGTGACTAATTTGGTTGGAGCAGTTCCGGTTTATTACGATTTGAAAGAGGCAAATAACTGGGAACCTGATTTTGTAGCTTTAGAAAAATTAGATTTATCGAAAGTAAAACTAATGTGGTTGGGTTATCCGCATATGCCAACAGGAGCTAGAGGAAGTTTGGACTTGTTCGAAAAATTAGTGACTTTCGCCAAAAAATACAACATATTATTAGTAAACGACAATCCGTATAGTTTTGTTTTGAACGACAATCCAATGAGTTTGTTGCAAGTGGAAGGTGCAAAAGAGGTAGCGTTAGAATTAAATTCTTTGTCCAAAACCTTCAATATGGCAGGTTGGCGAGTTGGGATGGTTTTAGGAAATGCGGCTTGTATTGATGCTGTGTTGAAAGTAAAAAGCAATATGGATAGCGGCATGTTTTTCGGAATTCAAAAAGGAGCAATCGCAGCTTTGAAAAGCGATTATTCTTGGTTTGATTCGATGAATGCTATTTATAAAAAGCGAAGAGTTTTAACCGAACAATTGGCTGAAAAGTTAGGTTGTGAAGTGTATAAAGAAGGAGTCGGATTATTTGTCTGGGCAAAATTACCAGCAGGAATCGAATCTTCGGAAGCATTTATTGATAAAATATTATACGAAAAATCAATTTTCATTACGCCGGGAACAATTTTTGGAAGCAACGGAGAAGGATATATTCGATTTGCGCTTTGTGTGAAAGAAGAAAAAATAGAAGAAGCAATTGGAAGATTTTAGATTGTTGATTGCTTCGCCAGTTCGAGCAGAGCTCTCGGGTAACGATTTGTGATTGCAGATTTGTAATAAGAAACGGGAAGTCATAGCCCTGATAGTAGTGGAAATCCTTTTGTTTTTTCTTTAAAAAACAAAAGATTGAAACGGATAGCAGGAAATAGCTTCAAATAAAATAGAAAATGAACGTACACGTAATAGGAATAGGATTGATTGGCGGTTCGATGGCATTGGACATCAAATCGTTACATCCAGATGCGACTGTTTACGGAATTGACAACAACGAAAGTCATTTGGCAGAAGCTATTGCTCTTGGAGTTGTTGATAAGGCGGCGACTTTTGAGGATTTAGTCAAAGCAGATTTTGTAATTGTTTCTGTTCCGGTAGATGTTGCGATGACCGTTTTGCCAAAAGTTTTGGATTCTATTGGCGAAAAAACGATTGTTTTTGATGTTGGTTCAACAAAAATTCCAATTTGTGAAGCGATAGCAAATCATCCAAAAAGAAGAAATTTTATTGCAGCTCACCCGATTGCGGGAACAGAATTTTCTGGACCATCGGCAGCGATTACAGGATTGTTCGAAGGAAAGACAAACATTATTTGCGAAGTCGAAAAAACGACTTTTAAAATGCAGGAAAAAGCATTGGATTTGTTTAAAAGTATGGGAATGAGAATTCGCTATATGGATCCAAAATCGCACGATAAACATATTGCTTATGTCTCGCATTTGTCGCATATTAGTTCGTTTATGCTCGGGAAAACTGTGATTGATAAAGAGAAAGTCGAGCAAGATATTTTTGATATGGCGGGTTCTGGATTTGAAAGTACCGTTCGATTGGCAAAAAGTTCGCCAGCGATGTGGACGCCAATTTTCAAACAGAATAAAAAACAAGTGGTCAAAACATTAGAGGAATACATTGCTAATTTATCGCACTTTAAAGAGCTGTTAGAAAATGATGATTACGATGCAATTTTCAACGAAATGCAAAGTGTGAACAAGATAAAGGAAATATTAAACGGAATGAAGAAGTAGGCAGTGGTCAGGAACTAGTATTCAGTCACAGTTTACAGTTAAATAAGAACAACACATAATAAAATAAAAAAAGTAAATTAATAGAAAGATGGAAAACAAGAAAGAAATGAGAAATTGGTTGAACGAATTCAATTTGACTCATCCATTTGTAATTGCAGGACCTTGTAGTGCTGAAACAGAAGAACAAGTTTTGAAAATTGCGCACGAATTGAAAGATTCAGATGTAAGCGTTTTTAGAGCAGGAATTTGGAAACCAAGAACGCGTCCAGGAGGATTTGAAGGTGTTGGTGAAATAGGATTGAAATGGTTGAAAAAAGCAAAAGCGGAAACAGGTTTGCTTATGGGAACTGAGGTTGCCACTGCTGCTCACTGTAAATTGGCTTTAGAAAATGATATTGATGTTTTATGGGTTGGTGCTCGAACTACTGCAAATCCGTTTGCCGTTCAAGAAATTGCTGATACTTTAAAAGGGACAGATAAAATTGTTTTAATCAAGAACCCAGTAAATCCAGACATGGCTTTATGGTTGGGTGGTGTAGAACGTTTGTATGCTGCTGGAATCAAAAATTTAGGAGTAATTCACAGAGGTTTTTCTACTTACGAAAAAACAAAATACAGAAACATTCCAGAATGGCAAATTGCTATCGAATTGCAAAATAAATTCCCTGATTTACCTTTAATCATTGATCCGTCTCACATTACAGGAAACCGTGAAATGATTCTTGAAGTAACTCAAGAAGCTTTGGATTTGAATTATGACGGTATGATTATCGAAACGCATAATGACCCTGAAAATGCTTGGTCTGATGCTGCGCAACAAGTAACTCCGGCTGCTTTACTACAAATTTTCAAAGATTTGAAAGTAAGAAAACATAGCGATTCATCTGATGAGTACAATAATAAAATGACAAAATTGAGAGCGAATATCGATGTTTTGGATGCTAATTTATTGGAGCTTTTAGGAAAACGCATGAAAGTGGCTGACGAAATTGGTCAAGTGAAGAAAGATGCGAATGTAGCGGTTTTACAAAACAATCGATGGAACGAAATTCAAGCGAAAATGGTTGCTGAAGGAGGTAAAAAAGGATTGACAGAAGAATTTATCACTAAATTGTTCAAAGAAATTCACCAAGAAAGTATCGGTCACCAAGAGAAAATATTGAATTCTTAATTTGATTTAAGATTTCGGTAATTAAAAAATTTATATTTATTAAATCCCAAGGCTTTATGTTTTTGGGATTTTTTGTTTTAGAATCATCTAAAACCATTAATCTACAATCCTTTATCTTTGCAAGAACTCCCGTTTTAAATCAGAAATCTATCCCGATATTTATCGCGACGTTAATCTTCATTCAAAAATCAAAAGTCCTCAATCAAAAATCCGCTATCTTTGCAAAGTCTTAGATTTTAATCAGAAATCTAAAGTCAGAAATCTAAAATTAAAAATCCTCTATGACAGGAACCGTTTATAAATCTACAGGAAGTTGGTACACCGTAAAATCTGAAGCAGGCGATTTTATCGAATGTCGTATGAAAGGGAAATTCCGTTTGAAAGGAATTAAAAGTACCAATCCTATTGCTGTTGGCGATATTGTGGATTATGAGCTCGAAGAAACTTCGGATACGGTAACAGGAACGATTCATAAAATTCACGAAAGGAAAAATTATATCGTACGAAAATCAGTGAATTTATCGCACCAAATGCACATTATCGCATCAAATATCGATCGTGTTTTTCTTTTGGTGACGATCAATAATCCGCCGACAACTTTCAATTTCATCGATCGTTTTTTGGTTACAGCCGAAGCTTATGGAATTGAAACCATTCTTGTTTTTAATAAAATTGACACCTTCGACGAAGCTACATTGGACGAACAATTGTATATGCAACACGTTTATCAAGAAATTGGGTACCAATGTTTGCGCGTTTCTGCTACTGAAAATAAAGGAGTGGAAGAGTTAAAACAATTGATGACTGGAAAAGTCACTATGTTTTCGGGTCATTCTGGAGTGGGAAAATCAACTTTAGTAAATGCATTGGAACCTTCTTTGGATTTGAAAACCAAGACTATTTCTGTGGCAAGCAAGCAAGGACAGCACACGACGACTTTTGCCGAAATGTATGATTTGAGTTTTGGTGCCCAGATAATTGATACTCCAGGGATCAAAGGTTTTGGAATCGTGGATATGGAAAAAGAAGAAATTAGTGGTTATTTTCCAGAATTTTTCCGTTTGAAAGAAAAATGCAAATTCAATAATTGTTTGCACAAAGAAGAACCGAATTGCGCCATAAAATCAGCATTAGAAAAAGATGAAATCGCCTGGTCACGCTACAATAGTTACCTTAAAATATTGGAAGGTGACGACGAAAATTACCGAATAGATTCTTATGATGAAGACCGAAAAGCGAGCGACGAAACTAGAAAATGATTTCAGATTGAAGATTAACGAGTAAAGATTTTAGATTGATGAAAACAGTAATCCAAAGAGTTTCCTCAGCATCTGTTACAATTGATTCTAAAATTGTGGCCGATATTCAAAAAGGTTTATTGGTTTTATTAGGAATCGAAGATGCCGACACTCAAGAAGATAGCAATTGGCTTTGTCAAAAAATTTGTAATCTTCGCATTTTTGGTGATGAAAATGAGGTAATGAATTTATCGGTAAAAGATATAGACGGCGAAATTATTGTTGTGAGCCAATTTACACTTCAGGCTTCGACCAAAAAAGGCAATCGACCTTCTTACATAAAAGCAGCAAAACCCGAAATTGCGATTCCGCTTTATGAGAAATTTATCCAACAATTAGAAGCAGAATTGGGCAACAAAGTGCAAACAGGAATTTTTGGCGCTGACATGAAAGTGGCTCTAATTAATGATGGTCCAGTAACTATTTTAATTGATTCTAAAAATAGAGAGTAATTGAAATGATTAACCATTCACATTATGAATCACCCGCTGTGGAAACGGAATATTGATGTTGTTTTCCTTAAATGCTTTAAAAAGTGCAATTCTATAATCGCTTTTGATCTTTTCGATTCTAAAAATCTCATCAGACCAAAAGAATACTGAAAATTCTAAAGCTGAATCTCCAAAATCCTGAAATCGGACAAAGGCTTGCGGTTCTTTTTTTATTCCTTCAAATTTTGTTGTTAAATCCAGCATAATTGCAATAATTTGATCAACATCTGAATCATAACCTACGCCTATAGCTACGTCAAATCTCGATGTAGTTTCGTTATGTGTCCAATTGATTAACTGATTTCTAGTCAAATCCGAGTTGGGTAAAATAACAGTTTTATCGTCTCTTGTGAATACGGTCGTTGTTCGTAAATTAATTTCTTCGACTTTGCAAATAAGTCCGTTGATTTCTAGAATATCTCCAACTTTAATTGTAGAATCTATTAAAATTATTAAGCCAGAAATATAGTCGCTAAATAAGTTTTGCATACCGAGACCAAAACCAACCAATAATGCTGCGGAACCAGCTAATAAAACAGAAACGTCAAATCCTATTAGTTTAAAACCATAAATGATAGAAATAATTATAACTACATATTTAGTTAATGTATAGATTGAAAATTTTTTAGGCCCATCAAAACGTCCTGATTTGTAGATGCTATATCGTATTGCTTTGAGTATAATTCCAACTATAAAAAAGAAAGCAATCAACTTGATTATCGTTGCAATTTTGAACGTATAACCGTCAAAAGTCAAGATTGCATAATTAAAAAATTCTTTCATATTTCACAAATTACATTATTAATCGAACACCGCCTAAATCCGAGACACGGTAGGAAAATTTATCTCCGGGAGAACCTATAAACATAAAATTTTTGGGTATTTTCCATTTTTCGGAAAGTTCAGAGATTAACTCAGGTCCAAAGACACCGTCAATCTCAATAAATTCGATATGAATTTCAGGATAGGCTCGATCTAGGACTTCTAAATCTATTTTTAATTTTAGATTGGAATCAACGCCAGTTATTACATTAACAATTTTTAGTCTTTTGGTCGTTTCATTATTCTGAACATATTGCATTACTTTATTCAAAATAGCAACATCATCCCCTTTTGTAAAGAAAACAAATTCTTGAGAATTAATTTTAGAATGAAGTTTGTTTAAAAAACGGTTGCTTGTAATAACAATTTTTCTGAGAGGTCTATAAAAATACTCCAACATACTAATAAAAAATTCAATGATAAGCACTCGATTGAGCATTATTAAAATAAATAATAAACCAGGAACAAGATATTTTACGAAGGTGTTAAACGATTTTACATTCAAAATATAATTACCAGCAAAAGCTAGGATGATTAAGGAAATGGCAACCACCACAGCTAATCCTCGAGCTTTTTCAGGACGAGGTAATTTTTTTCGCTTAAATTTCAAGAGTAAATTTCCAATTCCAAACAAAGCCATTACTGCAAGAAAAGAAAAAGTGTAAACTCCAGCCAGTGAATCTAATTTTCCTTCGGTAACAAATAAAACAGAAACGCACAAGATCAGAAAACTGATTATAATTCTGTAATTAGAGCCGTTTTTATTTTCTTTTAAAAAAAAGTTTGGTAAAATTCTGTCCAATGTCATTCTTTTTAAAAGTCCCGTAACTCCAACAAAAGAAGTTAATACCGCTCCACACAAAACCATAACAGCATCTATTGAAATTAACGAAGACAACCATTCTCCGCCAGCAGTATTTCCTAAAAATGCTAACAATGATTCTTTATGCTCTCCTAATTGTGTCATTGGAATAATAGCAATTATTAATATCGCAATGGCGGGATTGAAAAAAGTTACAATCGCCCACATGTTACGCAATGTTTTTGGGAAAACGCCAATTTCTTGCTCCTCGACAAAGTTGGCAGAACTTTCAAACCCTGAAATACCTAGCATTGCAACCGAAAAACCTAAGAATAAAGTGTAAAGTAAGCTGTGAGTTGTTAATGGGATTGCCCAATTGAGATGAAAAGTTTGCAAGCCATTTAACGAAATAAATAAAACAGAAGTAACAACTAATAAAGTTAAAGATATTAAATGAAAAATAAAGATTCCAACAGCCACTTTTGCCGATTCGCCAATACCAATTATTGCCAATATGGTAAAAGCTAGCAAAACAATAACCGTAGCGATTGGAATAGAAATAGCATCGAAAATGTGATGTAAATAATGCATCGCTTCTGAGGCTGAAATTACAGCGGTTGCCATATACGAAAGTACAGTTAATATGGCTGCAATAGATGCCATTCTCTTGCTGGAAGTGTTTAATAAAACATTATAAGCACCACCATTTAAGGGCAAAGCACCAACTACTTCGCCATATATTTTTCTGAATAAAAACAATACAACTCCAACAAATAAAAGCGATATCCAAGCATATTGACCTGCATAGCCAATAGTTAAAGCCGATACATACAAACAAGAAGAGCTAATGTCGTTACCACAAATTGCAGTAGATTGTAATTCATTTAATTTTTTGTGTATTGGTTTTGTCATTGGACTTTTAAATTTGGTACAAGGATAGTAAATGTTTTTTTAAAATTTCTAAACTGGTTATCTCAAAGATAAAACTATTTTTTGATTAACTGTGTTTTTTTAAAATAGTAGTTAAAAGAACAAACTAAGACTTAGTGCATTTGTATATTTGTCTAAAAATATTAATTATGAACCTAAAAAACGCACAACTCGACGTAGATACTTGGATCAAAGAACATGGCGTTCGTTACTTCAACGAATTGACTAATATGGCGCAACTTACTGAGGAAGTAGGCGAGGTAGCTAGAATTATTGCCCGTCGTTATGGCGAACAATCCGAAAAAGAAAGCGATAAAAACAAAGACCTTGGCGAAGAATTAGCCGATGTGGTTTTCGTGGTTTTATGTTTGGCAAACCAAACCGGAATCGATTTGCAAGCCGCTTTCGATAAGAAAATGGATTTGAAATCGGTGCGAGATAAGGACCGTCACAAAAATAACGAGAAACTAAAATAATTGTGATTGTAAATGGTAAATTGTAAATTCGCAACCTGAATAAATAAATTAGTTTCTGATCAAATGAATTTACTGCTACAATCTACAAACTGCAATCTACACCCGAGCCCAAAGGGCGAACTGGCGAAGCAATCTGCCATATCGATAACGGGTTCTAAAAGTGAAACCAACCGACTGTTGTTGTTACAAGCGTTGTTTCCAAATATTACTTTGGCAAACACTTCCAATTCGGATGATAGCGAAGTGATGCAAAAGGCATTACAAAGCAACGGTTTTTCTAAAAGCCAAGAAATAGACATTCACCATGCAGGAACAGCAATGCGTTTTCTTACTGCTTTTTTTGCGGTAAATGAAGGAAGAGAAGTAGTTTTGACGGGTTCTCCAAGAATGAAAGAACGTCCCATAAAAGTTTTGGTGGAGGCTTTGCAACAACTTGGAGCGCAAATCTCTTATGAAAATGAAGAAGGTTATCCACCCATTCGAATCAAAGGACAAAAAATTATAGCGAATAAAGTTTCGATTGCTGCCAATGTGAGCAGTCAATACATTTCGGCTTTGTTGTTAATTGCTCCGAAATTAGAAAACGGCATCGAAATTACTTTGGTGGGAGAAATCACTTCTATTCCTTATATTAAAATGACTTTAGCTTTGCTGAATGATTTAAACATTCAAACTGGTTTTGAAGGGAATCTAATTAAAGTATATCCTAAACAAGAAGTAGAAACCAAAGTGATGACGGTAGAATCCGATTGGAGTTCGGCCTCTTACTTTTTTAGCATCGTAGCTTTATCAGCAGTTGGAACAGAAATTAAATTGTCAAGTTACAAACAAAATAGTTTGCAGGGCGACAGTTCATTAGTTGAAATATATAAAAATCTTGGAGTAGCAACTGTTTTTGAAAATAACAGTATTATTTTGCGAAAAACGGCAACTTCAAATCTGGAAACTCTAGATTGGAATCTGAATTCTTCACCCGACATTGCTCAGACTATTGTAGTGACTTGTCTGGGTTTAGGAATTGGTTGTCATTTGACTGGACTTCATACTTTGAAAATCAAAGAAACGGATAGGCTAGAAGCACTTAGAATTGAATTGACAAAATTGGGCGCTAACATTTCGGTAACCAATGATAGTTTGACTTTAGTTGCATCAACAGAAATTAATTCGAACGTAAAAATCGCGACTTACAATGATCATCGAATGGCAATGGCTTTTGCGCCTTTGGCTTTGAAAGTGCCGATACTAATCGAAAATGCCGAAGTAGTTTCAAAATCTTATCCTGATTTTTGGGAAGATTTAAAAAATATTGGATTTGGCATTTCTGAAATTTAACTAGCGTTTCACAATCTGAATTTGGTCTAATATTAATTGAACTTTGTCAGCCGAAACAGGAATTTGAATGCCTGAATCTAATTCTAAACTTCCACCATCAGATTTGTTGTAGGCGATAACATGTTCAAAATTTACCACATAAGATTTATGAACGCGCATAAATCGTTTGTCTTTGCAGAGGATATCTTCGAAATTTTTTAGGTTTCTGCTCACAAGCTTTTTAATGCCATCTTGACAAAAAACTTCGGAATAAGAACCTTCGCCTTTGATGTAAGCTATTTTTGTTATTTCCAGAAAAATTAATGTATTTCCAGACGGCACAGCAATTTTGTTTAAAGTGCCTTGATTAATATTTTCTTTTAAGATTTTAAAATTTTCTAGTTTTTGATTTTGCTTTTCTAATCGTAGAATTGCTTCAGCTAATTCTTCTGGATTAATTGGTTTTAATAAATAATCAATCGCCGAAAATTTAAAGGCTTGCAAGGCATATTCATTATAAGCTGTCGTAAAAATTATAGAAAAATTCACGTCATTTTCATCAAAAAAATCTAACAGTTCTAGTCCGCTATGACCGGGCATTTCGATGTCTAACAAAACCAAATCGGGATTGTATTTTCGAATGGCTTTTACGCCTTCGGGAAGATTTTCACATTCGGCTACAATGCTCACATTTGGGCAATATTCCTTTAGCAGTAATTGTAGTGTTACTCTTGCTCTCTTTTCGTCATCGATTATTATTGCTTTCATTTTAATGAGTTATTGGAATTTCAAAAATTACGGTTGTTCCTAGCGAATGTTCTTGTGGATTATTTTTATCGATAATTCGGATTGAAATATTACGTTGCGTATATTGATTCAGTAAATCGATTCTGTTTTGCGTAGCTTCTGTTGCAAACGAAGTATGATTTTTATTTTTAATAGCGTTTAATTCAGTACTTTTTTGACGACCAATTCCGTTGTCGTCAATAGTAATCTTTAAAATGTCATTGCTAATATCGAAACTAATTTTTAATTCTTTTGTGCCTTGTTTGTGCAATAAACCGTGTTTAACTGCATTTTCAATATACGGTTGCAATAATAATGTTGGGATTTTAATATGGTCATAATTCAAGTCAATATTTGTGGTAATTTCATAAGTGAAATCGTCTTCAAAACGCGCTTTTTCAAGGCTTAAATATAACTTTAGCGTTTTAATTTCATCGTTAACTGTAATGAAATCTGTTTCAGACATCTCTAATATTGTTCTGGTAAGGCTAGAGAACTTAGATAAATAGTCTATTGCTTGCATTTTTTCATTAGATAAAATATACGATTGCAAGGTGTTCAACGCGTTATAATAGAAATGCGGATTCATTTGCGATTTTATAGCTTTTAGTTTTGCTTGATTTACGTTTTTTTCTAAGTTTAATTTGTCTAAAACCAGCTGATTTTTCTTTTTGATTTTTATAATTTGCCATTCATATAATTGGTATAAAAGTAAAAGTCCTAGTATTCCAAAAGCTACCAATACAATTGGATTCATCCAAATCGGTTTCTTGATGGTAAACTTAATTGTTTCCATTGCGTTATTTTTGCCATCGGCAATTTTCATCTTGATTTCGTAATCATTAGGCGATAAGGAAGAGAATGTCAAATTTCTATTTTCAATATCTAACGAGTACCATTTTGAGTTGTTAATTTTATACAAAACGGTGTGTTTTTCATTAGGCACGTTTGTAAGAACCGTAAAATCAATTTTAATATTATTTTCAGTATGTTCTAATTCGGCATTGGTTTTCGAGAGTAGCTTTTCGTCATTTATCATTATTTTATTGATAAATAATTGTGGACTTTTAGCGGTTTTATATTCTAATCCATTTTTTACGATTATTCCCTTGGAGGAAGCTAAATAATAGTTATTGTTCAGGATTTCTATATCAGTTATAGAAAGATCTTTTGTTAATGCAAATATTTTTCTTACAAATAAATTATCTAAATTGATTTCATAAATAGCATCGGATGTGAATGCAAATAAGAACTGTTCTCGAATGACTATTTTTTCGATTTTGTCTTTAATTGAATTTTGTGGTATTTTATACGGTTCAATTTCATTTTTTAAATTGATGGTGTAAATTTTTTCATCGTTAGAAAAACCGTAGATAAGCTCCTTATAATTGGCAATTTTCGTTAAATAAAGAGTCTTTTTGTTGTATTTTATTTCTTTTTTAGTGTCTTTCGAAAATGCAATTAAGCCATTATTTGTTGCAAAATAAATCGTTTTATTCACAGGATTATATGCAGTTGATTTTCCGTTGCTAAAATAAACCAAATTAGTTTTTGAAAAATTATTGGTAATGGTAGGTGTAAAAGAACTGAAAACCGAATCCCACTTGCTTTTTAAATTTTTGTCAATAGCAAAAACGCCCGAAACATTACTGGCGGCATACGAAAAATATTTTTCATCTATTTTAGCTATTGATTTTACAGCTCCAACGTTTAATTCTTCGGTTTTTTGATTCGTAATTACTTTAAAGCTTGAAGATGTTATGTAGTTGTTTGTTGTCTTTTCATCATAAAATAATTGATAAACGCTGTGGTTCAATTTGCCTTTATAAACTGGTTTGAAAGTATAATTTTCTGAATTAAGAGAATAAACGGCGTCGTTTTCTAAACCCACTAATATATCTGTTTTTGATTTTGATAATTGCGTTGGTTTTGACGGAAGTTCAACAATCTTAGTGTCAAAATGTTCAATAAAATAAACACCTTCGTTTATCGTAGAAATCCAGTAATTATTTTGCTTGTCCAAATAAATGAAGGATATGTTTTTATCTGAAAAATATTTTTTAGCCTCTAAATTTTTAGTGTTAAACTGAATAATTCCTTTTGTAGTGCAAAGCCAAAGATTATTATTAATAACAGCTAAATTTTGGATAAAATCAACAGGAAAGTTAAATTTTTTGGCGGTAAATACTCCATTTTGAAAATAGCAATAGTTGTTCTTGAATTTTGAAATGATGGCCAGCCCATTTTCAAATTTTTGAACTATTGGCGAGGTAAAGTCCTCAGTAAAGTTTTTTGGATAAGGATACGTTTTTAATGTTCCAAACTTGTCAATTTCATACAAGCGATCGTCAAAAATGTACAGTTTGTCATGGCATTGGAAAACAAAGTTTAGATAATTGAATTTTATAATAATTTTTTTTACCGGTTTTAGCGATTTCAAATCATAAAACCGAATCCCATCGGCTTCTAAAACCAATACATGATTGCTCGTAATTCCATATCTAAAATAGCCAACAGGTTTAAATTGCTTAAAGGCTTTTAGTTCATTGTTTTCAACATAATATAAAAAGCCATCAAAATTTTCATACCAAACCCTGCCGTACCGATCTTCTTGAATGCTAGAACCCGATTTCGAAGTTTGAAAATCGGCGGTAAAAACATCGGTATGGTTTCCGTCATAGCGACATAATCCTTTGCCAGATGCAAACCACATAAATCCCTTGCTATCCTGAAAAATGTCATAAATACTATTTGAGGGCAAAACTGAACTGTTGTCAATAGCTATATAATAGGGGTTTTGGCTTAAAGCCAATTCCACTAATAACAAAAAGAATATTGAAAATGTTTTATACAAGGAAATATTATTTAAAAGCAAATGTAGAAAATAATGAGGGAAGTAAAATAGCGAGTTTGTGAAAACGGCTTTCGAACTAACGAAATATAGTTTCTTGCGGTTTCCCAAGTTTTATTTTGCAATTAAAGATACAGTTGTAAACAGAAATAATCAAATAAATATACTTGCTGGTTCTCAATTTAGCTTTTTTATGTAGTTCGTAAACCCAAAATAAGGTTTCGTAAACTGCTCACTTTTTATGAATACAAAACAAAATACATTTGAACGAAATCTTAAAATATTTTAGATTATGGAAAATTTAAAAAAAATGAGCGCCAGCTTCTTTCAAAAACTTTGGGCATTAATTACGCGATAAATTCGACCATTAATTTTAAACTTGCTTTTTTTAGGCTTTCGTAAACTCAAAATAGGGTTTGGTAAACTCATCGCTTTTTATCAATACAAGTCGAATTACTTTTGAATAAATTTTTAAAATCTTTAAATTATGAAAAAATTAGTACTATTTACAATGCTTGCGTTTGGTAGTTTAAATGCACAGGTTACTTCTGGTTTATTACAAGAATTTCGTTTTAATGGAACTTATGTTAGTGAAAGTGGAGATGCTTCTTTTTCTAACAATTCCAATACTAGCTTTGTTCAAGATGCATTAGGAAATGCAATGATAGACAGATTTGGAAATGCTGGAAAAGCATTAGCTATCGGAAATCAAGGAATTTTATCAACTATTCCTTCTTTGCCAGTTGGAGGACAGGCGCGTTCAATTTCGGTTTGGGTTGTATCTCAAACCACTGTGGATAATCAGGTTTTTAGTTATGGAAGCGCAAACACCAACCAAGCTTATGGCTTTTCTGGACAAAATACTTCGGTTACTAATTATGGATGGGGTAATGATTTAGTTTTAAACGGATATGCAATGCCTTCCAATGCTTGGACTCATATCGTAACTACTTTTGATGGTACCACTGCAAGGATTTATTATAACGGTGTAGAACGTGCTTCTGCTAATAAAGCAGGATGGAATACCGCACAAACTGCTTTTGGACTAGGTAGAGGAATAAGTGGATCTAATGGTTTTTATGGCTATGTAGATGATTTAAAAATTTATAATAGAGCTTTAACTGCGACCGAAGTTACACAATTATACAATCAGCCT
>JBBQSZ010000025.1:0-40797 GCA_038234745.1 Flavobacteriales bacterium | reverse complement strand
CGGGTGCTCCTTTCGGAGTATTGACTTATGATTTAGGAGGGCAATATACTTTTGAATCTATAAAGATTGCAACTACCGGAGTAGTAAGTCCTGCTAAGTTTTACTATTATAGTATTCAATTCTCTGCTGATGGAGTGAATTATTCTGCTCCTGTAAATGTGCAAAGTGCGGCAGCAACTCAAACAACTTATGCAACTTATCCTTTTACTAATGTAGCTCGATATGTAAAAATAACTGGTGGAGGAAATAATCTAACTGCATTTACGTCTGTTTCTGAAATAGAATTTTGGGGATTCACTTATCTATCTGTAAAAGATAATAAATTGAACAATGCAGTAATGATTTATCCAGTACCAGCGAAAAATAATGTGACGATTGAATCACCTACTACTATTACTAAAGTAGAAATTTATGCCATCGACGGTAAAAAAGTTTTAGAAAAAAATACAGATAAATCAGCTATTTATTCATTAGATGTAACTAATCTTACTAAAGGAATCTATATCTTAAAAGTATATGGAGATGCTTCAGCAGCTATATATTCTAAACAAATAAGTGTTTCACATTAAATTCATTTTTTAAAAAGGGAGTAGTGCCGCTAATTATTCCCTTTTTATGATTTTTTTATAAGTTTTATTTTTTAACTTTATAAATTAGTCTTATCTTTGGTTTTCCAAAGTGGATTACCAATTTTTTAATTAACTTAAAATTTTTATTATGAAAACAAAATTACTTTTATTAGCTGCTTTAGCTTTCGTATCGATTAGCTCTTTTGGGCAAACAACATTGTACTATGATAATTTCAATCCAGCGACTTATCCAAGTCCTGATGCTACGGCTAATGTAAATTTTTCAGGTGGTCCATCAACAGCTTCTTCTATTTCATCTGCACTTCATACATACACTGGGTTTAATGCTTCGGTAGCGGGTTGGTTTACAACTTCAGCTAATGGTGCTTCGGGTCTAAATAGTATTTGGACTGCTCTTACAAGTACTTACAGTACCAACTTAAGTATTCAAGGTACAACCGCTGCACCTAGTGGTGGTGCTGCTAATCAATACAGAGGTGTTGCAACCATAGCAATGCCAATGAGTGGGTTTGCTACAGGTTTTAATACAAAATTAAGTGCAAATACTGGTGTATTGACTTGGTCATTCGCTATGCGTCTTAATAAATCATCTGCGCTAACTCCATTAAATTACGCATTAAAGCCTTCTACAACTACTTCAGGTCAGTTGGCTGCGGGATTAATTTTAGCTACAAATGCAGCTGCTAGTGATCCAATTGCAACTACAGGTACTGATACTGGATATGCTGTTTTGCTTACAGGAAGTGATGTTTACTCTGCTTTAGGTATTTCTACGGTTAACCAACTTACTTTTGGTGCTTTTGATGGTGGATTAGTTTCTGACGGATCAGCTACTACTGCAGCTACAACTACTTCTTTTAGACCATTATTAACGATTGATAATTTAACAGCAGGTAGCAGTAGCGCTATATCGGTTATTGTAACTTATGATCCTGCAACAAACAAATGGTCTCTAAGTACTAGACAAGATTTAGCAAATTCGTTACAAGATCCACTAGCTACAACTGCAAACACTTATTCCACTCCAATTACTGTTGTTAATAACGATTATACAGATCAAGTTAATACGAATATGATGGCGTATTACAACATAGGTGGTACTACTGGTTTTTATATGGATAATTTGAAAGTTGTAACTAGTGCTAATTTAGGAGTTGCTCAAAACGAAATTGAAGGTTTAAAAGTATATCCAAATCCAGTTTCTAATGGAGCATTGTATATCGATAGTGACAATAATTCATCTGCAAAAAATGTGACTATATTTGATATGATAGGAAAACAAGTGCTTGCCAAAGAAGTGTCTAATGGCGCTGTAAATGTCTCTAACTTGGCAAAAGGAAATTATGTTGTAAAAATTGCCGAAGGAGAAAAATCAAGTGTTAAGAAAATAGTTATCGAATAAATTAAGGTTTTTAGATTTTTTATATTGTTGAGGCTGTCTGAAAAGACAGCCTCATTTTTTTTCTAATATTAAAAAATACTATTGATCTGACTTAGATTACTAATAAATCCCTTAAGAATTTCAAATTAATTGTATAATCAAGTTTTACAATCATCTGTTCCGATGGAATAATCCAACAATTTATTAATCAATTTTTTACTTATAAAATTAACACAACCACTTCGTCCGTTTTTCATGACTTATTCATACACTTTACCGATTCATTCATTTTGTGCTCAAAACTGTTTTCTTATGGTATAAATCAAGTACTATTATTAGTTTCTCACGTTCGCACTTTAAGCACAATCAAGGATAGTATTTATCTTTCAAGAAATCATTTTTGTTATTCCTTTTACAAGAATATATTACTTTCCTATTGCCTCTTTTTTCAAATAAAAAAATACTAAAACTCAAATTGGAGTGATTTTATCTTAATTCTTCAACTGCAATAAAAATAATCTATAAAATTCGTTTCGTTCCAAAGAATTCTTCTTTATAATTACTAGGAGTACATTTTTTTATGGATTTGAATGTTCTATTAAAATTTGCAATATTATTAAAACCCGATTTATAAGCTACTTCAGAAATTGTCATATCATTTTCAACAAGCCATCTTGCAGCATAGCCAATGCGGATGTCGTTCAAATAATTCACTAAAGTTTTACCGGTTCGTTTCTTGATAAAACGGTTGAAAGAGATACTGGACATATTAACTACTTTCGAGATTTCTTCTAAAGTTATTTTTTCAGCAAAGTTATGTTGAACATATTCGTAAATAATTTTCATTTTATCATAATCTTCAAACGTATCATAATCAACGGTATAGCTTGAAAGTAAGCATTGATTTCTGGAATTGGCTAAATCGAATAGAATGGATGTTATTTCTAAAAAATAATCAATACCATCCAGTTTAGGTAACTTAATTAATCTAGGCATTAAGTCTTGCGCTGTTTTTTCAGAAAATAAAATACCGTGTATCGATCGATTAAACATTTCCTTAATTGGCGACATAATTCGTCTCATTAACAATGAATCTGGAAATAAATCATTATGAAACTGTATCGTAATTTCATGAATTTTGTCGTTTTGACATTTGTGCAATTGCCAACCATGGTAAAGGTTTGGACCAACCAAAACCAACTCAATATCCCCAATTTCGCCAATATGGTCTCCAACAACTCGCTTTACACCTCTACCATTATAAATAAAATTAATCTCCAATTCCGGATGGTAGTGAATGGGAAAGTCAAAACGGTTTTTCACTCTATCAAACACCAAAAAACTATCTTCGGGAGAAAGTGGTGCTATTTCACGGTAAAAATTTTCAGAATTAGTCATTTTAAATTTATATTTTAACAATGAATTTTAGATTATGCAATAATATGATATATAATTGATAATTTAATATTAATCAAAAAACAATCATCCTCCTATCTTTGACAAGATAAATATTTATTATCTAAATAATTTACAAAAATGCTGAAAATCCAATTTAAAATAAAGATGAACTAAAATAATTTATAATTTTTAGTAGTTGTCTTCACTTTTTAAATGTTCTAAAAAATTAAATAAGTTGTAGATTTTTTTTTTTACAAGTTCATTCCTATTCACAATTCAATTAACAAAACCATAACCAAAAAACAAACAAATGCAGAACAAGATTACTTTAAAAGAAAAAATTGGCTACGGCCTGGGAGACGCGGCTTCTTCAATGTTTTGGAAGATATTTAGTATGTATCTCTTGTTTTT
Source organism: Flavobacteriales bacterium (assembly GCA_038234745.1). Lineage (GTDB taxonomy): Bacteria > Bacteroidota > Bacteroidia > Flavobacteriales > Flavobacteriaceae > Flavobacterium. Next base: position 37,017 of record JBBQSZ010000025.1, on the reverse strand, counting down.
TTATACCGATGTTTTCGGTCTAGCCCCTGCAGTTGTGGGAACCATGTTTTTAATTACGCGGATTTGGGATTCTTGTTTTGACCCAATAGTTGGAATAATCGCCGATCGTACCAAATCTAAATGGGGAAAATTTAGACCTTATTTATTGTGGACAGCAATACCTTTTGCTGTAATTGGTATTTTGACTTTTTATACGCCCGATTTTGATGAAAAAGGCAAAATAATCTACGCTTATATCACTTATTCAGCGATGATGATGGTGTATTCGTTAATAAATGTTCCGTATGCTTCACTTTTAGGAGTTATGTCCCCAGACAGAAAAGAGCGAAACACACTTTCCTCCTATCGTATGGTATTTGCTTTTGGCGGTAGCCTTATTGCCTTATGGTTAATAGAACCATTGGTTACCTATTTTGGAGGCGCTTTAAATTCGAAAACAGGTTGGCTGTATGCTATTATGGTTTTTGGAGTTCTAACTACCATCTTCTTTTGGGGCTGTTTCTTTTTCACGAAAGAAAGAGTCAAACCTATTGCTGAAGAGCAAAGCAATCTAAAAGTAGATTTAAAAGATTTATTGGCAAACAAACCTTGGTGGATATTACTTGGAGCTGGAATTGCAGCTTTGGTATTTAATTCTATTCGTGATGGTGCTGCAGTATATTATTTTAAATATTTTGTAAGTAGTTCTGTAAATTTTGATTTTACATTATTCGGAAGCGCTTTCCACATGACACCAACTTCTATTTATTTAGTTTTAGGACAAGCGGCAAATATTATTGGAGTAATCATTGCCACGCCAATAGCAAATAAATTTGGTAAGAAAAAAACTTTCTTTGTAGCTATGTTTCTCGCAGCCATTTTTAGCTTAATATTCTATTTATTCGGCAAAGAAGATGTACTTTATATTATGAGTTTTCAGGTTTTAATTAGCATTTGTGCAGGAAGCATCTTCCCGCTTATTTGGTCAATGTATGCCGATAGTGCTGATTACTCCGAATGGAAACAAGGTCGAAGAGCAACCGGTTTAGTTTTCTCGGCTTCCTCTATGTCACAAAAATTCGGATGGACTATTGGTGGTGCAGGAACTGGATGGCTATTGGCTTACTACGGTTTTCAGGCTAATGTTGAGCAAAGTGCTTTTACGCAACATGGAATTCAACTTATGCTAAGTATCTTACCAGCAATTGCAGCAGTTCTATCCGTTGTATTCATTTTATTTTATCCATTATCCGAAGAAAAACTGCAAGAAATAGAACAAGATTTGAATGAACGAAGAAATCAAATAAAATAGACTTAAAGAAAATAAAAGATATGACAACAATGACTATGACTAGCATTTTTCAAGATAGAAAAAATGCTTTAAACAAAGAACATCAAACGCTAATTGAACAACAAAATGCACCAAAAAAAGGAGTAGGAAACGGAATCTTTGCACGTTATAAAAACCCTGTAGTAACAGCTGAACATATCCCTTTAGACTGGCGTTTTGATTTTAATGAAAAGACCAATCCGTTTTTGCAAGAAAGAATCGGAATTAATGCGGCTTTTAACGCTGGAGCTTTAAAATGGAATGGAAAATATATTCTTGCCGTTCGTGTGGAAGGAATTGATAGAAAATCGTTTTTTGCTATCGCCGAAAGTCCAAATGGAGTAGATAATTTCCAATTCTGGAATAAACCGTGCGTTATTCCTCAAACCGAAGAACCAGATACAAACGTATATGATATGCGTTTAACAAGCCATGCTGACGGATATATCTATGGTATCTTTTGTACCGAAAGAAAAGATCCAAGTTCTCCAAAAGGAGATACCAGCACAGCAATTGCAAATGCAGGAATTGTGCGCACCAAAGATTTAGTAAACTGGGAGCGTTTACCTGATTTAATTTCAAGAACAGGACAACAAAGAAATGTAGTGTTGCATTCTGAATTTGTTAATGGAAAATATGCCGTTTACACGCGTCCACAAGATGGATTTATTGATGTAGGAAACGGTGGTGGAATAGGTTTGGGATATATTGATGACATGACAAACCCAATCGTAAAAGATGAGAAAATCATTTTTAGTAAAAAATACCACACCATTTACGAATTAAAAAATGGTCTTGGGCCAGCACCAATCAAAACTGATAAAGGTTGGTTGCATTTAGCACATGGGGTTCGTAACACTGCAGCAGGTTTACGTTACACTTTGTACATGTTTATGACGGATTTGAACGATATTTCAAAAGTAACTCATGTTCCTGCAGGACATTTTATGGGACCTGAAGATTCCGAAAGAATTGGAGACGTATCCAATGTGTTATTTTCTAACGGATGGATTGAAGATAATGATGGAAAAGTATTTATATATTATGCTTCTTCAGATACTAGAATGCACGTTGCCGTTTCTTCTGTCGCTCAATTAGTTGATTATGTAACAAATGCGCCCGAAGACACTTTCACTTCTGCAGGATCTGTTCAAACGATTATAAAATTAGTTGATAAAAATAACGCCATATAATAATATTGTGTCAGATATAAAAAAACAACTAAAATCCGAATTATCGAATGAGCTTAATTCCATATTAAAGTATTGGTCAGAAAATACTATTGATACAAATAATGGTGGTTTTATTGGTCAGATCGATTACCAAGAAAAACAGTTGTTTTCGGCTGAAAAGGGCTCTGTTTTGCATGCACGCATTTTGTGGACTTTTTCTGCTGCTTATCAAACCACAAAAAATGAAGAGCAAAAAGCGATTGCAACAAGAGCTTTCGAATTCCTGTCTACTTATTTTTACGACAAAGAATTTGGCGGTTTGTTTTGGAGTATCAATGCTGATAAAACACCTAAAGATACTAAAAATCAAATTTATGCTCTAGCTTTTGCGATTTATGGTTTGTCTGAATATTATATGATTTCAAATAATGAAGCAGCATTAACGTTAGCAAAAAATTTGTATATCCAAATTCAAAAACACAGTTATGATCCAATAAATAAAGGTTATCTCGAAGCTTTTACACGCGATTGGCAACCCAGTGAAGATTTGCGATTGAGTGATAAGGATGCCAACGAAGCAAAGACCATGAATACGCATTTGCATATTGTAGAAGCCTATGCTAATTTATACAAAGTTTGGAAAGACGAGACCCTTCAAAAAGATATTGTTGAAATACTAAATACAATTGAAGAACATTTTATTGATAACAAATATGGACATTTACGCTTGTTTTTTAATGAAAATTGGGTCGAAAAACCAGATGTTATTTCCTATGGTCATGACATTGAAGCCGCTTGGCTGCTGTTGCAATGTGCAGAAATTGCTGGGGACAAAAAACTTATTGCCAGTTATAGAAAATATGCCGTTAGAATGGCAGATGCCACCATTGAAGGTCTAGATTCTGATGGTGGTTTATGGTATGAATTGGAACCCGAAGAAAATAAATTGATTGCCGAAAAACATTGGTGGGTTCAAGCAGAAGCATTGATAGGATTTTATAATGCGTATCAATTAACCAACGATGAAAAATACTTAAATATAGTTTTAAATAACTGGAATTTCATTAAAAAATACATTTTAGACGCTAAAAACGGTGAATGGATTTGGGGGATTAATCGCGATTATTCTTTGATGGAAAAGGACAAAGCTGGATTTTGGAAATGCCCTTATCATAATAGCCGTGCATGTTTAGAATTAATAAATCGCATAAAAAACTAAAAATAATGAAAAACGGATTTATAAAAGTAATAGGATTAGCTTTAGTTTTTTTTATTGTTTCTTGTCAGGCACAAGAAAAAATTACCGTTAGAGGAACACAGTTTTTCAAGGGAGATAAAGCTTACTCTTACGTTGGAACTAATTATTGGTACGGTGGAATGTTAGCTTCCAAAAAAATTGGTGATCGAAAAAGATTGATTCGAGAGTTGGATTTAATGCAAAAAAATGGGATTGACAATTTACGTATTATGGTTGGTGCCGAAGGCGGAAAATATGATAGGACAGTTCGTCCCGCATTACAATATGAGCAAGGGAAATATGATACGGATTTATTAGACGGATTAGATTTTTTACTTTCTGAAATGAAAAAACGCAAGATGTATGCCGTTTTATATTTGACTAATAATTGGGAATGGTCTGGAGGTTTAGCACAATATGTAGAATGGAGCGGCAAAGGTAATGTTCCCGTACCCAATGTAAATGGCGTGACTTGGTCACAATTTATGAGTTATACGGAACAATTTCATAGTTGCGAAACGTGTATGGAATCCTTGAATAATTACGTTCGATTCATCATAGGAAGAACTAATAATTATACCAAGAAAAAATATACCGATGACAATACGATTATGGCTTGGCAAGTTGCGAATGAACCCCGTCCATTATCAGCTGGAAACGAAGCTAAATTTAATTCTTGGTTAAACAACATAGTAAATTTAATAAAAACATTAGATCCAAATCATTTAATCTCGACAGGTTCAGAAGGAAAAGCGGGTTCTAATAACAGTATGGATGTGTTTGAAAAAAGTCATTTGAATCCTAACATTGATTATTTAACGATGCACATTTGGCCAAAAAACTGGAGATGGTTTGACGCTGAAAATGCTGAAAAAACAATAGCTACTACCATAGAAAATGCTGGAAAATATATAGATGAACACATAAAAGTTGCTACCAAACTAAATAGACCGATCATCGTTGAAGAATTTGGTTTGCCTCGAGATCACGAAAAATTAACGGTAGGAACCTCTGTTAAATACCGAGAAATTTTCTACAATTATGTTTTTAATAGAGTCTTGGAAAGCAAAAAAAATGATGGCCCTTTGCAAGGAGTTAATTTTTGGGGATTTGGAGGAGAAGGATACGCCGTAAATCCAATTGGAAAATGGGGTCCTGGAGATCCTTTTACAACCGATCCACCGCAAGAACCACAAGGATTAAATTCGGTATTCTCTGGTGATACATCGACTTTAGAGATTATTAAAAATTACAATAAGTTCCTGAAATAATATTAATCTTGGCACATTTTATATTGACTTCACTTCAATTCTGTAAAGAGAAATGACTAGTCTTTTTATAGTAGTAGATTAGTAACAATATAAAAAATGATGGGGTTAACAACTTCATCATTTTTTTTAGCACTTTGAAAACATTTGACGACAAACTAAAAATATTTAAATGATGAAAAATAAAATAATCGCATCTTTTGCTGCAATAGCACTGTCTGGAATAATGAGCGCACAAGTCAATCCAAATGCAACTCAAAAAGTAAAAAACCTGTATGGAAATCTAAAAGAAGTAGCTTGGGACTCCAAAGGAATTCTTTTTGGACAAGAATTTTTCAATAGTTTTAGATGGACAGATAATTCCGATGATCCTAATGTTTCGGATGTAAAAACAGTTACCGGAAAACATCCTGCCGTTTTGGGTCAGGATTTTGAATATTACAATACAAAACCTCAACCTGAGGTTGACAGACATACCACAGCTGTAAAAAGGGCTTATGAATTAGGTTGTGTCGTTACGTTTGATTATCATATGGCAAGCAAATACCATACAGGAACAGTATATCAAACAGGTGGAGACCAGTATTTAATGTATAATATTGGGGAACAAAAGGATGATTATGGTGAAGTTACATGGTTAAATTCCCAGCTTGATAAAGCGATAACTATCATAAATTCTTTAGATATGCCAATTGTTTTTCGTCCTTGGCATGAAATGAATGGCAACTGGTTTTGGTGGGGATCTAAAGCTTATGGTGGCGCAACATCTTATAAAAAAATGTACCAATATACCGTGAACTACGTCAATGCAAGAACCAACAACGTTCTATGGGAATGGTCACCTAATTCCCCATTTGACTCCTCCTATTATCCAGGTGATAATTATGTGGATGTTGTAGGTGTTGATATGTATGATCAAGGAAATCCTGGCTACTCAACTTTTGATGCAATGGTCACACAATTAGAACAGGTTAGCGATTTTTCTTGGAACCATAATAAAATTCCAGTATTTGCAGAAGTAGGAAACCGAATATTCAGTGCTCCAGATCAGTACCCAGATTGGTTCTTTGATATCAATACTAAATTGCAAGCTAGTAATCGAGGTTTTAAAATTGCTTGGATGTTAACCTGGATCAATCAATCTTGGGGCAATCCACCTTATGTTCCACACAGCGGAAGTACGGCCAACTCAAAAGCAGGTTTCAACAAATTCACTAATATGAGCACTACATTAATGCAGACTGACGCAGCGACAAGAGATATGTATGATACTTCCTTGTGGACAACAAAAAGCACTTTAGATTTAAATGACAATTCCCTTGAGTCAACCGTAGCAATTTATCCCGTTCCGGTAAAAGAAAATTATTTTACCATCAGCTTGAAAAAATCTCAAATAAATACTGTAACGGTCATTTTAACCGATTTATCAGGTCGTCAAGTATTTGATAAAAATTATGATGGTCTTGATACACTTCAAGTGCCAACTGCTACTTTAGTAAAAGGAATATACATTGTAAAAGTGGTATCGGGTACTGAAAATTTTACACGGAAAATAATTGTAGAATAAATTTTTGATATAAGTTTATAATTCTAGATTTGAATTAAACCTATGAGACTTTGAAAAACTCATAGGTTTCGTTGTATAATATGAATATTTCTTTTTAGTTTCTTACTTCGACCAAATAATAACGATAATAAAAATAAATTTTAAATTACTTCGACGATGAAAAAAAAAATGATCTTATCCAGCACTGCGCTAGTTATATCAGGAATGTTAAGTGCACAAGTTAATCCAAAGGCAACTCAAATAGTAAAAAATCTTTACGGAAATTTAAAAGAAGTAGCTTGGGACACGAAAGGAGTCCTTTTTGGACAGGAGTTTTTTAATAGCTATCGTTGGCCAGATAAAAATTTTGACGATCCTAATATCTCGGATGTAAAAACAGTTACAGGCACACATCCAGCTGTTTTAGGTCAGGATTTTCAATACTACAATGTCAAAACTAAAGCAGAAGTAGACAGACACACCATAGCGGTAAAAAAAGCATATGAATTAGGCTGTGTCATCACATTTGATTATCATATGGATAGCAAAAATCACCCTTCTACCCTATTTAAAGATTCAGATAAATTGTTGATGTATAATATTGGAGAACAAAACGATGTAAATGGAGAATTAACGTGGTTAAAATCGGAGCTTGATAAAGCAATAGCGCTAATCAATAAATTAAATATGCCCATAGTATTTCGTCCTTTTCACGAAATGAATGGCAACTGGTTTTGGTGGGGAAGCAAAGCCGATGGAGGTGCAGAATCTTATAAAAAAATGTTTCAATTCACGGTAAATTATGTCAATGCCAGAACCAATCTTGTTTTATGGGAATGGTCACCCAATTATCCATTTACCGAAAAATATTATCCTGGTGATGATTATGTAGATGTGGTTGGTGTAGATATGTACGACCAAGGAAATGAAGGTTATAAATCTTTTGATGATATGGTAACCCAACTAGAACAAGTAAGTGATTTTGCATGGAATAATAATAAAATTCCAGTATTTGCTGAAGTGGGAAATCGAGTTACAAGTCCAGATGAAAAACCAAATTGGTGGTCAGATATTGATAAAAAAATGCAAAGTAGCGATCGAGCTTTTAAAATTACTTGGATGTTAACTTGGATCAATCAACCATGGGGAACATCGGGTTATGTGGCTCACGGCGAAAGTTCGGAAGAAGCTAAAAAGGGTTTAAAAAACTTTACTGATAGTCCAACAACATTGATGCAACCCGATGCCAATCAAAGAAATATGTACGATAAATCAAGTTGGACTACTCGAAAAACACCAATTAAAAAATAGTAAAGATTTAATAAATTGACAAAAAAAAATCCAAAGATTGATCGACTCAATCTTTGGATTTTTAATTTTAATGAAGCTTATAAAAGTAAGTTCTTCATCTTATGCCAAACGAATTTATATTTTATTTCAAAACGTTCTGGCATAATGCCGATATAGTATGAAAATAGTACAATGCAATTGGACTATATTGAATACATAATCGGTATTATAATGTAATTGAAATTTATTGTTTAATAAATTTATACGATTGTTTCGTATCTGTATTAATCAAATAAACTCCTGCTTTCAAATTAGAAACATCAACTGACTGAACATTTTCAGCATTATTGATAGTTTGAACAGTTCTACCTAACATATCAATAATACTGAATGATTTAAATTCTGATCCATTTGAAGAAATATTAAGAACATCTTTGGCAGGATTTGGATAAAATGACAATTGATTTTTAGTATTTTCTTGAACTCCAAGACTAGGTGTAATAATGATGTCACTCGTTTTACCTGTAATATAAGCACCTGTAGGATCATTAACAGCAACTAGTACTTTATATGTTTCACCACCCGTTAATGATGCGCTTGGTATAGTTCCATTAGGTATCAATAACGCTTTAGTATCAGCAACAGGAGTAGTTGTAGTTGGTCCTGCAGGATTAATAATTACAAATGCAACATTTGTCATATAGTTTCCAAGTGAGTTAAACTTTGCAACTTCAACTTTAACTTGATTAGCAGCTGCAGATGTATAATTGTAACCAATGTTTAAACTTGAACCCGCAGCCACAGTTGTTGGAGCAGATGTAATATTCACATTATTCGTTACTGTAGAGGAGGGATTTATAGTAACTAAATTAGCAGCTGTACCACTATTTCCAGCATAACCACCACTACCAACGGTTGGATTCAATTGAAAAAAGAAGGTGTATTGAACAGTAGCAGGCAAATTTGCTGATGTAACTTCTGATCCACTCACTGCATAATTAAGAGTTACAGTAGTTGCTACGCTAGCTATTGGTAAAACTCCACTAAACATTTGTCCGTGCCAAGGTCCAAAATCTGGACTTAAAGTTCCTGGTGTTGTTTGTCTAAGTTGTGCATTTAATTTACATTCCACATCCGAAGTGTAGGTTAATGTAATCGTTCCTGTTCCACCAACTTGGATAGGTGATTGAATGGACACAACTGTAATAGTCCCTGTCGCAGCGCTAAGAGATGCAAATGCTGTTATCATTAAAAATGATAAACATAAAAGTAATTGTTTTTTCATAATATTTAAATTTTTTAGTTATTAATTAGTCAAAGTTAATATTAAAACTACTCTACTATATAATAGCATTCTATCAAAACATAATACAAATTTGAAGATTTCACCATAAACGTTATAACAAAAAGTTAAAGATTGACCAAATACTATAAATTTAGTTCTTTCTATTTCCTAAAATATTTATCACAATAAAAGCTTCTTGTAGTTTTGTTGGTTTTTGTGGCTCTTATTGATTTCGGTCAATTCGTATTTGATGGTTCCTATTTATATTTTTTATTTTATTAGACATTTTTATGGAATGTATCTAATTGATGTTTTTGGACAAAAAAAACCCTGCTCAATTAAGAAACAGGGTTTGTAAAATCAGACGTTGTGCTTTATTTATCTTTGAACTTTACTTTTATATGCAGCTCGAAAAGTCAAGAAAACGAGAGCTATCCCTACCAATGCTAAAACCCAAATGTAATCACCAATTGGTGCCGGAGCATCTATAGTTTCAACACCTTCTGTTGATCCATCTGATGGTCCACCAGCAGCAAACGTAATGAAAGTTGCCAATAAGAAGAAAATCGTTATGTATGATTTTGATATTCTATTTTTCATAATTTATTTTTTAATTGTTTGTACTTTCTACTTCTAGTTTATTGCTTTTTTGGTCACTATTTTATTATCGGATGATGTAACCTGTATTAACAATGCTTTTTGTCCAGCGGCAATATTTTTTAAAGTTGTGTTAGAAGTATTCAATTCTTTTTGCTCTAAAATTAATCTTCCTTGAATGTCGAATACTTTTACGTTTATCATTGTTGATTTTCCAGCGTTGATAGTTAAAACTCCGTTTTGTTTGTAAACTGAAATCGTATTTTCATCGAAAGCAACATCATTTACACCCAAAGTTTTTTGATATTTCAATGAGAATCTAGCATTGCTAACTCCTGCTCCTGCAGTAAAAGTATAGGCATCTGTTTGTAAATTAGTTTCTGTTCCAGTAGTTGCATCTAAAAGATAAATATCTTGACCTGCAGCAAACACACCATCGGCGTGATCTTTTGCAATAGTGAATGTTCCTGCATTTTCTGATTTGAAATTCAAAGCTACTACATCTGAAGCGTCGAATACTGGACGACCTTGAATTACATATTCTTCATTATTGATATTAGATGTCAAAGCTGTTGCGCTATCGTTGATGTATTTTCCATCAATACCGTTATCAACTCCTGTTGTTGCACCATCCATGTAGGCAACTAAGATTTGGTTAATACCACCATCTGTATTAGAAAGATTTAACCAAATACGATTTTTATCTGCAACTTGTTTTGTTCTGAAAATCTGATTGGCATTGTTTGCAGTACGCATTACATTTGTGAAAAATGCTGGTATAGTAGCCGCAGCTTTAGCAGCTACGAAGAACCCTTGCCCTACTTGAATAGTACCATTAGGCACTAATTGTTCTGTAGCCGTTCCTGATGGATTATTAGCTACACCACCACCTGTTGTCCAAGTAGCATAAGCAGTTCCTCCACCTCCTGTAACATTGGTTTTTCTCCAGAAGTATAATGTACCATCTATATAAGTGTTAGTTACGGCATTTGCAGTTACAAATGTTGTTGCATCAATTGTAGAAGCATAAGGATTTCCAACCATATTGTATGAATGAGCAGCATCTACATAAGATAAGGTTACAGGTAGATCTCCATTATTAGGAATTCCTGTAAAAATTCCTGTCCAAGATGCAGCAGGACCAGCGGGATAATCTGCCCAAGTATTTGGAATACGAATTAAGAATCCTTTCCCTTGATTGAAAGTAGTTGTTGATAAAGCAGGGTCGCCAATAGTTGCGAACACATTATTTGCAGTATCATAAGTATAAAAACGATTTACTGTTGTAGCAGGAACTGTTACTATGCTTGTATTACTTGTAAGCGGTGAAAAATCAATCAACTTTTGAGACATTCCTGTTGGTGACGACCAAATGGTGTAATCTAATCTATATAATGGATTACTGTCACGTTTTACAGTAATTGTTCCCGTATTTGAAACATTATTTATTTGAATTAAATTGGCATTGTTTTCTATCACGAAAGTACCGCTATTAACTACTTCATTTGTTACAGTAACATTCTTTCCAGTAGTAATAGTAAACGATTTTCCAGCATTTACTGTTAGTTTCTTGGCAGTAAGATTTCCAGAAGTTGTATAAGTTCCATTGATGATTGCTTCAAAATTTGAATTTGGACCAGTAACATTTGACCAAGCTGTGCCATTCCAAGTTGTGGTCGCAGGGGTAACTATAATATCACTTTTCTGATCTAATAAATATGCGTATGAAGGAGTATAGAGTGTAATGTCAACTTTATAGTTATAACCACCTGTTAGAGCAGAACTTGTTATTGTACCAGCTGGAATCGTAATAGTTTTAGAAATAGCAACTGGCGTGGACGTTGTTGCAGCCGAAGGGCTAATATAAGTATCTACTATTAATCCAGCACCATCATAAGTACTTCCGTTAAACCGTCTAACTTCAACCTTAATATTACCAGCATTCACTGCTGTGTAAGTAAAATTAACTGTTAAATCTGAACCCGCAGCAATTGTAGAAGCTACTGAAGTAATATTTATATTATTAGTTACAATACTTGAAGGATTTATTATAGCACTAGTAGATTGATATTGATAAGTAGAACCTGCATCATTATAATTATTAACACCTGGGGTCAATTTATAAACCCAACTATACGTTTTTCCTGTGGGCAAAGTAGATGAAGGAGGAACATTTGCTGGTATAGGAAAAGACATTGTAGCAGCAGTTAATGTACTTGCTGCTGGCAAAGATGCTGAGAACTTTCCTGCAATATAATTAGTACCTGAGCTATAATCTTGAGAGATTACGCCTCCACTAATATTTGCTATTCTTAATTCAGCATACAATGCACAACTTACGGTTGAGGTATAAGTGAAATTAATTGTTGGTGAAGTACTCACTTCTTGAGGACCTAGCGCGGTTACTGACAAGGATTGTGCATTGACGAATGTAAATGCAGCCGTCATTAAAAATGACAAACATAAAAATAATTGTTTTTTCATAATAGATTAAGAATTAGTTAATTAGTTAACAATCCAAAGAAAAGCTAAAGAAACTCTAATTAATGATCATATATTGTCAAAATACAATACAAATTATATACTCATTTGAGTTTGATTTTAAATATAAAAAACTCTATAAATCAAACCTTTACTTTAAAATTACTTGGTTTTATATAAAAAGAAAGAAAAGTCAAAATAAGCATAAAAAAAAACCGTTTCTCATTACAAGAAACGGCTTTTCTACTAACCAAATATTAATCAAAAATTTAAGGCATTTTATACATATTAGGTAATTTGTTCAATAAAACTGCTTTTTCTTTCTTAGTAAACAAAAGAAAGTCAGTCTCATAAGGACTACCACTACCCGCAACTGGAGTAGAATAAGAGTCTTTACCATTGTTCCAAAATCCTATGTATGAAATTTCTACACCATTAGTAGTCAAGGCATTGTAATAATTTGTTGTAAATAAATTAGTGATAAACGGTCTAGCTGCATTTTTACTAATAATATAACTACTTTCAGTTAAAGCTGCAATTTTAGCACGTGATTTAGCAAGATTAGAAATAATTTGCAATCTTTTATTCGCACTTTCAACACCTTTTATTCCTTTATTATCAAAATCACCATAATCGTCTAAACCAAGTACATCCACATAAGCATCGCCAGGATATCTGCTCAAATACTCAGCTTCTGTAGTCCAAGTAACATCAGGAGAAAATGCAAACAAAAGATTTCTTACTTTTTTTACATCACGCAAATAGGTAACTGTAAACTGATAGTTTTGAATAAATTCTTGAGGTGTACAATAGGCTGCTCCCCACCAGAACCAACTTCCATCAAATTCATGCCAAGGTCTAAAAATAACTGGAATTAATTTTCCATCTGCACCTTTTAAGTTATTAAATACGTCGGCAATTTTATCTAATTTCTTTTTTAAATATTCGTGATTAACACCACCAACTAATATACTTTTAAATGCGTTTGCTTTTGCAGTTGGAGTCATTTCATTTGTATTAAAGAATTTCCCTTCATACGGTTCTCTAACGTGCCAGCTGAAAGTATTGATCATACCACGATCATATGCTTTAACAACGCCATCAATAATTATTTTTTCTTGACCTTTATACCAGTTAGAAGGTGTTCCGTCATTTTGATCATCTGTGATAAACATAAAATCGGCGCCATTCATTCCTGGATCATAACCTACAGTTTTCTTCATATCGGTTTCTGCAAGATTCGAAGCATCAGCCAATTGATAACTGCCAGTCATAGCGTCCATTTGTCCAATAATAAAGGATGTTTTAGCTATATTTTTAAGATTATAAAAAAGAGCAGCCGTTTCTGCAGTAGCATTTTTATCTACCATATACGTTTTTACATTGCTTGGTGTAACTGCAATAATTGCAACACCATCCTTGATAGTAACAGTTGCGGTTGCTGTTGGCCCTACCATAACTTTATCGTTGTTTGTTGCTGTTAATGTAATTTCAAGCGTCTCATCAAGTTCTGCAAGTTGATCCGCCAATACTTCAACAGGGATAACAACCATAGCCGTTTTTGCAGGAAGTGTTACATAGTTTGAAATAGTTTTGTAGTCTGAACCATTAGTAGCTGTGCCTGATATTTTTAATGTAAACATCGTTGCCTCTGCTACATTTTTTGATAATTTGATGGTAAACTCACCATTCAAAGAAGGTTCTGTTGCTGTAGCTACCGTTGCTGTAATACTCGCAACTGCTTGGTCCGAAGCCGGCGTTGAATCATTGCCATTTGACGAGCAACCGTTGAGTATGAAAAACATACCGCAAAGAGCTAGTGATTTTAAATAATTTGTCATTTGTAATATTTGTTAAGTTAAGTTTGTTTAATTGTTTTAATCTAATTCTTGGATAAGCAAAATCTGAATCTGTTTTTAAGTTCGAACCAGTACTACTTTTAAAAAATTAAATTACTTTTTTGTATAAATATTTTCTTTAGTAACCTCCTTTTGAAATAAAACCTTTGGATTTTTGTAAAATGTTTCAAAATTCTTTGCACTAACCTGTCCAGGATACGGTACATAATAATGATCTGGACGACCATTTCTCCATAAAAGAACATAAGAAAGATTTGCATCTTGAACAATTGGTAAGAGTACATTCGTCCACCATTGAGGGTCTGGAATCTGCTCACTACCTACTTCTGTTAATGCAACTAGTTTGTTGTGTTCCTTTCCAATTTCGTTTAAGGTAGCCATCACCTTTTTAATACGCTCAACAAAAGCATTTCCCTCTTTTGGGTTTGTTTGATACGAATCTATTCCTATAATATCTACATAACTATCTCCGGGATATCTTTCTAAGAATTCTTCTTTTGTTTTAGTTTCTGCAGTAGAATAAGCATATAAAGCATTTACGCCTTTACTTTTCAAATAATCTACAGTAAGTTTCCAAAACGTAATAAAATCTTCTGGGCTTGTTTGTCTTTTTCCCCACCAAAACCAACTTCCTGTTAGTTCGTGTAGCGGACGGTAAATTACTGGAATCGTATTTCCATTTTTGTCCTTTAGACTAATCAAAAAAGATGCCACTTGATCAAGGTCTTTATGATATGCAGCCATAAATTTTGGCTCTTTCAAAAGATGTTTAATCGTTGCTGTAGTGTCCCAAGCTGATTTTCTATTGTAGGGACTTGTTCCATGCCAGCTAAATGTATTGACTCCGCCTCTATTATAAACCTCTATTGCATACTGTCTCATTTTGTTAAATGGAACTCCATCAAGATTAAGCGTATCACCTAATTCGATATGTCCTAAATCCCAACCATAGACTGCTGGATAATCTCCAACCACGCGTTTCACATCAGAATTACCTTCTACATAAGCCCAACCATTGCCATACGCTAAGTCATCTTGATGACCAAACAATATGCCTTTCTGGCTCAATTTCTTTAAGTTTTGCAACAATACATCCGCAGATACTTGTTCCTTTTTGACTTCACCATTTTTTTTTGTGGCACAGGCACTAAACAAAATGAGTAAACAAAATAGCGTACTAAAATATTTCATTTTTACAAAAATTTTAAAGGCAAAGAAGAAAGCAGTACAAAAAGTTTCTTCTTTGTCTTTTACTATTAAGAATTAATTATCTCAATCCTACTTTATCAATTATAAAGTAACCTGTAGTATTTTGGAGCGCCATTTCTCTGATAGAAGTAGTTGCATCCGTAACACCTAAACTTACTAATTCTGATATAGGAATAACAAATTCAGTCCAAACACCAGGTACCGTCTGAATACTTTTGATACTCCATTTACCATTTACCATAAGACCTAGTTTTCCACTATTTCCTAAACCAGTACCTCCATAAATTGAAAAAACTAATTCAGACATTCCTGTAGTTGATAAATTGGCATTGGCTAATTTTAAACCGCCATCACCAGTAAAATCAATTCGAAGTGCTTTAGTACCTTCTTTAACTTCTGTAGTAATGATTGTTGAAGTTACACTCCAGCTCCAATTTGCAAAACCGTTTTGAAGCGCATCGTCAAAAATTACACGAGACAAAGGAATATCGGTAAGTCCAGCTATTACAATTTTTCCAGATGTTTCAACAACGAAGTCAAAAATGGTTTTTAATTTAATTGCACCATTAAACGAGCCAACAGGAACTTTCAACACAATTTTAGTAGCAGATTGGCTAACAAAAACTGTTGTTGGTGCAGCTGCTCCAGGAATAATAACTTCTTTAACCAAGTCTAAATTTGTCCCTGTCAAAGTTAAATTATCAGCAATAGCAACTGGTGTAGGCGCAACCGCAGTGATCATTGGTAAGGTAATGGTTATTGGTGTAGGTGATTCTGTAACAACATCAGACAATGCGGTAAGTTTAAGTTTACCATCTTTTGCTGTTTTAGGAACTCGAATTACGATTGTAGTAGCCGTTTGACTTTCAAAACCAAGAATAGGTGAACTATTTGGAAATGTAATGCTTTTTGCCAAATCTAAATCAGTACCAGTAATAGTTAACAATTCGTTGTGTTTAACAGATGTAGGACTAAACATCGTAATCATAGGAAGCGTCATTTTGATGTCGCCTTCTGATTTAAATGGGTACGGCTCTGTTCCACCACCAGAAATTTGAATAGGTCCCGTTTTTGCGTTCAAAGGAACTTTAACTACTAATGTTGTTAATGTACGACTAACGAATTCGGTAACAGTAAGAGCATCTGTAAAAACTACAGATTCTACCCAGTTTAAGTATTGTCCTTTAATGGTTAAATTTTGACCAGGTTTTACTTCAGGTGTAATACTTGTAATTATAAAAGGAACATCAAAACTTAATACTGTTTTAGATACTACTTCTCCACCATCAAACAATAATTTGGCTTTACCTTCTTCTGTTGCCATTGGGATAGTTAATTCTATTCTTTCATTAGTTTGAGAAACAAAAGCAGCTTTTGCTATTGTAGCTCCTTCTAATTCAATAGAGGTTACGCGATTAAGATTGTGACCTATAAAAATAATGTTTTGTCCATGTTTTTGACCTGTAGGTCCAAAACTTAAAAGTTCTACATTACTAGTTGTAGCTTCTGCATTATCTTTAGTACAGGATACGAAAAATCCGCAGGTCATGATCATCATCACCAACATGACTAATGTGCTTTTAATATTTAATTTTTTCATATTTTTTTGTTTTTAAATAAAATTATTTATTCAATTTTAATTCCTTTTTAACAACTCTAAAGTTGTCAAAAGACATATCGCAATCTAAAGAACCATCACCGTGGTACAACATTCTAACTGAATAACCATTGCTATTTACTACGGGTGTAATTAAACTTACCAATTTATCAAATGAAATAGTCACTGTTTCCCATTGCCCTTTTGTATCATAAGGTGGTTGCCAGATATAAGCAAACTTATTGTCTAAAATATTTCCTGACATTCCTATTTGAAATTTGATGATGTTCTTATCAAAAGGTTTGTACGTATTTAATTCAAATTTAAAATTGTAATCTGCTGGATGTAAGATCGCATCATCTGGAATAGCTTTTGCCAGTGCACCAAAATCATTAGCAGAACCTTCAACAAATGGAGTCCACTCCCAAGCACCAATTGGTTTTTTTACACGAATGTAGTTACCATTAATAGCCTCTGGGTCAGTAGCTCCTGGAGCAGTTACTACATAACCTGCACCGCTATATCCTTTAAAAGGATCGCTACTTACAAATATATTCCTGTTATCACGGAAATAAAAATCTGAGATAGTAGTTCCAAAATTGCTCGTAATAGTTACTGGTCCTGGTTGTGCACCAGCTGGAATTGTTACATTAAGAGTTCTAAAGTCTACAATGCTAGAAATTGTACCTACCGCGCCTCCTGTAAAAGTCACAGTAAGCGGTTCATAAAAATAATCCCCTTGAATTACCGCAGTTTTACCCGCTGTAACATATTCGCATAACATTCCTTTGATTGATGGCTCAGAAATTTTCACCTTAAAATCATACGTGTAAACACTTCCATCAGATTTAACCAATTTTATTTTATTAGTAACAACTCCTGGAATTGTCGATGGAACTGTAGTAATAATTGATTTCTTGCTAACAAGAGTCGCTTGAAGCCTAGATTTTTGATCGTTAAACCACACTTCGACAGTGTTTTCTAAATTATCTCCAATCAAAGCTAACATTTGTCCTTGACCAGCAGTTGCGATCAAAGAATCTGACGATATTGGATTTGTTTTCCGAACATAACTAATGTATGTACTCCCGTTTACTGCCGCATCATTTGTAGTACAAGAAGCAATGCTTAATGCAAGAACAACCATGAAAGCTACTGTTAATTTAAATATTGTTTTCATATTTATTTGTTTTTAAAATTAGTGCTCTATTATTTTGCATAATAATCTACTGCAGGCTTCCGCAAATTTGGGGCCTGACTTAACTCATTTGCAGGAATTGGCAAAATAAAATTACCATCACCTACAGAATAACTACGAACTGGTATTGCATAAGGTGTGATTTTGAACGTCCAGTTAGTAGGGTTTGGAACTCTATCTGGTTGGATATAATATCTTTCTCTATCTTGATTGCTTAGGATATCATACGCTTTTTGAGGATTATAATAATGCAAACGTACCATATCATACCAAGCTAAACCTTCCATTGCAAATTCTACTATTCTTTCTTTAAATATTTTATCGAAAGTTAATGGTCCACTAAATGCTACCAATCCTGCTCGTGTATGAACTGTATTAAAATAAGCTAATGCTTTTGCATCAGAGCTACTCGCTTGGTTTCCTACTTCAGCTTCGGCATATAATAAGTACATCTCCGCAGAACGCATCATATAAGTATTAATTTCATATCCTGAAGCACCTGCTAATCCATCATTATCTTTGGCTTGACCTACAATATATTTTTTTATCCACGCATAACTTACGTTAGCACCTGAACTATATTCAACAGTGTAAGGAGCTTCTACTCCACTAGCCAAAACCTGAGTGATTTCAGGATAAAGTACTCCTGGCAACATAAAAGTTGCTCTCAATCTCTGATCAATAGTACGACCTGACATTTCGTGTAACGTAGTGCCTGAAGGATCAAAACCTTCATATTGACTTAGCATCCATAAAGTAGCACAGATATCTCCACCGTATCCTACACCATTGGTAATAGAAGGGGTGTGCGATAATTGAGAAATAGTTGAATTTGTTGTTTCGCTATAACTATTTGCAAAAACCCATTGCAAAGAAAAAAGTGATTCTGGGTTGTTTTCATTTTTAGTTAAAAACAAGTCGCCATATTTGTCCATCAATTTTGCGCCACTTAATGTAATTACTCGATCCGCATAATATTTAGTAGAATCTAAGAAAACTTGGTTACGAGTGCCTTGTGTTTTTCCAATACCTGCTCTAGTCAAATATGTTCTGGCAAGCATTCCTTCGGCCGCCCATTTGTTTATTCTACCTTTTTGCAATCCAACTGCTGGTAAATCTGCTGCAGCAGCACGTAAATCTTTCGTAATAAATTTCCAAACACTCTCTGGTGTATGACGAACTTGAGTAGTATCACCTACAAGGGTAAAGTTATTGGTAATAATTGGCACTGCTCCGTAATTCATAGTTAACATACTATAAGCACTCGCTCTCATAAATCGTGCTTCGGCAATTGTTTGTTTCACTAAAAGTGGATTAACATCTTTACCCGCATATTTATTCACATTTACTATAAAGGTGTTGCATTGTCCTACGATATTGTAGAATGAAATCCAAGTACTATAATTTTGCTCTGAATTTGAACTTGAATAGAATCGAGAGTTATCAAACCAAGGCGTATTGTACATAGAAGTAGCTACACCACCTCTAAAATCACCTAAACTGAAAGAGGCTTTTCTATTGTATTCAAACCAAACTTTGTTATATAACGCAGCGGAACCAGCAAGAACTTGTCCATCTGTTTTGTAAAAATTTGCATCCACTGGTACATCCAATGGTGGTCTATCTAAAAATTCTTGCGAACAACTAGAAAATAGTAATAGAAACAGAATGGATACTGTAAAACATATTTTAAATAAATTTTTCATTTTGCTGTTTTTAAAAGTTAATACCTACGTTACATGAGTACATTGGAGTTATTGGATAACGTCCATAATCAAATCCTACTGGTTGAGAATTTTGATAAGCATCTTTTCCTACGAATGAACCAATTTCTGGGTCGTATCCACTATATTTTGTGAATGTGGCAATATTCTGAACTGAAAATCCAACTCTAAAACCTGCTATTGACCCCAATCCTTTTAACATTGCAGGAGTAAGTTCGTAGTTTAATGAAATGTTTTTAACTCGAATATAAGAACCATCTTCTACCCATTTAGTAGTATGTCTAGAGTAATTTCCATTTAAGGAGTACGAAAGACGAGGTACATCAGTATCAGGGTTAGAAAGAATTGGGTTACCATTACCATCATCAACTACTCTTGCATAATCTAATGCGTGCACCAATAAGTTTTTACCAGTATTAATATTATTAGGATTCGAATTTAAGAAATTATTATAATTATATACATCATTTCCATAAGAACCGGTTAACAATACTCCAAGTGTAAACCCTTTGTAAGTAATTGTATTAGTCATACCTCCAAACAATTTTGGATATGGATTCCCAATAAACGTTTTATCCAATTCATTGATAATACCATCTGGAACACCTTTTGGTCCACTAATGTCTTTGAATTTCACATCTCCAACCCAAACTCCAGTGGATTTTTCAACTGGTATTCTGTTTCCAGCACCATCTACTGGTACAGGGCTATTGTTAATTTCGTCAATAGATTGAAACAATCCTTCTTGAACATATCCATAAAATTGCCAAGGCGTTTGTCCAACCACGGAACGTTGTACCCAGTAATTAAAACCATCAACAGAACGATCTACAATTGCAGAGTCAGTATAAAACTTTTTAATCTTAGTTTTAAAACTTGATAAATTGAAATCAGTTGTCCAAGTAAAATTATCGGTTTTAATGTTTGTAGTACCAATTGCAAAACTCCAACCTCTATTTTGTAAGGCACCAATATTTACTGTAGGAGGAGCCATTGATCCAGCACTAGTAATACCATAATAACGTGGCAATGGCAAATCCATAATTAAATTATCGGTTTGTTTGTCATAGTAATCTCCTTCTAAAGTAATTCTATTGTTGAATAAACTAAGGTTGAAACCAACGTTGTTTGTAGTTGTTTCTTCCCATTTTAAAATTGCGTTAGCATATTTATCTGGCAAAAACCCTGTTCCCCATGGTGTTGCAGAACCTCTAAGTTGCCCATAAATCGCTCTACCAGGACCGTTACTACCAGTTTTACCTGTTTCGAATCTTAATTTGAACTCATTAATTGCTTTGATTTTGAAAAAGCTTTCTTTTGAAATTCTCCAAGCTGCAGAAGCTGATGGGAAGTATCCCCATTGCGTTTCAGGTCCAAAATTAGAAGAACCATCTGCTCTTAAAGCCGCTTGAATATAGTATTTGCTATTGTAATTATAACCAACACTTCCTAAATAAGATTCCAATCCCCAAGAATCTTGACCCCCTTTTGCAATAGAGGTTTTTTCATCTCCTACGTTCAAATCTTGGATGTCAATTGGGAAGTTTTTTCTAAAACCTTCAAGATTATTATAAGTTCCACTTTGAGCTTCATGACCAAAAATAGCGGTTACATTGTGGTTCCCAAAAGCTTTATCATAATTAAGAAATTGATCAAATTTCCAGTAGGTGTTATTTTGTTCTCTTTTTGTTAATTCAGAAAGTACTCTTTCGTTAATACCAAACTTATATTTTGGCAAAAATATTACTCCGCTTGTGTAATTCACATTACTATTTAACGATGTTCTAAAAACTAAACCATCAGCCAAATTTATGTTCAAATTTAAACCACCTAAAAATTGTCTGTTAGTACTTTCATTTGTATTTATCCTTGCCATCGCAATCGGGTTTGGCGGACTATATTGCTCAGGACTATTTGGCTCTGTACTACCTCCACCATAAGTACCATCAAGATTTTTAACCGGTATATTTGGGCTAAGACCAATAGCGTTTCTAATAGTTCCTTCGGATGAAGATGTTTGTTGAGTAGTAGTTTGATTAAAACTTACATTTACTCCTACTTTCAACCAATCATTTGCTTGATTATCTAAATTTAAACGCATTGCGTAACGATCGAAACCGGAACCTTCTGCCATACCTTCTTGCTTAAAATATTCCCCAGACAAATAATAAGTAGTGTTTTCATTACCACCGCTCACATTCATTTCGTGTTTTGACAAAGGAGCTAAACGAAACAATTCTTTTTGCCAATCTGTACCAGGTCCTAAAATAGAAGGATCTAAAAATTCTTGAGGAATTGTTCCACCTACGATTAAACGTTGTTCGCCTACCAATTGTGCATATTCAGGCAAATTCATAACATCTAATCTTTTAGGAGGAGCTTGAAGCGTGTAGGTATAACTATATCCTATTTTTACTTTTCCAGCTTTACCTCTTTTTGTTGTAATTACAATTACACCATTTGTCCCTCTAGAACCATACAATGCTGTTGCAGATGGCCCTTGTAAGATATTTATTTTGTCGATATCTGCAGGATTTAGACCAGATAATGGACTTGAAGACCCACTTCCTCCTCCACCAATTTCACTTACAGTAATTTGAACTCCATCTACAACATATAAAGGTTGATTACTTCCGTTAATAGAGTTAATACCACGAATGTTTACAGATACTGCTCCTCCAGGCTCACCTGAATTTTGAGTTACGTAAACACCAGCAGCTCTACCTTGCAATGCTTGCTCAACAGTTGTATTGATGGTTTGCCCAATAGCTTTAGAACTTACTGTAGTTTGCGCACTTGTTAAATCGGTTTTCTTAGTTTTAGTGTATCCTGTTACTACAACTTCTTGTAGTGCTTGTGAATCAGCGATTAACGATACATTTAAAACTTTGGAAGTTCCAACACTTACTTTTTTTGTTTTATATCCAATATAAGAAAAAGTAAGGGATGCTGTTTTTGACACTGAAATTGAAAATGCTCCATTCATATCGGATACAACACCATTTTTGGTGCCATCAAGATGAACATTAACACCTGGAAGTAATTCTCCAGTAACAGCATCTGATACTTTACCCGTAATTTGCTGTTGTGCAAAAGCAATCGGAATAAAGAATAACCAAAGAAGGCCTGTAATTAAAAAATTTTTCATAAAGTTTGTTTTATTGTTAGTCATTTCGTTTTGTTGAACTTTGAAAATACCATCAAATTCAGTGAAACGATTGAATTAATGAATGGAAAGTTTGACCTTTTTCATTGGTCAATTCATTTGTTTGTTTGTTTTTGTTTGGTTTTTTCATCATTTAATAAATTGTTATAGTTAGGTAATAATTTTTTGTTAAAATTACATTATAACGTTATCGTACAGTAATACTATTTTATCAAAATGCTATGAAAAAATGATTGTTCCAAAAAAAATATATTTATTTTTAAAAAATGTATGAAATGTATGTAAAAATAGTGTTTGAAAAGTAAAAAAAAATATCCGTATTTTTTACAACTAATGAAATTAAAACACTAAAATATTGTAGAATTAAAATAAAAAAGTCTTTAATAGATAATTAAAATAGGATACTGAACATTGTACAAAAACAACAAAATACTGTTTTTCAGATACTTATTGCTTTTTATCTGAAAAACTAAGTCGTTTTAAAGTTGAATAACTGTAATACAATTGAAAAAATGGCAATTATATCGAATAGCAGAATTTACGATCTTATATATAGGTAGAATTAATTGATACTATATTATCAAAGGTATAATCACAGAATCCTGAAATTTTATTTTAAATGCTTCGAACATAAAAAATACACTAATTGTATTCTTGCAGGAGATAAATTAAATTTCGTTCGAATCAATTTTTAGTAAATTTTAACCTCCCAAATACCCAATCGTGGAGCCAATTTATTGTCTTTTAAACTTATTCTAAGGTATCTTACCTTAAGTTTTTTGTCAAGCACCATTGGCGAACCAATTTTGGCATTAGCAAGTTGATCGTCCGCAGTTTTCCAATCCTTTCCATCATTTGAAACTTCAATGCTATAGGAATATGGATAAATTGGATATTCAAAATAAATTTCCACATTATTAAAACTGATTTCTTTTCCAAAATCTAATGAAACCCATTCGAAAGTTTTATCCTTGGCAACCCAAAGCGTGGCATTATTTTCGTCAACAATATCCGATGGTTTGGTTATCGAATCCAATTGAGAGGAAGCAGTTACTTTTGCTCCAAAAGCCAAATTTTTATATTTATCTTCAATAATCGGCAACGTTCCTTTGTGCGTTGTAATTACATGTTGCATCGCTCCATCAGGCGAAATTACTAATTCATCAATGGCAATTTGTCTCAATTTTGCCGAAATTTCATATTTTCCAAGCGTATTGAATCGATGATAAACAATGTAATTTTTACCTTTATAGGTTAACATCGTATGATGTCCTGTAGACATAATTCTATCATTTTTTTCATTGGCAACTAATATCGGTCTAACCATTCCTTCTGTCCAAGGTCCAAAAGGTGTTTTCCCAGAAACATAACGAACTTGATAGGTTTGATCCCAAGTTTTACCGTACGAATACATCAAATAATAAATTCCATCTTTCTTGAGCATATAAGGCGCTTCAAAATAATAAGGCGGTGTAACATCTTTAGGAACGTCACTAAAAGAAGTCATATCTTTATTCAATTTCACTGCCAAACAACGACCTTCGATACTCAAACCAGAATCCGACGAACCCCAATACAAATAGGCTTGGCCATCATCGTCAATAAAACATTCTGCATCAATAGTTTCTACATAAAAATATTCCTTATGACGGATTAATGGCGTGTTGTCTTTTCGCGCATTTTTCCAAGGCCCAAGTGGATGATCAGCAACGCCAACCCAAATTTCACGTCCAACAGTAACGTACATATAAAATTTTCCGTCTTTGGCTTTGACAACACTTGGTGCCCAAACACCATCGGGTCTTCCAGTGTTTGATTTACATTGTTCTTTTGTTGGCCAATTCAAATAAGAACATTTCCAATTTTTTAAATCGGCTGAACTCCAAACTCCCATTTTGGTAATCGCATCCCAGGATGTCAAATCACTGGTTGCATACATATAAAAAGTGCCGTTATCCTCAATGATCGTTGGGTCAGCGTAATATCCGGGAATAACAGGATTTCCATTTTTTGGCGCATCGAATTTTGAATCTTTGTTTAACCAATGTTGCAAAGTTGTGTTATTCGGATATTGAGAATATGCCAAAGTTGAAAATAACACAATCGCAACACTTAAAATTTTTCTAATTTTCATAACCTGACAATTTATTTTCCTCATTTTTATTCTCTATTACTTTGTTGAATATGTTTTATTTCCAATTTTTTGATGTCAATTTTATGTTGTGATGTAATTTCAATCCATTTGGTATCATTTGGCAACAAATCAAAATAATTATCCGATAGAAATACCTTTTCATTTGGAAAATTGAGATACAAATCTTTAACTAATTTATTAGTAGTTACTTTTAGAAATGTTTTACCTTCTTTTTGAACCAACTCAGTTTTAATAGTTGGTTTTTCTAATTTTAGATCTTTAGGCTTTTCAAAATAAAATAAATTATCAGCAAGTACTTTATTATTATTTGAAAACTCAATTTTTAAAACAACAGATTTCGAATCATTAGTAACTAACAATTCTGATTTATTAATTTCGAAAAGTTTCGTACTCGTATTTTGAAATACATTCACTTCAACAGCTTTCGAAAAAACTTTTTTTCCATCAAAATCAACTACCGATAGTTTTAAAGTTCCTTTTGTATCATTTAGAAGGTCTGAAACACCTTGAATTTCAATTTTATCCGCATCCGCTTTGGCAAAAACTACCATTGGTTCGTAGGCTTTTTTTATGCTATAATGAGCGGCTTTCCATTTGTGATAATAATCCGTGCTACTCCAACTCGCAACGGGCCAACAATCATTAATTTGCCAATACATTGTTCCCATACAATACGGCATTGCGCCACGATGTGCTTCAATGGCTGTTTTCAAACCACGAGCTTGCAACACTTGACTCATATATAAAAAATCTTCAAAGTTTTTTGGCGTTTTATAATACAAATCCATATATTCTTTAATACGCAAATTCCCAATTCCACTTCGCTGATGCGCCGCCATTACTTTACTTTCGATATTAAAATCCGCGGGAATGGTATATTTTTTTACTGTTTCAAAATCTGGAAAAGATTGAAAACCATATTCGCTCATAAAACGGGCTTTGTATTTTTCAAAATCCTCAAAGGGATGTTGTCCGTGCCAAACACCCCAGTAATGCATATCGCCAGAAGTATTTTCATATCCCGCGTGTTTATCAGGTTCATAACCCGCTTGAGGCGAAGAAGGCCAATAGTTATCGCCAACCGTATATTTTTCAACAACTGTTGGAAGTATATCTTGGAATATTTTCAAATAGGTTTTTTCTAATTCGTCTTGTTGAACTGTTGTGTAGGTTTCTTTCCAGCCCCAACCGCCTTTTGAATAATAATGCCAAGCGGAGTTAATTTCATTATTTCCGCACCATAAAGCAATACTTGGATGGTTTCTTAAACGGGTAACATTGTCTATTGCTTCTTGTTTGATATTTTCTAAAAAAGCGGCATCACCAGGATACATCGAACAAGCAAACATAAAATCTTGCCAAACTAGCAATCCATTCTCGTCACAAAGTTTATAGAAATAATTGTCTTCATAAACACCGCCGCCCCAAACACGAAGCATATTCATATTGGCATCAACCGCATCTTTGATTACTTTTTGATAATCACTATGGGTAACTCTAGTCAAAAAGTTGTCATTCGGAATATAATTGGCTCCTTTTATAAAAACGCGAACACCATTTAACTCGAATAAAAAAGATTCTCCGACAGCATCTTTTTCGCGAATTAATTTTAAACTTCGCAATCCTGCAGTGATTTCTTTACCAGCAATACTATTCTTGTTTTTATCTAAAACTACAGCATTAAAATGATACAAATTAGGATTCCCCAAACCTTTGGACCACCATAATTTTGGATTTTTAATAACGAAAGGCAAAGACAAAGTTTGTAACCCTACTTTAAAATTAAAATTGGATGAAGTATAAATTTCCTTCGTTTGGGGATTTACGATCTGAATATTTCCTAAAAATGGTTTATCAATTTGCACAGAAACTGCCGCAACTAAATTGGCGATTTCTTTAGTCACTTTCGGTTGTTGGATATATACATCAGTAATTCTAATTTCATTCCAAGCTTTTAATGTTATTGGGCGCCAAATTCCCGAAGTTACCAAACGTGGTCCCCAATCCCAACCATAATGATAACCTGCTTTTCTGGTAAAAACAGACACTTTTTTATCGCCAATTTCTCCAACTTCAGATTGGTCATTATTGGCAGGATAACCATAAGGTGACGCTTTTAGCAATTCTAATCCTTTATTTATTGGCGAATGAAAAAGTATTCTTAAGTGATTTTCGCCTAATTTAACTATTGGTTTTACATTAACTTCCCAAGTTCGGAACATATTATCTGCCTTTAAAATCAATTTGTCATTTAGATAAACATCCGCATAAGTATCTAAACCTGCAAAATTCAAAAATATATTGCTCTTTTTAAATTCTGTTGGATTTATGGTAATTGTTGTCTCATATTCCCAATCTTTCTTGTCTATCCATTGAATTTTTTCTTCGTTGGTGCGATAAAAAGGATCTTCAATTAGCTTATTCGCGATTAAATCAGTATGAATAGTTCCAGGTACTGTTGCTTTACCTTTATGTGTTCCATCCATTTCTTTGAATGTCCAATTGGTATTAATTTCTTTGACAAGCATATTTAAAGTGTTTTTAGATTGGCAAATAGCAAGAAAAGGTAAAACGATCAGGATTACAATAAATATTTTTTTCATTTTTTAATGGTTAGGATTTCTTTCAACTCAATGGATTTTTTTCCAGGAATAGTTACTGCTTTTATTTTAAGTGTTTTCAACCCTTTGGATAGTTTTAAAGTTCCAATAGAAATTTCATTCCAATCCGTTTCTGGAGCTTCTTGATCTCTCTCGACACGATCATAATTTTTAAATACACCGTGTTGAAAAGGTTTTAAATTCTTTATGATTATTTTTTGATTGTCAACTTCTAATGTCAATTTTGTTCCAACATCATTTGGGTCTAATGCATATTTCATTCTAATTTCGTAGGTGGCATTTTCAACAATATCAATATCCCAAGTGGGAAAAGCTTCTGTTTTTGTCCAAAAATCAATCCAATCGTGAGCCCAACCATACAAACTATGATAGGCAATTCCGGTTGCTTTTCTATCTTTTCTAAATTCAAAAGGTGGGATTAAATTGGCTTCGTGAGCCGGTAAAACCGTTATAGGATATTTTTTATAACCTATTGGAATGGCTTTAATTTCCTTTTCTAAAGGTAATAAACTAAACCATTTTTGATAGGCATTTGACAAAGAATCAAACACTTTTGGGAAAGTTACTTTTAAATCAGTTATTTGATTTGGATCATTTTTTAAATTGTATAATTCTTGATTAATTAATAAAAAATTATTCGACAACACCCGTTTGTTGCCGCTCCATTCCATATATAAATTCCTTTTTGGAAACTGGTTTTTTCCATCTAGAATTGTCTTAAAACTAAGACCATCAATAGGTTTCTTAAAACTGGTTTTTATTCCTGCCAAGTCTAACAAAGTAGGAAGGACATCAATATGTGCCAAAGCTGTTGTAGAGGTCGTGCCTGCTGCTATATGATTTTTCCAATTGAGAATAAAAGGTACTTTTACACCGCCTTGATCGACCATTCCTTTTCTGCCTTTCATACCTATATTGTATCTGAAATTGAGTGGTCCATTGTCCGACATATAAATGATTATCGTATTTTCTCTAATCTTAAGTTGATCTAATTTTGCTAAAATTCTACCCACATTATCATCGATATTTTCGCCCATTCCATAAATTGAGGCATTAAAATCGTCGGCTCCCTTTTTTTTATATTTATCAAAATATTTATCAGGAACTTGCAAAGGCGTATGCGGGGTTTGATAAGGAAGATAGCAGAAAAAGGGCGTTTTCTTCTTATCATTTTCTGAAATAAAACTAATGGCTTCATCCGTTAAAACATCGGGTAAATATCCTTTTGCATAAAAAGGTTTTCCGTTTTTTTCGATTGTTGTATCAAAATAATTAGGCCAATGTCCGGAAGTGAAACCAACAAAAGTATCAAAACCACGTCCCAAAGGATTATATGGATAATGCGCTCCGTTATGCCATTTGCCGAAAATACCCGTGCTATATCCATTGTTTTTTAGAATATCGGCAAGTGTTTGTTCGTCTAAATTCATATCTTCTTTACCTCTTGTAACTCCTGTAACTCCGGTGCGCTGATGGTATCTACCCGTTAACAAACTTGCTCTGGTTGGAGCACAAACGGGACTTACATAAAAATTTTCAGCAAAAAAACTTTCTTGTGCTAAAGTGTTTATAACTGGAGTTTCAGCAATTGGGTTGGTTGTAAAAGATAAATCACCATAAGCCTGATCGTCCGTTACAATTAAGAGAATATTGGGTGAATCGAGTTTAACACTCTTCTGAGCAACAGAGGAATAACTGATTAAAAAGGTAAATATAATTACCAAATAAGTTTTAGAATTTAATGTCATTTTTTTTACTTTTAAAATTGTAACTAATTCGTTTTATTAGGCTTGTTTCCCAAAACAATTTTCAATTCGCCACCTTTTACAATATCTTTGTGTAGCACTTGAAAATCTTTTACCTTTTTCCCATTGATTACTGCCGATTGAATATAATCATTTCCATCTGCATTGTTTTCCACTTTGATGGTAAACTTTCCTCCAGGATAAAACTTTTTGTCTAAATTGATGGTAACTTCATCAAAAACAGGACTACTTAAATCGTAGTAAGGTTCTACAGAACAACCAGCTTTCATTTCGAAAATCCCCATAGACATTAAGCAATATAAAGCACCCATTTGTCCTTCGTCTTCTTCGCCTAGCCAAGCAGAATATGGAGAAGTACTAAAATATTTATTAGCCACCATTCGAGTATATTTTTGGGTTAACCAAGGTTCTCCAGAATAATTAAATAAAAATGGCGCTTGTAAATTGGGTTGGTTGGTTAAATCCACATAGCCTTTTTCAAAACCTTCTTCTAATCTACGGTTGAATTCTTCTTTACCCATTAATTTTATCAAATTCGGTAAATCTTGGGGTACAAACCAAGTATAAAGCCAAGCACTTCCTTCCATAAATCCAGGTGCATTCCAACCGCCTTCTGTACCCATTTTGAATACATCATTTTCTTTAGACCAAGAACCATCTTTGTGTTTTCTTCGGATAAATCCTGTTGATTTATCAAATATATTTTCGTAGTTTTTTGAACGATTTAAAAAGTATTTAGCATCTTTCTTTTTATTTAACGCGGTTGCAAATTCAGATAAACACCAATCATCAAAAGCATATTCCATAGTATGTGATGTTGCTCCTACCTCATCTGGAACATAACCATATTCCATATATTCTTTCATATAAATATTCCCAGCAAATCCGCCACAAGGATGTTTAATTCCCGGTGTGGTATAATCGTGTTTGATCATTTCAAAAACTTCATTCGGATCAAATTGTGAAATGCCTTTTTGGTACGCGCTAATCAATAAAGAATTTTGATGTTGCGCCGCCATAACCAAAGCATATTTTAATCCCACTGGAGATTCTGGAATCCAACCGCCGTGTCGTTGCAACTCAATCAGGGAATTTGCAAAGGAATTGGCATATTTTGGCGCAACCAATGTCCATAACGGAGTTAAATCCCATTGTGTTCCCCACATCGCATCGCTGCTATAAACTGCGTCCGCAGGTGCTTTTACTTTTTGTACTTTATCGCACAAATCTAAAAATTCACCATTCACATCGCTCATCATATTTTTACCCGTAAATGATCGGTAGAAATTGGTGTAAAATTTAGCTTTATCTTCTTCTTTTCCTTTCAATTCTACTTTCCCTAACAACTCTTTCCAAGTTTCTTTGGATTGTGCCACGACTTTATCAAAATCATAATTTAATGAACCTAATTCAGTTTTTAAATTCAATCCTGCATTTTCCATACTTACAAAAGAAAGCCCTGTAGAAGTGGTTACTTGTTCACCTTCGGAAGTCTCAAAATGAAGAATGATACCGCACTGGCCTTTACCTTCAAAGGAATTTACATTTTTTTCTACTTTAGCTTTTTTTCTAAAATCAGTACCGTAATTGGTTTGATTACCTGTATATTTTTCATATTGCCAGCTATCAATACTTGCAATTGGTTTACTAAATCTAGATTGAAAATTAACGGTAGTTTCCCCTGTATTTCCATTTTTAAAAGTAATAGCGCCTTCGATTAATGTGCTATTAATTTGTTTGAATGTAGCTTTAGTAATTTCAGAAGATTCTTCTGTTGGCGGATTAAAATCCAATAGCATAACGCTTAAATTCGATTTTGGAAAAGTGGTTCGAATCATTCCACAACGATCCGTTGATGTTAATTCTACAGTGGCATTGGCATCCGTCAAATAAACTGAATAATAACCCGGACTTCCTTTTTCACTCGCTTTTTCGTAACGAGAACGGTACCCCGCCGTCCACATATTTCCGAAAGGACCATCGGCTGGACCGGGAAATAATTTGTAATATTCTTCTCCAAATTTTAAATCTCCAACAAACGGCATATAACTCACACCCGACAAACTATATCCGTGCAAATGGCTGAAACCAGAAATACTATTTACCGAATATTCGTAACCTGCATTCCAAACATTTCCCTGATTGTCTGGACTTAATTTTACCATTCCGAATGGCTGGCTTGGACCTGGAAACAACATCCAACGAGAATTAGAGGTTCCAGCGAAGACATTTACATAATCAATTGGTGCTTTTTGAGCCGATACCAATTGTATGGTTATAAAAAATAATAGAAGAAGTGTTGTTTTTTTCATTTTGTTCTAAATAATTTTGTTTGTACAGGTATTTTTATTTTTAGTAATTATAACTTTTAATTCTTATTATTTATAAAAAAAAGAAGAATTTTCATAAGACTCAGGAGCATTCCAAATAGGTCTCCACCAAAGCACAGAAGGCTTTGTGTTTTCTGGTCGATCGTGATCCATTATTCCAATATTTATTCTGATTTTATCCGATTTTTGAGCATTAATACTCGCTAAAGGAACCGAAAATTCCAATATTTCTCCATCACTATTTTTACTAATGGCAGCTTTTAATCCTTTAATATTTTGAGTCGCTTTACTCATTAAAGGTATATTTGGTTTATCTCCAGCGGCGAATTCTAGTTGATAATACTCCTTAGATTTTGGGTCTGGATTGATGTGAATATAAAATTTATCTTGAAGTGATTCTAGCTTTTTGGTGTCTGAAATAATGATGTTGTCCTTAAATTTTACCACAATGTAAAGATGTGTTTTGTCAGCCACCACATCAAACGAGAACTGACCATCATCAGCTCCTTTCCAGTCCCAATCTTCTTGAAAATATTGTGGATTTTTTACAACAATAAAATTTTCGGATTTCCATTCGTCCGCTTTGCCGTCTATAAAAATTTTTGAATCGGGCAGTTTTAATTGATGTTTCCAATCCATAAAAAGTCTTTTTGAAGCTGCCAAGCTAATATCGTTTCTTTTTTCTCTATGAAAACCAGCCTTTAATTCTAGATTTGTAGGATTATTATTTATGGTTTCAACCTGAATAGGTTTCCCAGTTACACTTTTGGCGAGTACTGGAATAATTTTATGTTCACCCGGTTCTAGTTTTTCTAAAATAGTATGTGGTTCAAAAACAAGACCTTGCTTTTCTGGCAATTCTCCTGAAACAATCATAGGTCGTTTCATCTCGTTTTTGACTATCAAATTTATTTTCACGTTAGTAAAACTTTCCGATTCATTAACTACAGGCTCAACATTCAACCAATTGCCACGTCTTAAACTTTCAATATCCTCATAATCCGCTGGAGGAATTAGGTTTTTATCATAAATACCGTTCACATCAATTAGCGCCACTTCTGGTTCCTTATCTTTTATCGTCACCCAAGTAATATGGTCAAATTCGCCAACATCAGCGCCACGTCTCCAACTTCCGCCACCAGTAGTTGCTAACACATAATGATCCATACCGTTTTTTTCTTGGTATTGATAGTTGTGATGATGTCCTGAAAAAACGGTATGTTTTCTATTAATCAGCTCTTTTTCTATGGCATCATAACCTGCTTTATCTCCATAAGACCAAAGCGGACGGTGCATAAACAATAGCGTCCATTTTACATTTTGATTTTCTTTTAATGTATTTACAACATAATCCGTTTGAGTTTTACTCATTCCGCCGTTTTTTATTTCATCAGTATTTAAAGAAATAAAAAGTACATTTTTATAAACAAAAGAATAATAATCCAGTCCGTGTCGCTTTCTCCAAACATCAGTTAACAATTCATTACTGACATCGTGATTTCCGGGAACGTAATAAAAAGGCATATCTAAGCGATTGACCATTTTATCCAATTCATCCCATTGTGCATTCCATATTTTGGGATCAGTAGTGTAACCGTCAATTAAATCACCGACAGAAATCACAAATTCAGGTTGCATTAGATTTAATTTATCAATGGCTTTATCAAAAATATCGCCTACCATTCCGCCAGTTCTGTCACTTACGATAGCAAAGCGCAAAATACTATCGCTGTCATTGAACTCCTTTTTAGTCACAGGTATTTGGGCATTGACTCCGCTAAGAAACAAGCTTAAACAAACAATCGATATACTTTTTATTATTTTCATTTTTACTAAAATTAAGTATTACTTCTGTTTTTTATATTGATTTAATTCCCTTCTAAAATCGGGCAACATGAGCGTCTGTTTCTTCTGTGCATATTTTATAAAATCTTTTCCTGCTGCCGAATTCTTATAAATCGGAACAAAATAGCCATCGTCAGGATCTAATGCAGTTCGGTTGCGATTATTGCTCCAATTTTGCCAAATTACTGCATAAGCGACGTGGATGTTTTTGTCATTTATCCAAGAATATAAATAATCGTTATACCAATTGATTGTGCGTTGTCTTCCATCCTCTTCCGACGGAAGTCCCCGATTACCAGCTTCTGTAATGGCTGCAATTTTATTATCTTTTTTTGCAAGTAAAGACAATCCTCTTAATTTAATTCTACAACTCTCTAAACTTTCCGAAGGATTGTCTTTACTGGTATATAAATCCACTCCGTAAATATCAATCAACGCCAAATCTGTAGCATTTTTGGGCAAATAAGAAGCAAATTCCTCCTTGTAGCGATTTGCTATTTCTTCTTCATTTTTTGCGTTTTTGTGGCTTACATAATCCATTTTATCAGTTGAAAATGCAATTAATATTCCTGGAAGTTCTTTTTTTAAATACCGAGCCGTTTCCACAAAAACTTTCATTAGCGCTTCTTTTCCGTTTAAGGGTTGATCACCATGAAGCCACTTTAATCCCCACCAAAACCAATCGCCATCCGCTTCGTGAAAAGGTCGGAATATAATTCCAGAACCATCAGCAGATATTCGTTTTAATCTTTCTGCCATTGGCTTAAGCCTTTGATTTTCATAAGCCATCCACCATTTATCTTTAGTAGCAAAACCATTGGCAATATGATAAAATGGCTGTTCTTTTTTCATTAAATCAATGTAGGGATTGTTGTTAAACTCATCCATACGATAGGCTCTTTCTTTATAAGTTGGTAATAAAACAGGTTGCATATGCCAATCGAATGCTATTAATCCTCCATTATCCCGATACATTTTTAATGCCTTCAAACTTGTTTCCACTTCTTCCTTACGATTGGGACCATCGGTAACATCCAAAATTAATTTGAAAGCATCATATCCCATAATGGCAGGAAGTTTTCCAGTCATTTCCTTTACATCCGATCTTTGAGACGCTATGTCATTTCCGAGTTCTTTTCTGTTTTTTATTTCCCAATCTTTTTCGCCGCTAACGCCCATCATTATAGCACTTTCGTGACCAAAAAGATGTTTCCCATCTTCGGAATATTGAATGGTTTTCAAATAGTTAGCAATTGTTTTTCCATCACTTAGAACCACTTTCGATGCTGTTGATTCTGCAGTTTTACAACCTTGAAAAAAGAGGATCGAAAAAATGAAAAACAGGAATATTGGTTTTGTTTGAAGCACAATTTAAATATTAATTTTATTATTAAAATCGTTCTCGATACTTTTTTTGCTCCGCTATGCTACACAAAAAACACTCGAACTGACGATTTGGCTACTTACAATTCTTTTTTAACGGAATTGGCTTTTTCATCTAATTGAAAATTCTTAGAATTATTTAAAATAATGTCTTTTTTGGTAGACTTTGGTAAATCAATTTGATCCATTTTTACATTGCTTACATCGTCGAATACAAAAGCGGGACGGAAATCAATATTTTCTAATTTTAAGGTAACATTCTTAAAAATAATACCTTTTGCGTGACGAATATAAAAAGCCCAAGCAGGCAATTCGCCAAACATATCGAACTCAGGATAATTTTTTATTTTTTCAGGAACTTGATTCAGACGACTCAGCGGAAGGTAAGCCATCCCTTTCGTCGCTCTTCCAGGATGCGTCACTTCGAGATTTTCGATGACTATATTTTCAATATAAGATCCGGGAATTCCTACAATAGAAGCTGGAAAAGCATTGTGAAAATAAGGCACTTCGGGACCACGTAAATCATAATTTATATCAGAACGACCAAAAGGAATTTCGACTTTCATATCTTTAATAAGCACATTTCTGATAATTCCGGGTTGGTCTCCTGCTCGTTGACCTAAGCGAATAAAAATGGCGTTACCTGTGTTTTTTGCTACAATATTTTGGACTTTTATATTTTCGATGATTCCACCATCAACTGATTCGATAGCAATTGCCGAACGAAACGTGTCGAAAATTTTGATATTTTCAATTAGTACATTTTTAAAACCACCGTAAGAGGCTGTACCAAATTTAATCGCACTTGCACTGGATCGAATGGTGCAATTGGCAATGTAAATATTATCGTTGGTGTAACCGGGATAATATGATTTTAAGCAAATTCCGTCATCGGCAGCATCGACATCACAATTGGTAATTTTTACATTGGTACAATCGGTAATATCCATTCCGTCGTTATTCCAATAGGCACGGTTGGTCAATTTTATTTTATCAATAATTAAATCTTTACACAATTCGAAAGACAATCCCCAACACGCGCTAGATTGAATGTTCAAATCTTGAATTTTTACTTGATTGCACTGCGAAAAACGAAATAATTTCGGGCGAACTCTCTCATTCGGGCGATTCGCTCCCACACTGTAATTTGGATCAATTTTTATTCCAGCGTGGTGCAAACTATCAATGTTTAATGCCAATTTAAGTCCTTGACCATCAATAGTTCCCTTGCCATACAATTGGATATTATTGGCTTTATTTGCCAAGATTAGAGCCAATTGTGAATTGTCATCATTCTTTGGCGATTTTGGCCTGTCTTTGCTGTCCATTGCGATGTAGTCATTAGGATTCGTACTTCCTAATAAAACGGCGCCTTCCAATAAATACAAATCAACATTGCTTTTCATCTCGATACTTCCTGTCAAAAACTCCCCTTTCGGAAAAATAACAGTTCCACCCGATTTGATTTTATTTGCCGCATTGATAGCATTTTGAATCGCTTCGGTATTGATTGTCTTTCCGTCTGCTAAAGCTCCGAATTTCACCACATCAAATTCTTTTTTGGTGGATATTTTTCCTTTCGAATTGTTTTGAGCAACATTTGACAATGAAAAAATCAGTGTCAAAATTGTGACCCATACTATTTTTATACGATTCATACTTTTTATTTTATGCGTTAAAAAGATACTTTACCAAACCATTTAATGCTGTAAAACATCAATTACTTCTTCATTCACTTTCTTCACTTCAGGAAAATTCATTTTATCTACTTTTCGATCATACGTCATAAAACCATTTACTTCTCCCTCAACATCAGTAGTTTGGGT
The DNA here is from genome assembly GCA_038234745.1 of Flavobacteriales bacterium. Lineage (GTDB taxonomy): Bacteria > Bacteroidota > Bacteroidia > Flavobacteriales > Flavobacteriaceae > Flavobacterium. The sequence continues at coordinate 150 of JBBQSZ010000025.1, read as the reverse complement.
ATAAACGGCAGCTGAAAAACCAGCTTTTACCAATTTTTTTAATTCGTTGGCATATTTTACATATTCATCTGTAACTTCCTTAGAACTTTTAAATTGAATATATCCCCAATTTTTATCTGTATTCCATAAATGATCTTCGATTGCATAGCC
>JBBQSZ010000024.1:0-44655 GCA_038234745.1 Flavobacteriales bacterium | reverse complement strand
TCTTTGTTTAATTGGCTAATTCAAAAAACTGATATTCAAAGAGCTAATAAAGTGAGGTCAAGCAAAGGATTACTGGTTCATATTTTTGGAAAAATAGCATCAGCTTTTATAATTTTAATTTTTTAACCCTTGATTCGCATTTATAATAAAAATCCAACACCAAAAAATTTCTAAAGTATCATATCTTTATAAGAAACAATAGTTCGAAACCCTTTTTTGTTGAAATAATCCACAGGATTCTCTTTTGAAATTACTAATACAAAATCACCACCCCAAGCACCAAGACTTTTTATGACCCCATTGAAATCAGGAAATAAAGATTCTTTTACGGTTTGCATTTCAAGAATATTACTCATTTCGGCTTCGTGTTCCTCTAAAGCTATGGCAAAATCTTTAAGATTTTTTGCCTTTAAAACAGCTGCCGTTATTTTATCATTTTCAATTATATCATCTGCTAAATCATTATTTTTATTGTTGTAATACGAAATGATGGAAGCCTTACTACTTTGTTTTTTATCCAAATAAACAAAATATAAATTTTCGGAGAATTTAGGGTCAAAAATTACTTTTTTGACTATAGGTTTGCCGTTCACTAACTGATACAAAATTGGACTGTCATTTTGAGCGCAGGCAATATCATATCCGCTCCCACCAAAACTATTGTTGAGCAAAACAAAAGCGTCAACTTCTAGCCATTGCGCAATATTGTTGATTAAAGTGGAAGAAGTTCCCAATCCCCAATTTTTGGGAAATGTCAATTGAGTGGTTATCAAATAACCTTCTACGCTTTTAATAAAATTTGGGTTTAGCAAATAGCCTTGATGCAAAATTTCGATTAAGGTGTTTTTTATAGACTCTGATTCAATGAGTGTGTTTTTATTTAAAATATCCTCGAATGAAATTTGTAAGTTGACCCAAATATCGCCGTCAGCATCATAACTGATCCATTTTATTTCTTGATTATTTCCTTTATTTACAATTAAATTTTGTCCAAATTTAGTTGGCAATGCAAATGCTTTGGCACCATCAAGTACAAGATATTCTCCTGTGATTAATAGTTTTCCGTTGCTGTAAAATTCTTTTTTCATTTCGTAAATGTAACCCTATCAGGGTTCAAAACCCTAATAGGGTTAAGAATCATAAATTAAACTGTTCTTCTCAAAGTTTCAATATAGTCAACAACAGCACTGTGCGAAACCACGTGGTGCTTGAAATGTTTCCGAATCAAAATACGTTCGTCTTCACTGGCATCAAATTGATTTAGAATGTTATTGAGGTGCATTTTCATATGTCCATCTTGAATTCCTGTTGTGGTTAAGGAGCGTAAAGCAGCAAAATTTTGTGCCAAACCCGCAACTGCCACAAATTGCATCAATTCTTTTGCCGATGGATTCTCCAGCATTTCTAAAGAAAATTTTACCAATGGATGCAACGAAGTTAAACCACCAACAGTTCCTAAAGCCAAAGGAACTTCCAGCCAAAAAGTAAAAATATCATTTTCGATTTTAGCGTGTGACAAACTCGAATAACTTCCGTTCCGGGAAGCATAAGCGTGAATTCCGGCTTCGACCGCGCGGAAATCATTGCCTGTAGCAAGCACAACAGCGTCAATTCCGTTCATAATTCCTTTGTTGTGCGTTACAGCACGAAAAGGCTCTACTTCGGCTATCTTAACCGCTTGAATGAATCGTTCGGCAAATGCTTTTGGATTTTCGATATGTTTTTCGGCTAAATCTTCAATTGGGCAAGAAACTTCAGCACGAACAATACAATTTGGAACATAATTGGACAGAATGCTCATCACCACTTCGATGTTTTTTTCTTCTTCCGAAAATAAATCATAAAGTTGCGCTTCTTCTTGGAGTGTTTTTGCAAATTGCTCCAAACACGAATTGATGAAATTGGCGCCCATCGAATCTTTCGTTTCAAATGTAGCGTGCAATTGAAAATAATTGGATATTAAATTTGTTTTGTTTCTTAATTCAATTTCCAGAATACCGCCACCGCGTTTTTGCATGTTTTTGGTAATGTTTTCTGTTTTGGAATAGAATTTAGATTTGATTTGGTCAAAGAATAATTCCAATTTCGATTCGTCACCTTTGAAAAAAAAGTGTACTTGACCAATCTTTTCGGTATTGAGAACAGTAGCTTTAAATCCACCACGAGTAGACCAAAATTTTGCTGCTTTTGAGGCGGCTGCAACCACCGAACTTTCCTCAATTGCCATTGGAATACTATTGTATTTTCCGTTAATCAGAAAATTGGGAGCAACACCAAGAGGAATATAGAAGTTACTTATCGTGTTTTCGATAAATTCGTCGTGTAGTTTTTGTATTTTTTCATCCGAATTCCAGTATTTTTTAAGGATAGAAAGAGCTTCTTTTGGATTAGGAAAGTACTCTTTGGCAATCCAATTTATTTTTTCTTCCTTGGATAATTTAGAAAATCCTGCAACTGCGTTATTCATTCTCAAATGATTAGGGGATGATTTTGTGCAAAGATACGGTTTTAGTGGTTTTAATTAGATTCAAATTGTATTCAAAAAAGGGATACATCAGATTTTTTTTAACATTTAACAGTCGGAACGTGAAATAATTGTAAAATTTTCATTAAAATTGGGTGTTTTTAAATGAATATAAAATTAATGATTTCAAATAAGATTAACCTACTGTTTTTGTTGGTGTTAACTACTCTTTTTGCACAACAAAAGATCACCGTTGAAGCTATTTATTCTGGGCAATTTCAAGCCAAAAAGATGGATGAACTGCAATCAATGAAAAATACCAATCAATACACGGTTTTAAATAGTGATCCGGTCAGTCGAAGTTTACAAATTGATCTGTATGATTTTGCTTCTTTGAAAAAAGTAAATACTCTGATTGACACTAAAAATCAAAGCAAATTATTCGAAGGAATCGATAGTTATACGTTTAGTTCAGACGAAAAACAGCTATTGATTGCCAATAATACCAATCAAATTTACCGACACTCTTTTACCGCCGATTATTTTTTATATAATCTGGAAACTAAAGAATTGAATAAAATTCTGGAGCAAGTGCAAGAACCCACTTTTTCGCCTGACGGAAAAAAAATAGCCTATGTCAAAGAAAATAATATTTATATTTTTGATATAGCTACTAAAACAAATACCCAAATCACAACTGATGGAACTAAAAACGCCATAATTAATGGTATTACGGATTGGGTTTATGAAGAAGAATTTGCCTTTGTAAGAGCCTTTGACTGGAGTAAAGACAGTAAAAAAATAGCCTATATTCGTTTTGATGAAAGTCAAGTTCCTGAATTTTCAATGACAATTTTTGGTAAAAATTTGTATCCAAAAATCGAAACCTTCAAATATCCGAAAGCTGGCGAAAAGAACTCCTTGGTTTCTTTGCATTTGTTTACAGTAGATTCAAAAGCTACAAAAAAGGTTGATTTAAGCAAATACACCGACTTTTATATTCCAAGAATTGAATGGACTAATGATGCCAATGTTTTGTCTGCAAAAATATTAAATCGCCATCAGGACAATCTGGATTTGTTATTTATTGATGGAACAACCGCCGAAACAAAAGTGGTTTTGAACGAAAAAGACAAATCGTATATTGATTTTGTTGATAAAGATAATTTGACTTTTCTTGATGATAATAGTTTTATTTGGACTTCTGAAAAAGACGGTTTCAATCATATTTATTGGTATGATAAATCTGGAAAATTACTAAATCAAGTAACCAAAGGCAACTGGGAAGTGACCGATTATTATGGGTTTGACGAGAAAACCAAAACAGTTTTTTATCAATCTACAGAAGAGGGTTCAATCAATAGAGCTGTTTTTAGAATTGGTTTAGACGGAAAAAATAAAGTGAAATTATCTCAAGATATCGGGACAAATGCGGCTACTTTCAGTCCAAATTTTCAATATTTTATCAATTCTTTTTCTAGTGCATCTCAGCCAACAATTTATACTTTGAACGAGTCAAAAACTGGAAAACAAATTCAGGTAATCGAAAATAACGAGGCTTTGGCAACAAAACTAAAAGACTATGATTTGCCGCAAAAAGAATTTTTTGTGTTAAAAACGGAGAAGGGTAATGCCTTAAACGCTTGGATTTTGAAGCCAAAGGATTTTGACCCATCCAAAAAATATCCTGTTTTTATGTATCAATATTCTGGTCCAGGTTCGCAACAAGTAAATAACGATTGGAATTCCTATGACGATTATTGGTTTTTGATGCTCGCTCAACAAGGCTATATTGTAGCTTGTGTTGATGGTAGAGGAACGGGTTATAAAGGGGCAGATTTCAAAAAAGTGACCTACAAGCAGCTTGGTAAATATGAAGTTGAAGACCAAATTGATGCAGCAAAAGCAATAGGAAATTATCCTTATGTTGATAAATCTCGAATAGGAATTTGGGGTTGGTCATACGGTGGATTTATGTCTAGCAACTGTATTTTGAAAGGAAATGCTATTTTTAAAATGGCGATTGCGGTTGCTCCAGTTACCAATTGGCGTTTTTATGACAGCGTTTATACCGAAAGATATATGCAAACACCGCAAGAAAACCCAAGTGGATATGACTCTAATTCTCCCATTAATTTTGTAGAAAAACTAAAAGGGAAGTATTTGTTGATTCATGGATCAGCAGATGATAATGTTCATGTGCAAAATTCAATGCAAATGATGGAAGCGCTGATTCAAGCCAATAAGCAATTTGATTCCCAGATTTATCCCGATAAAAACCATGGAATTTATGGTGGAAAAACAAGAATACAATTGTTCAATAAAATGACTAATTTTATCAAAAATAATTTATAACGAAAAACAGTAATCAAAATAATAAATAACCAAAATTAATAATATGAGTGAAGCAGCAGTAAAAACAGGACATCCAAAAGGACTTTGGGTATTATTTGGAACAGAAATGTGGGAACGTTTCAATTTCTATGGAATGCGGGCAATTTTGACTTTATTTCTGATTAATTCATTGATGATGAAAGAGGCAGATGCTGCCATAATTTATGGAGGTTTCTTAGGACTTTGTTATTTAACTCCTATGCTTGGAGGCTTTGTTGCTGACCGTTTTTTTGGAAATAGAAATTGTATTCTCCTTGGAGGACTAATGATGGCAGTTGGACAATTATTGTTGTTTACAAGTGCCAGTGTTTTTGGAACAAATTTATCATTGGCAACCACTTTAATGTGGTCAGCTTTGGGAATTATTATTTTTGGAAATGGATTTTTCAAACCAAACATTTCCAGTATGGTGGGGAGTTTGTATCCAAAACAAGAAAAAAGTAAGCTTGATACTGCTTTTACCATTTTCTATATGGGAATTAATTTAGGAGCTTTTTTAGGTCAGTTTATTTGCCCTTTTATTGGAGATGTGAAAGATGCCAACGGACTTAGAGATATTCACGCCTTCAAATGGGGATTTCTTGCGGCTTCAATTGCTATGTTGTTAGGAACAGCCGTTTTTTACTTTTTGAAAAATAAATATGTTGTAACGCCAGAAGGAAAGCCTTTGGGAGGTTTGCCAAAACATAACGATATTTCGCAATATGAAGAAGGCGAAGCGCATACAGCTGTTTTTACTACAAAATCATTAGTAATGGCTGTCGTTGCTTTTGTTGTTTTGTTTTTTGCATTTAGGTATTTATTAGGCGGAGAAAATTTTGTTAAAACATTAATTTACCCAATTATTTACGCAAGCGGTTTAACATTGGCGGGATTAATTATTTCGGATTCGTCGTTAACAAAAATAGAAAGAGACCGAATTTTAGTTATTTATATTGTTGCCTTTTTTATCATTTTCTTTTGGGCAGCATTCGAACAAGCAGGTTCTTCATTGACGTTTATTGCCGATAATCAAACGGATAGAAATTTCTTTGGTTGGAATATGCCTCCATCAATGGTTCAAATTTTTAACGGATTATTTGTATTTACTTTTGCACTTCCGTTCAGTATTCTTTGGGATAAATTGAGAGCTTCTGGCAAAGAACCTATTTCACCAGTAAAGCAAGCAATTGGTTTGGCTTTGATAGCCTTGAGTTATTTTATTTTAGCTTACAATGTAAAAGACCTTGGAAACAGTGGGCTTTTGGGGATCCAATGGTTGATATTAATGTATTTAATTCAGACTTTTGCTGAACTGTGTTTGTCACCAATAGGATTATCATTAGTAGGTAAATTATCGCCAAAACGTTTTGCTTCGTTATTGTTCGGAGTTTTCTTTTTGTCGAATGCGGCAGGATATGCTTTGGCTGGAACTTTAGGATCAATTATCCCAGCAACTGGGGATAAATTCATCAAAGCAAAAGAATTAGGAATAGAATTGCAACCTATTTTAGACAAGACAGTTACGCCAACAACGGAGCAATTACAACTTTTAGAAACCAATCATATTAGTGCTTCAAATCCAGTTTTTGCTAGTTTTGAAATTCATAATCTTTTCGAATTTTTTATGGTATTTGTTGTTTTGACAGGATTGGCAGCTGTAATTTTATTTGCATTAACCCCTTTCTTGAAAAAAATGATGCACGGAGTACGTTAATCATTTAAATATTTTTTTATTACCTTTCAAACCTATAAGTAATTCTTATAGGTTTCTTTTTTAATACTATTATATGGAGCAAAATTTAACATTAGAAGAAATACAAAGTTTCAAAGGCAAGTATCCCAAGCAATTGTGGCATTTATTTTTCAGTGAAATGTGGGAGCGGTTCAGTTTCTATGGAATGCGGGGAATGTTGGTTATTTTTATGGTGCATCAATTGAATATGAATGACGAGGTGGCGAATCTTCAATATGGCGCTACACAAGCATTTATTTATGCCTTTACCTTTATTGGAGGATTGCTGTCTGACAAAATTTTAGGCTATCGAAAATCATTATTTTGGGGTGGAATATTGATGATTATTGGAAGTCTTGTCTTAGCTCTAGATCCTAAACAGTTCTTCTTTATTGGAATTGGGTTCACTATTATTGGAACAGGATTTTTCAAACCTAGTATTTCTACAATTGTTGGAAAATTATACAAGGATGATGATAATCGCCGTGATGCTGGATTTTCTTTGTTTTACGCTGGAGTAAATCTCGGTGCATTAATTGGTGGTTATTTGTGTATTGCTGTTGCTAATGGCAATTTGTTTTCTTCAATAATTCCAGAACATTTAAGATGGAATTTTGCTTTTGGTTTTGCTTCTGTAGTAATGGTTGTTAGTTTGTTGACCTTTATCAGAACTAAAAAATCATTAGGTAACATAGGGATTTCTCCATTGATAGCATTAGAAACTCCCAAAAGAAAAAAGTATGAACTCATTACTTACATAAGCTCAATATTAATCATTCCCGTGATCATGATATTGGTTTCCAATTCAGGATTTACTGATATATTCATGTACATCATTGGCCCTTGTTCTTTGCTGTATTTGGCTTATGAAATGAAAAATTTCTCTCTTAAAGAAAATAAAAAATTACTGGCAGCATTAATTTTCATCTTGTTTTCTATCGTTTTTTGGGCTTTTTTCGAGCAAAGTGGTGGTTCATTGAGCCTTTTTGCAGCAAGTAATTTAAGCAATACAGTTCTTGGTGTAAAATTGGATCCTAATGGAGTGAACAATTCAGCCAATTCATTATTTGTTATTATTTTCGCAGCTTTAGTAGGATTGCTTTGGCTTTGGATGGCTAAACGAAAAATCGAACCCAACACAGTTGTTAAATTCGGATTAGGATTTTTATTTCTTGCTGGAGGTTTTTGGATATTTTATTACACTAAATTCTTCGCCAATGCCGATGGTATTACTTCATTAGATTTATTTACTTTTGGTTGGTTCATCATCACTTTTGGCGAATTGTGCTTGTCGCCAATAGGTTTATCAATAATGACTAAACTTTCGCCTGGAAAATTGCAAGCTGTAATGATGGGAATGTGGTATTTGGCAAGTGCTTACGGACAATATTTCGCAGGTTTATTAGGGGCAAATATAGCTGTAGCATCTGGTAATTCAACGAATTATGAAAAATTAATTGTTTATGCTGATGGCTACAAACAATTGGCTATTTATGCCTTGATAGCAGGAGTTTTGTTACTATTGATTTCGCCTTTAGTAAAAAAATTAATGCAGGAAGTAAAATAAAAAAATATGACTCAAAACACCACCGACCAGTTTTTTAAGAATCCTGTTTTAGGACATCCTCCAGGATTATTTATTTTGTTTTTTACCGAAATGTGGGAACGATTTTCCTTCTACGGAATGCGTTCTTTGCTCATTTTATTTCTAACAGCTGCTACATTAAATGGCGGTTGGGAATGGACACGAGAAAATGCATCCTCGCTTTTTGGTTCCTATGTAGGCTTGGTTTATTTGTCTACGATGTTAGGTGGTTATTTTGCCGATAAAATTATTGGTTTTCGTTGGGCAGTGGTTGTTGGAGCTTGCTTGATGACTTTGGGTCACGCTTCAATGGCAGTTGAATCTGAATTTTCTATTTATCTTGGATTAGTTTTGCTTGTTTTTGGTAATGGATTTTTTAAACCGAATATGGTTTCCATTATTTCCGAAATGTACAAAGATCGTCCTGATAAAAAAGACGGAGCATACACCTTATTTTACATGGGCGTCAATGCAGGTGCTTTCTTTGGAATATTGCTTTGCGGTTATCTTGGCGAAAAAGTAGGTTGGAGTTATGGTTTTGGTTTGGCAGGAATTTTTATGTTCTTTGGTATGCTACAATTTTGGTTGTCTCAAAGCATCTTTGGTGAAATTGGATTAAAGCCAAACAAAGAAACTAAAGCAAAAATTGAAGTATCAGATAGCGATAAAAGAAATCCGTTTTCTCCAATTCAATTGGGATTAATCGCTATAATGGCAACACTTGGATTGCTATGGATTTTGAATGCTCCAGTTTCAAAAATTTCAGGCGGAAAAATAAATGTTTTCGGTTTTCTGGGCGAAAACGGAAACTCGATTGCCATACTGACTGCTTTGATTTTATTTATTTTATTACTGATTTACAGATTTACTCAATATTCCAAAATTACCAGAGAAAAATTAATGGCGGTAACCTTTTTTGCTTTTCTTACCATTTTCTTTTGGGCAATTTTCGAACAATCACCAAACAGTTTAACCATTTTTGCTTCCGATTATACCAATCGAGTTTTAGAAGGCAACTGGAGTTTTACTTTTTTAGTGGTAAATTCCTTGATTACCATTTTGCCCTTAGCCATTATCACTTATGTTTTGTTATTATTATTCAAACAAACTTTCAAGACATATACTTTGGCTTCGGTGATTTTAAGTTGCAGCTTTGTAATAATATGGATCATCGCATTTTGGATGTTGGCTAAAGATTATTATACAGCAGGTTATCTATCTTTGTCAGATGAAACGTTGTCATTTTTGAAAATCCAAAAAGTGACTGAGCCGTTGACAGAAGTTCCCGCAACATGGTTTTCGACATTAAACTCTTTATTTATCATTTCTCTCGCTCCATTATTTTCGAAATGGTGGGAAAGCAAATACAATCCATCGGCAAATTATAAATACGGAATTGGGATGTTTTTGCTTGCTATTGGTATGGCTTGTATCGCTTTTGGAGCCAATGGAATTGCGCCTGGAGCCAAAACAGCTTCGGTGAGTATGATTTGGTTAATCTTGGTTTATCTTTTTCACACGATGGCAGAATTGTGCATTTCGCCAGTCGGATTGTCCAATGTGAGCAAATTGGTTCCAGCCAGAATGATTGCATTTATGTTTGGAGTTTGGTATCTTGCGGTCGCAATTGGGATGAAAGGTGCAGGTATGTTTGGTGAAAATATCGACAAAATTGCCAACGAACACGGACTGAGTTACTTTTTCTGGATGTTAACACTGATTTCGATTGTAGTGGCAGTATTTGCTTTTGTAATGGAACCTGTAATTAAAAAATTAATGCACGGTGTAAAATAATGGCACTGTTTTTGAAACTGAAAACCAAATAAAATTAAATAAAAATGAAGAAAGTATTTATAACATTAGTGCTAGTTTTGGGTTCTTTGGCAATTCAAGCGCAAGAACTAAAATGGGAAACTGACATCAACAAGGCCATTAAGGTTTCTAATTCAACCAAAAAACCCATGTTATTGTTTTTTACAGGAAGCGACTGGTGTGGTTGGTGCATTCGTTTGCAAAAAGAAGTATTGAAAACGCCAGAATTTGCAACTTGGGCATCTAAAAATGTAGTACTTGTTGAATTGGATTTTCCAAGAGCAACACCACAATCAGATGCTATAAAAGTGCAAAATAATGGAATGCAACAAACTTTTCAAGTGCAAGGATTTCCAACAGTTTGGTTTGCAACGGCTACAATTAAAGCTGGAAAACCCAGTTTTACAGGACTTGGAAGTACAGGATATGTCGCAGGAGGACCAAAAGCATGGTTAGCCACTGCCAATGAAATTCTTAAAATTAAATAATTTCAATCCAATCTATAAAATCCCTTTTCACCAGTTGCGTGAAAAGGGATTTTTGCTTTTAAGCAAGTCGCTTTCCATAGTTTTTGAATTGTTCGGAAATTAGAAGCATCGGCAATTACTATTTTAGGTTTCGTTGTTACCAGAAAACGATCCAAATTGATTTTTGGAGATTGGGTGAACACAACAATATCAGGATGACTGTTTTTTGGATAAACTCCTAAACTATCCAAAATGAGAATCTTTTTTTTCTTAAAGTAGAGTAAATTCTGCAATCTTTTCTTAAGGGTAAGGCTGCTGAAATTCCCCATCAAATAAGATGAAATGGTGGTGTTTTTTGACACTGACTTCAAAATGCTGTCATTAGCATATAAAGTCACACTTTCTCCTTTTCGTTCTGCAATTAGTGTGTTTTTCTTTGAATTGAAAATCACGAGTTCTTTTTGGTTTTGAATTCTCATATGATTTTCAAAATAAGAAATTTGAAACAGTATTATGGAAACCAACGCCAACGCCAATCTATTAAAACTTGGTTTTTTGAACCACACTATCGTTGCAATTATTAATAAATAACAAGTCAGCAATAATTGCCAATTGAATGGAATCTCATGAAAAATAAATTGCTCTAAGGAAGCAATCGAATTGATGATTTTATTCATAATAAAAATGCTCCACTCCAATAATTTCGTGAGAAATAGTGGCGCTAAATCGAAAGCCGCCAAAACCATCACCAAAACGCCCAAACCCATTATGACACTCAAAAACGGAATAATTACCAAATTCGTCACGAAGAACAATCCTGGGAACTGGTGGAAATAATAAATACTTAACGGAAATGTGCCAATTTGTGCCGCAAAAGAAACCGTCAATATTTGCCAAAAGTAATCTGCTATTTTGTTTTTTGGTTTCCAAAGTTGTGCCAATAAAGGTTGCAACCACAGTATGAAAAATAAGGCAGCATAACTCAATTGAAAACCAACGTCAAACAAAAAGGAGGGTTCGAAAAGTAAAATCAGCAACATAGAAACCAGCAAAGTATGAAAAATATTTGTGCTTCTTTTGAGGTACATTCCGATGGCAACAAACGAAAACATGGTAACCGAGCGAAGAACCGATGGAGCCAAACCTGCAATCAAAGCAAAGCTTGAAAGTGATGCCAAAATAATGATCAACTTGATGAAAGAACCGCGTTTGGAGTTCGGAAAAGGTTTTAAAATAAAGGTGATAAAAAGTAGAATTAACCCAACATGCAATCCCGAAACCGACAAAATATGAACTGCTCCAGCATATTGATAATCTCGAATTATATCTGGTGAAATGTCGTTTTTTTGTCCTAAAATTAAAGCAATAGCCACATCAAGTTCCGCTTCATTGAAGTTGCTTTTCTCTAAGTTTCGAATAATTCGTGTCCTCAATTTAGAAGTATAATACCAAATGTCTTTTTCGATAATGGATCCAACTTTAATTTCAGAAACATCGGCATACATTTGGGCATATATTTGCTTACTTTCAAGATATTTTCCGTAATCAAATTGGTTTGGGTTTTTTGCAGGACCACTTTTATATAGATTTCCATTAACTTGCAAATGCGTTCCAATTTCGAATGGATGATTCAAACTGTCTTTGCGAATATTGAGCAAAATTTTTCCTGTTTTTACTGACTGGTCAATTTGATTAACAATCGCAATATAACGGTCGTTATAGCCAGAATTTCGAAGTTTTTCTCGAACAATAATCTGCACATTATGTGGTTTGTCAAAAATGTTCTTTCCGTGAATATAATTACTTTTCTGGAAAGAATGGGTATGAATTATTTGGTTAGTAGCTCCAATTCCACAAGCTAAAATAAAAGTTGCAAGTCCAAAAAAGAGCATATTTCCAATTTTGCTTTTTGAAATAAAATAAGCAATTCCAAAAGTTAAAAAGGAAATTAAAAGTACAGTGAAGACAACTTTAGGATTGGGTTGAAAATAATAGGCAGCAAGAATACCGCTTAAAAAACCGATTGTTATTCTCGCTAGAGGGAATTGTAATACTTTCATATTGCTAAAAGTAAACAAATTTGATCTTTCTTTTGATTAATTAATAAAAATATAATTTGTTAATAAATATTGGTTTAATGGTTTTGAAATGAGTTAATTAATTTTAAATTTACATCCCCTCAAATTCTATCAATACTTTTATCTTTTAGTTGTGGTATATGATTTTTACTTCACAAGTAATACGACTATACTTTATGAAATTAAAATTACTTTTCGCTTGGGTCTTAACTTGTGTTGCATTTTATTCAAATGCACAAAATAAGTGGGATGGAGATAATCCGATTGGAAACTTTACCTATGGCAGTAATTATTTTGGCAATCCATCCGATGGTGATGTGCTCACTTGGAATAGTAACACTGATTTTACGTTTAATTACATAAATTCATCGCAAACTTCACTGTATTGGGATTTACCATGGAAACCTGTTAAAATTATATATTATGATGGTACTTTTAATAAATCTATGGATTGGAACGGGAACGGGAACGGAATTGATTTGTATTATAAATTAGAAAATTACAGTAGTTATTTACAAAATGTCAATATACCATTAAGTGCAAAAGGTGCCGTTTTAGAACTGAATCCTATCAATGGAAATTTAGCCTTTAATAACATTATTTACGGTAATGGCATTCCAATCAATATTTATGGCGCACAGCAAGTAACTTTTTCGGGTGATATTTCTGGAAATCAAGGTGTAACAATCAACAGCACAAACACTGTTGTTTATAGTGGTGTTTCAAAAACCTATTCAGGAACAACTACATTAAATTCAGGCACATTAAGGATTAGTTCAAATCAAACTCTTACAAATTTAGATTTAAAAGGAGGGACATTAGTAATCGATCCGAACTTTACTTTGACTTTAACAGGTACTTACTCCGCTGCGACCGGGACAACAATTAATAATTCAGGAACTATAAAATTTGCAGGAGGATCAGTTACATTTCCAGGTTCGGCAACTGTAAATAATGGAACTGTCAGTACTTTGACAAATATTGAAGCTGGATCATCAGCAATTTTAAATATTGATAAAAGCATAGAAGTTGCGGGATCAATAACCGTAAGTGGGAATGCTATTTTCGATACTAGTAATCATCAGGTTGGTGGTACTGGTACTAAGTTGATAATGACCGGAACATCTACTTATAAAACGAAAGGCTCTGGGTCAAAACCAGATGCTTCTGGGAATTATTCCCTTGATCCAACTACAACAATTGAATTTTACGGAACTTCCGCAACTGACATACGTTATGGTACGCCAAATTATTATGCCAATATAATTGTCAATGGTTCTAATGTTTCGAATGCAGGAACAGCAAATGGAATTCGATTTCAAACAGGAGAGACATTTGTTGTCAAAAATGGAGCAACATTTAGCATAAATACTGCGGCAGGCTTTACTGGAGGAGTAAATACTGGAATTAATACAATTACAAATGGTGGTCCAACAATAACTCTCGAAGCCGGTTCAACAATTGAATATTCTGGAGCAAATCAAACCATAACTCCATTCCCAGCTTATTATAATCTAACAATATCAGAAACCCCATCAAAACCTGGCATAAAAACTACAACCGCCACAACTATAAACATTGGAAACGATTTGAATATAAAATCTTCACAACTTACTGTTAATGATGGTCAAGCCTTTGTAGTTACTAACAAAGTGAATAATACTGGTGGGAACTTTACAATCGAAAACAATGGAAGGCTAATTCAAACCAATGATGTTGCAAATTCAGGAAATCTAAATTATAAAAGAGCAAATTCAACAACTCTTGAACTAGACTATACTTTTTGGTCATCGCCAGTTGCAAATCAAAATTTATTAGCGGTTTCTCCAACCACTAAATTAGACAAGTTTTTTTCTTTTGATTCATCTACTGAAAATTGGGTTCAAGTGGATCCTTCAACAACTACAATGACGTTAGGAAAAGGCTACATTATACGTGGGATTCTACAACCATCATCACCTCCACCGGGTTTCTATACAGCTATTTTTACAGGTGTACCCAACAATGGGAATATATCAATTGCAGTAACAGGAAGTGAGAAATCTAATTTGGTGGGAAACCCATATCCATCTGCAATAGACGCTAATGAATTTTTACTTCAAAATAAAAATGTTATCTACGGTACGCTCTATTTCTGGACTCATAATACCCCAAGAGATAGTAATGGTCAATATAACGCAAATGATTATGCCTCGTATAATTTTACAGGTGGTGTTGGTTTAGGGGTAACTTTAGATCCCTATAACCCTATAGCATCAACTATACCAACTGGTAAAATTGGCGCTGGTCAAAGCTTTTTTGTAACCAGTTTAGCTGCATCTGGGAATATAATATTTAATAATTCTATGAGGCTAATTTCAAATCTACCAATAGATAATTCCCAATTCTTCAAAACCAAAAACCCTAAAGCTAAATTAGCTATAATTGAAAAAAATCGCATCTGGTTAAATCTAACAAACACAGAAGGTGCATTTAAACAAACCTTGTTGGGCTATATAACTGGAGCAACCAATGAATATGACAATGCTTTTGATGGCGAAAGTTATGATGGTCAGGAATTCGTCGATTTTTATAGTGTCAATCAAGATAAGAACTTAGTGATTCAAGGAAGAGCTTTGCCTTTTGATGAAAATGATTTGGTTCCTTTAGGATTCAGGTCAACGATTGAAGGCACTTTTACCATAGCAATTGATCAAACAGATGGGTTTTTGTCTAATCAAGCAGTGTTTCTTGAAGACAATTTGACGAATACTATTTTTGATTTAAAAAGCGGAAATTATTCTTTTACCTCCAAATCAGGAACATTCAACGATCGTTTTGTATTGCGTTATACTAACAAAACACTGGAAAACACTAATTTTGAAGCAATAGAAAATCAAGTTTTGGTTTCCTCTAAAAACAAGCAAATAAAAATCAACTCAACTGTGGAAACAATTGATAAAGTGTTGATTTACGACTTATTGGGAAGGGAAATTTATCAAAAAAATAATGTGAATACTACTGAATTAAACATACTTAATTTGGTTTCAAGCAAACAAGTTTTGATAGCAAAAGTGACCTTGAAAAACGGAAAAGAAGTTAGTAAAAAAATCATTTATTAAGGATTGAATTATTTCAAATCCCTCACAATCAATTGAGCTGTTTTCTCGCTAGCGCCAACGCCTCCTAATTTTTCTTCCAATTCCTCGTATTTTTCAATAAGATTTTTTCGATAATTGGGTTCTAATATTTTTTGCAATTCTTGTTTGATGCGTTTTGAATTACAATCCTCTTGAATTAATTCGGTAACCACTTCCTCATCCATAATCAAGTTGACAAGGGAAATGTATTTTAGTGTAATGATGCGTTTGGCTATTTGATAAGAAATCCAACTGCCTTTATAACAAACCACTTCGGGTACTTTAAACAGAGCGGTTTCTAATGTTGCCGTTCCTGAAGTGACCAATGCTGCCGTAGCATTGCTTAATAAATCATACGTTTTATTCGAAATAAATTTAATGTTTTCGTTGGTGATAAAACTTTCATAAAAAGAAAATTCCTGACTTGGTGCGCCCGCAATCACAAATTGATACTCTGGAAAATGGTTGACTACACTCAACATCACCGAAAGCATTTTGGTAATTTCCTGTTGGCGACTTCCGGGCAAAATAGCAATAATGGGCTTTTCGCTCAAATGATTTTCTTTTCTAAAAATTGCAGAATCTAGTGTTGGACGATTATGAATGGCATCAATCAGAGGATGACCGACAAATTCAACTGGAAAATGATGTTTCTTTTCATAAAAATCTTTCTCGAAAGGCAAAATCACATACATTTTATCGACATCCCGCTTGATTTCGGTAATTCGGCTTTCTTTCCAAGCCCAAATTTGTGGCGAAATGTAATAATGCGTTTTGATACCTAACTCTTTTGCCCACTTTGCAATGCGTAAATTAAACCCAGGATAATCAATAAAAATAATCACATCGGGTTGAAAATCAAGGATGTCTTTTTTACAAATTTTGATGTTATTTAAAATGGTTGTCAAATGAAAAAGCACTTCCACAAAACCCATAAAAGCCAAATCGCGATAATGTTTTACTAAAACTCCTCCAACATTTTCCATTAAATCGCCACCCCAAAATCGAATGTTTGCGACGGAATCTTCCTGATACAAAGCCTTCATTAAATTCGAACCGTGCAAATCACCCGAAGCTTCTCCTGCTATAATGTAGTATTTCATCTTTGATGTTTAATGGTTGAATCTATCGTAAATTTAGGCAAATAAAGTGATAATTGTAATGATAATCACAGACAAAACAACGCCACGTGCCATCATTTCCTTATTCATTTTAAGTAAAATTCCAAAAGCTACCAAATCCAAAATAGATCCTAAAGTTATTAATTTACCTAACTTTCCTTCTGATTTCATAATTTGAACTCCTGAAATAAAATCATAGTGTGTAAAAAAAGTAATAAAAAGAAAGCAGCCCAATGCCGATGCCAAAATTCCGATTACAAAACCTATCAAAATAGCTGATTTATTCATTCCAATTCCATGTATTAAGTTGCTGAATGGTGTGATGTGCGGTCAAATCAAATTGAACGGGAACAAGGGAAATATAGCCATTGGCAAGAGCCCATTCATCCGTGTCTTCGCCATTGTCTTGATTTATAAATTCTCCAGTTAACCAATAATAATCTCGGCCTTGCGGTGTTTGTCGTTTGTCGAATTTTTCAGTCCAAATTGCTTTTGCCTGCCGACACACTTTAATTCCTTTAATATCTTTTTCTTCTAATTTCGGAAAATTGACGTTCAAAACCACGCTTTCTGGAAGACCTTTTTCTAAAACTTCCAAAGTAATAGACTTGATGAATGACTTTATAGGTTCAAAATTAGCATTCCAACCGTAATCTAACAATGAAAAACCAATAGCAGGAACGCCTTCGATTCCGGCTTCGACAGCAGCGCTCATAGTTCCCGAATAGATGACATTTATCGAAGAATTAGATCCGTGATTGATCCCTGACACACACAAATCGGGTTTTCTTTTTAAGATTTCGTTTACGGCAAGTTTCACGCAATCAACAGGTGTTCCAGAGCAACTGTATTCCAGAATAGCAGCATCGTCTTTCGAAATTTTGTTGATGTATAAAGTATCGTTGATCGTAATGGAATGTCCAGTTGCACTTTGAGGACTGTCTGGAGCTACAACGACCACGGTTCCAATTTCGGACATTACGGAAATCAATGCTCGAATTCCTGGTGCCGAAACGCCATCGTCATTAGTAACTAATATTAAGGGTTTGGTTTGTTTCACAACTGATTTTTTTAAATGTTTAGCTTTATATTTATGCAAAAATGGCTCTTTTTCCAAAACAAAGAAACAAAAGTAATCTAGTTTGAAAGTGAAACCCAAAAAAAATAAACAATTTTATATCTTTAACAAAAATTTATAGCAGGTTTAGCTTTTGTTGGCACAGTTTTTACCGTAATTTGGATTTTAAATATTTATGGATACAATTATTAACTTTATGAAAAGAAATTATAAAATCCTCATAGCCGTAGTCTTGCTTTCGGTGACCTTATTCGCTTTTAAGATCAATTCTAATAAAAGTGGAGATCCCGAAAAAGATAAGATGTTACTTGAATTGTTGACATTCGTAATTGAAAAAGGGCATTACAATCCAGCGAAAATTGACGATACTTTTTCAAAAGGGATTTACAAAGATTATATCGAAGCGTTAGACCCATCGAAACGATTTTTCTTGCAGTCGGATATTGCTGAGTTTTCTAAATTTGAAACACTTCTGGATGATGAGTTGCTGAATAAAGACCTCACTTTCTTTGATCTTACTTACAACCGTTTGCTGAAAAGAATGGAAGAAGGTAAGGGTTTCTATAAAGAAATTTTGAGTAAGCCTTTCGATTATTCTGTTGACGAATCGTTCAATACCAATTACGAAAAAGCACCTTATGCTAAAAATACCGAAGAGCTAAAAGACAGATGGCGCAAACAAATAAAGCTGTCAACACTTTCTTCATTGACCGATCGTTTGAAAATTCAAGAAAATAAAGAAAAAGGAATTGTTGAAAAAGAAGATAAAAAAGATGCTGATTTAAAACCTGGGGATTTTATCGAAAATGCAGCTAGTAAAGGGAAAGATGATTCAACTGATGGTAAGCCAAAAACCTATGAAGAATTAGAGAAAATCACTCGTGAAAGTTCTTTGAAGTCATTAGATGAATATTTTGGTTTTATGAAAGATTTATCCAGAAACGATTGGTTTTCTGTTTATGTAAATTCGATAACTGCTCGATTTGATCCACATACTAATTATTTTCCACCTGAAGAAAAAGAGCGTTTTGACGTGAGCATTAGTGGGAAATTTGAAGGAATAGGTGCCCGTCTTCAAAAGAAAAATGATTTCACCGAAATTACCGATCTTATTTCTGGAGGACCAGCTTGGAGAGGCAAACTACTCGAAGCAGGCGATGTAATTATGAAGGTAGCTCAAGGAAAAGCAGAGCCAGTAGATATCGTAGGAATGCGTCTAGATGATGTGGTCAAAAAAATTAAAGGGCCAAAAGGTTCTGAAGTTCGTTTGACTGTAAAAAAAGTAGATGGTTCTATTAAAACAATTCCAATTATTAGAGACATTGTCGAAATTGAAGAAACCTATGCCAAATCAAGTGTTGTAGAAAGAAATGGCTTAAAATATGGAGTCATTTATTTACCTAAATTTTACATCGATTTCGAAGACAAAAATGGTCGAGATGCCGGAAAAGATGTCGCCATTGAGGTGGAATCCTTGAAAAAAGCGGGTGTCAACGGAATTGTACTTGACGTTCGCGATGATGGCGGAGGCTCGCTTTCTACTGTTGTGGATATTGCTGGATTATTCATTGAGCAAGGACCAATCGTACAGATAAAATCGGCTGGAAAACAAAAAGAGGTTTTATTTGATAGAGATAAAAAAATCGAGTGGGATGGACCGTTAGTAATAATGGTAAATAGTTTCTCCGCTTCGGCTTCCGAAATTTTGGCGGCAGCCATTCAGGATTATAAACGAGGAATTATTATTGGTAGCAAACAAACCTACGGCAAAGGAACGGTTCAAAATGTAATCGATTTGAACCAATTTGTGAGAAGTAGTAATATTGGCGATTTGGGTGCTTTGAAAACTACTACGCAAAAATTTTATAGAATAAATGGTGGTTCCACTCAGCTGGAAGGAGTGGCAAGTGATGTGGTTATGCCGGATCGTTATGCTTATTTGAAAATGGGAGAACGCGATGTCGATAATGCAATGCCTTGGGACAAAATTGATCCTGCACAGTATAATGTTTGGATGAACAATGCTAAATTTAGCAAAGCTATTGCAGACAGTAAAAGTAGAATTGCGCAAAACCCTCAGTTCAAATTAATTGAAGAAAATGCAAAATGGATTGATGAGAGAAGTAAAGAAAATGATTATAGTTTGAATTTTGATAAATTCAAAAAGAACCAGAAAGCTATTGAAGAAACCAATAAAAAATTCAAATCAATCGCAGATTATGATTATCATTTAAAGTTTACATCCTTGCCGCAAGAAGCTCAAGTTATGAATACTGATGCTTCACTTAAAGAAAAAAGAGATAGATGGCACGAAAGTTTGTCCAAAGATATCTATGTCGAAGAAGCTTTGAATATACTTGACGATTTGCAGTCTAAACCAATAGTAAAAAAAGGAGTTTCTGAAACTTTAAAAACTAAAAAATTAGTAAAATCATAAGGTTTTTTGAATGAATAAATCAATTTTCGTTTTAATAGCAACAACGCTTCAGAAATTCAAAATGAATTTTTGGAGCGTTGTTGCTTTTTGGAGTTTGATCGTATTGAGTTTTGGCCTCTTTTCAGCTGTTGGTTTTTCAAATGTATTTGGCAAAACGAATATTCAAAGTCAAAAATCTTCATTTGACTATTTGCCAACATCTACTACAAATCAAATTGTAAAACACAATTATTATACTTTGTCTTATAATGAAAAATACGAGCAAGCAGAATGGGTTGCTTATGAATTGAAAAAAAGTTACGTGAGAAACAGTAATTTTAGTCGTCCTTTTTTTGTTGAAGACCCAAAAGTAAAAACACACTCTGCCGATTGGCGAAATTATAAAAAATCAGGTTATGACAAAGGACATCTTTGCCCAGCAGGCGATATGGAATTTGCTTTCAATGCGTATAACGACACTTTTTTTACTTCGAATATTTCGCCACAAAATCACGATTTTAATGCTGGAGTTTGGAATAGATTAGAGCAAAAAATACGTTATTGGGCTACGAAATATGATGGCATTTATGTGATAACTGGTGGTGTTTTACAGCCTAATTTGAAAACAATTGGTAGAGAGAATGTTTTGGTTCCTAATTATTTTTATAAAATTCTATTGCATAATTCCAATGGGGAGTATAAAATGATTGCTTTTTTGGTTCCAAATTCAAAAAGTGACAAACCCTTATATGAATTTGTGGTTTCTGTTGATAGTATAGAGAAGATTACAGGAATTGACTTCTTCCCCAAATTAGACGATAAAACAGAAAATAGTTTAGAGAAAAGTTGCGATTATAAATCCTGGAGTTTTTAATTTCCTACCACTCATTTACTTTATTGGCATCCATTTTAATAAAAATAAAAAGCAAAATGGTAAAGCCCCAAAGCCCAGAACCGCCATACGAAAAGAAAGGTAATGGAACTCCAATTGTTGGAAAAACACCTAAAACCATAGCGATGTTCACAAAGAAATGAATGAATAATATGGCTGCTACACAGTAGCCATAAACCCTGCTAAATTTAGTTTTCTGCCTTTCGGCAAGGTAGATAACTCGAAGAAATAATCCTGCAAATAATCCGATGACTAAGAGTGAACCTAGAAATCCCCATTCTTCGCCCACAGTTGTAAAAATATAATCAGTGTGCTGCTCAGGTACAAAACCACCTTTAGTTTGCGTGCCTTCTAGAAATCCTTTTCCAATCCAACCACCTGATCCAATAGCAATTTCAGATTGATTTGTATTGTATCCAATTCCTTTCATATCTACCGATTTTCCGAGTAATATATTGAAACGGTCGCGGTGATGCTGCTTGAAGACGTGGGTAAACACATAATTTACAGACAAAACAAAACCGGAGATTATAGCTAAAAGAATACCGCTTAAGACTAAATTCCTATCGCCCACTCTGGATTTAAAATGGACAAAAGCTATGACTACTAATGCCAAAAGTATTACGTATTCTGGTTCTAATACGAGCGTTAAGACAAATAACAAGATGGCGCAAAATCCTGTCCATAAATACCAAGCTGGCAAGCCTTCTCGATACAAAACAATAAAAAAGATACTATAAATTAAAGCACTCCCTGGATCGGGTTGCGGTAAGATGAGCATCACCGGCAGAAAAACGATTGCTAAAGCCTGAATCTGTCGATTTACATCTTTCAAATTGATTTGT
This sequence comes from Flavobacteriales bacterium, assembly GCA_038234745.1. Taxonomy (GTDB): domain Bacteria; phylum Bacteroidota; class Bacteroidia; order Flavobacteriales; family Flavobacteriaceae; genus Flavobacterium. The sequence continues at coordinate 22,670 of JBBQSZ010000024.1, read as the reverse complement.
GAATCGCTTAGATATTTGGCTAAGGCCAATGCGGTCGCAGCTTTTGCAAACTCCGAGGGTTGAAGCGTAAAACTTCCAATTCCGTACCAGCAGCGTTGACCAGCAATCGTTTTGCCAAATGCAAATAGACCTAGCAGTAGTAAAAGTGAAACCCCATATATTATAGTAGCATATTTTTCGTAAAATTTCCCATCAACGTAAAGCAAGATGAAAATTAAAGGGATGGTTAAAACGATGAAAATTAATTGTTTTTCAGCAGTTCCCTCCATAGAAGATAACGAGGAAGAATAGATGTTTAGCCAACCCAATATCACCAAAACTATATAAATAGCAATGCAGATCCAATCGATGTTATTGGTTAAACTTTGGTTTTTCATGTTACGGGAATCTTTAAGGTTTTTTTAGTGGTATCTATAGTAATTTTTGGAACAATAACTTTACCTTTCAATATAGAATCCCTTTTTCTCATTTCTAACTTTACAGCCGCTGACTGTCCACCCAATTTGGCATATCGATCCTGTAAACTTCGCTCTAGCGTTCTTTTTTCTAAATCCGTCCTGGTAATCTTTCCTCTCAAATATTTTTCGATCATTAAACTCGCAATAGGTCCAGCAATTACAGATCCAAATCCACCATTTTCTACTAATATAGCAATGGCAATCTTTGGATTATCTTTTGGGGCAAAGGCAACAAAAATAGAGTGGTCTTCAAGTTGTGTTCTTTTGCCATTTATTTTAGCAAAATTTTCTGCAGTTCCTGTTTTACCGCAAATGTCAATTCCTGGAACACGCAAACCAGCTGCAGTTCCAAAATTATAAACATCGAATAAACCATTAATCATAGGCTTGAAATATTTTTTGTCAATGGTTGTTATGTGTTTTGTGGTGTATTTTTTATCAATTTTTTCTCCTTCAATTTTCTTGATGATGTGAGGAGTGTAATAATATCCCTCATTAGCAACAGCTGCCATCATATTGGCCAACTGAATAGGAGTCAACAATACTTCTCCTTGTCCAATGGCATTTGAGATAATAGTTTTTCCACTATAAGCCCAATCAGGATATATTTTTTTATACGTTTTTGAGTTGGGAATTTTACCTTTTTTTCCTGTTGGCAAATCATAACCCATAAATTGTCCGAGGCCAAAACTTTTCACGTGCTCACTCCAAATATCTACGGAGTAAGGAGCATTTTTAAATTTACCAATAGTTCGTAAATAAACGTTAGAAAAATAGGCATTGCAAGATTTGTAAATCCCAACATTTAGATTTCGGGCACCACCACCGCAATGGCATCTTTGAAAACGACCTGGAGCATACGCAAAACCGTGATTACACATAAAAGTGGTCTGTTCATCAATTACATTTTCTTGAAGACCCACAAGTCCAGTCATTATTTTAAAAGGTGAACCCGGCGGATATTCGGCCAATAGTCCTCTATCATAAAGTGGTTTTGCAATCGAATCGTGATACAACATTGTATAATTTTTAGATCTTTGACGACCAACTAAAATGGCGGGATCATAATTAGGTGCGGTAACTAAGGCTAATATTTCACCTGTTTTTGGCTCAATGGCAACAATTCCACCTCTTTTATTAATCATTAATTCCTCACCATATTTTTGAAGTTCCATATCAATGGTGAGGTTGATGTCTTCACCTTGAACGGCAATCGTATCGTATTTTCCTTCTTTAAATGAACCTATCTCCCGATTGTACTTGTCTTTTTGAATGTATTTTACGCCTTTAATGCCACGAAGAACCTCCTCGTAACTTTGTTCAACTCCTTGTTTTCCAATTAGATCACCACTGTTGTAGTAAGGATTTTTTGCGATTAATTTCTCGTCAGCTTGAGTGATAAAACCAAAAACATTGGCTCCAAAATGGACCTGATAATCTCTCAACGAACGTTTTTGAAAATAGAATCCTTCAAATTTTCGAATTTTTTCTTGAAATGCTGCGAACTCACTTTTGTTTAATTGAGCTAAAAATACCGACGGTAGTCTGGGACTATAAATCTTAGCTTTGGCTATTTTTGTTAAAAATTCTTCTTTTGAAATAGCCAATAATTGACAAAATTCTAGTGTGTCTAATTTTTTTATTTCTCTTGGAATAACCATGATGTCATAAGATGGCTGGTTGGCAACCATTAATTTTCCATTTCTGTCATAAATATAACCTCTTTCGGGATAGTCATATTGTATTTTTATGGCATTATTATCTGACTTCAGTTTAAATGAATCATCGATAACTTGCAAATAGAAAAGGCGTAACACCAATAAAGACGATGCAATAATGATCATGGAGGGGAGCAACACTTTTCTCATCTTCTGTTCGGCTTAGTAAGGTATATTATTATGATACAAAGAATTACCGTAAATACTGAACTTAGTAAGGTTCGAATCAAAACATCTAAAATTAAACTAAATTTAAACGCTTCTAATATAAATAAGATTAAATGGTGAATTAAAACCGATAATAAAATAAATGAAAATCTTTCAGGTGTTAGGACATCATTAAGTTTAACTGTTTGGTATTCGTAACTTAATCCGAAGGAAAACTTGAAAATATAAGGTCTATAGTACGCTAAAACAATACAGGCTGCGGTGTGAAATCCTCCCGAATTACTGAACATATCCATAATGATTCCAAGGAAAAAACTTGCTGCTAATAGCCCAGTTTTATTGCCATTTACGGGATATAAAATAATAAAAAGAATATAAGGATAAGGACTTATATAGCCTAAAAAGTTCATATTATTAAAAATAATAATTTGAACAGCTATGAGCAGTATAAAACGAAAAATATTTACGAATAAGGCACTATTCATCTTTTTCCTTCTTTTTTTCTAAGTTGATAATTTCCTCTCGATTTTTACTTTTAATGATATACACATGACCTAAATTAGTCATATCATTAAAAAGTTTTACATTCAATGTATAATAATTCGTTTTATTATCAATGTATATTTTATCAACTGTTCCAATATTTATGTTCTCAGGAAAAATAACTGATTGTCCGCCAGTTACGATGGTATCTCCTTTTCTAATCGCGGCTAATCTTGGGATATCTGTCAATTGTACGAAACCAGTGCTTTTAGCGTTCCAGCCCAATGAACCAAAATGATTTGATTTTTTTAACTTAGCGTTTATTCTAGATTTAATATTTAGAATACTGATTACAGTAGAGTAATTGCTCGAAGTATTGTCAATAATTCCAACGATTCCTAAACTATTAATTACTCCCATATCTGGTTTCACTCCTTGAAGGCTACCTGAATTCAAAGTCAAATAATTTTCGTGAGAATCAAATGAATTATGAATCACTTTAGCCACTAAAATATCCGAAGGTTTTATGTCTTTTAGGGTGTCCAATTTAGGAAGTGCAACAGAATCTTTGGTCTTAAATAGGAGACTTCTTAACTGAGCATTTTCTTGAGCAAGCGCATCGTTTTGAGTTTTTAAGCTCAAATATTCACTAACGTTACTAATTTTTTCGTAAACTCCACCACTCAAAAAATTGGCCGAGCTTATCACCTTACTTCGATGATACGAATGCGACTGAATAGAAAGAAATAGTGAAATGCCCAAAAGCAGCAAAAACAGCAATCTATTACTGTTTTTAAATATAAAATTAAATATTTGCTGCATTTTTTAGCTGTATAATGTATGTTGAAAATTTAAACTCGTCACCCTAAATTAACATTTTTTATTTTATTAGAACACTTTTAAATCGAGTTAGATTTTTTAGTGCCATTCCTGTTCCCCGAACTACAGCTCTTAAAGGATCTTCGGCAATGTAAACTGGTAAATCTGTTTTTTGTGAAATTCTTTTGTCAAGACCTCTCAACATCGATCCTCCACCAGCAAGATAAATTCCAGTGTTGTAAATATCAGCTGCCAATTCTGGTGGCGTTTGAGATAAAGTTTCCATAACCGCATCTTCTACTCTTTGAATCGATTTGTCTAGCGCTTTGGCAATTTCTCGGTAAGAAACCGATACTTGTTTTGGTTTTCCAGTCAGCAGATCTCTTCCTTGAACCGACATATCTTCTGGAGGTGTTTCTAAATCTTCTATAGCAGCTCCAACTTGAATTTTTATTTTTTCGGCAGTACTTTCTCCAACAAAAAGGTTGTGTTGAGTACGCATATAATACACGATGTCATTGGTGAAAACGTCACCAGCAATTTTAACCGATTTGTCGCAAACAATTCCACCCAAAGCGATTACGGCTATTTCTGTAGTTCCACCTCCGATATCAACAATCATATTTCCTTTCGGTTGCATAATGTCAATTCCAATTCCAATTGCAGCAGCCATCGGTTCGTGAATCAAATACACTTCTTTTCCGTTTACTCTTTCGCACGATTCTTTCACCGCTCTCATTTCCACTTCAGTAATTCCAGAAGGAATACAAACTACCATTCTCAAAGCAGGAGTAAACATTCTTTTTTTCAAAGCTGGAATGCTTTTTATAAGCATGCTGATCATTTTTTCCGAAGCATCAAAATCGGCAATTACACCATCTTTCAATGGCCTTATGGTTTTGATGTTTTCATGGGTTTTCCCTTGCATCATATTGGCTTCTTTACCAACGGCAATTATTTTACCTGATATTCTATCACGTGCAACGATCGAAGGGCTGTCAATAACAACTTTATCATTGTGTATGATTAAAGTGTTTGCGGTACCAAGGTCTATCGCAATATCCTCGGTCATGAAATCAAAAAATCCCATAAGTTTAATAGGGTATAAAATTTATAAAAAAATAATGTACAAAGCTAAACAAATTAATGTTTGAAATGACGTGTTCCTGTAAATACCATTGCAACTTTATTTTCATTGCAATAATTTATGCTTAATTCGTCTTTTATTGAACCTCCAGGTTGAATTACGGCTGTTATTCCAGCATTTTTTGCTATCTCTACACAATCCGGAAAAGGGAAAAATGCATCACTTGCCATCGAAGCTCCTTTCAAACTAAATCCAAAAACTTTTGCTTTTTCAATAGCTTGCAGCAAAGCGTCTACTCTTGAGGTTTGTCCTGTTCCAGAAGAAATCAAAGTTCCATTTTTTGCAAAAACAATCGTGTTCGATTTGGTGTTTTTACAAACTTTAGAAGCGAAAATTAAATCTTCTACTTCTTGCGCTGTTGGTGCTGTTATTGTAACGGTTTTTAAATCGTTTTTAGTATCCGTAATATTGTTTCGTTCTTGAATTAGTAATCCATTTAAACAAGTTCGCACTTGTTTTTGAGGCAATGCTACTTCGTTTTGTATTAAGATAATTCTGTTTTTCTTTTCTTTTAGAATGGCAATCGCTGCTTCGTCATAACTTGGCGCAATCACTACTTCGCAAAATAATTTGTTGATTTCAGTTGCAGTCGCCACATCAATTTTTGTATTGGCAATCAAAACGCCACCAAAAGCAGAAGTTGGATCGCAAGCTAATGCAACATTGTAAGCTTCGCTGATGGTTGATCTTGTTGCCAATCCGCAAGCATTGTTGTGTTTCAAAATAGCAAATGTTGGACCGTCATTTTTGAATTCATTAATCAAATTTACTGCTGCGTCAACGTCTAATAAATTATTATAGGACAATTCTTTTCCGTGCAATTTTTGGAACATGGAATCGAAATCTCCAAAGAAAAATCCTTTTTGATGTGGATTTTCGCCATATCTCAAAATTTGTCCGTTAGCAATACTGGTTTTGAAAACAGATTCATCGGTATTGAAATAATTGAAAATCGCAGTGTCATAATGAGAAGAAACGTGGAATGCTTTTGTGGCAAACAATTTTCTATCTTCTAATGTTGTTGCTCCGTTTTGTTTTGTAATCAAATCCAAAAGTAAACTATATTCGGCAACCGATGGAATAATCACGGTATCTTTGAAATTTTTGGCTGCAGCGCGAATCAATGAAATGCCGCCAATATCAATTTTTTCGATAATATCACTTTCACTTGCTCCGGACGCAACCGTTTTTTCGAAAGGATATAAATCAACAATAACCAAATCAATTTGAGGAATGTCATATTCCTTCATTTGTTGCACATCGCTTTCGTTGTCTTGACGATTTAAGATTCCTCCAAAAACTTTTGGATGTAACGTTTTTACTCTTCCACCAAGAATTGACGGGTATGAAGTAACGTCTTCTACAGGAACAACAGGAATTCCTAGGTTTTTGATAAATTCCTCTGTTCCTCCAGTGGAATAAAAAATCACATTTTGTTCGTGTAATTTTTTTATAATTGGTTCAAGACCTTCTTTTGAAAAGACAGAAATTAATGCTGATTGGATTTTTTTTGTTGTGTTCATTGTGTAGTTAGAATTTTGTGGTGCAAAAGTAGTTTTTTTGATTTTAAAATTCAAATCTATTTCTGTAACAATATTTTAAAAACAAAGCTATTTACGACTAGTCGCTTTGCCATAGAATTATTGTTTTAGTTCAGGAAGAAATTATGGAGGATTAGAATATGAATTAGAACTAATTTTGTTAGATTTGTTTTAGTTGCTAATTGGAGTGGGCACAGAATGCAATTCTGCGCTATCATCTACAGGTTGTACATATCCGAGCGATCGGATATAAATAGTTTTGTTAGATTTGCTTTAGTTGCCAATTGGATTGGGCACAGAATGCAATTCTGCGCTATCATCTACAAGTTGTACATATCCGAGCGATCGGAAGTAGAGGATTTAACTATAATTATTATTTTAATCAAGCAACTGGAAGAGGTTTTTTAGATTTATATAGTCCTAGTACAAATATGATTTATGATTTCAAATTTGGTAATGCTATAATGAATGAAGCTCAATTTTTAAAATATTCAAGTAGTTTTCCTAATGCTACAATTAAAATCGTTAGACCTTAAATAAAATAAAATTATGGATTTAAAAGAATCAAAAAAGAAAGTTATTGAAGATTGGCAGAATGCTTTTTTTAATCTAATAAAGTTTGCCCCAAATAAGTTTTATAAAATAGTTGGCTGTACTATTATTGGTATTGAATTAATAAAATTGCCAAATATGGAAAAATATAGACCCTATTTTGTATTATATGGTTTGTGGAAAAAAGATATTAAAGAATGTCTTAATTTTCCAATTTTGATGAATGAATTTTATAATAAACGCCAATTGCAATATGATATTCCATACGATAATCATACAATACTTTTTAATGAAATTGTAGAAACCATAAAAGTTCAATCTCCATTAACATTTGAAGGTGATATTTCATTAAAAAAAATGTTTTCAGTAATTGAAGAATATTATAAAAATCCAAAATTTGGCATTGCTCATAATTCTTATTTAAATGCAGTTTTAATGGAAGATAAACTTAAGATTGCATTGTACAAGTCTGAAAAAGTGGATGATATTATTCAGAGTATTAGAAAAAAAGAATGGGATTTAAATCATTTTAAAGCATGCAAAATTGATGTAAACATATGGTTTAAAAGTTTGGAAGAAATAATTAATAATCGTGAGGAATTTTTAAAACAAATAGAAACAAACAAACAGGATATAAAGTTAGCAAAATTAAATATTTCAGATATATATAAGTGACAGGGTAATGTTTTAAATGAGTTGGTATTCCATTTTTAAATTTTAAAACAATAAAAATTAATAATCCAGGTGGTAAGGGTGGAATGTCAATTTGGGGCGGAGGATATTAAATGTAAATAATTAAAATTTTAATAATATGAAGTATATTGAACTAGTTGGTTATTTAATTAACCCCGATCGCTCGGATATGCAATAAATAACCTCGTTTGGATAGCGCAGAATTGCATTCTGTGCCCACAAAGTTGAGTAAGCAATATAAGTCAAGAGCCAAATAATCTCACAGGACTTATCAGTTTTTTACAATCTTTTTAACCATTTTTCAGGTGAAATAGAAGTATGAAATATCCCAAGCACAGTAATAGTTTGAGTGTTTTCGTTAAAGTGGTAATGCACGCCATAAGGGAAAACTTCGGTATATGCAGTTCTTACGGTTTTGTATTTTACTTGAAATAGCAAAGGATTTTTAATAAGGTAATTAAGGGTGTTTTTAACTTCATTGGCAAAGCGTTTTTCTAAACCTTTTCGTTGGCTTTTGTACCAATCTTTGGCTAGTAAAACGTCATTTTTAACTTCTTTATGATTGATTACAGTATAAATCATTCAGCATCTAAAACTTTAAAGAGTTCCTCGATAGGTTCAATTTTGTCAGGATTGTTTATATCCGCTAATCGAATATCTAAAATATCTTTTTGCCATTGTGGCAATTCTTCGTTTACTTTTTCAATATTTGGGTAGTGTCTTTTAATATTTTCCCAATCTTCAATAGGAATGAAAACCCCAGCAGGTAAACCGTTATAATCTTGTATTACTTGTGTTTTCATATGTTGTTTTGTTTTATATTTTTGGATCTAAATATTAATCGCATTAAACAATACTTTTTTTTAAGTTGTTTTCTAGATTAATACGTATGATATTGTAAGTACAAATATATCAAAAAAGCAATTAAATAAGCAATTTCATTGTATAAGTAATTTGATATTTCTGTAACAATATCTTAAAAAACAAGACCAATGAGTTATTGATTTTTCATTAGGATAATGAATAAAATTTTTGGAATTTTACAATAACACAAATCATGGTTTTATGCTAGTTTATTTTCGACTTTTATCTGAGAGTTTTCGTTTTGCAATGAATGCGTTACGAAACAATAAACTGCGCACCTTATTGTCGTTGCTTGGTGTGACTATCGGGATTTTTTCAATTATTGCTGTTCTTGCAGCGGTTGATTCATTGAATAGAAAAATTACAAAAGACTTGAGTTCTTTAGATAAAAACACCATTTATTTGATGAAAATGTCTTTTGGTCCTACAGAAATTCCACAGTGGAAAAGAGAACAATTTCCCAATGTAAAATATGATGAATACCTTTATATGAAGGGCGCAATGACCAATACGGATCAAATGGGGTATCAAATATTTACCAAAAGTGAATCTTTAAAATATGGTTCAAATACGGTAACTTCTGTAAATGTCGTGCCAGTTTCCCACGAGTTTATTGACATTCAAGGTCTAGAATTCGATGAAGGAAGGTTTTATAACGAATCCGAAGCAAATTCTGCTGCGCCAGTTGTGGTTGTTGGGAATGAGGTTGCTAAATCGCTGTTTGGTGATGACGAACCTATTGGAAAAAAAATTCGGATGTATGGTCTGCGGTTCACGGTTATTGGAGTTTTGAAAAAACAAGGTTCAGGAATGTTTGGAAACAATGATAATTCTGCTTTCCTGCCAGTAAATTTTGTGCGACAACGATTTGGTGATAATAATAAAGGCTTAGTAAATGTAATTATTTTTAAACCAGAAAGCGGCGTAGATATGGATGCTTATAAAGCTGAAATCACTCAAAAAATTAGAGCTTTTCGTGGTTTGAAAGCTGGAGAAATAGATAATTTCTTTATCAATGTTTTCTCGGGATTTACTGATTTTATTGATGGAATTATTTCTCAAATGAATGTCGTAGGTTGGATTATCAGTGGATTTTCTTTGCTAGTGGGAGGTTTTGGTATTGCCAATATTATGTTTGTTTCGGTAAAAGAAAGAACAAACCTTATTGGAATTCAAAAATCATTGGGAGCTAAAAATAGATTTATATTATTTCAATTCTTATTCGAAGCCATTATTTTGTCTATAATCGGAGGAATAATTGGATTGTTATTAGTTTGGATTATTGCTCTTATTTTGACTAAAACTTTAGATTTCGAATTTGTTTTGAGTATGGGAAATATTCTTTTGGGAACAGGATTAGCAGCAATAATAGGTTTGATTTCTGGTATTCTTCCTGCAATTGCTGCTTCAAAACTAGATCCTGTTGAAGCGATTAGAACTGGAATCTAGAAAAACCTACAAGTTTTTGAAAACCTTATAGGTTTAAATAAAAATAAAAAAGGTGCAAAATTCGAGATTTTGCACCTTTTTTTTTAACCTTTTTTTAAAATAGAAATTATCTTACGTCTATATTCAGTTTCAAATCAATATACAAATTGATAGAATCTTTCAATTCTTTTCTGGGTGTGATAAAATCTAAGAAACCATGTTCTAGAACAAATTCGGCAGTTTGAAAACCTTCTGGCAAATCTTTTCCTGTAGTGTCTTTTACAACTCTTGGTCCAGCAAAACCTATTAACGCGCCTGGTTCAGAAATGTTGATATCGCCAAGCATGGCATAAGAAGCAGTTGTTCCTCCAGTAGTTGGGTCAGTACACAAAGAAATGTAAGGAATTTTTGCATCGGCTAGTTGTGCTAATTTGGCAGAAGTTTTGGCTAATTGCATCAACGAATAAGCAGCTTCCATCATTCTGGCGCCACCTGATTTTGAAATTATCAAGAATGGAATCCTATTTTTAATAGAATAATCTATTCCACGGGCTATTTTTTCGCCCACAACACCACCAATAGAACCCCCAATAAAAGCAAAATCCATGCAGCAAATCACTAAATCTTTTCCTTTTGATTTTCCAACAGCTGTTCGAACTGCATCATTCAATTTGGTTTTAGAAATTGTGTCTTTTAGCCTGTCAGAATATTTTTTTGTATCCACAAAGTTCAACGAATCTTTTGATGTTATTTTTGCATCTAATTCCGTGAACTCATTGTCGTCAAATAATATTTCGAAATATTCTTTGCTTCCAATTCTGACGTGAAAACCATCTTCTGGACTTACATATAAGTTGCGAGCCAATTCTTCGGCATCAATTACTTTTCCTGTAGGCGATTTGTACCAAAGACCTTTTGGAACATCCATTTTGTCTTCCGTCGCAGTAGTAATTCCTTTTTCTGTTCTTTTAAACCAAGCCATATATTCAGTATTCAATGTTCAGTAATCAGTGTTCGGTAATCTTATTTTCAGTGTTCAGTTTAATAATTATTCTAACTGAATACTAAAAAACTGAACACTGCAAACTTTTTTATAGTGTATTCACATTATTCAAATCAGCAAATGCTTGTTCAAGCCTAGCATTGAATGTTACTTCTCCTTCACGCAACCATTTTCTTGGGTCGTAATGTTTTTTGTTAGGAGCATCAGCGCCAGTTGGATTTCCAATTTGAGTTCTCAAATAGTCAATGTTGTCAACCATAAAGTCACGAATACCTTCTGCAAAAGCAAATTGTAAATCAGTGTCAATATTCATTTTCACGACACCATAGCTAATTCCTTCTCTGATTTCTTCCAATGTAGAACCTGATCCACCGTGGAAAACGAAATCAACAGGATTGTGACCAGTGTTGAATTTATTTTGAACATAATCTTGAGAGTTTTTCAAGATTTTCGGAGTCAATTTCACATTTCCTGGTTTGTAAACACCGTGAACATTTCCAAAAGAGGCAGCAATTGTAAATCTTGGACTCACTTTTAATAATTCTTCGTAAGCATAAGATACTTCAGAAGGTTGTGTATATAATTTTGAACTGTCAACGTCAGAGTTGTCAACGCCATCTTCTTCGCCACCTGTGATTCCAAGTTCGATTTCTAATGTCATTCCCATTTTGCTCATTCTTGCTAAATAACCAGAACAAATTTTGATATTTTCTTCGATTGGCTCTTCAGACAAATCGATCATATGCGATGAAAACAATGGTTTTCCCGTAGCTGCAAAATGTTCTTCGGACGCGTCTAATAATCCGTCAATCCAAGGCAATAATTTTTTTGCGCAATGGTCTGTGTGTAATATTACAGTTGCACCATAAGCTTCGGCTAAAGTATGAATGTGTTTTGCTCCAGCAATTGCTCCAAATATCGCTGCTTTTTCGCCTGCGTTAGAAAGTCCTTTTCCAGCGTTGAATTGTGCTCCACCATTCGAAAATTGAATGATAACTGGGGCATTTAATTTTGCTGCTGTTTCTAAAACTCCGTTTATTGTGTTTGAACCTGTTACGTTTACTGCTGGTAACGCAAAACCTTTTTCTTTTGCATAGCTAAAAATTGCTTGTACTTGATCTCCTGTTGCTACACCTGCTTTAATATTATGTGCCATTGTAAATTGTTTAAATTATTTTTATATGTTGTTTTTCAGATTGCAAAAATAAGAATTAATTAGCATTAGAACGGATAATTTATGCCAAAATTAAAAACAGAATGTCCGAAATCGTAATCGTAAAACCAGCGTTTGCCAGTTTCATTAGCAGGATTGAATGTTTTAAATCCTAAATCAAATCGGACTACGAAAAAATTTAGATCGTATCGAAGACCAAATCCAGTTCCTAAGGCTATTTCTTTCAAATCTTGAATACCGTCGAATCTCTTTTTTTTGTCGGTAACGTTGTCTAATACATTCCAAATATTACCCGCATCTGCAAATAAGGCTCCTTTTACGTTTCCTAATATTTTAAATCTAAATTCGGCACTCAAAGCGATTTTCATATTGGCTTCATTATAATCATTTACTGCGCCTGAATTCCCTGGGCCTAAACGATAGGGTTCCCAAGCCCTGTTGTCATTGGAACCTCCTGCAAAATAACTCCGTGAAAAAGGAATATTTTTCGAATTACCATACGGAATAGCAATGCCAAAAAAGGTTCTAACAGCTAGAACTTTTTCTTTGGATAAATCCCAATATTTGATATAATCGAATTCTGTTTTTACATATTCAGAATACTCTAAATTGAAAATTTTATAATTTCCATTTTGATTTCGCGGTAAGCTGGCGGCATTAGCAACTAAAGTTAATAAGGAACCCGCCGATTCTATTTTGGTTCTAAATTGATAGAAATTTTTATCTTTTATATCGGTTTTCGTAGAATTTGAAAACGAATAGCTAGTAGAGAGAATAAAGTCATTTTCGGTGAGACGGATTCTTCTTTCTTCGATGCTGTTCACAGTTGTATAATTAGTTTCGGGAATAATTAATGCTCCAGTTAATACATCATTCGTAAATCCTCTTGTACCTTTTTCTATTTTTAAATCACCGTTTTCAACGTAATCAGGGTTTACATTATAAGTTTTTGCTAGATTGTTTAATTCCTTGTAGGAAGATTCATAGACATTAAAGTAGTTTTGCCGATTTAAATTCCGAATATATTGAATGTTGAAAATATCAAATCGTGCGGTATTATTCCTTTTCGGGTTCCAATTATAGGCTAATGTTCCACTGACATTTTGTTTGTCTAAGCCAATGTTTTTTTGATTTGATAGTCCAATAGACACCAGTGTAGAAGGAATCATACTCTTAGGAATGATTTTTTCAGTACCAAAAGGAAACCATATTCTAGGAAAATTTAATTTAGCATCAATTCCGTATTCAGATACATTAAAAAACTTGCTGTCAGGATTAGCCAAATCTTTTGATGAGCCAATGTTTCCTCGCGCTGAAATCTCTAGTGTTTCAGCACCATTGAACACATTTCGAATGGTTTCGGATATGCTTCCTGCAATTCCAATGTCTTGAATGTTGGAATGTGTTACGTCAAATGTGGTTCCTAGACTGTATTTTTTTCTTGGTGATAAATATATTTTTGCAATAAGTGATTGTGCGGTAGTGTCTCTTTTATCTACTTCATATAAAATAGTTGGATAGTTGAATATTTTTAGATTGTTAAGATATCGTGTGGTCAAAACAGTTCTAAAATCAGCAAACAAACTTCCTTTGGCGATGAAAATCGCATCGGTAATCGCCTTTGGCTTGTATTTCAGTTTGGAATGACTGTATAAATTAAAGTTGTTGTAAGACGTGCTGTCGCTAAATATATTGCTATTATTCATTGCAGAATAATCAGTATATATGTTTACATCGCTTATTTTATAAATTTTGAAAGGCTCCGTTTTTGTAGAGTCCTGATCTTGATAGGAATAATCGTCAATAATTAAATTAACATTGACTTTGTGATTGTTGTTCAATGTGTCTAAATCGAAAGTCACATAATTGGGCTGAAAATGATACACTCCATTATTTCTAAAATTAGTGGAAATGCGTTCTTTTTCATTGTTGAAATCTTCGGTATTGTATTGTTTTTCCGATTTTATAAAGGAGGCCGACAATTTAGTTTGGTACAAGGAGTCCAAAGCAGGAGTTTGAATTTTACGGGTCAATGTGTCTAACGAAAAAGGATTTCCGGTAGTTACAGTATATTTTACTTTAGCCTTTTTTATACTTAAACTATCGACTTTGAAATTTGCTTTTACGTCAAAAAAACCTTTGTTAAAATAAAAATATTTTATTCTTGAGATAGATTTTCGAGTTTTTGCTGTATCAACAATTACGGGTGGTTCGCCTGTTTTTTTTAAGAAATTATGAAGACCGTGATACCAAAAAGATTGTCCCAATCGATTAACTTGTTTTGCCGATAACCATCTTGACATTCGTTCATACTTCTTTGGATTATTGATAAATTTAGCTTGAAAAGAAGAATCAGGATTAGGTTTAGCAAGATTATACAAATTCAATCGCAAGTGATAACCTAGCAAAGTAGAATTTGGTTTTTGATACAATTGATTGGTGATGTCTTCGTTCTTTGTGGATTTGTCGTTTACTACAATCTCATTTTTAGTAAGCCGCTGTTTGCCTTTTGGAACGCGTTTTTCAGCATCACATGCCGATATAATTATTCCAATTAAAATAAATGTTGCTATTTTTGTGCTAATCTTTTTCAAATGCTGGGAAATATTTAATTCAAAAGTACATTATTTTATGCTTAGTAAAAACCAAATCAAGCTAATTACGAGTTTGCAACATAAAAAACAGCGATTGGCGCAACAGTTATTTATAGCCGAAGGCATAAAAGTAATCCAAGAATTGCTAGAGTCAAAGTTTGAATTAGTTCATTTGTACACAACTCAAAATGATTTTCAAGCCGTTCCGAATGATAAAAAAGTCATAATTGATGACAGTGATTTGAAAAAAATTACCGCATTGTCGACACCCAACACTTGTTTGGCAATTTTTAAAATTCCAAACGAAAAAAATAGCGTCGAGTCAGGTTTAATTCTCGCTCTCGACTCTATTCGTGATCCCGGAAATTTAGGAACCATTTTGCGATTATGCGATTGGTTTGGCATTAGCCAACTTATTTGTTCAAAAGAAACGGTCGATATTTATAATCCAAAAGTGGTTCAGGCTACAATGGGCTCTCTTGCTAGGGTCAATGTAAATTATATTGATTTAGAAAGGTATATTGCTCAATCGAAATTACCGATTTTTGGAACTTTTATGGACGGAAATAATATTTACAAATCAGAATTACCACAAGAAGGAATTGTCATTATGGGTAATGAAGCGAACGGAATTTCACCCGAAATAGAAAAATTAATAAAAAACAGACTTACAATTCCACGATTTGGTGCCATTCAAAAAACAGAAAGCTTGAATGTAGCCACTGCGACTGCTATTGTTTTAAGTGAGTTTTGTAGAAGATAATTTTTTTTTAAATTTCGTTAGCGTTTGGTCAAACAATATTTCAATTTTTATAAATTCTTCAGCTAGTTGTAAAATATTTGTTTCAAGGTTTTTTTCGTCAAGTTCTACCCAACCTTCCATAAGTGTTAGAGGACCAAATTTCACACTTACGTTTTGCCAATTGTCTTGATATATTTTAAATTCTTTTATAAAACTGTCTGCAAATCCTCTACTTAAGATAGAATAGCCTTTCAGCTTTCTAAGTTTTAAGGCGTGAATGTTGTAGAATAGTTTGTTTTCTTTTACTGTTTTGTCGCTTAGCCAAACAGAAAAAAATATTCTAGCTTCTGCATTTAATGGATTTTTTAAATCATTTGTCCATTCTCTTTTGTATAATTTTAAGCATACGGAGTCTTTCATTTCTATGCCAACACTAACTTCAAGGTTCTTTAGCTCTAACGAATTTTTGTTTAGTTGACTTTCAGATTTCTTGAATTTGTCTAGATAATATTCAAAATCCATATTTTTAATTTTCAAATTTGAGTGATTTGGGGCGAAAAATTAAACATAGTCTTTTTTATTAAAAATTTATCTAAGAAATTTTTAATGAAATGTAAAATTAATTAACACAGCTCTACTTTTTATAGATTCGATATTGCCAGTCCAAGGACTATTAGGATCATTATCCCGAATTAATTCGTCCTTAATTCCAAAAACTCCTCTAATGGATGGCGAGAATATAAAATATTCCGAAAAAATATCAATTCCAAATCCCAATTCATAATTTGGAGTCCAAGGTTTTACTCTAAAACGCTGCTCATAATTATCGTCAATAGATTTGGAATTGCTTGATAAATTTAATGTAGCCGAAACACCACCTACTAAATAAGGTCTAACATTTCCTGTTCTGAGCGCCGAAAATTTGACCAACAACGGAAAGTGAATATACGTACTATTAACTTCGCGCAGCATATCTGTTGGAGTGGGAGTGGTGGCAAAATAACTTGAAGGATACTGCAAATCTCTTTTTGTGTAGTACAATCCAGGTTCAAATCTCAGGTGGATAAACTCTTGAAGTCTCAAATCAGCTATAAGTCCAACATTGAAACCCGTGTTTCTCTTTGTTTGAATATCTTCACCTACCGTTTTGTAATCAATTTTAAAATCAAAGGAATTAAAACCCAAATAGAAACCGTAATAAACCGTTTGTTTTTGAAAATTCTCAAGATTTATAATTGGATCTTTACCAAAAAGCCTACTGGAATTTTGAGCTACTGCTGGTGTAGTAAGGACTACTAAGATTAAAAAGACTATTTTTCTCATACTATTTTTTGGAAGCTGAATAAATGGTAGCCACGCCAAATGTTTGCGGCATCGCAACTACATCTATAAACCCAATTTTTTTCAAAATATTGTTCAAAGCGGCACCGTAAGGAAATGCTGCCGCCGATTCAGACAAATATCCATAGGCAACATTGTCTTTTGAAAATAATTTTCCAATAATCGGAAGTATGTTTTTACTGTAAAAAGTGTAACCTTGTTTATAAGGAGCTTTGTCTGGAATAGAAGTTTCGAGGATAACAAAAACGCCATTGGGTTTTAAAACTCTTAAAATTTCAGACAAACCTTTTTCAAGATTTTCGAAATTTCTAACGCCAAAAGCTACCGTGATGGCATCAAAAAAATTATCTGCAAAAGGCATATTTTCTGAATCGGCCAAAACCATTTCTATTCGATTAGACAGGTTTTTATCAAGGATTTTCTTCTTTCCAACTTCGAGCATTCCTTGAGAAATGTCTAAACCAATAATTTTTTCGGCATTAGTTTGTGCCATTAAAATGGCTAAATCTCCCGTTCCAGTTGCAATATCCAAAATGGTTTTTGGTGTTTTCTCGGCTACAATTCTCAAGACTTTTTTGCGCCATTTTACATCAATTCCAAAAGAAATTACCCGATTTAGATTGTCATAATTTCCCGAAATAGTATCAAACATTGAGGCTACTTGTTCTTTTTTACTTAGCGAGGAATCTTTATAAGGTGTTATGTTTTTTGACATTTTCTATAATTTGAGGCAAAGGTAAACTAGATTTTTGGATAATAAATGTTTAACAGTAAATTCAAAGACTTTTTTGAAACATTTTGACAAAATATTTAAATTTTGATTGAAAATGAACAGTTTTATTTTTTTCTAACAAAAGTTTGAAATGTATAATCATAGAGGTGCTTTTCGTCTTTTGGATTAAAAATCTCCGAAGTTAACGCCCAAATGTTCGAATCAATTTCCGGAAAATAAACATCGGCTTCAAAGGAGTGATGGACTCTAGTAATATCAAGTTGATCTGCTAAATGAATGGATTGCGAGTAGATTTCGCCACCACCAATTATAAAAACAGCTTCGTTTTTTGGACAAATAGCAATTGCTTTTTCTAAATCTGAAACCACGATACAGCCTTCCTGAACAAAATCTTTTTGTCGAGTAATAATAACGTGAGTCCTATTTGGTAAGGGTTTAGGAAAACTTTCAAACGTTTTTCGACCCATAATAATATAATGTCCCGAAGTAATTTCCTTAAATCGTTTAAAATCTTTGGGCAAATGCCAAAGTAAGTCATTGTTTTTGCCAAGAGCATTGTTTTCGGCAACGGCCGCAATCAAAATAATCATGTACTATTGTTGTTATTGAGGAGGATTTTCTTCTATTTGGTTTTGTAATTGTTCGATTTTTTGTTGTTGTTTGGCAACCAATTTGTCAATTTGGTCTCTTTCCCAATTTTTATTCATAAAGCGATCAGTTATGTACACTTTTATAAAATGTAAAATAAACAAGAAAGCCCAGAATGTGATGACCCAAATAGCCCAATTCGATGTAATTCCAAAAATCGCGAAATGATTGGCAATAAACATAAAGATACTACCCAAAATCAGTAAGACAAAATGAAAGTAGAGGCTTTTTTTTTGTTTAAGCCGTTTTCTGGCATATTCATATTGTTCGTGTTGTTCTTTTTCCATGAAACAAGATTTTGTTTATAAAGGTAAAATTTATTTTGAAATATCATTTTTTTTCGTCTAATAATATTCAAAGCGAAAACGATTTTTATTTAAAATTATCAAAAAAAATAGCAAGATAAATTAGGTATATTGTTTTTTTTCGAAGATTGCTTGCGAAAGCCCTAAAACTTACATTATTATATTGATTCTTCGATAGAATGTAGTTTCTTTGCGGCATAATTCTAAAAATGAAATAGTTATGTCAATCAAGAAACAATTTATAAAAACAAAACCAGTTTGTAAAGTTACCTTTTCAGTTGAAGCAAAAGAAGCAACTACTGCTTCAGTAGTTGGAGACTTCAATAGTTGGAATATAGCAGCTGGCGAATTGTCAAAATTAAAAAACGGAACTTTCAAAGGCGTTTTTGAAATGCCAAAAGATGCTACTTACGAATTTAAGTACGTTATCGATGGTGTTTATTCAAACGAGCCAGAAGCTGATTCTTTCCGATGGAATGAATTTGCAGGAACAGAAAATGGTGTTTTAGAACTTTAAAAAATCAACAAAATCCGCTGAAAAGCGGATTTTTTGTATTTATTTAAAAAAGCAAGCTACTTTTATAGTTGCGCTTTTATTTTTTCAATTATCTCCTGATATTCAGCTTCTGTAAGTGTGGTTTTTTGTGGGTTCATTTCAAAAACACCACCAAAACCGTAGCCGTCTTTGTATTTCGGAACTACATGCATATGCAAATGCGAAATCGTATCGGCATAAGCTCCGTAGTTAATTTTGCTTGGATGGAAAGCTGATGCTATTGCTTTTGCAGTTTTTGCAACGTCGCTCATAAAAGCATTTCGTTGTTCATCACTTAATTCATGAAATTCCACGCCGTGATCTTTGTAAACCACATTGCAGCGCCCTGCATAAGATTGTTCTTTGAATAAGAATAATTGTGATACTTCTAAATCACAGATTTTAATCATTAAACTGTGCAATGTTTCATTGTCTTGGCAATACAAACATTCTGAAACTGGTGTTGGCATTTTGTGCTTTTTATATAAATTATTTATTTCTAATTAGGATACTGACTTATACAGCAACACTTCCTTTTATTGGATCGTGCGGTTCGTAGTTTTCTAATGTGAAGTCATCATAAGTAAATTCAAAAATATTTTTGATGGTTGGATTTAATATCATTTTGGGTAACTTTTTAGGTTTGCGTGACAATTGCAATTCGAGTTGCTCAAAATGGTTGTTGTAAATATGAGCATCGCCAAAAGTGTGAATGAATTCGCCAATTTTTAAATCACAAACCTGCGCAATCATCATAGTCAACAATGCATAAGAAGCAATATTGAAAGGAACTCCAAGAAAAATATCGGCACTTCTTTGATACAATTGACAAGATAATTTTCCGTCCGCTACATAGAATTGGAAAAAGGCATGGCAAGGAGGCAAAGCCGCTTTATTGTTGGCTATATTTTCTGCAAATGAAACCGAAGTATCTGGCAAAACACTAGGATTCCACGCCGAAACTAGCATTCTTCTGCTGTTTGGGTTGGTTTTTAATTCATGGATAAGATCTGTAATTTGGTCGATTTCTTCGCTATTCCAGTTGCGCCATTGATGACCATAAATAGGACCTAAATCACCATTTTCGTCTGCCCAAGCATCCCAGATTTTCACTCCGTTATCTTTCAAGTATTTGATGTTGGTTTCTCCTTTTAAGAACCAAAGCAATTCATAAATGATCGATTTTAGGTGTAGTTTTTTTGTGGTTACCATCGGAAAACCTTCTGCTAAATCAAAACGCATCTGATAACCAAAAACGCTTTTTGTGCCCGTTCCTGTTCGATCTCCTTTTTGATTACCGTTTTTCAAAACGTATTTTACTAGGTCTAAGTATTGCTTCATAGTGTGTTTAATCGATTAATCGATTAATCGGTTAACCGATTAAACAATTTATTACTATCTTTTGGATATTTCGTCTCTAATTTTGGCGGCTTTTTCATAATCTTCATTTTCGACCGCCTGATCTAATAAATCATTTAATTGCGCCAAAGTATGTTTGGAGTAGGTTTCTCCAGATTGATTGCTTTCTTCATTATGTTTGAAAGTTTCTGGATTTGAAAGCACATCATCAATTTCCTGTGAATCTTTTTCGGGATTCAAAGGGTTTGACTTCAAGAATATACCCGCTTTGTCTAATATATTTTTGTAAGTAAAAATAGGGGCATTAAATCGCAACGCCAAAGCAATTGCATCCGAAGTTCTAGCGTCTATTATTTCTTCGATTTTATCTCTTTCACAAATGATACTCGAATAAAAAACACCATCTACTAATTTATGGATGATGATTTGTTTGATCACGATATCGAAACGGTCGGCAAAATTTTTGAATAAATCGTGCGTTAATGGACGTGGAGGTTTTATTTCTTTTTCCAAAGCAATTGCAATAGATTGAGCTTCGAACGCGCCTATGACAATTGGTAATTTCCTATCTCCGTCGACTTCATTTAAAATCAAAGCATAAGCGCCATTTTGAGTTTGGCTGTAGGATATTCCTTTTATAGATAATTTGACTAAGCTCATTTTTAAGAGGAAAAGCACGCTGTGCTCATTTATATAAAGTTGTTTGAATTAAATCAGGCTGCAATTTTAATCAAAAAATGTGAAACTAAAAAGCTACCTAAAGCAAAGATACGATTATCTTATTTTTAGGCAGCTATTTTGGTATTAGAATTATAATTTATTTAATGTTGTGCTTTAAAAACTTTTAGCTTTTCAATTAATTTTGGAACAACATCAAAGGCATCACCAACAATTCCATAATCGGCTACCTTGAAAAATGGCGCTTCGGGGTCGGTGTTGATGACCACTTTTACTTTAGACGAATTAATTCCGGCAATGTGTTGAATAGCTCCCGAAATTCCGATAGCAATATACAAATTGGCGGCAACAGGTTTTCCTGTTTGTCCAACGTGTTCAGAATGAGGTCTCCAATCTAAATCGGATACGGGTTTAGAGCAAGCAGTTGCCGCACCAAGAACGCTGGCTAATTCTTCAATCATTCCCCAATTTTCAGGTCCTTTTAATCCGCGACCTCCAGAGACAACAATATCTGCATCGGCGATGGAAACTTTTCCTGAAACTTTTTCTACCGATTCTACTTTTATTCCAAAATCAGAATCGCCAATGGTTGGATTGAAGTCTTCAATGGCTAAATTTGATGCGTTTTCAAAAATTCCGTACGAGTTTTTGGCTAAGCCAATAATTTTAATTTCGCTACTAATTTCTGTGTTATTAAAAGCTTTGTTAGAAAAAGCATTTCTTTTCACTTGAAAAGGAGCCGTACTTATTGGCAATCCCACCACATTGGAAGCAAAACCAGCTTCGAGCGAAACAGCAACTTGTGGAGCAAGATAAATGCTGTCGGTGGTTGAGGATAATACTACCAGTTTTGCTCCTTCTTTTTGTGCGGCTTGTTTGATGACATCTGCGTATGCTTTTGCCGAAAAACCAGCCAGTTTATTATTGGATACTTTCAAAACTTTATCCACTCCATATTTTGATAATTCTGAAACATCTCCGGCATTTATAGTCACCGCGGTCACTGTAGTCCCCATTGATTCTGCTACTTTTTTGGCATAAGAAGCCAATTCGAAAGCTACTTTTCTGAATTTTCCTTCTGCGTATTCTGCGTATATTAATATTGACATAATGATTTTAGATTTTAGATTTCGGAAACTGAACATTAAAAACTGATTACGGAATACTAGATTACCTTGGCTTCGTTGTGTAATAAATTTATTAATTCGTCTAAATTATCTGCAGGAATCAATTTCACTGCCGATTTTGGCGCAGGCTTTTCAAATTTCACGGCTTTTGTGTTGATTGGCGCTTCAATAGGTTCTACAACAGTCAGGGTTTTTGTTCTGGCGGTCATAATTCCTCTCATATTCGGAATGCGTAAATCTTTTTCTTCGACTAATCCTTTTTGACCTCCTATTATTAGTGGTAAAGTGGTTGAAACGGTTTCTCTCCCGCCATCAATTTCGCGAATTGCTTTTACATTCGTTCCATCAACAGTAATGTTGGTACAGGAATTTAGAAAATTATAGCCCAAAATTCCAGCAATCATACCAGGAACCATTCCGCCATTATAATCTAAGGACTCTTTGCCAGCGATAATTATATCGTAGCCACCATTTTTGACTACTTCGGCAAGTTGTTTGGCAACAAAAAAACTATCTGTTGGATTGGCATTTACGCGAATCGCATCATTTGCCCCTATTGC
>JBBQSZ010000023.1:0-46565 GCA_038234745.1 Flavobacteriales bacterium | reverse complement strand
GCGTATTACAACTCCAGAAGGTTCAACTTATGATTATACGGATCGTTTTATGCAAGAACTTTCTAAATTGGTAGATGATTCCATTCCTGAAAAGAAAGTGAGCTTGGTTATAACCTCGCCTGGGTTTAGCTCTTCCTCTGTTAATAGTGGATTTGTTCGAATTTCCTTAAAAGAACCTAATGAAAGAATCGCTTCTCAAAAAGATATTGCAGATAAACTGGCGAAATGGACCAAAAAATTTCCTAACGCCAAAACCTCTGTTTTACAGCAACCAACAATTGCAGTAAGCAGAAAAACGGGTTTGCCAATTCAGTATATTATTCAAGCGCCAACTTTTGAAAAACTCCGTGAAAAAATTCCAGTTTTTATGGAGGAAGTGGGCAAAAGTGATGTATTCTCTATCACCGATGTCAATTTGAAATTTGATAAACCCGAATTAAACGTAAGTATTGATCGTGAAAAAGCAGAAAGTTTAGGAATTTCTATTAAAGATATTGCCCAAACATTACAACTTTCCTTGAGTGGTCAACGTTTCGGCTATTTTATTAAAGGCGGAAAACAATACCAAGTTATCGGCCAATTTGATGAAAAAGACCGCTCAAAACCATTGAATTTAACTTCAATTTTTGTCAAAAATAATCAAGGGAAATTAATACAAATGGATAATGTTGTTACTGTTGAAGAGGAGAGTAATCCGCCACAATTGTATCATAATAATAGATATATGTCGGCCACCGTTTCTGCAGGTTTAGCACCAGGCAAAAGTATTAGTGATGGTATTAAAGCGATGGACGAAATTAAAGCCAAAGTTCTAGACGAAACATTTACCACTGATTTGGGTGGAGAATCTCGCGATTTTGTCGAAAGTAGCTCCAATACATCGTTTGCATTTGGATTAGCATTATTATTAATTTTCTTAATTCTTGCAGCACAATTCGAAAGTTTTATTGATCCACTGATCATCATTTTAACCGTACCAATGGCGGTTGCTGGAGCTTTGTTTTCCTTGTGGTTATTCAATCAAAGTTGGAACATTTTTAGCCAAATTGGAACTGTAATGCTGATCGGTTTGGTGACCAAGAATGGAATTCTGATTGTCGAATTTGCCAATCAACTTCGAGAGCAAGGAAAGTCAAAATATGATGCCATTACAGAAGCTTCTGAAGCAAGACTGCGTCCGATTTTGATGACCAGTTTGGCTATCGCTTTAGGCGCATTACCCATTGCAATGTCACTCGGAGCAGCGTCAACCAGTAGAATCGGAATGGGAGTTGTGATTGTAGGCGGTACAATTTTCTCATTAGCATTGACGCTCTTTGTAATTCCTGCGATCTATTTAATGTGGTCAAAAGCGCGAAAACACTACCCTGAATTTGATCATATCAAAGAATTCGAAAAAGAAATTAAATCATAGATTTTAAATTTTGAAATACGAGTTAAGTTGTGAATTATAATATAACAATTGACAACAAAATATAATAATATATGAAAACAAAAAACATAATAGTAAATCTAGTTTTATTTTTGATTTGCTTGGCAAAAACCAATGCTCAAGAAGTGTTACCACTCGAAGATGCCATAAAAATAGCATTAGATAACAATTTTGACATTAAAATTGCCAAAAACAACTTAACTATTTCCGAAACCAATGTAGCGATTGGCAATGCGGGAATGTTACCTTCTGTTGCTGTAACTGTTACGGATGATAATGGAATTAAAAACTCCTCACAAACAAGTCAATCTGGAATTGTAACATCACTGAATAATGCCAAGAATACGAGTTTGGTTTACGGCGTGAATCTGGGTTGGACTATTTTTGATGGAATGAAAATGTTTTCCAAATACAATCAATTAAAAGAATTCCAAAATATGAGCGATGCTCAAATGAAATTAACAATCATCAATAAAATCAGTAGTGTTAATTCAGTTTATTATGATTTAATTCAAGAGCAACAAAAATTAACCGATTTAGATTCGACTATTGTAATTTCGAAACAGAGACTTGAATTCATTAAAAATCGTTATACAATTGGAAAAAACTCAAAGCTAGATGTCTTAAATGCTCAGGTGGATTTGAATACCGATCTTGGAAATTTAGTGAAAGAAAAACAAGTATATTCCAATGCCAAAATACTTTTGAATCAAATTTTGGCAAGAGATTTGAAAACAGATTTCAAAGTTAACGACGGAATTAAAGTTGACCGACAGTTAAAACTGGATGAATTAATGACACTTGCTGAAAATCAAAATCCAGAATTGACAATGCAAATTATAAATAATAAAATTGCTGAATTGGGTTTAAAACAAATCAAGGGACAGCGATACCCTACTGTTAAATTGAATACAGGCTATAATTTTAACGAAACAACATCAAGTTTAGGATTTACTTCTCAAGCTTCTTCACATGGTTTGAATTATGGGTTTTCTGCGGCTTTAAATTTATTTGATGGAAATTCACAAAATAGAAATGAGAAAGTTGCCAAAATGCAAATTGATAATTCTAAATTAGCTATTGACCAACAATTAATTCAATTAAGAAGTGATTTAACTGTTTCTTATCAGCAGTATTTGACTAATTTAGACTTGATCGATTTGGAAGTAAATAACACGGCAATTGCCAAACAAAATCTTGATATAACCGCCGATAAATTCAAAATTGGAACGATTACTTCTGTAGAGTTTAGAGCCGCTCAATTGAACTTCATTAACTCCAGAATTCGATTGAGTGAAGCAGAATTTCAAGCCAAATTATCTGAAATAACTTTACGAGAATTAGCTGGAAACCTTACTTTTTAATTGTTTTGAAAACAGAATTCGGTTTGAAATTGGCTAAAGAATTAGTTTATGATAAATCTGATTTTGAGTTCTCCAATCTTCACCTAAATACCGAAAGTTCCGAATATTCTGCTTGCACTTTTAATCTTAATGGCAAGAATATTTTATATCGAAAGTCTAAAATTACCCCGAAAAAAGTGGGGCAATTTGTAACCATTTGGAAAAGAAATAAAGATGGAATTACAACACCTTTTGATGTATCTGATGCAATTGATTTTATTGTTATTATTTCTAGAAGTGGTGATAAACTGGGGCAATTTGTATTTCCAAAAAAGGTTTTAGCCGATAGAGGAATCATAAGCCAAAAAGGTAAAACAGGAAAACGAGGCATTCGGGTTTATCCGCCTTGGGATGTTCCAGAAAGTAAACAAGCAGAAAAAACACAAAATTGGCAAGTATGTTATTTTTTGACAATTGCAACCGAATCTACTACAGACTTTGATTTTGCAAGGAACTTATTATCCAGAGAATAGTAAAATTGGATTTGTTAAGTTAAAATTCCATTCAAAAAACCAGAAAAATTGTTTCTTACTACAATCTGCAATCCTTATATTTGCACTCTCATTAAAATTCTCAAATGAAAATATCTTATAACTGGTTAAAACAATTCATAAAAATAGATTGGAAATCCGAAGAAACTGCCGCTTTGCTAACAGATTTAGGTCTTGAAGTAGAAGTTGTCGAAAAATACCAATCGGTAAAAGGCGGATTAGAAGGTGTTGTTGTGGGGCACGTTCTTACTTGTATTCAACATCCAGATGCCGATAGATTGAAAGTTACTACAGTCGACTTAGGAGATGGAGTTCCCGTACAAATCGTTTGTGGTGCACCCAATGTTGCTGCTGGTCAAAAAGTACCCGTTGCTACAATTGGAACTACATTATTCGATAAAGAAGGTATTGCTTTTCAAATTAAAAAAGGAAAAATTCGCGGACAAGAAAGTCACGGAATGATTTGTGCCGAAGATGAATTAGGTCTTGGAGCAGGTCACGACGGAATTATGATACTTGATAATGCTATCGCAACTGGAACAAAAGCAGCGAGCGTATTCAACATTGAAACCGACGAAATTTTCGAAATAGGACTGACTCCAAATCGCGCAGATGCTATGAGTCATTTTGGTACTGCTCGAGATTTGAGAGCTGGATTAATGCAAACAGGTATTAAAGTAGAATTAATTTCCCCGTCAGTTAGTAATTTTAGAGTCGATAAAAGAACCCTGAAAATTGATGTAATCGTTGAAAAAACGGCTTTGGCTCCAAGATATTGTGGTGTAACTATTTCCGGAATTACCGTAAAACCATCCCCTACTTGGTTACAAAATCGTTTAAAATCTATTGGAATCAATCCAAAAAATAATATTGTTGATGTCACTAATTATGTTTTACATGAATTGGGACAGCCACTTCACGCCTTTGATGCTGCAAAAATTCACGGCAAAATATATGTAAAAACCCTTCCTGCTGGAACTAAATTCACAACTCTTGATGATGTAGAAAGAACGTTGCACGAAGAAGATTTAATGATCTGCGACGAAAATGGTCCGATGTGTATTGCTGGTGTTTTTGGTGGAAAAAATTCGGGAGTGTCAGTAGATACCACTTCCATTTTCTTAGAGAGCGCATATTTTAATCCAATAAGCATTCGAAAAAGTGCTAAAAGACATCAATTAAATACTGATGCATCGTTCCGTTTTGAAAGAGGAATTGATCCTTCAATTACTCAATATGCGCTTAAACGTGCGGCTTTGTTGATTCAAGAAGTTGCAGGTGGCGAAATCACATCTGATATTGTAGATATTTACCCAAAGAAAATAGAAGATTTTCCAGTAGTTTTAAATTTTAATAATGTTAAGAAAATTATTGGACAAGAATTGCCAAAAGAAATTATAAAAAATATTTTGGCTTCATTAGAAATTAAAGTGAATAGTGTTTCTGACGCTGCATTAGGTCTGATTATTCCTGCTTATCGCGTGGATGTTCAAAGAGAAATTGATGTTATCGAGGAAATTCTTCGAGTTTACGGTTATAACAATATCAAATTCTCGGATAAGTTAAATGCGACCGTTTCGAATGCACCGAGAACCGAAGATTATAAAGTTCAAAATGTCGTTGCAACGCAATTGAATTCGCAAGGATTTCACGAAATGATGGCCAATTCGTTGACGACGTCTTCGTATGTTCAATTATCAGAAATGCTAAAAGAAGAATATAATGTTGTCATGCTAAATCCGTTAAGTAATGATTTAGCAGCAATGCGCCAATCTTTACTATTCTCCGGATTAGAAGCAATTTCATACAACATAAACCGTCGAAATTCAGATTTAAAACTGTTTGAATTTGGAAAAACTTACCATAAATTTCCTTCTGGCTATGAAGAACACAAACATTTAACGATGTTCATCACAGGAAGCCGAAATGAAGAAACCTGGACCAATGCGCCAAAACTAAACGATTTCTTTTTGTTCAAAGGATATGTTAGTGCGGTTCTCGAAAGATTAGGTATTAAAAAAACGCAAAATATCCCCTTAATTTCTGATGTATTTTCAGAAGGAATGGCTATTGGTTCTGGAACTGATATTCTTGTAGAATTTGGAGTGGTTAAAAAATCGATTTTGAAGCATTTCGACATCAAGCAAGAAGTTCTGTATGCCGATTTCAATTGGGCATTGCTATTAAAACTCCTTTCTAATAAAATGAAGTTTGTTGAAATTCCAAAATATCCTGAAGTTCGCAGAGATTTATCTTTGCTTTTAGATGAAAGTGTATCCTTTGATTCTGTTTATAAATTGGCTAGACAAACTGAAAAAGGGTTATTGAAAGACATTAGTTTATTTGATGTGTACCAAGGTAAAAACCTTCCTGAAGGAAAGAAATCGTATGCAGTCAGTTTCACTATTCAAGATAATACTAAAACCTTGACTGATGTTCAAATTGACAAAATTATGAGCAAATTACAAAAGAATTTAGAAACCGAATTGGGAGCTAGTTTGAGGTAATTTATCAACACTATAAGGAAATTAAGGTCATTTAAGACATAATTTAGTTAAAGCAAATTGCCAATCCTGATTTTAGGATATAGGATTATTCGAAATACTAATGAACTCTAATTTTACAATATTTACAAATTCTTTTCCGAGTCCTTGTTTTCTTGAATTATAAAAGTCATTTGTTTCCTTTATATCTTCGTAAACTAAAGGCAAATATATAATCTCATATTTCATAAAAAGGAATCTAACTTTTTTATGAAATGTTCATTCAAAATTGCAATTTCTGGATTCTGCAAATAGTCATTATAACGACGTTCGGATTCTTTTTGCTGCCATTGAGGAATATCATTTTCTGGTTCTGAAGGTAAAATAATAACTTCTACTCTTTTTGCAGTAAAGTCTTTTGGAAGCACAACGCTAAACGTATGATTTTCAATATTAATTATTTGTTTTATGGCTTTCATATCAAATTATTTTAAACAAATGTACAAAATTAGTATAATCAAACCATAAAAAAAGTCCCGATTGCTCGGGACTTTCTATATTCAAACGATTAAAAGATTATTTCTTTTTTTCGTTTTTTTCCATTTGGGCTTTAAGACCTGCAAGGATATCATTGTTGTCTCCAAGAGTTGCAGCTGGTGCATTTGTATTTGCAGCAACAGATTCAGCAACAGCTTTCACCGCTTTTTCTTCTTCTTCACGGAAGATAGCAGTGTGAGAGGCAACTACTCTTTTGAATTCTTTGTTAAATTCGATTACTTTGAAATCAGCAGTATCTCCTTTTTTCAATTTCTTTCCGTCTTCTTTTTCAAGGTGACGAGTTGGAATGAAAGCAACGATATCATCTCCGAATTCTACAGTAGCTCCTTTGTCAACGATTTCAGAAATTTCACCATTGTGGATAGTTCCTACAGCGAAAGAATCTTCGTATTGATCCCAAGGATTAGCAGTAGTTTGTTTGTGACCTAAAGATAATTTACGTCCATCAACATCTAATTCTAATACAACTACATCAAGTTTCTCACCAACATTTACAAATTCAGATGGGTGTTTGATTTTCTTAGTCCAAGAAAGGTCAGAAATGTAGATTAATCCATCAATTCCTTCTTCAAGTTCTACGAAAATACCAAAGTTTGTAAAGTTTCTAACGATACCTGTATGTTTAGAACCTACTGGGTATTTAGCAGTGATATCAGTCCAAGGATCTTGAGACAATTGTTTGATACCTAATGACATTTTACGATCGTCTCTATCTAAAGTTAAGATTTGAGCTTCAACAATATCACCTACTTTTACGAAATCTTGAGCAGAACGTAAATGAGTTGACCATGACATTTCAGAAACGTGAATCAAACCTTCAACACCTTCAGCAACTTCGATGAAAGCACCGTAATCAGCGATTACAACTACTTTACCTTTTACTTTGTCTCCAATTGCTAATTTAGCATCAAGAGCATCCCAAGGGTGAGCGTTTAATTGTTTCAATCCTAATTGGATTCTTGTTTTCTCATCATCAAAATCAAGGATTACAACATTAAGAACTTGGTCTAATTCAAGAACTTCAGATGGGTGGTTGATTCTTGACCAAGAAAGGTCAGTAATGTGGATTAATCCATCAACACCACCAAGGTCAATAAACACACCATAAGAAGTAATGTTTTTAACAACACCTTCTAATACTTGTCCTTTTTGTAATTTTCCGATGATTTCTTTTTTCTGTACTTCAATATCCGCTTCAATAAGCGCTTTGTGAGATACAACAACATTTTTGAATTCGTGGTTGATTTTCACTACCTTGAATTCCATGTTTTTATTTACATATACATCGTAATCTCTAATTGGTTTAACATCAATTTGAGAACCTGGAAGGAAAGCTTCAATTCCGAAAACGTCCACGATCATACCACCTTTAGTTCTGCATTTTACAAAACCAGTAACGATTTCTCCTGTTTCGTTAGCCGAAATAACTCTATCCCATGATTTGATAGTACGTGCTTTTCTGTGAGACAATACTAATTGACCTGTTTTATCCTCACGGATGTCAATCAATACTTCTACTTTGTCACCTACTTTTAAAGCTGGATTGTAACGGAATTCGTTCAATGAAATAACACCTTCCGATTTTGCGTTGATATCAACGATAACGTCTCTATCTGTAATTCTAACAACGATACCTTCAACAACTTCTTCTTGATCTGTCGCGATAAAAGTTTTTGAAACTAGGTCTTCGAATTCTTGTAAGTTTTTCTCATCTACGGCATCAATACCTTCTTCAAAGTTGTGCCAGTTAAAATTCGCTAAAAACTCTTCTTGTGATTTTACTTGTTCAGACATGCTGATTAAAAATTTGTATTCTGTATTTTCTCGAGTTTCATAACGTGCTAGAAAACAACAGAAGTTGTTTGTATAATTAGTTTTTACCCAAAGGAAACTCTTATTCACCAAAAGGTGTGCAAAAGTAATTCTTTTTTATTTATCTACAAAATAATTCTCGAGAGATAATGGATTGATTTTTAAGAGCAAGACTTTTTGTGGTTTTTATGGGCTCTGCTCCCGCTTTTCGCTATATCTTTTATAAATCTTCCAGCCTTTTCAGGGCTGGAAGATTTATAAAAGGATGCCGCTGCACTCGGGGCTAATTATGACTTTTAGGATTTCAAAACAAATTCATTCTATTAACCAAACAATTAGTGCAAAATAAAAAATAAATATTTTATATTTTTGTAAGAAATAAAGTCTATATTTGGTTTCAAATAAATACTGATGACTATCAGACAAGACGCCCCAATTTAGTGGTGATAAGTTTGATTTTATTAGACTTATAAATGAGTTAACTGCAATCCGCCAAAAAATGAAACCTCAGATTAAAAAGAACAAATTAAAAATATAATTTATGTCGAAAAATACTCTATTAGAAATATCAAAGTTAAATTTAGATTTAAAAAATTATAGGACAACTCCACAAAAAACTGAAATTGATGCAATAAAAGCGATGATTTCAATTAAACCCGATAAATTCTTTAGTTTGTTAGATAGTATTCTAAATGACGGATATTTACAAACTGAAAACATTATAGTTTTAGAAATAAATAATGAAAATATTGTAAAAGAAGGTAATAGAAGAATTGCTTGTCTAAAACTAATTCACCAAATTTATAAATTAAGTGATATTGATATTCCCGAAGATAAAATTAAACAAATTCAAGCTCTAACAAAAGAATGGTTAACAGATAATTTAAAAGTATCGTGTGTAATCTATGACCAGACAGAAAGTGCAAAAGCTGAAAAAATTGTGTCACTAACTCACGCTAAAGGAGAAAGTGCAGGAAGAGACAAATGGACATCTGTAGCTACGGCCAGACATAATCGTGACGAAAATAAAAAACCTGAAATTGCTCTAGATTTACTAGAAAAATATTTAGTTCACGGTAAAAATTTAACTGCTCAACAAAAGGAAAGATGGGCGGGAGATTATAATTTGACAGTTTTAGTTGAGGCAATATCAAAAGTTCACATAAGACTTGGTTTTACAAATTCTACAGATTTAGTTAACTCTTATCCGATATTACCTCAAAAAGGAGAATTAGAAGATTTAATGCGCGATATAGGTTTGGGGCTTTTGGGTTTTCCAAATATTAGAAATGCAAATGAAGATTTTGCCCTAGCTTATGGAATTAATCCAATAATAATTCCAGTTGCAACTCCAATAGTTTCGACACCAATCGTTCCAACACAAAATCCAACAGGAAATAGCCCAGTTGTAAATCCAGCTAATCCAACACAAAATCCACAACCAACTGTAAATGTTCCATCCGCAGTTACTACAACGGCAACTCCAGTTCCAGTGCAACCAAAAGCAATTGCATCAAATGATCCAAAACACGTTGCCAAACTTCTAAAAAACTTTAATCCAAGAGGTACAAACCGTTCAAAGGTAGTAGTTTTAAAAAATGAACTTCAAAAACTAAAAATTGCAGATAATCCAATTGCATTTTGTTTCGTATTGAGAAGTATGTTTGAAATTTCTGCAAAAGCATATTTTACAGACCATTCTTTATCCTTTACAAAATCAAATGGTAAAGACAAAACACTTGTTGAAATTCTTACAGAAGTTAAAAATCATTTGACCGCAAACAATAGCAATACAGCAAAAGTAAAAATACTTCACGGTGCAATGTTAAATATAACAACTCCTGACAAGATTTTATCAGTAACATCAATGAACCATTTGGTTCATAATCCAAATTTCTCAATAATACCAAGCGATATTTGTATATTATTTGGAAATATTTTTCCGCTTTTAGAAGAAATGAACTAAATAATATGAGCAAAATAAAAACACCTTTAAGATATCCTGGAGGAAAACAACGTTTAGCTCCTTTTGTACAGGAAATATTATTGCAAAATAATATTTCCGAACATTATGTTGAACCATATGCTGGTGGAGCTGGAGTTGCAATCGAATTGTTAATAAATCGAAAAGTTAAATTTGTCCATTTAAATGACGCAAATATTGGCATTTATGCTTTTTGGTATTCAGTATTAAATTACACGCAAGAATTATGTAATTTAATCGCTACAGCTTCAATGACAGTCGAAGAATGGAAAAAAAGAAAAGAAATTGTAAAGAAATCTGATGAAAGTAATTTACTAGAGTTAGGCTTTAGTACATTTTATTTGAATAGATGTAATCGTTCAGGGATTTTATCGGCAGGACTGATTGGTGGTTTAAATCAAACTGGAAATTATAAGATGAATGCAAGATTTTCAAGAAATGATTTAATTCAAAGAATAGAAGGAATATCATTATTCAAAAACCAAATATTTATTACAAATCTTGATGCCGAATATTATATCAAAAATTACATAGTAAATTTGGGAGAAAATTGTTTGATATATTTAGACCCACCATATTTTGAAAAAGGAAGTAATCTTTATTTAAATTCTTACAAAAAAGAAGACCACGACCAATTATCAAAAGTTATTCAAAGTGAAATAACCCATAAATGGATTTTATCTTATGACGGAGTACCTGAAATAGTAAATATGTATTCAAAAAGAAAACATTTTATTTATGAATTACAATATAATGCAGAGAAAGTCTATAAGGGTAAAGAAATTTTTATTTTTTCTGATGAAATAGAAATACCGAAAAATAGCAAATTAGAATATATTAATGATGGTATATCAAATGTAGTAAATAATAAAAATTAAGGACTACAGTTAAAATAGCCGTTTTTGCGCTATTGCGAAATTTGTGCAAACCCCGCTGTACGAAGTCTCCCGACTTCGTACCCACACCAGTAAGCCACTACATACTAAAAGTATAAACACAAAATGCAAGATTTAAAACCCAACGAACAGCGGTCTCAAAATGCAATTCTCCTAATATGGATTGCTTTGGCAATGAATTGTATTTCAATAGTTTCCAGTTATTTTCAATATGATTTACTGCAAACAGCCGCGAAATTTCATTAGAATATGCAACTTCAAATGACAATCGGGAACAAGCGAGAAATTAATGTATAAAATGTAATGAATACAATCTATCTCAACAGTAGAATTAAATAAAAAACCTCCTTTAAAAGCTTATTTTTAAAGGAGGTTTTGATTTTTATAAAAGATAACTTTAATTTCTAAAGTAAACAATCCCTAATGTAACTGCAATTTGACCAATCCAAAAAATAAACATCCATTTTATAATTTCAGATTTTGTTTCAGCTAATTTTACTTCTATTTTATAGATGTCTTCTTTGGTTGTCAAAATATCTCTTTCTTTTTCTAATGATTTCTCAACTTTAGTTTCAACATACTCTGTCAAAGCCTTGGCTTCACTTTCGCCAAGCTTAACTTTAAGAATATTGTACATTTCTATACTTGTTATTGCACTCATAAAAAAAAGAATTTTTTCAAATTTACAAAAATAAATAATTCAAAAATACTTTTAACTGATTTTCTTAATGACTCACATTCGCCACTACTTCTGGATTATGCTTGTGTTTGAACATAACCGAAAACGCAATTGCAATTACCAAAGCATAAGCTGCAAAACTCAACCAGATATTATGCCAATCTCTTACACCATCGTGGGTGAAAAATTTGTCAATTACTTGTCCGCTAACAATTCCGCCAAAGAAAGCACCAAAACCATTAGACATCATCATAAACAAACCTTGTGCACTGGACCGAATTGCAGGATCGGTGGTTGTTTCTATAAACAAAGAACCCGAAATATTGAAAAAATCAAACGCCATTCCGTAAACAATGCAAGACATTATGATTAAAAATGTTCCTCCAAAAGAGGGATCTCCATAAGCAAAGAAACCAAAACGCAATACCCAAGCTAACATCGATATTAACATTACTTGTTTGATTCCAAATCGTTTCAAGAAAAACGGAATCGCTAAGATAAATGCAGTTTCTGAAAATTGCGAAATAGACATAATCAAAGTGGATTTTTGCACCACAAAACTATCTGCATATTCAGGAATTTTTCCGAATTCAGATAAAAACACATCACCATACATATTGGTCAATTGCAAAGCAGCTCCCAAAAACATAGAGAATATAAAGAAAATTGCCATTTTATAAGTTCCAAATAATTTGAAAGCATCCAATCCTAATTTTTTAGCAAAGGAAGTGTCTTTTTCAATTAATTTTTGCGGCGGACATTCTGGTAATGTGAACGAATAGATTCCTAGTACAATCGCTGCGAAAGCCGAGATATAAAACATATTGGCCGATGCTTTATTGCCTGATAAATTCGTCAACCACATTGCGGCAATAAATCCAATAGTTCCCCAAACACGAATGGGTGGAAAAACCTTGACAACATCATAATTGTTTCTCTTTAAAATACTATACGCCACTGAATTGGACAAAGAAATCGTAGGCATATAACAAAGCATAGCTCCAAAAATCACCCAGTAAAAAGTAGAGGGATTATCAACTTGAGGAATATAACAAAGTGCCAAACCACCTAAAATATGCAAAATTCCATATAGTTTTTCAGCATTAACCCATCTATCGGCAATAATTCCAGTCAATGCCGGCATTATAATTGAAGAAAGACCTAGAGTTGAAAATACAGCACCAAATTCAGCACCATTCCATTGTTTTGTTGCAAACCAATAATTACCAACAGTTATTAACCAAGCTCCCCAAACAAAAAACTGCAGAAAACTCATCAATGTTAGCCTATTCTTAATATTCATAATACTTTAGTTAAATTAAAAAAACAGATAATCTATTGGGTAAATCTAAGAATAATTTAAGATATTCAAATTAAAAACGAGAATTCTTTTATACAAAAAAAGCCGTCACTTTTTCAGTGACGGCTTTCCTAACTAATTATCAACTAAATCTCAATTTTTTTAAAATAAGTAGGTTAAGTTTTTAAAGTAGATTGTGGGGCAAACTTTTTAAATTCTTTCCAATTGAGTATGTTGCTTTAATTTCTTGGTACAAATATAAAGTAAATACCGTTTAAATTACAAATAAAATCGATTAAATACACAAATTAAAGTAAAATTAAATATTATTCTTACATATAAACAAACTAAACAATGTTTAAACTAGCAAAAAACGTAATTTAGAACTATCGGATTAAGGAGCGAGTCTTTCTATTTTCCAAAAATAATCCTCTTGCAACTCATATCTAATTCTATCGTGAAGTCTGTTAGGGCGTCCTTGCCAAAATTCAACTGCAACTGGACGAATCAAATAACCTCCCCAATAACTAGGTCTTGGGATTTCCTTTCCTTCAAAATTGTGTTCCAATTGCTTCAAACTCTCTTCCAAAAAACTTCGAGACGGAATAATTTCACTTTGATTGGAAACTATGGCACCCAATTTACTTCCCGTAGGACGACATTCAAAATAACCGTCAGAAAGATTCTCCGAAATCTTCTCGGCAACACCTTTTATAATCACCTGACGTTCTAAAGATGACCAAAAAAATGAAAGACAAACGTTTGGATTATTTGCAATAGCCCTACCTTTTTCAGAATTATAATTGGTATAAAAAATAAATCCTTCGTAAGTAAATTGCTTCAATAGCACCACTCTCGACTTGGGAAATCCATCCAATCCAAGGGTCGAAACCGTCATAGCATTGACTTCATCTACTCCACCGAAATCCTCGACTTCGTGAAACCATCTGTTGAATAAATTAATTGGATCTTCGGGAATATTGGTTTCCAAAAGTTCGTTTTTTTCGTATGATTTTCTATAATTACTTAAATCTTCCATTTCTTGGGATTACTATTTTTGAATACAAAATTACTATGTTTTAAAAGAAAAAAAGAATTGTTGCTACAAAACAGTCGCTTATTTAGTCCAATTGCCATTAAAATAAGAGTTTTACCCGTCACTTCGAGTGTTTCTAAATAGTAATGCGACAGCTTTACTATTTTGAAATGTATCGAGAAGACTTGACAATATAAAGTTCTCGATACATTGTATTAAAAAAGCTATCGCATTTTTAATGCAACACTCGAACCGACGAAGTCCTAACTTAATGACATTGCCTTTATCTGACAAAAAAAATGAATAAATCAAAATGGACTATTAAATCTTTAGTATTAAAACTCAAATGTTTTTCCATCATCTGCCAAAAGCACATTTGTAAAAACGGTTTCAGCTTGTTCTTTAAAAAGGTCAATATTCTCATATCGAGTGGAATAATGTCCTAAAATTAATTGTTTTACATTGGATTTCAATGCGATTTTAGCTGCTTCTTTGGCAGTTGAATGCATCGTTTTGCCTGCCAAAGCTTCCTCAGAATCTAAAAAAGTAGATTCGTGATACAACACATCAACTTCTTTTATAATTGGAATAATACTTTCATTATAAGCTGTATCGGAGCAAAAAGCATAACTCAACGGCAAAATTGGATCAAAGGTCAAATTATGATTTTCAATGGTTCGACCATCTTCGAGTGTAATGTCTTTTCCGTTTTTGATATTTTGGTAATAACATTTTTCTATTTCGTAGTTTTGAACGGCATCCAAATTCAATTTTCGCTCTCTAATTTTTTCTTGAAACAGAAAACCATTGGTGTAAACTCTATGATTCAAAGGAATTGTTTTTACAATTACTTTATCATCTTCAAAAATTACTTCACTTTCTTTAGATTCCAATTCGTGAAAAAACAAGTCGTATTTTGTCCAAGAATTAGACAATCGCAATTGCAAATTGATGATTTCCTTGATTCCTTTTGGTCCGTAAATATGTAAATCAGTAGTTCTGCCGAGCAAAGCAAAAGTAGAAATCAAACCGATCAATCCAAAAAAATGATCGCCGTGCAAATGCGAAATAAATACGTGATTAATTTTCGAAAATTTGATTTTGTTTTTGCGCAATTGTACTTGTGTTCCCTCACCACAATCGATTAAAAATAATCGATTCCGGATTTCTAAAACCTGTGAAGTCGGATTGGTAAAAGTTCTTGGAGTTGCGGCATAACAGCCGAGTATGGTTAGGTTCATTTTTTAATTTTCAGTCGCAGTTTTCAGTGAGCAGTCACAGTTGATAGAAAAATCTGAAATCAGCAATCGTTAATCTTCATTCAAAAATCTAAAAGCCTAAATCCCTCTCTATTTCTTCCATTTCAATAATATCATGTGCTTCTTGTAAAGATCGAACCACAGCCAATTTTTGAGAAATTGCATTAAAATCAAGTTCTGCAGTTACTGCAACAAATGATTTTTTGTTTTTTTTGTGGATTTTAGATAGCGGTAAAAAACTTTCAATTTCTTTAATAGAAAGCGTTTTATACATTCTTAAATCTAAAATAATATTGCTTTTTTGAAAGGTTTTATATTCGGTAGTCAATTTCAAAAGAAAAGACTCCAAATCTCCTTGTGTATCTTTGATAGTTACAGTGTGTCCTTTTTGATCTACTTTCATAATTTGAAATTTATTGTTATTTATTGGTCAAATATAATTTTTTTTGCTATCGACCATTGAATCAATCGCATTGACATTATACTCTGTTCATAACACTAAAATCTGGGATTGCTAAGATACAAAGATTATTTTGTACTTAGAGAAATAATATAATTATTGAATTTTTGAAGCTAATAAATAAATCACAGCCATTCGGATAGCAACTCCATTTTCAACCTGATTTAGAATAATTGATTGTTTCGAATCAGCAACATCTGAAGTAATTTCGACACCTCGATTAATTGGACCAGGATGCATAACTAATATTTCTTTATTTAGAGAATCAAGCAAGGTTTTGTCTAATCCGTATTGCTGAGCATATTCACGTGTTGATGGAAAAAAGTTCACATCCATTCTTTCGTTTTGAACCCGAAGCATATTCGCTACATCACACCATTCTAATGCTTTACGTAAGTTTGATTCTATTGTTACTCCAAGTGATTCAATATATCTGGGAATCAATGTTTTTGGACCACAAACTTTAACCTCTGCACCTTGCATTTGCAAAGCATATATATTAGAAAGAGCCACTCGCGAGTGCAAAATATCACCGACGATTACCACTTTTTTACCAGCCACATCACCCAGTTTTTCTCTAATTGAATAACTGTCTAATAAAGCTTGAGTTGGGTGTTCGTGTGCTCCGTCTCCAGCATTTACGATACTGGCTTTTACATTTTGTGACAAAAAATGAGCTGCTCCCGGATTAGAATGTCGCATTACCACCATATCTACTTTCATCGAAAGGATGTTGTTTACGGTATCAATCAGGGTTTCTCCTTTTTTAACAGAAGATTGTGCTGCCGAAAAGCTAATCACGTCAGCCGATAATCGTTTTTGAGCTAATTCAAAAGAAAGTTTGGTTCGGGTACTGTTTTCGAAAAAGATGTTGGCAATAGTAATGTCTCGAAGCGAAGGCACTTTTTTAATGGGACGATTGATAACTTCTTTAAAATGATCGGCGGTTTCAAAAATAAGGTTAATATCTTTTTCATTGATATATTTAATTCCTAATAAATGATTTACACTTAACTCGCTCATTTTTTGTTATTTATTAATTAAATAAACGGCATCTTCCCCGTCTTGTTCTTTCCAACACACCTTAACTTTCTCGTCGTTGATAGCATCTACCTGACGACCTCGGTAATCGGGTTGAATAGGCAAATGACGACTAAAACGACGATCAATAAGTACTAATAATTCAATTTCCGATGGTCTACCAAAGGACTGAATAGCAGTCAATGCCGATCGAATACTTCGACCCGTATATAAAACATCGTCTATGAAAACGACTTTTTTATTTTCGACAATAAAATCAATATGGGTTTTATTAGCTTCTAATGGTTTGCTAGTTCTGCGGAAATCATCTCTAAAGAAAGTGATGTCCAAATAGCCCAAAGCAATTTTTGAAATCGCATATTCTTTTTCCAACAAATCTTTTAATCTTTCAGCCAAAAAAGTGCCTCGTGGCTGAATACCAACTAAAATAGTATCCGAAAAATCAAGGTGTTTTTCGATTAACTGACAGGCCAAACGATGCAGAATGATATTGACTTCCTTTGAAGTAAGCAATATTTTTTGACTCATAATGAAGTGTTGTTTGAAATGTAAAGATATACTATTTTTTGAAATTTTAAAATTGGTTTATTTATAAATATTTCAAAAAAATCCCGCTAGATTAAAGCGGGATTTTTCATTTTTATTTTTAAGAGTACATTTTCGTTCTTAATTCTTGAACACTTTCGTTATCCAAGTATTCATCAAAGGTCATATACCTGTCAATGGCTCCTTTTGGGGTTAATTCCACTACTCTATTACCAACAGTTTGAGAAAATTCGTGGTCATGAGTTGTAAAAATAACCGAACCTTTAAAGTTTTTCAAAGAGTTGTTAAAAGCTGTAATCGACTCTAAATCCAAGTGATTAGTAGGTTCGTCGAGCATTAAAACATTGGCACGTTGCATCATCATTCGAGACAACATACAGCGCACTTTTTCGCCTCCAGAAAGAACTCTACAGGTTTTCAAGGCTTCTTCACCAGAGAAAATCATTTTACCTAAGAAACTACGAATGTTCACTTCATCCCGCTCTTCCTCAGTTTTTACCCATTGACGCAACCAATCTACAAGAGAATCATCGCTTTCAAAGAAAGAATGATTTTCAGCGGGCAAATAGGCTTGAGTCGTGGTAACTCCCCAATCATAAGTTCCAGAATCAGCTTTTTGATTGCCATTTAAGATTTCATAAAATGCGGTTGTTGCACGAGAATCTTTCGAGAAAAGAACGATTTTATCCTCTTTTGCCATATTCAAATCGACACCTTTAAACAAAATTTCTCCATCAACAGAAGCACTTAGATTTTGAATATTCAAAATTTGATCTCCAGCTTCACGTTCTTGGTCAAAAATAATCGCGGGATAACGACGACTTGAAGGTTTTATCTCGGAAATATTCAATTTAGAAATCATTTTTTTACGAGAAGTTGCTTGTTTAGACTTCGCTACATTCGCAGAAAAACGTCGGATAAATTCTTCTAATTCTTGTTTCTTTTCTTCGGCTTTTTTGTTTTGTTGTGCGCGTTGTTTAGCCGCTAATTGACTCGATTCATACCAAAAAGTATAGTTTCCAGAATAGTGATTTATTTTACTGAAATCAATATCTGAAATATGTGTACAAACAGCATCCAAAAAGTGACGGTCGTGAGAAACAACAATCACTGTATTTTCATAATTGGCAAGGAAATTTTCTAACCAAGCAATAGTTTCAAAATCCAAATCATTGGTTGGCTCATCCATAATTAGCAAATCCGGATTTCCGAACAAGGCTTGCGCCAAAAGAACTCTTACTTTTACTTTTCCTTCTAAATCACCCATTAAAGTATAATGGTTTTCTTCTGTAATTCCAAGGTTTGAAAGCATGGAAGCTGCATCAGAATCTGCATTCCAACCATTCATTTCTTCGAATTGTACTTGCAACTCTCCTATTCTATCAGCATTTTCATCAGTATAATCCAAATACAAAGCATCCATTTCGGTTTTAATTTTATACAAAACCTTGTTGCCCATCAATACGGTTTCTAGAACAGTGTGTTCATCAAACATATTGTGATTTTGATTTAAAACCGACATCCGTTTTCCTGGTTCAAGAGTAACATTTCCTGAGGTAGGATCCATTTCGCCCGATATTATTTTCAGAAAAGTTGATTTTCCAGCTCCATTTGCACCGATAACTCCGTAAATATTTCCGTTGGTAAAAACCGTATTCACTTCGTCGAACAAAATTCGTTTGCCAAACTGAACTGATAAATTATTGATAGATAACATAAATTGATTTTAAAAAATTTTTGCAAAAGTACAAAAAAAAGCAACATTTTTAATTCAAAATTCAGAACAAATTGATTGCATAGATATAAAATTATGGAAAGACATTTTATCAATAAATTAATAATTGGCATAAATTAGCTATACAATTGGATGAACAAAAAGTGTATTTGAGATGAATTTCTTAACATTTGTTTAATTTAATTTTTTATTTATTTGCTTTGCCACTATATTTACGGCTTCATTTTAAAATTAACCTATTAACTATTCTAAAATTATGAATTCAGAAAATTCAAAAACAAAATGGGGACAATTTATTCCCCTAGTAACCGTGTTCTTCTTTTGGGGATTTGTTGCAGCGAGTAACGATATTTTAATCCCTGTTTTCAAAAAAGCATTTGATTTAACCCAAGGTCAAAGCCAATTTGTTTCTATCGCTTTTTATATTTCTTACACTGTAGGATCCCTGATTTATATGGGTGTTTCTTTATTAATTGGAAAAGATATTGTCAACAAAATTGGATATAAAAACGGATTAGCATTAGGTTTAATCATCTCGGCGTTGGGAACTTTATTATTTTATCCTGCCGCAAATACAGGTTCGTATCCTTTAATGCTTGCTGGTTTATTCACAGTTGGGTTAGGATTTTCATTGCAACAAACAGTTGCCAATCCATTAGCGATTGCATTAGGCCCAATAAAAACAGGCGCACAACGTTTAACTTTGGCTGGAGGAATTAATAATTTTGGAACGACGATTGGACCACTAATTGTAAGTTTTGCCATTTTCGGAGCTGCTTCAACAGGAAATACGGAAATGAGTATCGAAAGTGTTAAAATACCTTATTTGATATTGGGGTTGGCATTTTTGCTAGTTGCTGTTTTATTGAAATTTTCTTCTTTGCCTGAACATCCTGAAACCATTGTAGAAAGCGCAGAAGATGCTACATCCACAAAAAATACAGCTTTGCAATATCCTCAATTAGTTATGGGAATGATAGCGATAATTTTATACGTTGGTGTCGAAGTTTCTACCGCGAGTAATTTACCAGCTTATATGGAAACTAAATTAGGTTTTGCGCTTGGCGATATAGCGCCTTATATTTCATTGTATTGGGCGAGTTTAATGATTGGTCGTTGGACTGGTGCTGTTGAAGCTTTTACTGACAATATGAACACTCAAAAAATACTTCGATTTTTAGCTCCATATCTTGCTTTTGGCGTATTCTTACTAGTAAATACCATTGCAAAACATGATTTAACTCCATTTTATGTTTATGGTTTAGTCATTTTAGTTTTAATCGCAGCGGATATGGCTTCTAAAGGAAATCCCGCTAGAATGTTACTTATTTTTGCTTCATTAGGAATTGCAGCTTTATTTACTGGAATGTCAACAAGCGGAATGGTGAGCGTTTACGCCTTTACAAGTGTTGGTTTATTTTGTAGTACACTTTGGCCTTGTATCTTTACTTTAGCCGTTAGCGGATTAGGAAAACACACTAGTCAGGGAAGTAGTTTTTTGATTATGATGATTATGGGTGGTGGAATCGTA
Organism: Flavobacteriales bacterium; assembly: GCA_038234745.1. Taxonomy (GTDB): domain Bacteria; phylum Bacteroidota; class Bacteroidia; order Flavobacteriales; family Flavobacteriaceae; genus Flavobacterium. The sequence continues at coordinate 25,919 of JBBQSZ010000023.1, read as the reverse complement.
AGCTGGACGCAAGGATTTGTATCGGATAGCATTGGAATTCAAAATAGCTATATTGTTGGCGTTATATGTTTTGCGTATTTGGTATTTTATGCTTGGAAAGTAAGCGGAATTTTAAGAGCTCAAGGTATAGATTTTGATAAAAAAATTAGTGGTGGTCATTGATATTGGTTTAGAATGACAATATTAGTATTGACTAATATAAATCTAATAATAATCACTACCTTACAAATTATTAGATAATTAAAATTAAATTAAACACTTGCAAAAATGTTTTTGCAAGTGTTTAAATTTGGAACTATCCAATTAATATCAAATCAATTAATTACAGTCAGCGGGTTTACTCATTTGTTTTCAACAGCCGTCAACTTCCCTTTTCTACCATTTTTAGAAAAAGCACAAAACTTAATTGTTCCTTTTTTAGCAATTGGTCTTGAATATATTTCACTTTTGAATGTTGGTTCTGAACCATCAATTGTATATCGAATAATAAATCCAGGTTGTTGAATATTGGCGCTAACTTTTCCATTTCCGACACTAATTCCAACTGGCGGAATTCGATATCCAAATCCTCCAGAATAATAATCTAATCGGGGCAATTCTTTTTTTCCAAGAACATTTACAAATAGAGACCAGTCTTTGTCATAGAAAATTTTACTTTTTTCTTTATCATTTTCAGTTGCCCAAGCTGGATCTTGAACCCAAGCACGCTCTGCTAGTGCTAATAATTTTGGAAATAACAAGTACTCAAGTCTTTTCGTACTGTGAACATTTTCGCTAAAAAGTTGTCCTTGAATTCCAAGAATATTTGATTTTCCAAAATCAGTTAAACGCTCTTTTCCATTAAAAAAGTTTGGATCTATTCGATTTCCATTACTATCTTCTTTGTTGGTTTTGTAATAATCAAATGGAATAAAATAAAAAGGTTTATCGATATCATTAAATCCCGCCCAATAATGTCCTATTTCCTCAGGTGATTTTTCATAAGGCAAATCAAAATACAAATTAGTCACGCAGGAAAGAACTACTTTGTAACCTGCATTAGCTAATTTATAAGGTAAATCTTCTGAATTCCACCCTATTCCGTTATTCCAAACATAGGCTCGAAATCCTTTATTAGCAAAATCTGGATTGGGTAAATAAATGTTGTTTCCGTCCAAAACTGTTTTTCGCATCGCTATTTCTTCCCACCCAGAAAGCGAAAGATTTCGTTTAGCTAATATTTTTTCCATTTTATCAAAATAATAATACCAAAGGTCATCGGTAGAATTAAGATTCTTATTTTCGTCAATCAATTTATTACATAAAGGAGAAAGTTTCCAAGTTCCTGCTGGAACCTCATCTCCGCCAAGGTGAATTGTAGTAAGTGGTGCGTTGGCATCTTTATACATTACCAAAATTTCGTCAATTACTTTCTCAAGGAAATTGTAAGTTGATGGCAAAGCCACACACATAATGTTGTCTGTCCAATTTTGTGCTGAAGTATAAACGGATTTATCATTTATATCACGAAGTAAATAACGCTCGGCTTCTGCTTGATTTCCTAGTTTCAAAAATTTATTATAACGATAATCCATCGCTTTTATGGCAGCACGACTGTGTCCTGGTGATTCAATTTCGGGAATAACTTGAATGTGTCTTTCGGTTGCATATTTTAAAATTTCTATAAAATCCTGTTTTGAATAATAGCCACTTCCTGGATAAAATCCAATATCTGGACCTGAACCATATGCTGATGGTAAATAGGAAGAACTTTCCAATGTAAACCCACGTTTTCCGCCTACAAAAGTTAGTTCTGGTAGTGATGGAATTTCGATTCGCCATCCTTCGTCATCACTAAAATGAAGATGAAACGTGTTCATTTTGTATAAAGACATTGCATCCAAAATTTTGAAAACAGTCTCTTTTGACTGGAAATTTCTAGCCACATCTAACATAAAACTCCTTAATCCAAAACGAGGTGCATCTTTTACATTACAATTTTGAATGGCTATTGTTAATGATTTTGCCTTCCAAGAGTCTGTAGGAAATAGGGATTTTAAGGATTGCATTCCGTAAAAAATCCCACCAGATGTTGACGCAGAAATTACAATTTTATCAGATTGAACATCCAGAAGATATCCTTCTTCTTTATCCAAATCAATTTTCTTCAACACGATTTGTTTGCCAACAAAATTTTTTGGATTGATAGCAATTTTAGTTTCAATAACTTTAGCCAATTCATTTGAAAAGTATTTTGCTTCATTCAAAAATTGGGAATCAGAGTTGATTACAACATTTTTATCTAATACAAATACACCTTCCTTTTCTTTGAAATACTCGGGTGAGGGAAAAATTTTGGGTAGATTTTCAAAAGGAATATCTTCGATTACTTTGTTATTGCTGTAAATTGTTTCTGGTTTAATAAAATTTACGGAACTGTCCACAATTGGTTTCAAAACATAATTTTTTATAACATATCCTTTTTCGGGATTAGTATCCCAAACAATGTATAAACCTGAAGGTGATCTAGTTAAATTAAGAAGTGTTCCTTGAATTAAATAATTAAAATCAATGCTTTGGTTTAACTTTAATCCTTTAAATTTTTTAGTTGGATTAATTTGAAATAAATCACCATTTAAGTGTGAAATAATAAAATTATCTGTAGAAGAATCTAAAGGAATATTTTGGAAATTATTGAAATATATCGTCCATCCCGAAGCCGGAAAATCAATTTTGCCCGAATTGGTAAACTTAAAGGAACAGACTACTTTTTCTTTCTTTTGATAATTATTAGAAATTAATTCCCAATTAACTTTCAAATTGGTTTCGTCAAAAGAAGGTTTATTTTGCGAATAAGTTGAAATTAAATTGCCAAAAAGTGATGCTAAAATAATTAAGAAATGTTTCATAAATTGGTTAATGGTTTACAAAGGAGAATAAAATCCCCTAAATCGTTTTTATTATTATCTATTTTTGAACGATATAGATTTAAAGTCCATTTATTAAGGTAATTGTGTCTATAAGTTACAAATCATATCTTTTTTTTTAACTAGTCAAGTACTGGACATCAATAAAGTACTAGTCTCTACTTTAACAGCATTCAACGACTCAGCCTCAGATTCATTGAAATGCTTTCTTATAGCATTTGTACTATTAAAATGAACCAAATATAGCTAATTATTTTCATTTTTCGTGCTAAATTAAAGTGTAAACACATAGTTATTAGCTTCAGAATTTAAAACCAATTGAACTACCCACCCAGTGATAAGTTTTATATCTTTTATTAAAATGACGTTTCTAAAGAAATTTTCTTTGAAAAATCTTGATTCTGCAGGAAATGAAGGTAAAAAAAACTTTTTTTTTTAAGTCTCCAAATCCTGAAAATACATTAGTGTGGATATTTGCAATTAAAAAACATTATTTTCTTGACGAGATTTAAGTAATATAACCCGTTGGGTATAATTAAATTATTTGATTTTTGAAATTATTTATTGGCCTATCAAAGATAAATTTATTGATATATTGAACCAAAGTTAAAGCTGTTATTTTTACTAAAATTCTTGTTTTAAAACCCTCAAAAGTTTTAGCATAATTTCTTCTAATTAATAACCGGTCAAATAATTGTGAGAACAAAATTTTAATTCTTTTTCTTGATTTTCTGAAAATATAAGGCTGTTTTTTATATTCTTTTTCAGTAATGTTTCACAATATAAGGCATATAAGAAAATGATCTAGGCAAAAACTTAAATATTCATATTTCCTTATATGGTTTTAAGAAATGACATTGTTTTTTTATCATTACTTATATTCCAAATTAATTGATAGATAATTTAAAAAAATAGATAATTACGTGCTTATGCCCCACGTTTTAACTGAGTCATCATTATTGATCCTTTTTCTTTCTTTAAACTTGAAAAATAAACTTAACTAGTATGAATTTTGTCTCCAAAAAAATATCTATTCATTTTATTTGACAAACTTTTTTTAAATCTCATCAAGTAAATTTTTAAATCTTTTTAAAATTTATCATAGTTTACTGCATAGATTATTACTAATTTTAGGGCTTTAATTTGAATAATCATTTGTTTAATTTTGGTCAAAATTTACCTTAAAAATACTGATTTTCAAAATATCAAAAAATTAATTAAAAGTTATTGCCTTATTTTATTTCTGGTTTTACCAAACCTTGATTCAGACGAAACGCCAGAAAATAATGATCGCTACAGAAATTAATGAAAAATGAAAGACACTTTATGATATCGAGTACATCAATCCTATCACCATTAATTATTAAAAATAGAATAACAAAATTAATTTTTCTAATTTTTCTAATTTTCAGCAACTCTCTTTTAGCACAGTTTTTCACTATTCCTGGAACACCATTAATCAAAAATTTTACTGAAGATGAAGCCAAAACCAACTTGGTGGTTTTTGATATTTCCCAAAATTTAACTGGAGAAATGTATTTTGCAACAGCTGCGGGTTTATTAGAATATGATGGTATTAGATGGAAAACTTATAAATTTGGCAATGAATCAGATTTGCGTTCAGTTCTATATAAAGACAACAACCACATTTACACTTCTGGACATGGTGGCTTTGGATATTGGACTAAAAACGATAACGGTAATTTAAAATATACCAGTTTATTTTTTAGCAAAACTAGACCTGACAATCCACTACTTCCTGTTTTTGTTAGTATTAAAGAAATTAACGGAAAAATTCTCTTTCAAACATTTCAGCAAATTTATATATACGATCCAATATCAAAAAAATTAGATTCATTTAATGCCTCTAAAGGTTTTAAATTCCTTTTTTCATCTTTGAAAAAGGGGTATATTCAAGATGCAGATTTGGGACTTTTTGAGATCAAGAAAAAAAAACTATCACTAATAGCTGGTACGAACAAAGTAGAATTAGATATTGTTGGAGTATTTGCTCAAAATTTAAATGAATTACTAATAGTCACTAAAGGCAAAGGAATTTGGACCTTGAAAGACAATAAACTCCAAAAAAAGATATGGGAAATTAACAGTATAATTGATAAATACCTAATTACTGACGTTCAACAGTTTCAAAAAGACAACTTAATTATTGGCACGGTTAGAAACGGAATTTATGTGGTTTCTTCACAAGGAAAAATTCTCTTACACTTAGAAAAAAGTAATGGACTTCTAGATAATACCATTAGAAAAGTATTTACGGATTTAAATCATAATATCTGGTTGGGGCTAGAAAATGGAATAACTTATATTCAAATTAATAGCAATACAAACTACTTATTAGATACTGATGGCAAAATCGGAACTGTTTACACAAGTCAATTGCAAGATTCCTTATTATATTTAGGAACTAATCAAGGATTATTTGTGAAAAACATTTTAAAACCTAGATCACAACCAAAAATTATTGATGTAGGTTTAGGTCAAATCTGGCAAATAGAGAAAATTGATAACCAAATATTAGTTGGCTCGCACGAAGGTGTTTTTTCATTAGAAAATAAAAAATTAAAAACAATTCACATCGAAGGTGGTGCTTGGTTATTTAGAAAACATCCCAAATTTAATGATGTTATGTACGTTGGTTTTTATTCTGGTATTGGCGTTTTTAAACGAATAAATAATAAATGGGAATTTTATAAAAAATGGAAAGACTATGGCGAGTCATCACGATTTATGGAATTTGATAGATATGGTCAGCTATGGGTAGCACATCCTACCAAAGGATATTATCGTTTAAGACTATCAGATAACGGACTAGAGCTCAAGGGATTTGAGTTTTATGGAATCACAAACAAGTTTGTAAAACCCTTTGCTTATATCTGTAAAATTGATAACGATTTGGTTTTCTATAACCCCAATGGTTTTTTTAATTATGACCCTCTCCAAAATACTTTTGTAAGAGCAAAATATCCTTCAGCTCTCTTTAAAGACATTAAGAATATAAATAGTATTTATCAGTATGACAATTTATTTTGGTATTCAACTGCAAAAACGTTGGGATATATTTCAAGGAAAGGAAATGTTTTTACGAATATAGAAGAGCCATTTTATTCCATTAGAAATAAGCACTTGAACGACTTTAATAAATTTAGTAGAATTAATGACTCCGTATTTGGAATAGGTATTGTGAACGGAATGGCTTTCCATAATATAAATCATCCGGAACTTGAGAACCATAAAGTCTTGCCAGTAATTAAGTATATCGAATTAATTAGTACGACAGATACTATAATGTCTTCAACAAATAAAAAAGATATTTTAGAAATTCCTTATAAGAATAATTTTATAAAAGTTAGTATCGCTTTACCAAATATGCCTTTAGGAAACTCTAAAAAAATTCAATACAGATTAATTGGTTTGGATAAAAAGTGGTCTAAATGGGATTATTTGACCGAATTAAATTTTCCAGGTTTGTCCTATGGCGATTATGTATTAGAACTAAGAACAGGAGGAGAAAATGTAGCAGTTTCAGAAACAATCATAAAGAAATTTTACGTAAGACCACCTTGGTATTTATCAAAATTTGCTTATTTAATTTATTTCTTACTCTTAATTTTAATTAATTATGTGTACCGTAATTATTATAAAAGAAAATCCCAAAAACAACTGGCTAATTTAAAATTAGAAGAAGAATTAAAAAGAAAAAGCCAGATAGAAAAGTTTGAAATACAAAGGCTAGAATCCGAAAGAAAAATGCTTCTATTGCGAGAAGAAAATTTAAATTTGGAAATAAAAAAGAAGAACTCCGCCTTAGCTTCATCCACTCTCAATAATATAAAAAAGAATGAATTATTGACAGATTTAGTAACAGACATCACAAAAATAGATCAAAATATTCTAAATAGTTCATTGCATTCTCCAATACAAAAAGTGTTGAAAAAAATTAATACTAGTTTAGAAGATAGAGATGATTGGATCACTTTTGAACTTCATTTTAGAAATGCACATGTTGATTTCTTTGAAAAACTACGAGAAAAACACCCTGATCTGACGTCTAGTGAAATAAAATTAAGTGCCTATCTCAAAATTAATTTATCCTCAAAGGAAATTGCTGCATTAATGCACATATCTATTAAAAGTATTGAGCAAAATAGATATCGCTTACGAAAAAAACTAAATATTGACCAATCCACTAATCTAGTAACCTATATTCAAACTTTTTAATCTCTTATTACAATTAAATAATTCAAGCTAAGCTAGTAAATCTTTGCTTTTATAGTATAAAAACCAAACGCCCAGAAGTCCTATAATCCTCTTCACTTCTTTCAGCTAAATTGCTGTTTTTCGTGCATTATATTAGTTTATAGATTTGCTTGAGAACTATTCCTATAATGTAAATTCTAGGTGCACATTATTATGTAAACAAGATCCTTCAAAAGTATTTAAGTTTAAATCTGCATTACATCCTACTTCCTATTCTTTATTCATATAAGGCAAGAATTGTATTTGATCCACCTTTTAGAAATATGATTCTGATTAATATTTACTTCAAAAACAAGAGATTGATTCGATACGCTTGCTCTATTTAATTCTCCAAGAAGGAGTTCAGATTGTTTATTTTTTTATCCTCTTTATTATTCTACATAATCTTTTTATTCAACATCAATAACAAATTGTAGTGCTCCATTATTCACTTCCAATGAAAGTTATAGGTTTAACAATTCGTAATTATTCAATGTTTTTTTTATTATTAGTATAAAAATCTATCCCTTTTTAATACAACTCTATAATTTATAACCCATTAAAAGCTATTAATACTTTACTTATTTCAACTCAAATTTATAGTAAAATATGCCTTTAGCGAGCTTTTTGTTGAGGTGTTGTAGAGGTCTCTACAAGGTAGTGATTGATTTTTGTAGATGTGCATTTTAACTATTCCACCTAAATATTTATAAAATTTGCCTTTGTGAAAATAGATGTTTCGAACTCTTTGTCTTTTTTATTAAGTTCTATTTAAAGTCGATTTTAAGGCAGTCGATTAAGTTTAATTAAATTTTCCTTCACTACTATTTGTGAAGTTTAATAAAAAAAATGAAGTTTCAAGAATAGCTATTTTGACAATTGAATTTAACTTATTAATTAATAACTATTTATCATGAAAAAAATTTTACTACTAGTAACGTTGTTTTACCTAAACATTGTTTTAGGGCAAGTTACACACGTCGATTTTGATGTTAACAAACCAACTATTGTTTTTAACAGTTGGAACTCCTCATCCACTTTTGCAAAGATTGTCAATCCAGATCCTGCAGGTATCAATACCTCTGCATTTGTTGGACAATTTACTGCTGGTGGTGATAACAATATTGGTATTGGTGTAATAGATCCTCAAACAGAGTTCCCAAAGCCTTTTAATTTAGCTTCTTCTCCAATTTTTAAAATGAAAGTTTGGTCTCAAGAAGCGATAACTGTAACAATGCATTTAGAAAACAGTCCAGATTATGGCAATTATATAGAAGCTTCCGCCTCTGTTACTGCTGGACAATTAAATCAATGGGTTGAGTTAACCTTCGATTTTAGTGCTTTTTCAAATATTTTTATGAATAATATGGTTATAAAAATAGGAGGAGCAAATACTACTGCAGGAGATACTTATTATTTTGATGATATTGTTGGTCCTGCATTATACTCGGCTCCTGGACATTCGTTTAATCCTGCAAATAGTGCTACAGACGTTTCAATTGCTTCAAATTTAGTACTTAGTACAAACGATAAGTTTTTCGATACAAATACTGGCGGAACTATTACTGATTTTACAAGTAAAATAGCTGTGAGGTTAAATAGTAGCGCTGGAGTTGATGTGCCGTTTACAGCAACTATTAATGGTGATAATAAAATAACAATCGATCCCACAAGTGATTTAGCAAATGGTCAAGTATACTGGTATGGTATTATTGGAAATGTTTTTTATGCTGACGGTACTCCTGTAACCGCTGTTTCAGCAAGTTTTACAAGCAAAGCAGCAGTTGTTGGTCCATTAAATGAAATGCTTTTTGATTTTGATACTGCAAATGCTACTATTGGTTTTGAAAGTTGGGGCGGTACTGGATTTTTAAAAATACCCAATCCAGATGCTTCAGGAATTAATCTATCATCCAATGTTGGAAGTTATACTCACGCAGGAAATGATTCTGGTTTAGAAAATTCCCTTGTTGCAGGTAATTCCCCTATAACTGCAGTCGATTTTGCAGAAACACCGTTCATCAAAGTTAAAGTATGGGTAGATAAGCCTTTAGACGTTACTGTTAGAGTGCAAAATTATCCAGATTATGGACAAGGAATTGAGCAAAAGATTAATGTAACCGAAGTTAATAAATGGGTTGAGTTAGTATATAATTTTGGAACCGAAACTCGTACTAATTTAAATAGAGTACAAATTTATTTTGATAGAGACAAATCAGCAGGATCAACTGCTGGAAGTGTTTATTATTTTGATGATTTCAAAAAAAGTAATGTGCCACCTGCAGCACTTACGACCTTAACACCTTCAACATCAGCAACAAATGTTGCCCCTTATTTGTACCCAACTATTACTTCAAACTTTCAATTTAGAAATATTGATGATTCAGCCATTGCAGATGCAACAACTGTCGTAGAACTTAGAGAAAATAATGCTTCTGGTCCTTTAGTACCAATGACTGCGGTTTTAAGTGCTACTAAATCTCAAATAACTATTATCCCAGATGCAATGTTAAGCCCAACCACTACTTACTGGTTTGGTATGAAAGATAATGTTGTTGAGTATAAAGAAAATAATACAGCTATTACAGGATTGTCTTCAACATATACAACTTCAGTTGCTCCTACTATTGTAATGTATAATGATTTTGATGGTGCTTCTCAAGTAAATGTAACTGAAACTATGGGCAATCCAGCTGGTGCTTCTGCTACTGTAGTTGATCCAGTAAGTGCTTCAAATAATGTGCTTCAATGGGACAAAGGAAATTCTTGGTATGGTTGGGAGCGTCTTCATTTTGAACTAAACGCAGCAGTAGATCCTAGTAAAAAGAATGTTTTTGCTGTTAGAGTATATTCTCCAATGAAAACACAAATGATGTTTAAACTTGCGGATGCAAAAGAGGATGGTGCCCAAACTGGAAATATGGAAATTACTAAAGATATCTTATTAGTAAATAAATGGCAAACGCTTTATTTTGATACAGCACTATTAACGGCTACTTCATTTAATCATGCCTTTATTTTTGTTATTCCTGGTGATGCATCTAAGGTTGGAAGATTTTATATAGATGATTTTAAAACACTTCAAACTTCAGCCTTATCGGTAAAAAATAATACTAAGGAAGAGATCAATTTTTATCCTAATCCTGTAAATGACAAGATCTACTTTAAAAATATTGATGGTACAAAAAACATCAGAATAATAGATGTTAATGGTAGAGAAATCAACAAATACACTACAGATCAAAATGAATTATCATTAAAAAACTTAAACAGTGGATTTTATTTCATTGAAATTAATGGTGCAGTAAAAAAATTAATCAAACAGTAATTTGTTAAACAAAAGAAAACTAAAGAGGAGTACTACACTCCTCTTTAGTTTAAAAACCAAATAAAAAATGCAAAAAATTAAACCAATTCCATTTAAGATTTTATTTCTAATTGCATCTCTTTTTATTACTTATTCTAACTATTCTCAGGAAACTTTAGTAAAAGGAAATGTTATTGATAATGCAGGATTACCACTAATTGGAGCTTCTGTTGTTGAGGAAGGAACTACGAACGGAATCAATACTGATTTAGATGGAAATTATGTACTTAAAGTAAAAAGTCCAAAAGCAACCTTAAATTTCGCATATAGTGGTTTTATAACTGAAAGAAAAGTGGTTGGCACCCATAAGATTATTAATATAATAATGAACGAAGACCAAAAAGCACTTGACGAAGTGGTCGTAGTTGCCTTTCAAAAACAAAAGAAAAATAGTGTAATTGGATCTATTTCTACCATAAAGACAAGTGAATTAAAAATTCCATCATCAAATTTAACAACTGCATTTGCAGGTAAGATTGCAGGTTTAATATCATACCAACGATCAGGAGAACCTGGAGCAGATAATGCTGAATTTTTTGTTCGTGGAGTAACTACTTTTGGATATAAAAACAACCCTTTAATTCTTTTGGATGGATTAGAAATTACAACTTCAGATTTGGCTCGAATTGAACCTGATAATATTGCAACTTTTTCTATCATGAAAGATGCTACAGCTACTTCATTATACGGTGCTAGAGGTGCAAATGGTGTTATTTTAGTAACCACAAAAGAAGGAAAAGTAGGAAAAGCAAAAGTATCTATGCGATATGAAAATTCGTTCTCTGCTCCGTCACAAATAAATCATTTTTTAGGTGCGGTTGATTATATGGAGTTATATAACCGTGCGCAACGTTCTAGAGATGAGTCAGCAACCCTACTTTATTCTAAACAAAAAATTGAAGGCACACGTTCTGGCTTAGATCCTAATATATATCCCGATGTAGATTGGTATCATGCCTTATTCAAAAATTACACTTTAAATAAAAAATTCAACATAGATGTAAATGGTGGTGGCGAGGTCGCACAATACTATCTATCAGTAGCTAACACTAACGAAACGGGATTACTTAAAGTAGAACCATTAAATAATTTTAATAACAATATAGATATTCAAAGATCAAACTTAAGAGCTAACGTCAATATTAACTTGACAAAAACCACAAAAATAGCAGTTAAATTTTATTCCCTATTCGAACGCTATAATGGTCCTGTAGTAGGTGCTTCAGATATATTTGGAATGGTTGCTCAAGCCAACCCTGCTAATTTTCCAAAAGTATTTGCAAGAGACGAAATTACGGAAAATTACAACCATACATTATTTGGTAATAAAGGAAATGGCGGTTATCCTAATCCTTATGCGGAAAGTGTAAAAGGATATAAAGACCGATTTTCTAATACCACATTGGCACAATTTCAAATTTCTGAGGATTTAAAATATATTACTCCAGGATTACAAATTAGGGGTATGGCATCAGTAAGAACGTTTACCGAAAATGAAAATCAAAGAAGTTTCACTCCATTTTATTATGGTATGTCAGAAACACAAACAGAAGAAGGTATTAAAAATTCACTGTATCAAATTCAAGAAGGAACAGAATTTTTAAATAACCCAACTATATTTAATAATGGAAATAGCAATTTTTATTATGAAGTAGTTTCTCAGTATAACCGGACATTTAAGGAAAAACATGAAATTGGAGGCTTACTAGTAGTTAATTTTAGCGAAGCACTTAATACAATAGGTGGCAATACAGCCTTTTCTACATTACCTTCAAGAAATATGGGTGTCTCCGGTAGAGCCTCTTATAATTATGATACCCGATATTTTGTAGAAGGAAATTTTGGATACAATGGTTCTGAAAAATTCGCCAAGAAAAATCGATTTGGATTTTTCCCTTCAATAGGCTTAGGTTGGATTGTATCAAACGAAAAATTTTTTCAAGATGCAGCTCCCGGAATAAATTTATTTAAAATTAAATATACTTATGGTTTAGTTGGAAATGATGGAATATCAAGTCCAAGTGACCGTTTTTTCTACCTATCAGATGTTAACTTAAGTAATGGTGGAACATCTTATGCATTTGGTCAGAATTACAATAACTATTACAATGGATATTTAGTTAACAGATATGCAAACTCTGACGTTACTTGGGAAGTAGCTAGAAAATCAAACTTAGGCTTTGAACTTGGAATAGCTCGTAAATTCACATTACAGTATGACTATTTCGTAGAACATCGTGGAAACATTTACATGTCACGACAATACATTCCTCAAACAATGGGGTTAACTACCGCAATTAGCAGTAATCTTGGTGAGGTTAGATCTGAAGGTGTCGATATTTCGCTTGATTATAATCAGTCCTTTACTCCAAATTTTTATCTTACTGCTAGAGGAAGTTTTACCTATGCTACAAACAAAGTCCTTGTAAACGGGGAACCTGAATTTCAAAATAAAAATTTAAGTAGAATTGGACATCCTGTTAATCAACAATGGGGTTATGTTGCTGAACGTTTATTTATTGATCAAGCTGATATCAAAAATTCTCCTGAACAATTTAATGGATTTTCGTCAACAAATACTTATTTACCAGGGGATATTAAATACAAAGACATCAATAAAGATGGTGTGATTAACGAACTTGACCAAACGTCTATAGGAAAACCAACAGTTCCAGAAATAGTTTATGGTTTTGGATTTTCAATGGGATATAAAAATATAGATTTCTCTTTATTTATGCAAGGTGTTGCACGATCATCTTTCTTTATTGAACCACAATCTATAGCTCCTTTTGTTAATGAGCGTAATGCTTTGACTGTAATTGCTGATAATTACTGGTCAGAAAATAATCCAGATCCAAATGCTTTTTGGCCTAGACTTTCTACTTATAAAATTCAAAATAATGAGAAATCTTCAACTTGGTGGCAAAGAGATGGTGACTTTTTGAGACTAAAAAGTATCGAAATAGGATATACAATTCCAAAAAAATGGGCGAAGTTTTTTAATAATGTTAATTCCCGTTTATACTTTACCGGATTAAACTTGGCGAATTTTTCAAAATTCAAATTATGGGATCCTGAAATGGGTGGAAATGGTTTAGGATATCCTCCACAAAAGGTACTTAATTTAGGTATTCAATTAAAATTTTAAAAACGAAAAGATGACTTTAAAAAATAAATTTACTTCAATATGTTTGTTAGGAGTTATGATGTTTTCCTCCTGTGAAAACTATCTAGACATCGTTCCGGATGGCACCCAACAACTTAATTTGATTTTTAACCGCAAGGAAAAAGCGTATAATGCACTGGCAAATTGCTATAGCTATTTACCACAAAACGATGGTGTTTATTCTACAAATGTGCTGTTAAGTGACGAATTAACAACACCAGTTGCAAAAGAAACAGATGCAATAAGAATAATGAAAGGACAACAATCAGTTTCTACTCCACTTTATGGTTTTTGGTCTGGATATTCGGTTGCTGGTAAAGGTCAGGATTCATTGTGGCAGGCTATTCGTAGTTGTAACATTTTGATTGAAAATATTGATCAAGTGGTAGACATGAATCAAACCGAAAAAAACCAATGGAAAGCAGAGGCTCAATTTTTAAAAGCCTATTATCATTTTCTATTATTAAATCAATATGGTCCTATTCCTATAATCGATACCAATATTCCAATATCTGCAGATGATGCAACGGTACGAGTAGAAAGAAATACTGTTGACGAATGTTTTTCCTACGTAGTTCAAACCATAGATAAGTCTATCGAAAATCTACCAAAAAAAGTAATAGGTACGAACAACTTAGGAAGAATTGATCAGGTGATTGCTAAAGCGATAAAGTCTCGTATTTTGTTATATAGCGCTAGTCCCCTATTTAATGGAAATAGTGCTTTTTATTCTACTTTTTTAAACAAAAAAGGAACTCCTTTTTTTAATCTAAAAGAAGATCCTAAAAAATGGGAATTGGCTGCTACTGCGTCAAAAGAAGCTTTAGATTTCGCAAAAGCTGAAGGAGCAACTTTATATGTTTACAATGATAGTTATCCTGTTTTTGATTCTTACAATTCTCAATTCGAGTTTATACGCAAACAATATAACACTCGCTTTGTAATTACTAAAGCTTGGAATTCTGAGCTTCTTTGGGGGAATTCAAATCCAGTTACTGGATGGTGGCGTTTGCAGGCAGCTTCTTTAATGAAAAATCCAGCTGCCTCCGCAACAGAAGCTTCTTGGCAATGGGTTTCTCCTACAATGGCGGCAGTAGAAATGTATTATACAAAAAATGGATTACCTATAAATGAAGACTTAAGTTTTGATTATACTAATCGTTTTAGTGTTGCAACTATAGGCTTTAACCAAAGGTTTTATGCACAAACCGGAGACAGAACTGCAAAAATTAATTTAGACAGAGAACCTAGATTTTATGCTTCTATTGGTTTTGACCGTGGCATCAATAGAAGTTGGGGCAGTTTATGGAATCTTAAAATGCGTGCTGGAGAAGCATACGGTCGTAAGGCAAACACTAATGATTATTTAATCACGGGATATGCCTTAAAAAAGATTGTTCATCCTGACTCAGAAGGTTCTGACTACAGTAAATTGATATCTTATCCTTGGCCAATAATAAGACTAGGTGAATTATATTTAAATTATGCTGAAGCACTTAATGAACTTAACGGTCCAAGTCAAGAAATATACGATTTGCTTAACGCCATTAGAGATCGTGCAGGAGTTCCATCTATAGAATTGGCTTGGAGCAATCCTGCAATTGCTAAAACACTTAATAAACATACTACAAAAGAAGGATTACGAGATATCATTCGTCAGGAACGTATGATCGAACTAGCCTTTGAAGGAAATAAGTACAACGACATCAGACGATGGAAACTTGCTAATTTATATTTTACTACTCCAGTAAAAGGCTGGACTGTAGACGAATCTAAAGAAGTTGACTATTACACCCTTAGGGATGTTGGAATAAGATCATTCAAAACTCCGAGAGATTACTTCGCGCCTATTAGTTTTCAGGAGATGTCAGTAAATCCGAATTTAGTTCAAAATCCAGGTTGGTAATTTTAAAAAAAGCACTATGAAAAAGATAAAAAAAAATATAACAACTACATTACTATTACTGCTGATCGTTGTTGCTTCTTGTTCAAAAAATGACGATGGTGATACAACAGCTCCATCCCAGTTAACCGTTGTTGCTGTAACACCTACTAATGGCGGTGGAATAATTAAATACAAACTTCCATCTGATCCAGATATATCCTATGTAAAGGCTATTTATGTAAATGCCTTAGGGAAAGAAGTGTATAGAGTTTCTAGCAAAAACAATTCAGAAATAGAAATTAACGGACTTAATCAGACGACCGCGGCTAAAGTTCATTTGTACGTAATTGATGAAAAAGGAAATGTGTCAGACGTAGTTGATGTTGATTTAACTCCCCTTGAATCCTACATATTCTTAGTTCAAAAAAGCATCCAAATTACTCCAGATTTGGGTGGTGTTAAAATCACATGGGACAACAGTGCCGCCAAAACAGTTTTCGTTTATGTACATATTGTAAATGCAGGTAAAGAGACAGTAAGAATTTTATCCTCTAGCAAACCTAAAGAAAGTATCTATGTAAGAGGTCTAGAATCAGTTGAAATGACATTCTCTACGAAGGTAGAAGATATTGATGGAAACACCACTGCGCTAGAATTAAAAGCAACCTTAAAACCTCTTTTTGAACAAGTTATTGATAAATCTACTTGGACATTAGTCAGTGCAAAATCTGTTAATGGAAATGCTTATGAAGGTAAAACTATAAATTTTTGGGATAATATTATAGATACTGCCGCTTCTAATGCAGACAACAGTTATTTTATGATTTGGCGAAATAACAACGGTGGAAGTCTTAAATGGCCTTTAGATATCGTAGTTGACCTCAATAAGAAAGTTAAAATAAAGCGTTTTAAAGTTTGGCAACGAGCATTTTGGTATGGAGGTCCAGCTGGAGTACCGTATTACTATCAAGAAGAAAATATGAAATCTTTTGATTTATACTCAAGTAATGATTCAGTTACTTGGACTTTGCTAGGTAAATTTGACATCGGAAATCCTAGAGATAGTGCGGGAAATATCTCAGCTGCTGCTTTAGATATTGCTGCAAAAGGTCATGATTTTTCGCTTGACAATACTTCGGAACCTTTCAGATACTTAAAAATCAGTCTTACCGCCAATTACGGAAGCGAACAATACATAAATGGGTCAGAAATCACATTGTATGGGTTAGATAATCTATAAAATGACTCCTTGAGTATAAGTAGTGTTTAAAGATGAGATTTAGTTTACTATGTATTTTCGGTAGAAATCTATCTTAAAGAACATAAAATCTCATCTTAAAACCTATTCTCCATACTACTGGTAGAAGCTAGAGTACTATTTTCTTTTTGTAGAATAGCACTACTTACACTTATGTTTTCTAAAATTATGCCCAATGGGGTAACAATAAAAATTTGCTTTATGAAACAGATATATATCGGGTTGTTTTTACTAACAGCGCTAACAAATTACGGCCAAAACCTAAGAACTTTGAATAAAAATATAATCAACTCTAATGGAGAAGAAGTTATTTTGAAAGGGGTTGGACTTGGCGGATGGATGCTTCAGGAGGGCTATATGATGAACTCCTCAGGTGGCGCAAATACACAATTTGAATTCAAAAAAAAACTAAATACGCTTATTGGAACAACAGAGACTGAAAAGTTTTACGACAATTGGCGAAAAAATTTCGTTACCGAGCAAGATATAGATTCTATTGCTAAATGGGGATTTAATAGCATTAGGCTGCCATTGCATTATAATTTATTTACGCTTCCTATTGAAGATGAGCCAATTCAAGGTCAAAATACTTGGTTACCCAAAGGTTTTGAAATGGTAGATAATTTATTGAACTGGTGTAAGGCCAGAAATATTTACCTGATTTTAGATCTTCACGCCGCACCGGGTGGTCAAGGACATGATCAAGCTATTAGTGATTATGACACAACTAAGCCCTCTTTATGGGAAAGTCCTTTAAATAAAAGTAAAACTATTGCACTTTGGGGAAAAATAGCGGAACGCTATAAAAATGAACCATGGATAGGCGGCTATGATATACTCAATGAACCTAACTGGGATTTAGGTGCAAATGAGCTTCGTAATTTTTATATTCAAATTACAAATACAATTAGAGCTGTGGATCAAAACCATATTATATTTATTGAAGGAAATTGGTTTGCAAATGATTTTAGTGGATTAACACCTCCTTGGGATTCCAATTTGGTATACAGTTTTCATAAATACTGGAGTGACAATGGGCCCGGATCTATAGATTGGGTTCTAAATATGAGAAACCAACATAATGTGCCATTATGGTGCGGAGAATCCGGTGAAAACTCAAATGTTTGGTACAGAGATGCTGTAAAATTATATGAAGACAACAACATTGGTTGGGCTTGGTGGCCATGGAAACGGATAGCTACAATCGTTAGCCCTTTTTCAGTTAATTCTAATCCAAAATATGAATCTATTATAAAGTATTGGAAAGGAGAACAACCAGCGCCAACTGCCGCAAATGCTATTCAAGGCTTAAAACAATTAACTGACGACCTGCTCGTGGATAATAATGTTTATTATAAAGATGTCGTTGATGCTCTATTGCGTCAACCGCAACAAAATACACATATCCCGTTTAAAAAGCATGTGCTTCCTGGAGTAATTCATCTTTCAGATTACGATCTTGGCACCAACGGTGTAGCCTACTACGATGTTGATAATGCCAATTATTCACTAACAACTGGTCAATTTCAAGCCTGGAATTCGGGCTGGAATTATAGAAATGACGGTGTTGATATTGAAGCGAGCACAGATATCATAAACAGCAATGGGTATCAAATAGGTTTCACTAAAGATCAGGAATGGATGAACTATACCATTAATGTTGCACAAACAGGATTTTACAACATTAACTTCAGATATGCTTCAGTTCAATCTGGAGGTCAGGTACAATTTTCTATGAACGATGTCGATGTTGCTGGAAGTGTAGTTCTAGGCAATAGTGGTGGATGGAATAAGTTTAGTAGTAAACTCATTCCTAATGTTTACCTCGAATCTGGAATTCAAACCTTAAAAGTAAAAGTGATTGGTACTGTCGGATACAATATGAGCAGTGTTGAATTCAAAAATTCTACAGATCCTGCGCCTGCTTTGCAAGCTTTAAGTTCAAGTACAAATGATGATGAAAAATCTATAAAAATAATAGTAAATCAGCCCTTAGTGCCCCAATCACTTTCTGCATCAAATTTTAGTATTAAAGTAAATAATGTAACCAGAATTATCACCTCTGCTGAAATTGATCCAAATAATAACAGAGTAATTTTGCTTAAGCTTAAGGACTTTTTTTATTATTTAGATGGAATTAGAGTCTATCACGATGGAAATATTTTAACATCAACTTACAACAGTACTTTAGGTCCACTAGTAAATTATTCAGTAAGCAATAACCTTAAAAAAAGAGCCTTAATAGCAGGAAGAATTCAAGCCGAGGAATTCACTACTCAGCAAGGATTAACAGTAGAAACAACGACCGATACAGATGGAGGTCAAAATATTGGTTATACTGATAGTGGCGATTTTGCAGAGTACCGTGTATACATAGCTGATAGTGGAACTTTTAATGTAAGTATAAGATCAGCAGCTCAAAATCAACAAGGACAATTAGAGTTAATTTTAATTTCAAACGGAATCTCAAAAAATCTCGGTTTTATTACTACACCTATTACAGGAGGATGGCAAACCTGGAAAACAACAACCATACAATCTGATATGCTCGCCGGTGTCTACACTTTAAAAATGCGCGTTTCGCAACCAGGTTTTAATTTAAATTGGATGCAGTTTGATCTTGTAAAACCGTTAGGTGTTGAGAGTATTAAATACCCAAATATTTCCATAAACGTTTGTCCTAATCCGTCCTCCGATAACTTCAAGATAGTTGTAAACGATGCCATAATCATTAGCAAATTACAGATTTTAGATCCAAATGGTCGTTCAATTAAGGAGGTTTTAATAAATAATAACAATACTGAAGGCTTCTTAAATTTATCTGACTTAACAACAGGAATCTATTTTTTGATAATAGATTCAAACAAAGGAAAGTTCATTAAACGACTAATAAAAAAATAATTAAGAGAATACCAATGAAAATATAACATCGTAGATAATCAAATAAAAACTGCACATTAAGTTAAGTTACAATTTTTTTATACCTATAAAAAAAAGGACTCATTTTGAGTCCTTTTTTTATTTAGCGCTCAATCTTAAACTGATTGTTCTGCTTTCTTTTTTGCTTTTTTCTCTTTATAAGCTTCCCAAGTAGCTCCGCCAACCCAATAGGAAACGAAACTAACCAAGAAAAACATTAACCAAAATCCTATTGTAAGAACGGTTAAGAAAAGTAAAAAGCCTAAATACTGTTGAAATTCAAACATGTTTTCCGGAATTTTTGAATGTAGCTACAAATGTATGTTTAATATTTTTTTTTACCAATAAATAGTTAATAATAATTTTAAAAGTATTGTATTACTTAAATTTGAGAATCAAATACAGCGACAAAATGAAATACAGAATCGAAAAAGATACGATGGGCGAAGTGCAAGTTCCAGCCGATAAATACTGGGGAGCACAAACAGAACGTTCCAGAAATAATTTTAAAATTGGTCCTTCGGCTTCTATGCCACAAGAAATCATCGAGGGATTTGCTTATTTAAAAAAAGCTGCTGCTTTTGCCAATTGTGATTTAGGGGTTCTTCAAATCGAAAAAAGAGATGCTATTGCTGCAGTTTGTGACGAAATCCTTGCTGGAAAACTTGCAGATGAATTTCCGCTCGTAATTTGGCAAACAGGCTCTGGAACACAAAGTAATATGAACGTTAACGAAGTGATTGCCAATCGAGCGCAAGTACTGAAAGGTTTTGCCATTGGCGAAGGTGAACAGTTTATCAAAGCCAATGACGATGTCAACAAATCACAATCTTCAAACGATACTTTTCCAACAGCAATGCACATTGCAGCTTATAAAGCCGTGGTGGAAAATACCATTCCAAATGTCGAAAAATTAAAAGATACACTTTTGGCGAAAGCCGAAAAATTCAAAAGTGTGGTAAAAATTGGTCGCACGCATTTAATGGATGCCACTCCCCTAACCTTAGGTCAAGAAATTTCAGGATATGCAGCCCAGTTAAGTTATGGATTGAATGCAGTCAAAAATACATTGGCACACTTATCCGAAATCGCTTTGGGAGGAACTGCCGTTGGAACTGGATTGAACACGCCAGCTGGTTATGATGTAAAAGTCGCCGAATATATTGCAAAATTTACTGGACATCGTTTCATAACTGCCGAAAATAAATTTGAAGCATTGGCAGCTCACGATGCAATTGTGGAAACTCACGGTGCTTTGAAACAATTGGCCGTTTCGTTGAATAAAATTGCAAATGATATCAGAATGTTAGCCTCTGGACCACGTTCGGGAATTGGCGAAATTAATATTCCAGAAAATGAACCTGGTTCTTCTATTATGCCTGGAAAAGTAAATCCTACACAATGCGAAGCTTTGACAATGGTTTGCGCTCAAGTTATTGGAAATGATGTTACCATTGCTGTTGGCGGAATGCAAGGACAATATGAACTGAATGTTTTCAAACCTTTGATGGCCGCAAATTTCTTGCAATCAGCGCGATTGTTGGGAGATGCTTGTAAGTCTTTTGACGAGCATTGCGCTCAAGGAATTGAACCTAATTACAAACGAATTGAGGAATTGGTAAACAACTCTTTAATGCTTGTTACGGCTTTGAATACTAAAATTGGTTACTATAAATCAGCTGAAATTGCTCAAACAGCTCATAAAAACGGAACAACTTTAAAAGAAGAAGCTATTCGATTAGGATATGTTTCTGTAGCAGATTTTGATGCTTGGGTTAAACCAGAAGAAATGGTGGGAAATTTAAAGTAAAAATATATTTTACCTAAAAAAAGTAGCCTCATAAATTTTGAAATTTGATGAGGCTTTTTATCTATTTTTATTTTGTCATCAAATCATAAACCTGATGTGCAATTTCTATCTCTTCGTTAGTAGGAATTACTAAAATTTTAGCTTTTGAGTGTGGTACATTAATTTCTCTAATTTCTTTCGAACGAATTTCATTAACAGCATTATCTAATTCAAGTCCTAGAAATTCCATATCAGTACAAACTAATTTTCTAATAAAAGCTGAATTTTCTCCAATTCCAGCAGTGAATACAATAGCATCTAATCCGTTTAAAGCTGCGGAATAAGATCCAATGTATTTTTTGATTCGGTACGCATTCATTTCCAAAGCCAATTGACAATCTTTGTTTCCTTTTTCAGCATTCGATTGAATATCTCTCAAATCACTAAACCCAGTTAAGCCTAGCATTCCGCTTTGTTTTTGTAATAAAGAGCTTACTTCATCTACGGTATAATTCAATGCTTTCATCATATAAAATAAAACTGATGCGTCAATATCACCGCTTCGGGTTCCCATTATCAAACCACTAATTGGCGTAAAGCCCATCGAAGTATCGATACATTTTCCATCTTTTACGGCAGTAATACTGCAACCATTGCCTAAATGCACCGTGATTATATTTTTGTACGGTTTATTTTCTGCTTTTAGATATTCAATAGCTTTTTCAGAAACATATTTATGAGATGTTCCGTGAAAGCCATAGACTCTAAGTTTATTTTCTGTTAAAAAATGAGTAGGAATAGCGTATTTATAAGCTACTTCAGGCATCGTTTGGTGAAATGCAGTATCAAAAACGATTATTTGTTTGGCTTCAACAAAGATTTCTTCAGCAACAATAATTCCTTCCAAATGCGCTGGATTGTGTAAAGGAGCAATGTCACATAATTTTCTTATTTCATCTTTCACTTCTTGAGTAATCAAAGTGGGATCGGAAAAAATACTTCCTCCATGCACTACTCTATGTCCAACAGCTTGAATTTCTTTGGTACTTTTTATTACTCCTTTTTCGTCATCCATTAACAATTGAGCTATTTTTTGCAACCCAATTTTGTGATTGGCAATAGGCAAAATTTCCTCAACTTTAAATTTACTGGTGACATAAGTAAAGTTAGAAGTTTCCAAACCAATTCTGTCAATCATACCAGAACAGATGACTTGTTTTTCAGGCATTTCGATTAATTGGTATTTTATAGACGAACTTCCTGAATTTATAATAACTATTTTCATTTTTTATTTTTTAAATGTTCTGAGTTTCTAAGGTTCTCAGAATCTGATTTTTTTTTTAAATACTATCAATACCTTAGAACCTTAGAGTCTTAGTATCTTAGTGCCTTTTTTTTACAATCCCTGTGCCTGAATCGCAGTAATTACTACTGTGTTAATAATGTCGTCAACGGTACAACCACGACTCAAATCGTTTACCGGTTTGTTTAAACCTTGTAACATTGGCCCAATGGCAAGTGCTCCAGTTTCTCTTTGAACAGCTTTGTAAGTGTTATTTCCGGTATTCAAATCAGGGAAAATTAATACACTCGCACGTCCTGCAACTTCTGAGTTTGGCATTTTACTTTGTCCTACTTCTAAATCGACGGCTGCATCATACTGAATTGGACCTTCAATTTTTAAATCAGGGCGTTTGCTTTTCACAATTTCTGTAGCTGCTCTTACTTTATCTACTTCATCTCCTTTTCCAGATGTACCTGAAGAATAGGATAACATAGCAACTTTAGGCTCAATTCCAAATGCTAAACTGGTATCTGCCGACGAAATTGCTATTTCTGCCAATTGTTCTGCTGTTGGATTTGGATTAATAGCACAATCTCCAAAGATAGAAACGCGATCTTCTAAACACATAAAAAATATAGAGGAAACTACTGAGGAATTTGGTTTGGTTTTAATGAATTGTAAAGCAGGCAAAATAGTGTGTTGTGTCGTATGTGCCGCTCCCGAAACCATTCCGTCAGCATGACCTTTGTAAACCATCATTGTGCCAAAATAGGAACCATCTTCCATTAAATCTCTGGCAATTTCAAGGGTCATTTTCTTCTCTTTTCTGAGTTCGTAATACGTATTTACATAATCATCATAATTTTTATCTTTGCGTGGATTGATGATATGAACTTTAGAAAAATCAATGTCTAAACCTAATTCCGCCGATCTACTTACTATTTGCTTGTTGTCTCCCAAAATTGTGATTTCGACAACATCCATCAAGAACAATCTGGCAGCAGCTATAAGAATTCTGTCGTCATTACCTTCGGGTAACACAATATGTTTTCGGTGTTTTTTGGCTCTTTTTACTAAATTATATTGAAACATTTTTGGTGTCATTCCTTCCACTTCAAACTTGATAAATTTTTCGGTCAAACTATCTAGATCCACATATTTTTCGAAGGTATCTATCGAGGTTTGAATTTTTTGTTTGTTATTGGCATAAATCTTCGGTTTTATATGACCTATTTTATTAGTAATCAAATAAGTTCCTTCTTCTACTGCAATAATTGGTACAACAGATGATAGACCTTCAATTAATTTGAGAATAGTTTCTTCGGGAATAATATTACCTGTTAAAACGATTCCAGAAATAGAAGGATAATTGGCAGATTCATTAGCCTGTAAAGCACCTAAAATGATATCGGCTCGATCGCCAGGAGTGATTACTAATCCATCTTCTTTTAAATGCATTAAATAATTTCTCAGCTGCATCGCACCCACACTGAAACTCGAAATTTGATTGTTTAGGAAGGCTTCTCCAAACAAAACTTTAGCATCTAATTCATTCACAACTTCTTGAATCGTGGTGTTATTTAGACTGGAAATTATAGGAATAGCATCGACTAAAACTCCTTCTGGCAGATTTTTTTTCAAACCTGACGTAATCAATTCTATATTTTCAGGTTGCACTTTATTGGCAATAACGGCCAGAACCTCTACATCCTTTTGCTTAAAAGAATCATAAGCTAAGCACATACTATCTACTAATTCATCGAGAGTTTTGCCCACTCCTGAGCCAACAATAATAGCTGGAATTCCAAGATTTTTAGCAATAAGCACATTCATATCCATTTCGATAACAGCACCTTCACCTGTAAAACTAGTTCCTTCGACTAAAACAAAATCAAATTGATCTTCGAGTTGTTTGTATTTTTCAATAATCAAATCAATTACTTCTCCAAGTTTTCCTTTGTTTTTCTTTTTAATCAATTTACTTTTCTTGATCGCATACGCATTATCGAAAGAGATATCCAACCCAAAATGACTGATTACAGTATCAATATGATTATCCAATTCGCCGTCTTCAAAATCTTCAACTATCGGTCTAAAGTAACCAACTTTAGCAGTTTTGCCAATAAGCATACTCATTAAACCCAAAGTAACAATAGATTTTCCACTATTCTCCTCGCTTGTTGCGATGTATATCGCTTTATTCATTTTATTTGTTTTTATGTTTATTTAATTCTTTACATTCAATTTTACTTCATTTTTCGTGGTAAATTAAAACCATTTGCGCCTCTTAAAATAATACAGCATTCCGAAAGTTATGACAAACATAATTCCGACAATAGTGTAATAACCATGTTCATACTCCAGTTCTGGCATATACTTAAAATTCATTCCGTAAACTCCAACAATAAAAGTCAACGGAATAAAAATTGCCGAAACCACCGTTAAGGTTTTCATTATCTCATTCATTTTATGATTTTGAGCCGAGAAATAAAAATTGGAAGCACTTTCTAGCGAAATCATATCCGATTCTATTTGCTCTAATAATTCTAATGTTTTTTGGTGTAATCTTGAGAAAAAACTAAAATTTTCATCTCGGATTACGTTAAAAACATCATCTTCTTTCATACTCTTTATGTCGTATAATGAATCTCGAAGTGGAATAATGGAGCGTTTCAAGAAATTAAAATTATCACGGTGTTTTTCTATTCGTTCTAAAATGCTTGGTTCGGCACTTTTTTTAGTCAAATTTATTAGCTCTTCAATTTTATCTTCTTCATTTTCAATCGTAATGTAAAAGTTTTCTATCACAGCATCAAGCAAAACATAAAGCAAGTAATCGGACTTCTTAGTTCTAATAATCCCCGAATGTGTTCGAATGCGTTCTCGAATATGAGTAAAAAAATCACTTCTTTTTTCTTGAAATGAAATTAAAACGCCGTCTTTTAACCAAAAACTAATTTGCTCCGTGCTAATATTGTCTGTTCCTTCGGTTGGCAATAAAGATTTAATGTTAAAAAATAAAATATCTTGCTCCTCTTCAATTTTTGTTCTTCGGTTGGTATTCAAAATATCAGCAAGCAAATAAGG
>JBBQSZ010000022.1:0-46973 GCA_038234745.1 Flavobacteriales bacterium | reverse complement strand
ATCTTTGTTTAATTGGCTAATTCAAAAAACTGATATTCAAAGAGCCAATAAAGTGAGGTCAAGCAAAGGATTACTTGTCCATATTTTTGGAAAAATAGCATCAGCTTTTATAAATCTAATTTTTTAACCCTTGATTCGCATGAAGCACTAAACAATAAATATAATTTGGATATCCATTATAGTCATTGTGGAGGGTTAAATTTTGATTTTGAAGATTTAAACAAATAAAGTAATCAAAATTTAATTAATGTTCATAAAACGACACACTACCTAACAGAGTGTCGTTTTCTCTTAAAAAAAAACAAATCTAAAAATGACTCTAACCCTCATCTCCGACACCCACTTCCGCCACAATCAATTAGAATTAGCCGGTGGCGATATGCTCATTCACGCAGGTGATTTGTGCGGATATGGAACGGAAGATGAGGTCATTGTTTTCTTGAAATGATTTGCAGAGCAACCTTATACACACAAAATTTTCATTGCAGGAAACCACGATTGGTTTTTTGAAATCTATGACAAGGAATCTATAGACAAAATAATCCCACCAAACATTCATTATCTGAACGATTCGGGAATAGAAATAGAAGGATTCAAAATTTGGGGTTCGCCTGTGCAACCTGAATTTTGTGATTGGGCTTTTAATCGAAAAAAGGGTGCTGATATTAACAAACATTGGGAACTGATTCCAAAAGATACCGATATTTTAATTACACACGGCCCGCCTTTTGGTATTTTAGACCGAACGGCTTCCAATTATAATGCAGGTTGTGAAATGTTGCTCAAAAAAGTAAACCAAATTAAGCCCAAACTACACGTTTTTGGTCACATTCACGAAGGCTATGGAATGATTGAAAAAGGGGAAACCATTTTTGCCAATGCGTCTTCGGTAAATGTAAATTACCAATTAGTGAATGCTCAAATTGTTTTAGAGGTTTAAAAATAGATTTACATCATAAAAGATTTGTAGAACGACACACCTTGGCAGTGTGTCGTTTTATTTTTGTTCCATACTAAAACATAAAGTTATGGAAACTAAACAAATGACCATTTTAAAAACGGTAGAAACAATTCACAAAACTTCTAAAAAATCCAAGTTAATCTTGGAAAAATATGATGTTTTAAAACCCAAAATACAATTCATTTCGAACTATTTTCAAATTAATGACATCCAGAGTATTTTGCTTGCCAGTTTTATTAGTTTGTCTTGTTTTGATGAAATTGAATTGAAAGAACTAATCACTTATTTTGGACTAGAAAAAATTGGATTCTTACCTTATTTGAATGAAATTCAATATTTGGTTGACAAAAATATTTTAAATAAAGAAAAACATAGAAATGTACTACAAGAAGATTATTCGGTAAAAAAAGACTTGTTGGAATTTCTTGTTTCCAATAAAAATATCCCTTCTGAATTGATTTCGATACAACCCAAAGAAGATACTTTCCATACCTTTTTGAAAGACTTAGATGATTTGAGTGATGCTAAAGACAATAAAGAAATTCACTATCACATTTTTGTATATCGATTCAAAAAATTATTAAAAGACAATCGAAAGTTTCCACTAATCAATTATGCTTGTGAAAATTTAGAACCTATTGATTCTTTTGTTTTTTTTGATGCTGTTCTTGATGCAATATCAATAGGTGATAATGATTTTAATACTGCATTTCAAAAAACGGTTGATGATTTTACGAACAGTAAAAGTGACACTTTTGACTATGTTTCTAAATTTTTAGAAGGAAAAACAAAACTGAATCTATTGGATTTGGTTCAAAAAGATAAAGCCGAATTTGCCAACAGACACCGCTTACAGTTGTCTTCAAAGGCGGTGAAAATGCTCCGAGAAATGGAAGGTATTGTATTCCTTCAAAAAGAAAGCAAAAACGATAAACTGATTTATCCTGATAAAATTCAAAAGACCAATTTGTTCTATAATCCTTTAGAGCAACAATTGCTAGAACCCGTTGTAAAAAGTATGTCGCAAATAGCATTCTCCAATTTGCAAAAGCGATTGAAAACAAATAAAATGCCTGTTGGAGTTAGTTCGCTTTTATACGGTGCACCAGGAACTGGAAAAACAGAAACGGTATATCAAATTGCAAAAAAATACAATCGTCCGATTTATAAAGTAGAAATTTCAGAAACCAAATCAATGTGGTTTGGCGAAAGCCAAAAATTGGTTAAAAAGATATTTACTGATTATTATGAATTCAAAGAACAAGAAAAAATATGTCCTATTTTGCTTTTTAATGAAGCCGATGCAATAATAGGACAACGAAAAATGGCGGGATCTACGAGTGTTTCCGATACTGAAAATGCCATTCAGAATATACTATTGGAAGAATTAGAGAATTTTAATGGAATCCTATTTGCTACTTCCAATCTAGTGAATAATCTAGATCCTGCTTTTGAAAGACGTTTTCTATTTAAAATAAAATTTGATGCGCCTTCCGTTGATAACGCAGCCAAAATCTGGAAAAATAAATTACCTACGATAACCAGAAAAGAAGCGCACTATCTGGCTAATGTCTATAATTTTTCGGGTGGCGAAATGGGAAATATTGCTCGAAAATGCATTATGGAAGAAGTGGTTTTGGGAAACAAATTAACTTTCGAAAAAATCATTACTTTTTGTAATTCCGAGAAATGGGAGAAAAATACAGTTGCTACTAAAATTGGGTTTCATAATTAATTCAGCTAAAAAAAGTATATGTATTGTATTGAAAAAAAAGATTTAATTGAGATTACTGATGAATTCAAAAAGAAATTAATTCATCTTGCCATTACAGATAATACTATAACTGGAATTCCTTCTGGATTCCAAAAATTAGACTTAATAACGAAAGGATTTCAACCTTCAACTTTAACAATAGTTGGAGGCGTTACTGGAATGGGAAAAATCGCATTTGTCACGTCATTAATTAAAAAGTTAGCTATTGAAAACAAAAATTCTGTAGCTTTCTTTTCTTTAAATTTAACTTCTGAGAATTTCTTGGTAAGAATGCTTAATCAACTAACAAATATAGATGTACAAAGAATAAGATTGGGTTTGTTAAATGAAAATGAGAAAGAACGAGTTCATAAGAAAATGGAAGAAATTAAATATGTTCCTTTAGAATTCTATGATCATCCTTTTCTAACTTTAAATATTCTCGAAGAAGCTTTATTTTTATTTAGAGCTCCTGATAGTTTCCCAGATATTATAATAATTGATTCCTTACAATTATTAGCTAAAAATAAAAAAGATAAAGTGGGTAAAATTTTAAGTAAAAAAGAACAATCTGAAATTGCATTTCAACTAAAAGAATTTGCCCAAAAATACAAGGTTCCTATTATTATAGTTTCAGAAATTAAAGAAACAATTTTTAAAACACGGAACAAAAGGCCTAATTTGATTAATGTTAGAAACTATGCTCCTATAGTAACGTATGCTGATTTAATATTACTTCTTTATAGACCAGAGTATTATAAAATTGAAGATTGGGATGATGAATACGAATCATCTGCGGTAGGGGAAGGCGAAATTATTATTGCAAAAAACGCATGCGGAATATTGGATACAATTAGAGTAAAATTTAATGGAGCTAAAAGTGAATTTGATAATTTATTATAGAAGTAGAAATAAAAAGTAATTGAAAGATTTTTTACTAAGTCATATTTTGGCAGATACTCCACATAAATTTGTCGTATAACAATAAAAAAAACTATTATGTCACAAATGATTACCAAAGACGGCGAATTAATTAGAATTTGTCCTAAACAAAGCACCAAAATTGAATACTCAACCACTTCGGGAAGATCTTGGCACATTCGATATTCAGGCTCTTCGTGTGGAGAATTTGAAGATTTAACGGATAACGGAAAAGAACTTTTAGCCAATACATCAAAAGGACTTCATTACTCGACAACTAATGGACGAAGTTGGCATAGAAGAGGATAATTATAAATTGAAAAACATTCTTTTAAAAACTAACCCCATAGCCCAGATAGAAGTGGAAATCCTTTTCTTTTTTTCTTTAAAAAAGAAAAGATTGCAACGGATAGCTGGAAATAGCTCCTAAAAATAACAACGCATTTTATTTGAGCAACTTGATGGTATTCCTCGTTCCTCGGAATGACAAATAGTTAGGATAGTATTGAGAAATAAACTAAAACTATTTCAATAAATAAGTGAATTCTTAAAAAAAAGCCACAAAAAAACCGTCCCGATAGCTATCGGGACGGTTTAGTTTTTATTCTATAATAACATTCTTCTTTTTGTCGTAAAAATGATATTCTAGATACGTGTACGCGTCACGTGGTATTATTTTTACCCATTTCTTGTGTTCAAAAAACCATTTTGAACGCATAGATGGAACACCTTTTGTAAGATAAGCTGCCACAAATGGATGTACGTTAAGCACAACATCTTTGTGGGTTTTTAAAATACTTTCTAAATCTAGAGCGATTTTATCAATGATTTGAATTGGCGCTTCAATTTCGCCTTCCACATTGTTTGGATCTTCTTCTCTAGTTTTTATATTGACTTCCGGTCTTACTCTTTGTCGGGTGATTTGAACAAGTCCAAATTTACTCGGCGGTAAGATTTTGTGTTTCGCTTTATCATCGCTCATTTCTTCCCTGAGGAAGTCGAACAAGACTTTGCGATTTTCGGGATTAGACATGTCGATAAAATCAACTACAATTATTCCACCCATATCTCGAAGACGCAATTGTCTTGCGATTTCGGCGGCGGCAATCATATTGACTTCCATGGCAGTATCTTCTTGGTTGGATGCTTTATTAGAACGGTTTCCGCTGTTGACGTCAATAACGTGCAACGCTTCAGTATGTTCGATAATAAGATAAGCACCTTTGCTCATTGAAACTGTTTTTCCAAAGGAGGTCTTGATTTGTCTCTCAATATTGTATTTCTCGAAAATTGGAGTGTCTTTGGATTGATAAAACTTAACAATCGATGTTTTCGAAGGGGCTATTTCTTGTAAATAGTCCTTCGTTTGGTGGTACAACTCTTCGTCATCTATTAGGACACCGCTAAAGGTGTCGTTGAAGACGTCTCTTAATATTGATGAAGCTCTATTGAGCTCTCCTAATACCTTGGACGGATGATGAGCGGTTGGTAATTTTTTACACATTGCAGTCCATCTCTCTATGAGGTTCTGCAAGTCTTTTTCTAATTCTACGGTACTTTTGCCTTCGGCTACTGTGCGAACAATAACGCCAAATCCTTTTGGTTTTACTGATTGTACAAGACGTTTCAAACGTTCCTTCTCCTTTTTGTCTTCTATTTTTTGAGAAATAGAAACACGGTCAGAAAACGGAACTAAAACAATAAATCTTCCGGCCAAAGAAAGCTCAGCGCTAATTCTTGGACCTTTTGTAGATATTGGTTCTTTGACAACTTGCACTAAAATAGACTGATTGGAATTGATAATATCGGTAATCGAACCATCTTTGTCTATTTCTTTTTCAAACTGAAAGGTTTTTAGGGAGAAATCTTTTATTTTACCTGCGGTTACAAGTTTTATGAATTTCAACTGAGAAGCAAGATTTGGACCTAAATCATGATAATGTAAAAAGGCATCTTTTTCATAGCCTACATTTACAAAAGCAGCATTTAGTCCAGCAACTGGTTTTCTGATTTTGGCAATAAAAATATCACCAACCTGAAAGTTGCTTGTTTCTTGTTCTTTGTGTAATTCAATTAGTTTTCCATCTTTTAATAAGGCAAAATCTACGGCTTCGGAACTAGATCTAATGATTAATTCTTTATTCACTCTGTAAATTTTTATCCAGACTTTCAATTTTAGATTTTAGATTTTAGATTTTAGATTTTTTGAAGAATCTGCAATCTGCAATCTGCAATCTGCAATCAATTGTAGGGATGGATTAAACAATAATTTTAACAGGTATTGAACCCGGGGAAAATTAGCTGGCAGTTTGTAGTTTTAAATGTTCAGTGAACTGAATACTAAAAACTGATGACTGAATACTAAATTTCAATTTCAATGAACTTTTAAAAAGAAAAAAGTAGTTAAAAACTACTTTTTCTTTTTGTGACGGTTAGCTCTCGCTCTTTTCTTGCGTTTGTGCGTTGCTACCTTATGTCTCTTTCTCTTTTTACCACTTGGCATAATCTGGTGATTTTGTGATTAATAAATATTTTTACTTTGCTTCGTTATTTGTTTTTACTCCTTCAACAAACACTTTTGCAGGTTTGAATGCTGGAATATTGTGTGCAGGAATTTTGATTGTGGTATTTTTTGAAATATTTCTTCCTGTTTTTTCAGCTCTTGTTTTCACAATAAAACTTCCAAAACCTCTTAAATAAACATTGTCACCAGTTTCTAATGAGTTTTTAACTTCCGTCATAAAGGTCTCCACTGTTGCCTGAACATCTCCTTTTTCTAGACCTAATCTTTCTGAGATTTTTGCTACGATATCTGCTTTTGTCATTTTAATTCGTAATTTATAATATGTGTACTATTTTTTTGAGGTTGCAAATATATGAATTAAAAAAACAATTATTCAAGCTAATTCATTAAAATTTAACAACATAAACTTTTACTTTTGTGAACTAAAATTTAACAATGAATTTTTCCAACCAGTTGATAAGATGGTACTTAGAAAATAAGCGTGATTTGCCGTGGCGAAAAACAGATAATCCCTACTTCATTTGGCTATCAGAAATAATGCTTCAGCAAACTCGAATCGCTCAGGGAACGCCTTATTTCTTGTCTTTTGTTGCCAATTTTCCAACGGTTTTTGACTTGGCAAATGCCAATGAAGAGCAAGTTTTAAAACTTTGGCAAGGTTTGGGCTATTATTCTCGTGCTCGAAATTTACATAAAACGGCTCAGTTTGTTGCCACAGAATTCTCAGGGAAATTTCCGAATAATTATACCGATTTGTTGAAACTAAAAGGTGTTGGCGAATACACCGCTGCCGCCATCGCATCTTTTTCCTATAATGAAGTAGTTCCTGTTGTAGATGGGAATGTTTTTCGAGTTTTGTCTCGTTATTTTGATGTAGAAACTGATATTGCTGCGGCTTCCGCCAAAAAAGAATTTGCTGCTTTGGCCTTCGAATTGATACCTAAAGATAATCCAGCCATTTTCAATCAAGCGATTATGGAATTTGGCGCTTTGCAATGCGTTCCTAGAAATCCTAATTGTGGAATTTGTGTTTTTAACTCAAGTTGCGCGGCTTTGCAAAAAAAGAAAGTCGATCAATTACCAGTTAAATCAAAGAAGTTGAAAGTTAGAAATCGATATTTTAATTATTTAGTGGTTTCTGATGATAATAAAAATACACTAATCCAAAAGCGAACTGCCAAAGGAATTTGGCATAATCTCTACGAATTTCCACTAATTGAAACTGATGCTTCCGAAGATTTTGATTATATTTCCAAAAATATTAAAAATCATTTTTTTAAAAATTATACTATAATAAGTATTGAGGATTGTAATGAAAGCATTATCCATAAATTGTCACATCAGCATTTGCATATTAAGTTTTGGAAAATTAAAGTTGATGGAATTATCGAAAACGGTATTGATTTAATAACTTTAAAAACATTTCCATTCCCTATTGTGATTCATAATTTTATTGAAATGAATTAAATGATTTCTGAAATTCGTATATTTGGCTTCAACTCCTATAAAATTATAATGAACGGAACACTAAATAAGGTTATGCTAATTGGTCATCTTGGCGAAGAAGTGAAGATGCATTATTTTGAAGGCGGAAATTGTATTGGAAGATTTTCTTTGGCTACAAAAGAAGTCTATATCAACAAAACTACCAACGAAAAGATAACTTCTACCGAGTGGCATAATCTGGTTGTTCGAAATAAAGCCGCCGAAATTTGTGAAAAACACTTATCAAAAGGAGATAAAATCTATGTTGAAGGACGCATAAAATCACGTCAATGGCAGGCAGAAGACGGTTCTACAAAATACACTTCCGAAATTCAAGTAACCGAGTTTACTTTTCTGTCAACCAAGAAAGGAAATGAAGATAACAAATCAATTCAGACTTCTGAAACTATAAAAAAGACTAACTTTGTGCCTGAAAACAGCGACTTGCCTTTGAATGATTTGCCGTTTTGATTGTTTAACTAATCCTTTTTAATTTGGACCCAGATCCCAGTTCTTTTTTTGCGAATACTATAGATACTAATTTGGCGTTTGGTTTTATCGCAATCTCTGCCTTATTGTTTTGTTCTGCGCTAATCTCTGGAGCAGAAGTAGCCATGTTTTCCTTGTCACAGAAAGATATTGATGACACTTTACAAGAACATCCATCCAAAGGAAAAATTATATCAAAACTTTTAGAAAAACCAAAAAAATTATTAGCCACACTTCTTATAGCCAACAATTTTATAAACATTGGAATTGTAATCTTGTTTGTACGTATAGGTCAAAATTTATTTTCTACTATCCTCTCCCCTTTTTTGAAATTTACTGTCGAACTCATTATTGTTACTTTTTTAATCTTATTGTTTGCCGAAGTTTTACCTAAAGTTTATGCCAGCCGAAACAATATTAAGTTTTCCAAGTTTGTGGCTTATCTTGTTTTGGGACTAGACATCTTGCTTTCGCCAATAAGTTTACCTATGCGAAAAGCCACCATTTATTTGCATAATAAACTAGGAAAACAAAAGACAAATTTCTCAGTAAATCAATTGTCGCAAGCCTTAGAACTTACTGATACAGAAGAATCATCGACCGAAGAACAAAAAATATTGGAAGGAATTGTGACTTTCGGAAACACGGATACCAAGCAAGTTATGAGTCCTAGAATGGATATTTTTGCGCTTGAAATTGAAGAATCTTTCGCAGTCATTTATCCTAAAATTATTCAAATGGGGTTTTCAAGAATTCCAGTTTATAAAGACAATATAGATCAGATAGAAGGCGTTCTGTTTGTGAAAGATTTGCTTCCGCATATTAATAAAGAAGCTTTTGATTGGAAAACATTAATTCGAGAACCATTTTTTATTCCCGAAAACAAGAAGATAGACAACTTGCTCAAGGATTTTAAAAGTATGAAAAGCCATTTGGCGATTGTGGTGGATGAATATGGAGGAACTTCGGGCTTAGTTTCCTTAGAAGATATTATCGAAGAAATTGTAGGTGACATCAGTGATGAATTTGATGCTGAAAATGCAAATTATGTCAAAATTGATGATAAAAACTATCTGTTTGAAGGTAAAACAAACCTGAAAGATTTTTATAGAGTGATTGAGGTTGACGAACAATTATTCGAGGCTACAAAAGGCGAAGCCGAAACATTAGCCGGGTTCATACTCGAAATTTTAGGTAATTTCCCGAAAAAAGAACAACAAATTACTTTCGAAAACTGTCTGTTTACCATAGAAACGATAGATAAAAAAAGGGTGAAACAAATTAAAGTCACTATTGAATAAAAATAAAATGCTTAAAAAATACCTTGTAACTGCAACACTCTTAATACTATTAATTTCTATTTTTAGCTGTAAAAACGAAGTTTTGCCCAAGCCTGCAAGCTATTTGCGTTTGGATTATCCTGAGGCAAAATATGCAAAATTTGAAAGCAAATGTCCGTTTACTTTCGAGATGAATGCGGATGCTGTGATCAAAGGCGAGAAAGATTGCGGTTTTACAATTACGTATCCAAAAATGAAGGCTACGATTTATTTGACCTACAAACCCGTCACAAATGACATCAATAAATTATTGCGTGATGCTCAAAAACTTACTTATGAACACGTTATCAAAGCCGATGACATCTTGGAACAACCCTATTTAAACCCAAACAAAAAAGTTTTTGGAATGTTCTATCAGGTAGATGGAAATGCGGCGACTAATTCGCAGTTTTATGTGACGGATAGCATCAAACATTTTGTTACAGGCTCTGTTTATTTCTATGCAAAACCCAATTACGATTCGATTATGCCCGCTGCAAGTTACGTTCGAAATGATATGCAACGATTGATGGAAACCTTAAAGTGGAAATAAATTTTGAAAACTGAATTATTAGAAATTCAATTTTCTTTGAATAAAAAGACGAATAATAATTTTCTATTTCGTTTGATTGTAACAAATTCCTCTCGGACCACAACTCATTCGATGCGGACCACAAGACGCCAATAGGAACAGGGCAAACGCTATTAAAAGTAGTTTTTTCATTATACAGCTGCAAAGCTTATTGTCTGCATGTTTTTCAATTGTTCTAAATAATCTCTTTCGTTCGACAATCTTGGAATTTTATGCTGACCGCCTAATTTTCCTTTTTCTTTTAGCCAATCATAAAATAAATTTGGTCTTGCAATGTTCACTATTAGAGGATTTAACGTCATATTGTTGTGTCTTTTGGCTTCGTAATCTGAATTTAAGGACTGTAAGGTTTCGTCCAAAATCTTTTGGAAAGCGAGAATATCATCAGGATTTTTCTTGAATTCGATAATCCATTCGTGAGCTCCTTTTTCCCTATCTTTCATAAAAACTGGAGCAACAGTATAATCCACCATTTCAGCTCCAGTACTAGTGCAAGCCTTGGCAATGGCTTGATCGGTATTTTCAACCATCAATTCTTCACCAAAAACATTGATGTGGTGTTTTGTTCTTCCCGTAACGCGAATTTTGTAAGGACTCAAAGAAGTAAAACGAACGGTATCACCTATCATATAACGCCACAAACCAGAATTTGTTGTGATGATAATGGCGTAATTTTTAAAAAGTTCCACGTCCGATAATCGAATAGTTTTTTGATTAAGCGTTCCAAAAGTGTCCATTGGAATAAATTCATAGAAAATACCATAATCCAACATCAACAGTAAATCGCTAGAATAATTCAAATCCTGAATAGCAAAAAACCCTTCGGAAGCATTGTATATTTCGTAATATTTAAAATCTTTTTTGGGTAGAATTTTTTTATACTGTTCTCGATAGGGTTCGAAATTTACGCCGCCGTGAAAATAGACTTCCAAGTTTGGCCAAAGTTCTAATAAATTGCCTTTTCCTGTTTCCTCCAGTAATTTATTCATCAAAACC
This sequence comes from Flavobacteriales bacterium, assembly GCA_038234745.1. Lineage (GTDB taxonomy): Bacteria > Bacteroidota > Bacteroidia > Flavobacteriales > Flavobacteriaceae > Flavobacterium. The sequence continues at coordinate 35,933 of JBBQSZ010000022.1, read as the reverse complement.
AGCAACCAGGACGGAACTCCAGCAAAACTGGTTACGTTTTCATTTTTAACTTCGTTGATTATAGCAGGAATTTTGGTTTCCCAATCGCTCATTAATGAAATTTCCTTATTTGGCGTGCTACTAAACTCAGCCCAAAGTGGCATGTTTTCTATCAAAATGGCCGATAAATCACCAAAAGAGGTATTGTTATCTTCATAAATTTGAGCACTTCCGCCAAGGCGAAGACTTTTTCCCAAAAACATTTCAGAATTCTCGTTGTTGTTCAAATACATACACAACAAATCTTTACCTGCTTTGTAATGACAATCTTCTAATGCTTCGGGGCTAACGGGTATAAATTTACTTTTGGCATTAGTTGTTCCGCTGGATTTGGCAAACCATTTTATTGGTGTTTCCCAAAAAACATTTTGTTCGCCTTTTCGGGTTCTTTCTATCAAAGGCTGCAATTCTTCATAGGTCGAAACGGGAACTCTTTCTGCAAAAGTAGCATAGGAATTTATAGATTCGTAGCCATATTGCCGACCAATAACTGTGTCTTCTGAAGCACGAATTAAATTCATGAGCAATTCTTCCTGAACTTCGTTCGGGTACTTCAAGAAAAGTTCTATTTGATGAATTCTTTGTTTAAGAACCCAAGAAGCAAATGAATTAATTACTGTTATTGGCATTCCGATTTTAGCTTTTAGAATTAGGATTTTAGATTTGTAAAAAGAGGAACAAACACTAACTTTGCATTCGTATCAAAAATAGTATTTTTTTACAAAAGAACAATTCTATTTTATATAAACATTCCGTTGTAAATTTGTTTTTCTATAAATAGAAATCTACACTCAGAAATCGTTAATCTACAATCAGAAATCAAATGACTTACGAAGGCACACTTACCAAAATGCAAACAGAGTTTGCAAACCCAATTCAATATTATCTGGTTTTTGAAAATAGTTTTTTGAATGTAAACCAATTATTGAACAAGAATCTGGAAATCAATTTTGTGGGTTACCAATGTTTGAATTGCGGCAAAAAGAAGAAAATTTTCCGCCAAGGATTTTGTTATGATTGCTTTTATTCCAGTCCAGCCGTTGGCGATTGGATTATGAAACCCGAATTAAGCACTGCACATCTTGGCATTCCAGATCGAGATTTGGTTTATGAAGAAAAAGTGCAATTGCAACCACACATCGTTTATTTGGCTTTGTCCAGCGAAGTAAAAGTTGGAGTTACAAGAAAAACTCAAATGCCAACCCGGTGGATTGACCAAGGCGCAACTCAAGCAATTTCAATCGTTGAAGTTCCCAATCGCTATCTTGCAGGAATTACCGAAGTCGCTTTAAAAAATCATTATGCTGACAAAACCAATTGGCAAAAAATGCTTAAAAACGATGTAGAACAAGTCGATTTAATCGCCGAAAGATTGAAAGTCGAAAACCTGATTCCAGCTGAAGTTCAGGAATATTTCTACTCAGAAAAAAATGATTTATACGAAATGCACTTTCCAGTTCTAGAATATCCAACGAAAATAACTAGTTTGAGTTTAGAAAAAACGCCTCATTTTCAAGGCAAATTAACTGGAATAAAAGGGCAATATCTCATTTTTGAAAACGGCACTGTTTTTAATGTTCGGAGTTTTGAGGGTTATGTTGTTGAGATAAACGTGTAAAAATTTTGTATTTTGTAATTAAATTTTGTATATCGATATTTTAGAGTAATTTTGTATAAATAAGTTTTTATGAGGATAGTTAGTTTCAAAAGAATTAAAGAATTTTCAGAAAAACATAATGATGCTGAAAGTCCATTAAATCTTTGGTACCACACTGTTACGTCAAAAGAATGGAATTCTTTAAATGACATTAGAAGCGATTTTAATACAGTTGATTATGTGGGCAACCATCGTTTTGTTTTTAACATAAAAGGAAATGCTTACAGATTAATTGCTATAATTTCGTTTAATGCAAAAAAAGTGTACATCCGTTTTATTGGCACACACTCTGAATATGACAAAATAAAAGATATTAAAAATTGTTAAGCTATGATACATACCGATAAAGAATACAACGCAATTGTAGAAAGAATCGAAATTCTTTTACAAAACACTAAAAATATAGAAAACCAAGATTCACAAGGATATATCGAGCTAAATATACTATCGAATCTTGTGGCTGATTTTGAAGAAAATCATTACCCAGTAAAAAAACCAACACTTATTGAAACAATGAAATTGAGAATGTACGAAAAAGGTTTAAATCAAAAACGGTTATCAGTGTTATTAGGAGTTAGCACGTCAAGGGTTAGTGAGTATTTAAACGGGAAAAGCGAACCACCATTGAAAATTGCTCGTGATATAAGTCAAAAATTAGACATTGATCCAATGATTGTATTAGGTGTTTAAATATATTTTTGTCTGAACTTTTAAGTCCATTATTCAAATTCTTTTAAGCCTTTCTATTTTTCTAAACACCTAAATTTTAATTCGTTTTAGGTTCTTCTGTTTTTTTCTTTTTGTTGAACAAACCATTCAATAAATCACTGGCTTTTGCTTTCACAGTTTCTTCTGCTGGTGGAGTTCCTGGATTAGCTACTTTTGCCGTATCGGCAGGTTTCTTGTTTTTATTAAGAAAATCTGTTAGTGCTGAAGTTCCTTTTGACACCAATCTTTCTTTTTGCTGTTGTATCAATTGATTGGTTAAATTAGTTACGGCACTTTTAATATCAGTTGAAATTTTAGGACTGCTAAAACTTCCCGTCATCAAAGCAGTTATTGGAATAGTTTGTAATTTGGCTGCATCGGCGGGTGATAGTTTAGAAAATAATGCATTGGCTTCTTCTCCAAGATATTTAGCTGGAACGTCAAATTTTATGTTGTAATTCATACTTTGGTCAAAACCATGCGTTCCGCCAATAGTCGCTTTGATGTCTTTGTATTTAATATCAAAAGGTTTTATGTTTACTTTCCCGTTTTCGAAAGTCAACGCTGCTTTTATATCATTTAGATTTACTTTACTCATATCAATGAACTTCAAATTGGATCCCAATGCGCTTAATAAAGTTGAGTTTTGTGCATTAACAGTCGTCGAAAGTAGTTGTCCTAATAAATCTCCAGAAATCGAACTCAGATTGGGAGTTAATTCTATTGCGTCAAGATTTCCGCCTAATTTTATGGTCGAATTGATTTTTCCGTTGATGATTCCAGCAATTGGAGCAATTTTTTTCAACATATCGAGTTGGGTAAATGATTGTGCAATATCCACTTGATTCAAATTCAAATCCATATTGAAAACAGGTACTTTTCCTTTGGTGGAAACCGCGCCATTCACTCCTATTGTACCTCCAAAAATAGAAGATTTTACGTTTTGGAAAGTCACTCTTTCATCCTTCACAATAAGTTTTCCAGAGACATCTTTCAAAGTCAAATTATCGTATAGAACCGTGTTGGCTTTTGCCGTAAGTGTACAATTCAAGAAAGCAGGAATCTTCATCGCTTCGGCTTTTTTATTCTCTTTTTTAGACTCCTCACCAGCAGTCATAAAATCATCAACCGCCAATTGAGTAGAAGTCATATTGAAATTTCCTTTCAATTCTTGGTTTCTAAACATGAAGCCATAGAAATTCTCTAAAACTCCAGTCACGCTCAAATCGCTTTTCCCGGTCGTTGCATTGAATTGTTGCAAATGAACTTCACTCGGATTAAATTGAACTAAAGCATTGCTAATATTCATTGTTTTACCATTTTCATCGGCATATTTAAAGCCTGACAAACTCATTGTCCCCGCATTTTTTATATTTTGGTACTGACTTTTTTCTACCGATTGCATATCGAATTTGGTCGTCACATCGGCTTTTAGAATTCCAGATAATGGCTTGCTTAATTTTATAGGATAGGCTTTTGATAAATTTGCTAAATTAATAGTTCCTTTCAAAGCTGCATCTACCAAAGCATTTTCGGTAATATTATGAATGTTCGCTTTGGCATTAAAAACGTCTTGGTCAATCGCAAAAGATAATTTATCGAGATTAACGTAAGTGTCATTTAAAATGCCGGTTTCGTTAATGATTTTAGTGTCAATTACAATATTTCGAACCGATTTTGGAAGATTTGGATATTGGAAAGAAGCGTTATTCGAAGCAATTTTAATATTGAATTTCGGAACCGTTTTATCCGAATACAATCCTTTGGCAAAACCTGCAACGGTAAAATCTCCTGTGGTTTTTACATTGTCTAAACTTGCAGAATAGGCAGCTGGAATCAATCCTAAGAAATTTTTGAAGGAAGAAGTTGGTGTTTTGAATGTCAAATCATATTGCTGTCCACCTTCAACCATCTGAATAAAACCGTCAAATTCTAATGGCAATTGATTGATTAAAGCTTTATTTTGTTTAAACGTGTATTTGCCGTTTTTTAGATCGATTCCTAAAACTGCATCCAAACTTATCGACACATTTTTCATGTAATTGACTTTGTCCATAGAAAGCACAATTTTAGCCGTCGATTTGGTATCCAAATCCAGTTTTTGTGCGGCAAAATCTCCGGTCCCTTCGTGATTCAAACTGTCGATTGTCATTTTTATTTTCGACTTTTCGTCAAAGTATCTAAACTTGAAATTATCGATTTTATAATTCTGGATTTTTAAAGCTAAAGGTTTGCTTTTTCCATCATCTGCTGTTTTGTCGTCTTTTAGAGCAATATCATAATTGGCAATTCCATCTTTGTTGAAAATGATGTTGATCAATCCGTTTTTCGAAGAAATTCCATCTATATTCATGGTTTCTTTTTCATCTTTGAAAAGTTCTTTTATAGACATTTTCAAATTCAATTCGCCCAATGAAACTAATGTGTCACCTTCGAAAGGTGCTTTATTGATGATAAGTAATTTATCGATAGTCACATTGGCATTGGGAAAATTTTTGAATAAACTCAAATCAGCATCTGCAAAAGATACTTTAGCGTCCACTTTTTCGTTGATGGCTTTTGCGATTTTCGCTTTTATTTGATCTTTAAATAAGAATGGCGCTGCAAATAAAGTTGCTATGAGAAGAACCAAAATAATTACTACGGTTAATACGATTTTCTTTGTCATAATTTAATTTTTAGAAACGGAAAGTATCACAAAAATAATACTTTGTTTTCATACAAACGCACTATTTTTAATACGTAGTGTTTTTTGGAATGTTTTTTTTAAACAATACTTTGACTTTATAATATAAAAAACTCCGTCTAACCAATAGATTAAACGGAGTTTCTAGTAAAATTTCGTAGCGATTTAATCGGCTACAAGTGCAGTGATTATTATACAATAGCATCAATTGCTGATGCCAATTGAAAATCCTTAGCACTTATGCCAGAAACATCGTGTGTCGAAAGTCTTATGGTGAGTTTGTTATACACATTGGTCCACTCTGGATGGTGTTTCATTTCTTCTGCAAGAATTGCCGCTTTATTGATAAAGACTATCGCTTCTTTAAAATCTTTAAAGACGTACTTTTTTTCTATAGCATTGTTTTGAAGCGACCAGTTATCTACTTTTTTTAGATTGTCCTGAATTTCTAGTGATGAAAGTTTCATGATTTTGACTGTTTTGTCCGTTAAAGATAGGAAAATATAACCACCCAGCTAACCATAAAAACTGTTATTTAGTCTTGGGATTTTTGAATAAAGATTAACGATTCTTGATTTCAGATTGGTGTTTGTAAATAAAAAATGCCAATTTATCCCGGACTTACATCTGAAATCGATCCCGGTAGCTATCGGGACGATAATTAACAATCAGCATTCAAAAAAACCCTTTCAATTTCAATGGCATAAAACCGAAAGGGTCAACTATTAAAAAAAAATTATTCAATATTAATTTCAAAAGGCATCATAGCTTGAACTCCTTTTCGAGCTTGAACTTTTTTGATTTGTTCCATCAAACGAAAGGTTTCTTCGCCCAATTCTTCTTTGATAAACGATTCTTTGGATTTTGCAAACGGCAAATTTTTAAAAATATCCTCCATGTTTTTTTGAAATTCTGGAAAGTTTTGAGTGCTGTATTTTTTGGTTTTTCCAAGAATAGCAGCTTCTTTTATGGCGGCATCTAATCCTCCTATTTTATCCACAAGACCTATTTTTATAGCTTGAGAACCTGACCAAACTCTCCCTTGTCCGATTGAATCTACTTGGGCAAAAGTCATTTTTCTACCTTGTGCAACATGCGAAACAAATGTTTTGTATATGTGTTCCACGCCTTCAAGAGTAACGGCTTTGAATTTTTCATCGATTGGCAAAAACGGACTGTATTCAGCGGCATTTTCATTGGTTTTTACTTGTTCGGTGTGAATTCCGATTTTGGTTGCCAATTGTGTGAAATTAGGTAAAATTCCAAAAACACCTATTGAACCGGTAATCGTGTTGTTTTCTGCAAAAATTTTATTGGCATTACAAGCAATATAATAACCGCCAGAGGCAGCATAATTTCCCATAGAAACCACCACAGGTTTTACTTTTTTGGTCAATTCTATTTCTCTCCAAATCAAATCTGACGTCATCGCATTTCCGCCAGGACTATTAATTCTTAAAACAATAGCTTTTACATTCTTATCATTTCTAGCTTCAATCAAAGAGCGATTCATCGAAATTTCGCCAATGGTGTTGACATCACCTTCTCCACTCATAATCTCTCCTTGTGCATAAATTACGGCTATTTTGTCATTGGAATCAAAGCTTTCAGAAGTTGTAGCTACCTTTTGAGCATAATCCGCAATGCTTATTTTGTTATACTCTTTGTCATTATCTACTTTCAAAATTTTTCGAATCGCATTGTGATATACATCTTCATAGGCAATCACATCGACTAATTTTTCGGCTTTTGCCATTTGTGGAGTTCGAGCAAGAAGTCCATCGGCGATTTGGTTTAATTTTGCTGTTGGTATATTTCTGCTTTTAGAAATGTCAGCTATTACCGAACTCCAAATTGAGTTTAACAAGGAAGAAGTTTGTTCTCTGTTTGCATCGCTCATTTTGTTGTCTAAGAAAGGTTCTACAGCGCTTTTATATTTTCCGTGGCGAATGACTTCCATCTTTACTCCTGATTTTTCCTGAAGATCTTTGAAAAACATCAATTCGGCTGATAATCCTTTGAAATCGAAATCACCAATTGGATTAATATAAATAGGATTGGCGACTGAATTCAAATAATATTCTTTTTGTGAGTAAGAATTGGCATAAGCCATCACAAATTTTCCTGATTTCTTAAAGTCTTCCAATGCGTTTCGAAGCGCTTTTCTTTGTGCCATTCCCAAATCCGATTGGTCATTCAAAATTGAAATTCCTTTGATATCAGAATCCGTTTTAGCGGCTTCAATCCCTTTGATAACATCGGAAAGACCTACTTTTTCTCCATCAGAAAAAATGGTCATCCAAGGATCTTTGTATTTTCCGGCATAATCATTTTTTATATCTTCTAATTTTAATTCGATAACCGAATTACTTTTTATGGATATTTCGTCCGAATCTCCACCAAAAATGGATGCAATTAGTACAATTCCAAAAAAGAATAGCATTACAAAAACAAACAACCCAACAATGGTTGCCAAAACATTTCCTAAAAATCTCATAATTATAGTTTTTTGATAAGTCGTAAAGAGTATTGTTACGTTACAAATTTTTGTTTCAAAAGCACAAAAATAGTTAATAACACGCTGGCAAATATAGTTCAATTCTAAAATTGTTTTAGTTAATTTGTGCTTAATATGAAATCACAGAATCAAGTCGTTTTATCGCTCGGAAGCAATCAAGGGAATCGTCTCGAAAATATTGAAAAATGTATTGAATTGATTCACCTAGAGGTTGGAACGGTTATCAAAATATCAAAGTTATACGAAACGCCGTCTTGGGGTTTTGATAGTGATGCTTTTTATAATTGCGCTTTGGTTTTACATACTTTTTTGCCAGCGAATGCCGTTCTGACAAAAATTTTGAACATTGAAAAACAATTAGGTCGCGTTCGCAACACCACTTCCGAATACCAATCTCGAATTATAGATATTGATTTAATTACGTTCAACGAAGAAATTATAGAAAGTGCCGATCTTCAAGTGCCACATCCTTTAATGCAAAATAGAAATTTTGTTTTATTGCCGTTACGAGATTTAAATCTAGATTGGATTCATCCCATTTTTCATAAAAAAATTGCTGAATTGATCGAAATTTCTCCTGACGAAAGTGTTTGTACTTATGTTCAGAATTTAAAAAATCCATTGGATAAAATTCCTTTGGAGCAGTTTAATTATATCGCTTTTGAAGGAAATATTGGAGCTGGAAAAACGACATTGACGACAAAAATCGCCGAAGATTTTAATGCCAAAACTGTTTTGGAACGCTTTGCCGACAATCCTTTTTTGCCTAAGTTTTATGAAGATCAAAACCGCTATGCTTTTCCGCTTGAAATGTCATTTCTTGCCGATAGATACAAACAATTATCAGATGATTTAGCACAATTTGATTTGTTTAAGGATTTTATAGTTGCCGATTATCACATTTTTAAATCCTTGATTTTCGCTAAAATTACGCTTGCCGACGACGAATATCGCTTGTATCGAACACTATTTGACATCGTTTACAGAGAAATGCCAAAACCTGATTTGTATATTTATTTGTATCAAAATACCGAACGTTTGTTAGAAAATATCAAAAAAAGAGGCCGAAGCTATGAACAAAATATTCCTGCTGATTATTTGGATAAAATTAATAATGGTTACTTAGACTACATCAAATCTCAAACTGATTTGAATGTTTTGATTATCGATGTTTCTGATCGTGATTTTGTAGAAAAGCACGCTGATTATCTTTATATTTTGTCCGAAATCCAAAAGAAAATCTGCCCGTAATTTGCTGCAAAGCTTTATCGTTTTAAAGCAAAATGACCTTTTATTTCGGGTTGTCCGTTGCCTAAATTTAATTTGTACCAATAATCATCAGCAGGTAAAGGCGAACCATTTAGCATTCCGTTCCAACTTTTGTTTATACCATTTAACGTAGTTATATATTTGCCGTAACGATCAAATAATTGCACTTCGGCTTGAGGGTATTTTGAAATTCCTTTTATTTCCCAAACATCATTATAGGAATCGCCATTTGGAGTAAAATATTTAGGAATTCCAACGAGCACCACTTGGGTTGAAACAAGTCCGCAGCCATTTTTATCATTCACATAGACTTCGTGAATTCCAGCCGGAACATTCGTAAACAAATTGGAATCTTGCCAGAAACCATTCTTTTCATCCAAGCTATATTCGTAAACTCCTGGTCCTTTTGCGTTGACAGTTATGGTGTTATTGTCTGATAATTCGACCACATCAACAGAATCAATTGTGGCGATGTTTGATGCTGTTACTGTTATAGTTCGAATACGACCGCAACCCAAATGATTAGTTACTTCTACTGTATAAACTCCTTCCGCATTTACGTCTAATGTTGGTGAATTTGAACCAATAGGGAGTCCGTCTTTCGTCCATACATAATCATAATTTGTTGTTGATGAACCATCTAGTATTCCTGCATTCAACGTTACAAAAAAGGTGGAAATATTAGAACAAACTAATTCATTGTCACTTCCATCTAAATTCAAGTTTATTTTTGGAATAGGATTTACGACAAAAGGTATTATTGTAGTTGCTGAGCAAATTGTGTTCAATGGATTTTGAACTTTAACTGTAATATTTTGAGTGTTGGTTACGAATGGATTTGGCAAAGAACTTGGTAAAAGAACATTATTTGAATCGTAATATTTGACAATCATTCCGGTTTGTCCACCAAGTATTGTGGTTTCGAAAGTGGAAGTATCAAAAGCAAATTTTCCGTCTTGATCAGTAGGATTGGCTTCGTCATCACAAGTTGTTGTCAATGCGGCAGCAACTGCAAATGCTTGAGGTGATTTGTCAACAATAAATGTAATGGTTGTTTCATCAAAACATTTTTGAGGAGTATTGTTGGTCACAACAGCTTTAATTGTTTGAGAAGTTGAAGTGAAAGTTGCTGGAAATGTACTTGAAATCAGAACTCCATTGGCATCTTTTAGCGGATTATTCGATTGATCAAAATAAGTAACGGTTATGTTGCTTTGTCCGTTTAGCAAAGTTGATTCCAATAAAGACGTATCGAAAGTAAAAATTCCATCGGAATTGTCATCACATTGTCTCGGAATGGTTACGGTATTTGCAATTGGCAAAGCTTCAACATTTAAAGTTAAATAAGGTCCTAATCCATAACAAGCATTGTCCAAATCAGAATCAATTCGAACCCAAATGTCTTGCGAATTGGGATAACCAATGTTTCTGTAATTTGAAATATCGGCAATAACATTAAGTTCTGCTAAAGCATCCGATTGATTTCTGTAGAAATTAATACTGTAAATATCTGTTGTTGGCAAAAGAGCTTGTATTATTGCTTTTGTCGAAGAGAAATCAAAAGTTGTAATTCCGTCGCGATTGTTATTGTTCGTCGTATTATTTCCATTGACATCTAAAAAATCATCACAAATAGGAGGAAAAGGAATTTTAGTATTTGGGTTTATATTTGTGGCAGGAACTTTCAAGGTTATTTTAGCAACATTAGAACAACCCGTAGTTTTATCGGCTATTCTGGACCAAATGTCCATTAGTGTTGGAGTTGTATTTTGAAAAGCCAATTCATTTGAAATTAAATCGGCCGGAATGGAGTTAGTTGCTCCATTTAAAGTAGTGTAATAGGTAAAATTTTCATTGGCATAATTCGATGAAATTTGGGCATTGTTAACCCTCAAATTAAACAGCGTTTTTCCGTCCACAATTAAGTCGGCATCACATTGAATAATAGTAACATCGTTTACAATTGGCAATGGATTTACTAGTACCGAGATTTCGGATCGAGAACTTTCACATCCCGTTGCAGTAATCGATTGACTAACGTAAAATTTTGTTGTTCCTGTTGATGTTGTCAGTGGTGTGGGACTTGTTGCACTAGCACTTCCACCAGTTGCATTTACATACCAATTTAATGTGCAATTTGGCGATACGGCTGCCGTTAGCGGAATTGCAGTTTCATTTTGACAATAGGTAATATTGCTTACAATTGGAGCTGTCGGTAATGGATTTACAGTTACTATTATTTCGGCTCTTGGTCCTTCACAGCCTGTAGGACTGATGGTTTGGCTTACATAATATTTTTTTGGACCTACAATTGCGGATGAAGGCGTTGGACTGTTTGCACTTGGAGTGCCTCCAGAAATTGCTGAATACCAATTTAAAGTGCAATTTACAGAAGCAGTTGCAGTTAATGGAATGGTTGGTTCATTATTACAATAGGAAACATTGCTTACGTTAGGAGCAATTGGCAATGGATTAACCGTTACTACAATAGCAGCACGTGGTCCTTCGCAATTGGTCAAAGTGTTGGTTTGGCTCACATAATAAGTTGTAGATGTTGCCGTGTTTGTTATTGGTGTTGGGCTACTAGATGAAGCAATTCCTCCAGTTGAAACGGTATACCAATTTAAACTACAGTTAATATCTGCTATTGCAGCTAGTGGAATTGCTGTAGCATTCAAGCAATACGAAACGGGACTTGTTGAAGCAGTTGCAATTTGTGGTAAATTAGGCAAAGGGTTTATGGTTGCAATAATTTCAGTTCTGAGTCCGTTTGGACAACTTCCATTCGACGCATCAACATAATAAGAGGTGGATGTTGTGAGATTTGGAGTTGTAAATGAATTTCCAGTAAATAGTGCAGTTCCACCAGTTGGAGTATTGTACCAATCTACTGCGCCATCAGTAGCTGTAGCGTTAAGAATTAAACTTCCAGAACCACAGATCGTATTTGGAGTTGAACTTGTTATTTTAGGAATGGTAATTTTGGTACTTGCCGATATTTGAAGAATTGGATCGCCAGGCATTCCTCCATATTCTACAACATAACCTTTAGGCTGGTAATCCCCACTTGCTCCGCCAGTATTAGATAAATCATTCCAAGTTCCAATATTTCCAACTCCTGGTGCTGTAATGTGAGCATAATCTTCATCGCCTGACTGATTTGGTTCTTTTGGAGTGTTCCAATTTGCATAATTAAAAGGTGGCGTTACGGCACCATTTTGATTTCCAATCCAAAAAGTAATTCCCGCTTCAGGACCGGTAACCCATTTCCAAGTTCCCTCAAGAGCAGCATCACTACCACCAATCCATCCTGCTCCTGGCGCTTGTGCTCCTGCTAATTGCGCTTCGTCTGCCGAAGTTAGTGTAGCTAAATAACCCTGTAAACCATAATAAGTCCTAGTTTCTGCCAATGCTTTTGCAGCTGTCCAGGTGATGCCTAAGCTCGGAACATATTCGTAGAAGTGACCATTTCGAGGCAAGTAATTAGCAGTTCCAAATCCTAAATTTATAGAAAAATCCCTAGTGCCAGAAGGAGATGCTGACGAATTAGAAAATACTACATCTTTTATTGCATTTTCAAAATCTAAATAAGTAACAGGAATTCCTGTGGGACTAAAAAGTTTTAATTTTCCTTCAGGTGAACTCCAACTGCTAGTAATTGTAGGATGTAAAGGAGGGTTTGCTAATGTTAATAAATCCTGACCTTCAACATATCCCGATGAAATTTGGATATAAATGGCATCAGTTCCAGTTTCTGCTGGATCGTGAGTTATGGTTACTCCAGTAACTATTTTGATACTTGTATTGGGGCAATAAGTTTGATTTCCTGTTGCTGTAATTACGGGAGGAGTAGTTGCCGCCGCTGTTCTGCTGCAATTTTCAGAATAAGTGGCTGCGAGATCTTTTTTGCTCGACCAATTGCTATCGGAATAGGATTTATTGTCAACTTGGATGCAGGTTAGGTTTGGGTTTTTTGTAAAGTCAATACTTGAGAGTTTTGTGTTAGTTCCATTTTTTAAATTCAAACTATTTAATTGATTTTCATAACTGTATAAAAAAAACAAATTGTTATTTTTTGTAATATTTAAACTGGTTAATTTATTGATGCTACAGTCTAAACTACTTAATGCTTTATTATTTGAAACGTCCAAGCTGTTTAATTGATTTTTGGAACAACCGATAGCACTTAATGACGTATTATTAAAAAAATCTAAATCTGTTAATTTATTCTCACTACAATACAAAATCTCTAAAGCTATATTTTTAGTAATATCTAAATTTATTAATTGATTTGAGAAACACCATAAAGTTTTTAAATTCAAACATTTAGATATGTTCAAGCTCGTTAATTGATTGTTTGTACAAATTAATGTTTGCAGTAAAGGACTGTTAAGATTTAAAAAAGTTAATTGGTTGTGATTACATCTTAATGAGGTTAAACTAGAGAAATCTTCAATGCCAGTTAAATCGGTAATTGTTCTATAAGAGACATCTAATGTTGTAACTGTAATTATTTTGGAAGTCAATATTCGTCCGTCAGGAACTCCACTATCAATTCCCTCAATAATCAACGCTTTCTCAAAATTCACATCTGGAATTAAAGTGTATTGAGCGAATCCAAAAAAATTAGATAATAGGAAAACAAGAAAGAGTAATTTTTTCATAAAGTAATCTAGAAAAAGAATAGCAAAAATGCAATAGCTAACAAATCTACAAATTCCAATTCATTTTTTTGAATAAATCCCAAACTACAATTCCAGCACTTACAGAAATATTTAAGGAATGTTTGGTTCCCAATTGCGGAATTTCGATACAACCATCACACAATGCAACTGCTTCTTGTGCAACTCCAAAGACTTCGTTTCCAAAAACTAAAGCATATTTTCTATCTTTTTCCACTTTAAAATCTTGAAGAAAAATAGCACTTTCCACTTGTTCGATAGCCAATACGGTAACATTATCTTGTTTCAAATTTTGGATAACTTCCAGAACATTGGAATTATGTTCCCAAGCCACCGTTTCTGTTGCACCAAGAGCTGTTTTGTGAATTTCCTTGTTGGGAGGAATGGCTGTGATGCCGCACAAATATATTTTTTCAATCAAAAAAGCATCGGCAGTTCTAAAAACCGACCCAATATTATGCAAACTTCTAATATCGTCTAAAATAATAATTAGTGGTGTTTTTTCGGCTTCCTTAAAATCGGCAATAGATTTACGATCAAGTTCATCGTTGGCTAACTTTCGCATACGTTCTGGTTTGTTTTAAACAAAAAAAAGCTTCCATAAAAAAGGAAGCTTTTGTATAATGAGTTTTTAAAATTTAGCTTTTTGGAGCATCATCTCCTAAAACAGTTCCTTTTATAGTCAATGTTTTTGAAGGAATTCCTTCGGCATTTGTAGTTAAAGTTACTGTTTTTGTAAATGCACCAATTCTATCTGTTGCATATTTGACACCAATAGATGCTTTTGCTCCAGGTACAATTGGCTCTTTCGGGAAAGTTGGAACAGTACAGCCGCAAGAACCAACAGCATTTGTAATAATCAGGGGTTTGTTACCATTATTAGTAAAAACAAATTCGCGTTTGCCGTCTGCATTGTGTGCAATCGTACCGTAATCAATAGTTTCATTTTCAAAAACCATTCCGGCTCCCTCTACTTTAGGCAAAGCTGCAGCAGTAACCTTTGTAGTTTTTGCTTTTACTTTTTTGCTTGCTTTTGCCACTTTTGAAGTTTCTTGAGCATTAGAAAAAGTAAATGCTAAAAGTGCTATTGAAAGTGTAATTAATTTTTTCATCTTATTATATTTTACATTGAAGCACAAATTTATAGAAAATTTTCAAACTCCATCCTAATTTTTTCTTAAAATGATTTTAATTTTGGAAGTCTTCGTTATTAGCCATAAAATATATAAATTCGCTAACTGTTAAATTAAAATAATAAATTTTGTCATCAAAAGAAAAAGTGGTCAAGGAAACGCCTTTAATGAAGCAATACAACGAAATCAAAAGGAAATATCCTGACGCTTGCTTGTTGTTTAGAGTAGGTGACTTTTACGAAACCTTTGGAGAAGATGCCGTTCGAGCTTCCAAAATTCTTGGGATAACTTTAACCAAAAGAGGCGCAGGATCCGAAACCGAAACAGCATTAGCAGGCTTTCCGCATCATTCTATTAATACATATTTACCAAAATTAGTCAAAGCTGGACTTCGTGTTGCCATTTGCGATCAACTTGAAGATCCAAAAATGACCAAAACTATTGTAAAACGTGGTGTTACAGAATTAGTAACGCCCGGAGTTTCGATGAATGATGAGGTGTTGCAATCCAAAACCAATAATTTTTTGGCGGCTATTTATTTTGCCAATAAATCCATCGGAGTTTCCTTTCTGGATGTTTCTACAGGCGAATTTCTCACGGCGCAAGGAAATGCAGAATATATAGACAAATTATTGCAGAATTTCAATCCAAGTGAGGTTCTAATTCCCAAAAACAAGAAGAATGACTTCCGAGAAACTTTCGGTGAGGATTTTCACAGTTTTTATCTAGAAGATTGGATTTATAAAGAAGATTACGCCTTTGAAACCTTGACGAAACATTTTCAAACTGCGTCTTTAAAAGGATTCGGAATCGAAGAATTGAAAGAAGGAATTATAGCTTCGGGAGCGATTTTGTATTATTTATCCGAAACACAACACAATAAAGTTCAACACATTACAGCAATTCAACGCATTGCTGAAGATGCTTATGTTTGGATGGATCGCTTTACGATTCGAAACCTCGAATTATACCACAGTTATAATCCCAACGCAGTTACGCTTCTTGATGTTATTGATAAAACGCTGTCGCCAATGGGTGGTCGTTTGCTAAAACGTTGGTTGGCTTTGCCTTTAAAAGATGCTCCTAAAATCCGCAACCGTCATCAAGTGGTTTCTTATTTAAAGGAGAATCAAGAAGTTTTGAAACATATTCAAAAACAAATCAAACAAATTTCGGATTTAGAACGTTTAATTTCGAAAATTGCTACCGGAAAAGTTTCGCCTCGCGAAGTGGTTTATTTAAAAGAATCTTTGGACGCGATTATTCCAATCAAAACTTTGGCTTTAGCAAGTCCGCAAGAAGCTGTAAAAATAATTGGCGATAGCTTACACAGTTGCGATTTATTGCGCGAAAAAATCAAAACGGTTTTAAATCAAGATGCACCCGTGGCTGTTGCCAAAGGAAATGCGATTGCCAAAGGCGTTAATCCAGAATTAGATGATTTACGAGCTATTTCAACTTCTGGAAAACAATTTTTGGAAGGCATTGAAAAACGCGAATCCGAAAGAACTGGAATTTCTTCACTAAAAATCTCCTTCAATAATGTTTTTGGCTATTACATCGAAGTTCGTAACACGCATAAAGATAAAGTACCAACAGAATGGATTCGGAAACAGACTTTGGTCAATGCCGAACGTTACATTACTGAAGAATTAAAAGAATATGAAACTAAAATTCTAGGTGCCGAAGAAAAAATTTACAAAATAGAATTAGAATTATTTGAGCAGTTAGTGGCCTGGATAGCGCTTTATATTAAACCTGTTCAAATGAATGCCAATTTGGTGGCGCAGTTGGATTGTCTGTGTTCTTTTACCCAATTGGCGATCGAAAACAACTATGTTTGCCCCGAATTAGACGAAACTTTCGAACTAGAAATTAAAAACGGAAGGCATCCCGTTATCGAAAAACAACTGCCTGTTGGTGTTCCTTATATTGCTAATGATGTTTTTTTAGATCGAGAAACGCAACAGTTAATTATGATTACGGGGCCAAATATGTCTGGAAAATCAGCTATTTTACGTCAAACAGCTTTAATTGTTCTTTTGGCTCAAATGGGAAGTTTTGTTCCGGCAGACAGCGTGAGAATGGGAATTATTGACAAAATTTTCACGCGAGTTGGTGCAAGTGATAATATATCGATGGGCGAATCTACTTTTATGGTCGAAATGAATGAAACCGCTTCGATTTTGAATAATATTTCCGATAGAAGTTTGGTTTTATTAGACGAAATAGGGCGAGGAACCAGCACTTATGACGGAATTTCCATTGCGTGGGCAATTGCCGAGTTTTTGCACGAACATCCATCGCAACCCAAAACTCTTTTTGCAACCCATTACCACGAATTGAATCAAATGAGTGATTCTTTGCCTCGAATTCAGAATTTCAATGTTTCAGTCAAAGAATTAAAAGACACCGTACTTTTTATCCGAAAATTAGTTAAAGGAGGAAGCGCCCATAGTTTTGGAATTCACGTAGCAAAAATGGCAGGAATGCCACAAATCGTGATTTTGAAAGCCCAAAAATTATTGAAAAAATTAGAAAAAGATCATTCCAGCGAAGCCTTGAGCGGAATTAAATCTTCTAAAGACGACATGCAAATGAGTTTCTTTAATCTCGATGATCCTTTGTTAGAAGAAATAAAAGACGAAATTTTAAGTCTGGACATCAACACAATTACACCTATGGAAGCCTTGATGAAACTTAATGAAATTAAAAGAATGCTGACTAAAAAATAGTTTTATTTCATTTAATACTTGTTTTACAGAAGGTTATCATTCCTCTCTGTTTTTTTTATAAAAAACGCTTGTGTAATTGAATTAATGTATTAAATTTGCATCCGCAATACCGATTAAGTATTGAGTTCTTTGTAGAATGTAAATGCGAAAATAGCTCAGTTGGTAGAGCGCGACCTTGCCAAGGTCGAGGTCGCGGGTTCGAGCCCCGTTTTTCGCTCAAAACAATACGCTTAGTAGCTTTTAAATGAAGATTTAAAAATAAAAAGCAAAATGCTCGGATGATTGGGTTTAATTAATTTTTCTAAAAAATTAGCCAATAAAAAAAGCAATAAACATCCTGCTCGGATGGTTGGGTTTAATTAATTTTTCTAAAAAATTAGCCAACAAAAAAAGCAATAAACATCCTGCTCGGATGGTTGGGTTTAATTAATTTTTCTAAAAAATTAGCCAACAAAAAAAGCAAAAACATCTTGCTCGGATGGTTGGGTTTAATTAATTTTTCTAAAAAATTAGCCAACAAAAAAAGCAAAAACATCCTGCTCGGATGGTGAAATTGGTAGACACGCTGGACTTAAAATCCAGTGAACAGCAATGTTCGTGCGGGTTCAAGTCCCGCTCTGAGTACTTAGTAAAACCGTAAAGAATTAATTTTTAATTCTTTGCGGTTTTTTTATTCCCTTACCAAACTATTGTCCAATAATTTCAAAAAAACCATGAAAAACACTTTTTACCCGTTTCCTTTTTTTACACTAAACTACAATCAATAAAATTATATCTTAAATAAATTAACGTTTTTTTGTCGGAAAAAATTTTATAATATTCTCGTAAGCATTTCTTTTTTTTTGTAATTTCGTGACAGTATTTTTTAAAAGTCTGGAGAAAAAAATGCTGGAGGAAAAACTTCAAATAAATAACAATAGTAAAACCGCATAATTGCGTGATGAAAGTTGTTTTTGTTAGGACTGAAATTCATTAACTAACCCAATTTATATTATGAAAAGAAAATTATTTTATGCTTTAGTACTTGTAGGATTAACTTGCTTTGGCCAGGAAGCGATTGTTATTGGAAAACAAGATGGAATTGAAATTTCTTATCAATTAACTCCATTAGAAAAAGGAGAAAAAAAAGATAAGTATTTAGTAGCTATTTCTGCAATAAACAAAGGAAATGAAGATATGTATTATGGTGTTGCAATTGTAAAAGATGCATCTGGAAAAGAAAGTTTTGGATTAATACCGCAATTTGGATATTCAAAAATTATAATTAGAAACTCTACTGGATGGTTTGGAGATGGTAAAGAAGTTAGAGGCGAGCAAACTATTTATAGAACTGAAGACAATGCCAATTTATTTGCGTTTTTAAAAGGCAAGATTTTGAATTTTGAATTTGAATTTAATACTAAAACAGGTATCGCGCCAATTATAACTAACTCTTATGTACAAGGATTACGACCAATAAGCGGATTTAATATTGCTTTAAATGATGCTACTGTAAATGGAACTTGGATTTCTTCTTGCGGTAATTCTGTGAACTCATTAGTTTTTTCTGCTGATAGTTCTGGACAATTTATAAATCAAAGTGTTAATGGAAGACAATTTAAATGGATTAGACGTAGTGTTTCCGAATTTATAAAGGATGGTGATGCCAATTCAGTTTTAACTTATAGTAAATCGAATAATACATTTACTTATTCAAATGCTGAAGGTGTTTCTTGTGAATGGAATAAAAAACAATAATTAATATAAACAAAACCCCAAAAAAAAAATGAAGAAAATTATTTTAGCATTAGCGCTCGTTATTAGTTTAAATGCAATCTCTCAAACAACACTACCTGAAGGTACAGTAATCAAAGTAGCCTTATCGCAAGATTTAAACGGTAAAGAATTGAGTATCGGTCAGAAAATTAATTTTATTACTAGTGATGATTTAATTTTAGGCGATCACATCGCTATAAAACAAGGCACAAAAGTAACCGGTACTGTTACTGATGCTGCCAAAAGTGGAATGCTTGCCAAGCGTGGCAAATTATCCTTTAGCATAGATTATCTTTATTTACCTGATGGAAAAGTATTGAAACTTACTAGCGAAGTTACTAAGGCTGTAAAAAGTAGTACAGGTGTTGTTGTTGCAAGTGCTGTATTATTAAGCCCTCTGTCTTTATTTATAGGTGGTAAAAATGCAAAGTATAAAAAAGGAGAGGTTTTTGAAGCCTATGTAAAAGAAACGGCTACACTATAAACCCAACAAAAAACCCTGAATAACTAAAGTTCTTAAATTTCCTGAAACTATAAGGTGTTGATAATAAGATTAATAAGATTTGTATTTTTGCCAAAAAACAGCGATTACAAAACTTAAAATCCAGTGAACAGCAATGTTCGTGCGGGTTCAAGTCCCGCTCTGAGTACAAAAGAAAACCGTAAAGACTTAATTTTTAATTCTTTGCGGTTTTTTCGTTTTTGTATCATTTTTAAATAAATATACCTTCTCTTTTTCCACTTTAATTCAGCTTAAAATTAATCTGCATTTTCTCTAATTCGACTAACAATTCATTCGAAATTTTGATTTTCAATTTCCTACTTGGCATCGAAATTCGTGTGATTGTTTTAGATTCCAACTCTGTCGATTGGATTTCGGAAATAGTTTCTTCCATAACAAGTTCATCATCATCTGAAAATTCATCCGAAAAAATAACGGTTTCATCTCGGATTTCATCATCGAATAACGCCATTTCTGTTTTTTCTTCCGCGTTTATATTTTCAGGAATAATTTGGACGGTTTTCAAAACTTTTTCTACCTCAACAATATCAAAGGTTACGGTATTATTTCCTTTATTGGCTTGAAAAACGGCATTTAATTTGGCAATAAAATCCTGATTCAAATCTTTTATATCCAATAAAATGCAGAGTTTTTTTGCAAAGTTTTCGAAAACATCTTGCAACATTTTGAACTCGGAAAACTGAATTTTTGAATCTCCTTTTTTTCCTGTTTCTTTATCTGGCCAACCTTCTTTTACCAATACTTTGATATACGTAAAACTATTTGGAATCAAATAATGACGGTTTTTCATATACTCTTCTCCAAAAATCTTGAACTCATAACTTTCATCGTATCCTTCGAGATTGAATATCGCCCAGCCTTTTCCGTTCTTGGCAATTCGGTGTTGTACATTGCTAATTATTCCACCAAAAGTGAGACTTTTATTGACAAATTGATTCAAATCTTTTAGCGATTCCAACTTAGAATTACAAAAATATTTCATCTCAAATCTAAAATCATCCAGCGGATGTCCCGAAATATAAATCCCAACAACCTCTTTTTCTTTGGCCAATTTTTCCATTGTACTCCAATCCTCGCAAGGCGGCACAACAGGTTCGGCTATTTGAACATCACTTGCTTCTCCAAACAAACTCACTTGTGATGAGTTTTCATTTTCCTGAAATTTAGCTCCGTATCGGATCGCTTTTTCATAAAAAGTAATTCCGTCGCCATCATCGTGAAAATATTGGGCTCGAGTTGTGTTTCCAAATGAATCAAAACCACCAGCCAAAGCCAAATTTTCTAATGCTTTTTTGTTGGCAGCACGCAAATCAATGCGTTTTGTTAAGTCAAAAATCGATTTGTATTTTGCGGTTTTTCTGTTTTCGACAATGGTTGCCACAGCGCCAGAACCGACACCTTTTACAGCTCCCATGCCAAAACGAACTGCATAATCATCATTTACTGTAAATTTATAAAACGACTCGTTCACATCTGGGCCTAAAACTTTTAGTCCCATTCGCTTGCATTCTTCCATAAAAAAGGAAACTTGCTTGATGTCGCTCATATTATTCGACAAAACTGCTGCCATATATTCCGCAGGATAATTGGCTTTCAAATAGGCCGTTTGATAGGCAATCCAAGCATAACAAGTAGAGTGCGATTTATTAAAAGCATATTCGGCAAAGGCTTTCCAGTCGTTCCAAATTTTCTCTAATTTGTCTTTTGGATGCCCTTTTGCCATAGCCTGCGAAATGAATTTTGGTTCCATCTTGGCTAAAACATCAATCATCTTTTTCCCCATTGCTTTACGCAAAACGTCGGCATCACCTTTGGAGAAATCCGCCAGTTTTTGCGACAAAAGCATTACTTGTTCTTGATAAACGGTAATTCCGTAAGTGTCTTTAAGTAATTCTTCGCAATCCTCAAGGTCATAAACGATAGGTTCTTCGCCGTTTTTACGTTTAACAAAACTCGGAATATAAGCAATTGGACCAGGACGATACAAGGCGTTCATGGCAATCAAATCAGGAAAAACCGTAGGCTTTAATTCCTTCATATATTTTTGCATTCCCGCACTTTCGTACTGAAAAATCCCAACCGTTTCACCTCGTTGAAAAAGTTCATACGTTTTTGCATCATCAATCGGAAATTCATCGGGATTGAGATCGATTCCGTTTCTATATTTTACTAATTTGACGGTGTCTTTAATCAATGTTAGGGTTTTCAAACCCAAAAAGTCCATCTTCAATAAACCAGCACTTTCAACAACTGAGTTATCAAATTGGGTAACAAACAAATCCGAGTCTTTGGCCGTTGCCACAGGAACAAAATCGGTAATATCGCTTGGTGTAATAATGACTCCACAAGCGTGAATCCCTGTATTTCTAAGGTTTCCTTCTAAAACTTTAGCTTGTTGAATGGTTTCGCCACCCAAATCACCTTCGTTGGCAAGACTAATTAATTCCTTAATTTTTTCAAATTCTTCTGGACGAACAGCCTTTTTAATTAAATCTTCTTTTTCGTTCAAAAACCGCGCTAAATTCCATTTAGACGGCATCATTCCGGGAATTAATTTTGCAATTTTATCGGCTTCGAATAAGGGTAAATCCAGCACACGAGCCGTATCACGAATTGCGGACTTGGTAGCCATTTTGCCGTAAGTGACAATTTGAGCCACTTGTTTCTTGCCGTATTTTCGAATCACATAATCCATTACGCTACTTCGTCCTTCGTCATCAAAATCAATATCAATATCGGGAAGCGAAACCCTATCTGGATTTAGGAATCGCTCAAAAAGCAGGTTGTACATCAAGGGATCAATATTGGTAATTTTCAAACAATACGCCACCACCGAACCTGCTGCAGAACCTCGACCAGGCCCAACAGAAACTCCCATACTTCGAGCCTCGGCAATTAAATCTTGAACAATCAAAAAGTAACCGGGATAACCAGAATTCTTTATAGTTAACAATTCAAAATCCAATCTTTCCTGAATTTCAGGTGTAATTTCCTTATAGCGTCGCTTGGCTCCTTCAATAGTAAGATGCCTCAAATAATTATTTTCTCCTCGAACGCCGCCATCAATCGCATCTTCTGGAACATTAAATTCGACTGGGATTTCAAACTTTGGAAGTAAAACTTCGCGAGCCAAATTGTAAGTTTCTATCTTATCAACAATTTCAGCAATATTCAAAATCGCTTCTGGCAAATTGTTGAAAAGTTGTTTCATCTCGTCACCCGACTTGAAATAATATTCTTGATTAGGCAATCCAAAACGATAGCCTCGACCACGACCTATTGGAGTCGTTTGCTTTTCTCCATCTTTCACACACAATAAAATGTCGTGCGCATTCGCATTGTCTTTGTCTATATAAAAGGTGTTATTGGTCGCCACCATTTTAACTTCGTGCTTTCTTGCTAATGCAATTAAAACTTCGTTTACCCGATTTTCATCTTCTTGATTGTGACGCATCACCTCAATATAGAAATCGTCATTAAATTCATTTTTCCACCAAAGCAAAGCTTCTTCGGCTTGATTTTCGCCCAAATTTAAAATCTTACTTGGAATTTCACCGTAGAGATTTCCCGACAAAACAATAATATCTTCTTTGTATTGTTGAATCACTTTTCTATCTATTCTTGGCACATAATAAAAACCTTCAGTGTGCGCAATGGAAGACATTTTGGCCAAATTATGATAGCCTTTTTTGTTCTTTGCCAGCAACACAATTTGATATCCATTGTCTTTTACTGACTTATTTTTATGATCTTCACAAACAAAAAATTCGCAACCCACGATGGGTTTCATCGAAACTTCGGTTGGTTCTTCCCCTTTTTCGATGGCTTCCTTATTTTTAGTTTCTGCTGCTTTATTATGGTATAAAATATCACGCACAAAGTGAAAAGCACCCATTAAATTGGCGTGATCCGTCATTGCCACAGCCGGCATTTTTTGTTGTGCCGCCGCTTTGACCAAAGCAGCAATACTTATGGTAGACTGCAAAACCGAAAACTGAGTGTGATTGTGCAAATGCACGAAATCAGTATCAATTAAGCTTTGTTTGTTATCTGAAAGTTCCTTTTTTGAAATGGTTGCCGTTTGCTGACCTCCCAATTGCTGGCGAATTTTATCGGATGCTTCCTTTAAATTAATGTGCTGCAAACCGATAAGCTGAATTTCTTTAGGATTTTTGAGTTGGAAATCCTCAAAATACTCCTGCTCGACTTCCAATTCTTGTTTCGTAAAAACATCGGTACGAATCAACTCGAAAAAGCAACGTGTGGTTGCCTCCACATCGGCAGTGGCATTGTGCGCTTCTGCAAAAGGTTTATTAAAAAGGTATTGATGCAATTCGGTTAATGTGGGCAATTTGAATTTTCCACCACGACCTCCAGGTAATTTTAATAAAGAAGCTGTAACTTCCGTACAAGTGTCCAAAACAGGCATTGAACTCATTGGACTTTCAACTCCCAATCGATGAAATTCACAACCCATAATATTGACATCAAAACCTAGATTTTGACCCACAATAAATTTGGTTTTCGACAAAGCAATATTGAATTTCTCTAAAACCTCCGCCAAAGGAACTCCTTCTGCATCGGCTAATTCGGTTGAAATTCCGTGAATTCGCTCCGCATCATACGGGATATTAAATCCTTCCGGCTTCACCAAATAATCTTGATGTTCTATGAGTTTTCCCATCTCATCGTGCAATTGCCAAGCAATTTGAATACATCTTGGCCAGTTGTCCGTGTCAGAAATGGGTGCCTTATAATTTTTAGGCAATCCTGTGGTTTCGGTATCGAATATTAAGTACATATATTTACAAAAAACAAATTAAAAAATCCAAATTCCAAGTTTTGCTAAGGGGTAAAATATTGATTTTTTGGACAGTAAAAATCTACCAAACGCAAAATTGTTGGATTTCAAATTTAGGTTTTTTTAGGGTAAAGATTAGGGTAAGTTATTAACAAAAACCCTTAAACAAGAAAAGCTGTTTCATAAAATTTGAAACAGCTTTTTTTTGTTGATTATTGATTTATTAAACCGTCATTGCTTCCGCAACATTTTCTACTTTGTTCTTTGTGTGAACCGAAATCCATTCCAGATTTTTTTGATAGGTTGCTATTTGATTCTCATTCGAAGTATCCATCACCATCAAATAAATCCACTCATTATCGAGTAATTTTCTGAGGTGTTCGTTTCTAGCAAGAATTTCGCTCACTCTTTGTACTGGCGCTTGTATCATAACTGATAATCTTAAAGGTTGATGGTACATTTCCTCATCAGATTGGCTTACAGATTGCAGCGGAAGTCCCATTTTTATATCGCCACCATTCCCTTGAACTACACCAAATTTCCCTGTAATATTATGGGTTATTTTTGAGCCTCCGCCAAAAAAATCATTATCAACAGTCGAAAAATAATAGTGATTGTTGATCCATTGTGTTACCACCATTGGTCCCTGCATAATGGCTTCGAGTGCTTTTCCAGTAGTGTCCTTTTCCCAGTTATAGGAATGTAGAAAACATCTTCCATCAAGATTATTGTTTTTTGTTAAATCTCTAGACCCAACAATAAAACCAGCATTTTTTGCCAATCCCCACTCAGGTCTAGTTTCGCCCCAATCATTAGCTTTTTTCTGTGCCATAGCAACACTATTTCCGCTAACTCCCAATCTTTCTTGAGTCGCAGTTTGTTGCGCTTTTGCTAAATTTGCTTTTAACTTTTTCAAGGCTTCTTGGTGCGAATTGGGCACTTCAGAATCAAACAAAAGAATTTCATCGGTCGTAGTATTGTGTTCCGCTCCAATAAAAATCGTCGTTGCAGGAATTTCGATATTGTGATTTTCTTTCAAAGATTGTTGCACTTCTTTCTGATTTGCGAGTTTTGCCAACATCCTTGCGTTATGTCTTCCGGGACTTGCCGCACAAGCACCACAATCTAAACTCGATCCAAAAGGATTGTTTGCCGAATGACTTCCGTGTCCTGTAAAAACAATTATTGGTGCAAATTCTTGCCAACCCATTAAATCGAAAGCTCCTTTTACAATCGCCACTCTTTCTGCCAATGGAATATTAGGTTCTGCAGGTTCGTGACTACATGTTTTTAACTCTGGCTCACAAATAGATTCATAAGTAGGCTCGTTTTTCTTGTTGAGTCTATAAAAATATCCGGGTGCTACTGTTTTTGTTACTAAAGAAATTCCATAAAAAAGTCCAGATCCTTCTACATATCCAAAAGCTGATGGAAGCATATTTTTCATTCTTTTCAGAAAATATTCTTTGAATTTTAAAACTTCGTTATGTTTTTTATAATTCGTAAATTTTTCCGCTTGATTACTTTGACCTATTTCTGATACTTGGTAAGCCGAATTTAAAATAGGTGGACACGATTTACGAACTATGCCATCGTCTAGATTTTTATAATCCATTGCGATTCCAAAAAAACCAGCATATCCAAAAGTTTCATAATTGCCTTTGTTTTCTACATTTCTTCTGATTAATTCGGATCTTGTGTCGATACAAAACACCATTTGAGCTTCTGGAATTTGCTTTTCATTTTCTACTTTTGGACTTGTAATCAATTGCTTTTCTAGCATTTGCACCAATCCGTTTTGCCAGCTTTTCTCCCAAGCTTTCAACCAAATATATTGTAGTTTAGAATCGGACGAGGCAGTAGGCATTTCTTTATTTATTGGAAAAATAGCGGCTTTTATTTTTTTGGCAATCCAAAGTCTTACTCCTAAATAATCTTGCAACGTTATTGGATAAGCATTTTGCCATTCGGAATCGTACGCATTTCTGTGATTGATGTAGCCCGTCCAACCTGGTAATGCAGCCAAATGATAAGTCAAAATGGCAACAAAATCCTCGTCAGAAAAATCCTTTTGAATATCAGATAAAACCTCTGCACTAGTTTTAGGTATTTCTGCAATGGAAATTTTAGGCAAATCAGTGTCGTACTGCGCTAATTTTCTCCAAGCTCCATAAAAACCTTCGCTTTTATTCGGCATTTCCCATTCTGACAAACCTTCATCCATAAATGCTGAGAGCCATTTAGCTAACATTCTATCTAATTCGTGATTACCATTTAGTTTTTCAACTGGTTTGTTCGACTCCATTTCCTCTAAATAATGCTCAGGTCCTGCTAAGAAATTGTTTTCTTTTAATGAATTAACAATTACCTTTTCATTAATTTCTCCTTTTTCCCAAGCCTGACGAAATACTGCAGGTTCCGGAAATACGTTTGCATTAAGGAGTTCTTTGGCACTTTTTACAGCATTTTCAAAAGGCATTTGTTCGTAACCTACTAATGGATTTGAAGTCACAAAGGAATATAGTGGCCACGATTTTCCGATAACTTGAGATGCTTGTGCTATACTTTTTTCAATGACTGGATTGATCATAATTATTTAGATTTAAATAGTAAAACTGTTTTTTTGTAAGGTTGTGAGATGTTCAATAATTTGACATATAAACCAGGATATTTTCGGTAAATGCCTAATTTCATTATAAAGAAACCCACTAGAAATAAGATTCCAAATACTACTTCGATAACAGAAAGTGGTAAAGGAACTTCTACCATTGGCATATCAATCATCAAAGTGGTAACGCCGTTATAAATGAAGGCATAGGTTACTATTCCGCAGATAAATATTGCTGGCGGAAGGAATGTTTTTTGTAAAACACTTAAGCTTTTCTCTTTTAAAATATTGTATGTCACTTGACCCACAGTAATGGCAACAATAAGTGTTAGGAAAATACTACTATTGATTTCCGTACCTTTTCCAGTCAAATAAGAAAATAAATATCCACCTGCGATTCCAAAGATTAATACTAGAACAGCTTGGACAGGAGTTATTTTTATAGCGGCCTGTTTTTGCGGTTTCGAATGACCAATTTCTTCTCCTGCCGATAGAAATAAATGTGCTTTGTAAAACCCGTGAAGGATTAAGTGAACAACAGCGGCATTAAAAAATCCTAATCCACATTGCATAATCATAAAACCCATTTGAGCAATGGTCGAGCAAGCTAACTTTTGTTTCACATTTACTTGCAATAGTTTGGTAAACTGCGCAATCACAGCTGTTAAACCACCAATTACAAAAAGTATAATTAACGTATTGGATGCAAATAATACCGTTGAGAATAAGGTCAACAATATTCCTGAACCATTTACAAAACCAGCGTGCATCAAAGCCGATGCTGGAGTTGGCGCAGTCATAGCCGAAAGCAACCAACGATGAAACGGATAAATTGCCGATTGAATTAAAGCTGCTGTAATGATACACAAACCAGAAATAAGGGTGATGTGTTTCGGCAAATTATCTAATTTAGAGATAATTCCACTTAATGTAAAATCATTTGTTTGGAAAGCCAGCAATAGTACTCCTGCACTCAAGAAAAAACTTCCTGCTACAAAATATTTAAGAGCGAATTTTGAAGCTTCTCTGGCTTCTCCCCATCGAGAATCGACACCTATTAATTGCGACATAAATACGCCCATTAATAGCCACATTATTAAAAAAAGTGCGACCTGATTTGCCATTACAAAAACCATAATTGCGAATGTAAAGCCTAAGCACAATAATGAAAATTTAGTGTGATACTTGAATCCAAATAAATAGTTTTTTCCATAACTGCTAATAAGTGCGCTAAAGAAACTAACAAGAGTCCAAATAAGCACGGTAAAACCGTTAATTTTAAGGATATTTCCAAAGTACAATTGGGGAACTTTTGGAAAAGTAAATATTAAATAAGTAACATTTACCAAAAACAAAGTCCATAATAAATAGTTTATGTTTTTGTTTATAAATTGGTTGGAGTGATTTTTCAATGACATTTTTTTTGTTTTATAATTGTTTTTCTACAATTGCGATTTCAAGAACCCCGTTTATAGTTATATTAGATTTTAGATTTGCTGCATTGGCAAGAAATTCTTTGGCCGTTTGCTTTTCTTTTTCAAGCTGTTTAATCCGGTCATCCAATTCCGTTGAACTGTTATCATGGTTTCGCTCCCATTTTTGAAGTCTTTGTTTTTGATGAAAATTTATTTTCTCATCGATTAAAGCCATAATGACATCGGAGGCTTCAGAAGGAGTAAATTCTCCTTTTACCAATTGAATTTTCTGGTTGATTTCTTCAGGTTTGATTAATCCGTTTGTGTTCATAATTCCTTTTTATTGGTTAAACTTTTATTCTTGTGCAAAGATTATATTTTAAGTTCATAAATTTTTATTTATATTTGTTATCTAATACATAAATAATTTTTATGAACTACACTTTACATCAATTGCAAATATTCCTGAAAATAACTCAAATAAAGAGTATCACAAAAGCTTCGGAAGAGTTACATCTTACCCAGCCAGCCGTTTCCATTCAACTTAAAAATTTTCAGGATCAGTTTCCAATTCCATTAACCGAAGTAGTTGGAAGAAAAATTTACATAACCGAATTTGGAAAAGAAATAGCACTTGCTGCCGAAAAAATATTGAATGAAGTGCACGCCATTAATTACAGAACTTCAAAATTTCAAGGCGAACTTTCAGGAAGGTTGAAAATTGCAATTGTTTCGACAGGTCAGTATGTCATGCCGTATTTTTTATCAGAATTTATAAATCTAAATCCAGGCGTTGAACTCAGTATTGATGTAACCAATAAATCGAGGGTTATAGAAAGTTTAGAAGAAAATGAATTAGACTTTGCATTGGTTTCTGTTTTGCCAAAAAAACTAAATGTCGAAAAGATTGAACTGATGCAAAATAGTCTTTTCTTTGTTGGAAGCAGCAGGTTAAACTTCAAAAAATCGACTGATATAAAAACTCTTTTCGAAAACACCTCTTTACTTTATAGAGAACAAGGTTCCGCGACCAGAAATGCAATGGAAAAATTTATTTCAACCAATAAGTTTTCTGTTCAAAAAAAGATTGAATTGACGTCTAATGAAGCCGTAAAACAAGCTGTTTTATCAGGATTGGGCTGTTCTATTATGCCGTTAATTGGTATTAAAAACGAATTAAAAAATAACGATTTGCAGATTATTCCAATAAAAGGGCTTCCCATGATATCTACATGGAATTTGATTTGGCTAAAATCTAAGAACTTATCGCCAGTAGCAAATGCCTATCTTAATTTTATAGACTCTAAAAAGGAAGAAATTATAAGCGAAAATTTTTCTTGGATTACTGCTTATTGATTTTTAAAATCTAGACCTTTTAAACTCCGATGCTTTTGTATTCCAAAAAACAAATTTAGTTTTGGTTGTCGTAATAATTTATCAAAAAGAACGCGTTTCGAGTTGGCTACATAAGTTAGACTGAAAGCATACAAAAGGTAAAAATGTACTTTATTAGACGATAAAAATCAATCCGAAAGACTTTATTTTAATACTATAATTTCTGTCTTAAATTATTAAAAATCAATTATTTACTATAAATTCGGTTTGGTTTATAATAAAATTAGAAAACATCGCGACCACAATCTAAACGACATCATAAAGAGAATTAAAGTAAAATTTAAAAACAACATCAAAGTCATCAATACCTATTAGAAGTAGTTCGCCGTTGTAAAATCAACTTTGGGTATCGTATATAATTCAATATTAAAATTGACAACTTTGATTCTTTTTATAAATTTGCTCCCATTGTTATAATTATGCCCCCTAATTTAGGGCTGAAAAAAAGAATTACACTTAAAAAAATAGTTAAAAATGAGTACTACATTATTCGACAAAGTATGGGATTCGCACGTGGTGCGTCAAATTGAAGATGGACCAGACGTGTTTTTTATTGACCGCCATTTCATTCACGAAGTGACCAGTCCTGTTGCATTTTTAGGTTTAAAATCAAGAAATATCAAGGTTTTATATCCAGAACGCACATTTGCAACTGCCGATCACAACACACCAACCATTAACCAACATTTACCTGTTGAAGATGCGTTGTCTGCTAATCAGTTGAAAGCATTGGAAGATAACTCAGCAGAATATGGTATTTCACACTGGGGATTGGGAAATCCAAAAAACGGAATTGTACACGTTGTAGGTCCTGAAAACGGAATTACTCTGCCAGGAGCAACTATTGTTTGTGGCGATTCACATACTTCTACACACGGAGCTTTTGGCGCAATTGCCTTTGGAATTGGAACATCGGAAGTAGAAATGGTTATGGCAACACAATGTATTATGCAGCCAAAACCGAAGAAAATGCGTATCAACGTCAATGGTACATTAAGTAAAGGTGTGGGTCCAAAAGATGTGGCACTTTATATTATTTCAAAATTAACGACTTCTGGTGGAACAGGTTATTTTGCTGAATATGCAGGAAATGTTTTCGAAGAAATGTCGATGGAAGGTCGTATGACTGTTTGTAATTTAAGTATCGAAATGGGTGCTCGTGGCGGAATGATTGCTCCAGACCAAAAAACTTTCGACTTTCTTGAAGGAAGATTATTCGCTCCAAAAGGAGAAGCATGGACAAAAGCTGTAGAATATTGGAAAACTTTAAAAACGGATGCTGATGCTAAATTTGATGCTGAAATAAACATCAAAGCAGAAGACATCGAACCTATGATTACTTACGGAACCAATCCTGGAATGGGAATTGGGATCTCTGCAACTATTCCGAACGCTAACCAAGTAGAAGGTGGCGCGGAAACCTACAAAAAATCTTTGGCTTATATGGGCTTCGAAGAAAACGACGTAATGATTGGCAAACCAATCGATTTTGTTTTCTTAGGAAGTTGTACCAATGGTCGAATTGAAGATTTTAGAGCCTTTACAGAAATTGTAAAAGGTCGCAAAAAAGCAGATAATGTTACAGCTTGGTTAGTTCCAGGATCGCACGTTGTTGAAGCTCAAATTAAAGAAGAAGGATTGTTAGATATTCTTACTGAAGCTGGTTTTGTATTGCGTCAGCCAGGTTGTTCAGCTTGCTTAGCAATGAACGACGATAAAGTTCCTACTGGAAAATATGCAGTAAGTACATCAAACAGAAACTTCGAAGGTCGCCAAGGTCCTGGTTCAAGAACGCTTTTAGCAAGTCCTATTATGGCAGCAGCTGCAGCAGTTACAGGAAAATTGACAGATCCGAGAGAGCTTTTTTAAAAGATTTCAGATTGAAGATTAACGTCCCGATAGCTATCGGGATTGATTGCAGATTTCGTTAATCCTCAAATTCAGTTTACAATACACAATTTTAGATTACACATAATAACATTAACGATTACGATTATTTTTCCTTACGGCTAATCTAAAATCAGTAATCGTTACTCAAAAATCAAAAATCAAATGGCATACGATAAATTTAATATCCTTACGAGTAGCGCAGTGCCGTTACCAATTGAAAACGTTGATACAGATCAAATTATCCCAGCTCGTTTCTTGAAAGCAACCGAACGTGTTGGTTTTGGAGACAACCTTTTTAGAGACTGGAGATACAACGGAGACGATTCTCCAAAAGCAGATTTCGTTTTAAACAACCCAACTTATAGTGGAAAAATCCTTGTTGGTGGAAAGAATTTTGGTTCTGGTTCTTCAAGAGAGCACGCCGCTTGGGCAGTTTATGATTACGGTTTTCGTGCTGTAGTTTCTTCTTTCTTTGCTGATATTTTCAAAGGAAATTGTTTAAATATTGGTGTTTTACCAGTTCAAGTTTCACCTGAATTTGCAGATGAAATCTTCAAAGCTATCGAAGATGATCCAAAAACCGAATTGGAAATCAACTTAGAAGCACAAACCATTACTTTATTGGCAACTGGTGCAAAAGAATCTTTTGACATCAACGGTTACAAGAAAAATAATATGTTGAATGGCTTTGATGATATTGATTATTTACAAAACATAAAAGAAGAAATTGTAGCATTTGCTGACAAGCAATTGATATAATTTTTTAAAAGCACTATACTGTTATAAAAACCTTATAGGTCTTATTGTAAATTAAAAATAGGTTTTCATATCAGATTCCTTTAGCATCAAAATTTAAAAATGAAAAAAAGAAAAATTGAAATAATGGATACGACGCTTCGTGATGGGGAACAAACCTCGGGAGTGTCTTTTTCTGCAGCAGAGAAATTAACCATTGCACAATTATTGCTTGAAGAATTAAATGTCGATAGAATTGAAATCGCATCAGCTCGTGTGAGCGAAGGTGAATTCCAAGGTGTAAAAGGCATTATGTCATGGGCAGAATCAAAAGGATATACCAATCGTATTGAAGTTTTAACCTTTGTAGATGGGGGGCTTTCGATTGAATGGATGAAAAAATCAGGGGCTAAGGTTCAAAATTTATTGACCAAAGGTTCGCTAAATCATCTTACCTATCAATTAAAAAAAACTCCAGAACAACATTTTGCTGAAATTGCTCATACCATTGCTTTGGCAAAAGAAAATAATATTAAAACCAACGTATATTTGGAGGATTGGAGCAACGGAATGCGCAATTCGCCTGAATATGTTTTTCAATATTTGGATTTTTTAACACAACAACCCATACAAAGAATATTATTGCCAGATACTTTAGGTGTACTTATTCCTTCAGAAGTATATAATTTTATATCTCAAATTATAGCAAAATATCCAAATATTCATTTTGATTTTCACGCTCATAACGATTATGACGTGAGTGTTGCCAATTCCATGGAGGCTATAAAAGCTGGTATACAAGGACTTCACGTAACCGTAAACGGAATGGGAGAACGTGCAGGAAACGCTCCACTAGAAAGCACTGTAGCGGTTATCACTGATTTTCTGCCAGAAGTAAAAATCAACATAAAAGAATCTTCATTGTACTCTGTGAGTAAATTGGTTGAAACTTTTACTGGATATAGAATTCCAGCCAATAAACCTATTGTTGGCGACAATGTTTTTACTCAAACTGCAGGAATTCACGCTGATGGAGACAATAAAAACAATTTATATTTTAATGATTTACTTCCGGAACGATTTGGCAGAAAAAGACAATATGCTTTAGGAAAAACATCTGGGAAAGCCAATATCGAAAAAAATCTTCAAGAACTGGGGTTGCAACTTAATCAACACGATTTAAAATTAGTGACCCAACGAATTATTGAATTGGGAGACAAAAAGGAAACCGTTACCAAAGAAGATTTACCTTATATCATCTCCGATGTATTGGACAGTCAAACCTATGAAGAAAAAATTATTGTCGAATATTATTTATTATCTCATGCCAAAGGAATGAGGCCATCAACAACACTTTGTTTAAAAATTGATGGTGAAATCATTGAAGAACATGCGCAAGGCGACGGACAATTTGATGCCTTTATGAATGCGTTATCCAAAATATATAAAGCCAAAAAAATGACTTTGCCTAAATTGACAGACTACGCTGTGCGCATTCCGCCAGGAAGTAGCTCTGATGCATTATGTGAAACCATTATTACTTGGAAAAACAAAAATGGAAAAGAATTTAAAACTAGAGGCTTAGATTCAGATCAAACCGTTGCCGCCATTATAGCAACTCAAAAAATGCTAAACTTTGCCTCTCATTAAAAATATTATCAACATCAATGCTTAAATAAATGAAATTAAATATTGCCCTTTTAGCCGGAGACGGAATCGGACCAGAAGTAATCAATGAAGCTGTAAAAGTTTCTGACGCTATTGCTAAAAAATTCAATCACGAAATCAATTGGATACCTGCACTTACAGGAGCTTGTGCCATTGATGCTGTAGGAGTTCCTTATCCTGATGAAACTCATGAGATCTGCGTAAATGCTGACGCTGTTCTTTTTGGAGCTATTGGTCATCCAAAATATGATAATGATCCATCAGCACCAGTTCGTCCAGAGCAAGGATTGTTGTTGATGCGTAAAAAATTAGGTTTGTTCGCTAATGTGCGTCCTACATTTACATTTCCTTCTTTGTTAGATAAATCTCCATTAAAAAGAGAACGTATTGAAGGAACTGACTTGGTTTTCTTAAGAGAATTAACAGGCGGAATTTACTTTGGCGAAAAAGGCAGAAAAGACGGTGGCGAAACAGCTTTCGATAACTGTGTATACACTAGAGCTGAGGTGCAACGTTTAGCTAAAAAAGGTTTTGAATTGGCGATGACGCGTTCTAAAAAATTATGTTGTGTAGATAAAGCTAACGTAATGGAAACGTCTCGTTTGTGGAGAGAAACTGTTCAAGCAAT
The DNA here is from genome assembly GCA_038234745.1 of Flavobacteriales bacterium. Classification (GTDB taxonomy): domain Bacteria; phylum Bacteroidota; class Bacteroidia; order Flavobacteriales; family Flavobacteriaceae; genus Flavobacterium. Next base: position 1,088 of record JBBQSZ010000022.1, on the reverse strand, counting down.
GGAAAAAGACTATCCAGAAGTTACTGTTTCTTATGAATTTGTTGATGCAGTTGCGATGCGTTTGGTTCAATGGCCAAACTCTTATGATGTATTAATTACCGAAAACTTATTTGGAGACATCTTAACTGACGAAGCTTCTGTAATTTCTGGTTCAATGGGATTAATGCCTTCAGCCTCTATGGGAGACAAAGTAGCTTTGTTTGAGCCAATTCACGGTTCTTACCCACAAGCAACTGGATTAAACATTGCAAACCCAATGGCTACAGTTTTATCTGCTGCTATGATGTTTGAAAACTTCGGTTTGATGGAAGAAGGAGCTGCAATGAGAAGCGCAGTAAACAAAGCATTAGAGGCTGGAATCGTAACTGAAGACTTAGCCGATGGTGGAAAAGCTTATGGAACCAAAGAAGTTGGCGACTGGTTGGCTGCTAATATCTAATTTGCAATTTCAGTATTTACTTTTACTATAAAGGAACCATTCGTGAAAGCGAATGGTTTTTTTGTTTTAATTAATTTTGACCAACCATACACAAATAGTCGAGTTCCAACTTATTAATTTTGTATAAACAAAACACTTCTCATTTGTCACGCTGGAAGCGTCTCAACGCATAAGGATCAACATAATTGAGACGCTTCCAGTGTGACAAATTAAAAGAGAAAAGGTATTAATTACCACAAACAAAAAAGGTGTCAATTTGCATTGACACCTTTTTTTATGATTGAAAAAAATATTAATATCTTCCTCTGTCTCCACCTCCACGGTTGTCTCCACCACGGCTGTTTCCACCACCATAACCTCCGCGTGAATCACCACCACGACTGTTATTATTAAAACTTCTTCTTTCGCCTTCTGGTTTTGGCTCAGACTTATTTACTACGATAGCACGACCTTGAACAGTAGCACCATTTAATTCGTCAATTGCTTTTTGAGCTTCCTCATCACTTGGCATTTCAACAAAACCGAATCCTTTACTTCTTCCAGTAAATTTATCAGTGATAATTTTTACAGAATCAACTGCACCGTAAGCCTCGAAAGACTCTCTTAAATCTGCTTCCTCAATACTGAACGGAAGACTTCCAACAAAAAT
>JBBQSZ010000021.1:0-48184 GCA_038234745.1 Flavobacteriales bacterium | reverse complement strand
ATCGCGCGAGAATTTTTAGAATCCAATAGTGTTGATGAAACTACAATACAGCACGTCATCAATATCATAGAAAACATCTCTTTTAAGGGTGGAAAAACCGAAAACACATTCTCGTCTATCGAATTGGATATCGTTCAAGACGCAGACCGATTGGACGCCATTGGTGCCATTGGAATTGCCAGAGCGTTTAATTACGGAGGTTTCAAAAACAGACCTTTGTACAATCCGAATATTGCTCCAAAACTCAATATGAGCAAAGACGAATATAAAAATAATAAAGCGCCAACACTCAATCATTTTTATGAAAAATTATTGCTGCTAAAAGACAAAATGAACACCGAAACAGGAAAAAAAATTGCCCAAGAGAGACATCAATATATGCAAGGTTTTCTCTCGCAGTTTTATGCCGAATGGGACGGGGAGAAATAGTATGCAGTTTAAAATTAAAAAAAGGAATTATTTTTCCCAAGTATAATTTATTGATTAATATAGTTTGTTATAAGCTGTTTAATATAAATTCAGTATTTAATTTTAATTGATTTAAAAATAAGGATTCATTTTTATACACTCTTAATGATCCTTTAGAGCTTTTAATCCTATAAAATTCATTTAATTTAAATTGTATTAAATATAATATATTATTAATTTTCATTGTCAATGGAAATAAGTTTCTATTCGGTATTTTATATGTATCGATAAATCCTCTATTTAAGTTTTTTTGTACAATATTCAAATTATCTTTCCAATATTTTATTTCACTTTCTCTCGGTAGTAAATTACCATTTTTATATTCTTTAGCCCATAAAGAAAATTCGTTTTCTAATTCAATGAATAGAGATTCATTGAAGATCGTAAAATCTAAATCACTTTTTTCAGAAAATGGTTTTCCATAATTAGGTTCTGGACTTATTGAAAAACCTGTTTTAGCACTACCTATTAATTTTATATCTGCATTTTCAACGTTGAGTTCTTCTGATAGATATTGAACTATCTGTTGATATAGTAATGGAATATCTTCGAAAATAAAAGGATTATTATTTATAATAAAATGATTTATATACGACTTTTGTTCCAAAGCTTCAAGCTCCAAATATGTTGATAATAAATTATTTGGAGTTGTAAATGTTCCAGTAATTTTTTCAGCTTTTTCTGAAAGTTTCAAATATGATTTAATATTAGCCATGAACTTTTAATAATTTATAATTTGAATGTTTCTGATATAATTTTAATAAATGTGTTTTTCGGTTTTCAATTAGTTTAAGTCTTTTCCCTTTCAATGTAGGTTCTGGATATTTTAGGCGTGATATGATTTCAGCACAAATGTCATCATTGATTAAATCACCTTTTTTTAAGTGGAATTTATTTAGAATTTTATCTAGCCCATTATAATTTGTTCCATAGTAAGCAATGTTTAGATATATTAAAGAAATAGTTTTTCTATCTGTATAAATTCTTAAAGTAAAAGCAAGACAGATTTCGTTTAGTTTTCTGTTTAAAGATTTTTCATATTTACCTACAATTGTTCTTACGAGTTGTTGTTCTATTGTACTAGCGCCTTCTCTTTTATTGTATACAATTCGATTTCGTAAAGCTCTAGTTATAGCTATCACATCAAATCCAATATGATATTTGTAACGATGATCTTCAGCTGAAATTAAAAAGTTTGTAAGTTTATTTATAGAAATATCATCTTTAATGAGTTCTATTTTTATTCTCTCGATTGAAATGATTTTTTTTAATCTATTCCAATCTTTTCTATATGAATTAATTAGTGCAAACATAAAATTATCATATTTATCAAAATATTAAAGATTATAATTTTCAAATTCCCTTTTCCTTCATTTCTAAAATCACGTCCGAAGCATTTTTAAAAGTAGGTGCTTGTTCAATAATAGTTCCGACACGTTTTTTGTTGAGTTTAAAGGTAATGTCGTTTTCGGTGGTGAATAATAATGCAGTCAAAAACGGATTATTCATATACGGAGCCAAAATAAAAAAAGCTTCGTCTATCGAATGAAAACTTTCAATTTCTTCTGTTTTATATTTTGCTGTAAGTTGAAGGCAAAACACATCATTTTCTAATAAAACGGGGCGTACATATATGTTTTTCAACTCGGTGTCGCCAATGGTTTTGGCCAAAGTCAATTTGGCGTAGGTTTTGTTTTCGATGCTCTCTTTTACTTTTTCCCAAAATTGGGCAAATACAGGTTGGAAGGACATAATTTTTGTTTTTTGAGTTATTTAAAAGGGCTGCAAAAGTTATATTTATAAACTAACTTTTAGCAGTTGTTTTTTTGATCCTTTTCTTCCTAAAAAGAAAACAGAATTCCCAGATTTAATGCCATTTGAAACCATAAAAGGGACTTCATTTTCCTCGTTATCCAAAATTTGTTGGTACTCGAAATTGCCTTTTTGATTAATTCGGATGGCGTATAAATTGTTTTTGTTTTTTCTCGTGTTTCTAAATTCAATACGATTCTCATCTAAATTCTTGATTTTATCACTAGCATTAATGAAGAAATAAACATCATCGTTTAAAAGTGCTGCCGTGTAAGAAGTAAAATAATCTACATTATCGCCTGTTTGTCGTTTATTAATATTTCTAGACCAAAGAAGGTTCCCTTCATCATCAATTTTAAGACTTACCACATCATCATAATTATAAATAGTTTGTCCGCCAGAATAGCCTCCATAAGGACTATAATTTCCTGCTGTTTGTGTGACATAAGCTTCTTCAGCATTAAAAACCAACTCATTTTTATCTGTAATTAATACATTCTTAAATGTGAGGTATTTCAATTCTTTATCTTTGATTTTACCATATTTATCAATAATAAATTGTTCTGAAAAAGCACTAAATTTTGATTTCTTAATGGCAAGATCTACAGGATTCAATTCAAAATAACCAATTCCTTTGTATCTTTTATCAGACTCATCAGAATAAAATCCAATACAATATAGTTTGTCGTCTTTAATGATGGTTTTCAAAGAACCTATAAAATGTTCTTGGGTATCAAAAATTTGAAAATCCACCTTATCTTGCGTGAATTTTGTTATTTCAAATTGGTATTTGCCCCCTTTATCTTTTTCTTTCAATTCTTTTGGATATGATTTGCTTAAAAGATATATTGATTTTCCATCTTTTGATAATTCAATATTCTGCAAAAAAGATTTTCTATCGGCAGTGTCTTTTGTAAAATCGCGGTCAATTATTTTATTCAATTGGCTGTCAAACAAATAAATTTTTAATATATCTGAATTGTCCTTTTTGTTAAAGTTTACTGCAATAGAAAAGGTGTTTTTTTCTTTGTTTACCACCAATGCCATTTTTGAGTTCCCGCCCGCTGTAGCATTTTTTTCTAATTTCTGTCCAAACCGCAAATCAAATAAAAATGGATTCAATTCATCTAAAGATCCGAAAGAACCATTTATTAAAGACCTCATACTGGCATTTTCATAATAGGTGTCGTTTAGAGAGAGTCCTCCTAGTTCTTTAACTAAATCACGTCTGAAACGGAATAACTCTTTTTTCTCTACATTAAAGTTATCCACATTAACTGAATTTGCCATACAGATATATGATTTTTCATTAATATCATAAAACATTTCAATGATTCTAATCTTATTTTCTAATCGAAAAACACCTAATACAATTGGAGTTTTTTGAGTAATAGGATGTTTCATTTGAAAATCATTTTCTTTGATGAGCTTAAGATTATTATCGTAATGCTCAAAATAAAATCCAGGGTTTGGGCTGATTTTACTCCCTTTGTAAGAACGAACGATTAAAACCCCACCGCTTCCATCTTCTTCTGATAAAACAATTTGTGATTCTTTATACTCATCTTTAAATATTTCGCTTTTCAAAACCTTAAAAGGAATGTCTTGGGCTGCACTTTGATTTTGGAAAGCAACAACACAAAGAATTGTAAGCAGTAATTTTTTCATGTAACTTAACATATTTATTTCCACTATCTACCCTTAAAATCTGCTTTTCTTTTCTCTAAAAACGCAGTTGTTCCTTCCTTAAAATCTTCTGTGGCAAAACAAGCACCAAAATTTTTAATTTCTACATCAAATCCATTTACACCAGAAATAAAATTGGCATTTACTGCTTCGATGGCTTTAGAAATGGCAACAGGAGAATTTTTCATGATTCGGTTAGCAATAGTCATATAAGTCGAATACAAATCTGCTTGAGGAACAACCTGATTCACTAATCCATAACTTTTTGCTGTTTCGGCATCAATCATTCCAGCAGTTAATATCATTTCCATCGCACGACCTTTGCCCACTAATTGTGGCAAACGCTGCGTTCCGCCATAACCAGGAATTACGCCAAGTGAAGTTTCTGGCAAACCCATTTTCGCATTATCAGAAGCAATTCGAAAGTGACAAGCCATCGCCAATTCCAGTCCACCACCAAGTGCAAAACCATTGATTCCTGCAATGACTGGAGTTTTCATATTTTCGATAAAATCGAATAAAATTTGTTGTCCTTTTGCTGCGAGTTGCGCTCCTTCTTCGGAAGAAAAATGAGCAAATTCGGCGATATCGGCACCAGCAACAAAGGCTTTTTCTCCACTTCCGGTTATGATAATCACACGAACATCTGGATTTTTATCAACTAATTGCAAGGTTTCATGCAATTCTTGAATAGTAGCTTTATTCAAAGCATTCAACTTTTCTGGACGGTTGATATAAATAGTGGCAATACCTTTTTCGTGTTCTAAAATGATGTTTTCAAGTGTCATAATTTGGTGTTTTTATTGATTTATAATCGGCAAAGAAACTTTAAAAGTTGTTCCTTTTCCTTTTTGTGATTCGAATGTGATGGTTCCGTTATAATTTTCGATAATGCTTTTGATAATGCTCAAACCCAATCCCATTCCGCTGGATTTTGTAGTAAATTTAGGTTCAAAAATACGATTGGAATTCTCAGTTTCAATCCCAATTCCGTTGTCAGCAACAGTGATGATGACATTGCCAAATACTTTTTTGATATTGACGCAAACTGCCTTGTTTTCTTGATGTTCCGGAATGGCTTGAATGGCGTTTTTAACTAAATTAGTAATAATTCGAATGAGTTGCGTTCTATCGATTTTCGAAATAATCTCTTCCTCTTCTGCTTTGAAATGGATGTATTCTTCGTTGAAAATATCCATTGTCAATTCGACCACGTCCACAACATTCAAGGTTTCATTTTGTTGAGCAGGCATCGAAGCAAAGTTAGAAAATGCTGAAGCTACAGAACTCATCGTATCGATTTGCTGAATCAAAGTTTCGGAATAATCATTAATTTTTTGTTTCAGATTCGGATCGTTTGCATCAAATTTTCGTTGAAAACTTTGCACCGTCAATCGCATTGGCGTCAACGGATTTTTGATTTCGTGCGCCACTTGTTTTGCCATTTCTTGCCAAGCTTCTTCTCGCTCGCTTTGTGCTAATTTCAGGGCACTTTCTTCGAGTTCATCAACCATTGCATTGTAAGCATTTATCAAAAGATTGATTTCTTTACTGTTGGCTTCCAGCACAATTTTCTCGTTTTTTTGGTTCAAACTGGTTTCACTCAATTTATCCGAAATGGTTTTCAATGACTTTGTGATGTAGGAAGACAGGAAATAAGCAACTGCAAAGGCAACCAAAAGCATAAAACTATAAACTTGTGCCAATCCAATTAGGAAATTTTGCAGTTCGGTTTGGTAATAACTATCGTCTTCTATGTAAGGTAAATTCAGAATTCCCAAGGGTTTAAACTTATCATCTTTAATCAAACTGTAAGACGAACGGTTTTTTTCTCCGTTGATGGTTTTGATGTCCACATATCTTTTTTCGATAGACGACCGAACCAGTTTTAGAATGTATTTTGGAACAGGAGGTGTAACTGGGTCAATAGAAAACCTTGATTTAGAAGATTTTAAAAGTCTTCCGTCAAGGCTGTAAATGTTGATTTCAAGGTTGTGAATATCGGACAATTCGTGAATTTTGTCCTTAAAAATCAATGCTAAATTATTTGGAGTTAGCGGGTAAGTTGTATTCGAAAGCACATAATTAATATTCTCTTTTATGGCATCTTCTTTATGTTCTAAACGCTCTTGATGGTATTGCTTGGCTTCATTTTTAAATTGTATGATAGAAATAGAAGCCAATAAAATCGAAGCTACAATAATCAATAGTATCATGGATAGGAAAATCCTGATTTGCAACGAAAGCATTGATATCTTAAAGTTCTTTAGCATTTTTTAGTGATTAGTGAATAGAAATTAGTGAATAGTCGAAAGCTTGAATGCTAATTACTAATCACTCTTATACTAATTACTTTTTCTCTCTCGAATTCGTTTGTAAAATTGAAAGCCCAACATAATCAAAACGGAAAACAGCATAATGCCAACCACTCCATAAATCCAATTAACGGCATTTTTAAGAATGACTAAAAATACTACGGCAAATAGGATAATAGTTGCGCCTTCGTTCCATAAACGCATCTGATTTGTGGTGTATTTTACTTGGTTGTTTTGCAATTCTTGATATATTTTATGGCATTTGTAATGGTACAAATACAACACAAAAACAAAGCCAAGTTTCACGTGCATCCAGGACATTTGCAACCAAGCATTTCCAATATCGGTAAAAAACAACATCCAAAAAGCAAAAATACTAGCCAAAACCGCCGATGGCCAAGTGATAATGTACCACAAACGATAGGTCATTATTTTGTATTGTTTTTGCAAGATTTCTTTTTCTGGCGATGGTTTATCGTTGGCTTCAATTTGGTATACAAACAAGCGAACAATATAAAAAAGTCCAGCAAACCAAGTGATGACAAAGATGAGGTGAAGGGATTTGAGGTAGTTGTAGTAGTCCATTTTTTTTATTTAAGGTATAGAGTTTAAGGGTTAAGCTCGTTAAACAACTTTAAACCTTAAACTTTTAAACATTTTTATTTACTCCATTCCTTTATCCAATTTCCTACTACTTCACACCAAGCATCATCATCGTTCAAACAAGGGATTGCCATAAAAGTTTTTCCTCCGTTTTCTTTGAATTGGTGGTTGGCTTCCATCGCGATTTCTTCTAATGTTTCTAAACAATCCGAAACAAAAGCAGGGGTTACAACGGCTAAATTTTTGATTCCTTTTTCGGGCATTTTATTAATTTCAACATCGGAATAAGGCGTTAACCATTTGTCACCCGCTAATCGAGATTGAAAAGTTTGGCTGTATTTTCCTTCTGGAATTCCTAATAATTTTACGACCTGTTTTGTGGTTTCATAACATTGATGGCGATAACAAAATTCGTGCGCTGGAGAAGGCGTATTGCAACAAGAACCATCAATTTTGCAATGTGATTTTGTGATATCGGTTTTGCGAATATGACGTTCTGGAATGCCGTGATAAGAAAATAATAAATGGTCATGTTCAAAAGTGGCCAAATGTTTCTTAATTGAATTTGCCAATACTTGAAGATAATCTGGTTTGTTATAAAATGCTGGAACTATCGTAAATTTCATTTCGGGGAAATGCTTTTTGCGTAATTCTTCGGCCAAAACCAAAATAGTAGTTGTGGAAGCCATAGCATGTTGCGGATATAACGGAAACAACATTACTTCATTTACGCCTTTGTCATGAAGTTCTTGAAGTCCTGATAAAATAGATGGTTTTCCGTAACGCATAGCCAATGAAACAGGAATTTCTACTAGTTTCTTAACCTTTTCGTGCATTCTTTTTGAAATAACAACTAATGGCGAACCTTCGTCCCACCATATTTTGGCATAGGCAGCAGCTGATTTTTTGGGTCTAGTTTGCAAAATAATTCCGCGAACTAATAATGCTCTTAATAAAAACGGAACATCGATTACATATTTGTCCATCAAAAATTCGTCTAAATATGGTTTTACGTCTTTTGGGGTTGGACTTTCTGGAGATCCTAAATTAACTAATAATACACCTTTCATATTTTTGGTTTTTGTTTTGATACCTTAACGGTTTATTTAATTTTATTTAAGTATTGGGATTAATCGACATTAAATATTTTTTGGGAGTGGTTCCAAATTTTTTCTTGAAAGCCGCAATAAAATGACTTCCTGTGCTGTAGCCTATTTTCAATCCTACTTCGTTGACATTATAGGATCCGCTATCGAGCAATTTTCGAGCAGAATCCATTTTGTAATCGAACAAGAAACCATACACCGTGTCGCCGTAAATTTGTTTGAAACCCATTTTTAGTTTTTTCAAGGTCAAACCGACTTGATCGGCTAATTCTTGTAAACCGGGAGGTTCGGCAATATTGGAAAGAACAATTTCTTTGGCTTTTTTTATTTTCAAAACGTTTTCTTCATCAATCAAAAACGGACATTGTTCGGCATTTGGATCTTCTGTTCGGTTGAAATACAAACTCAATAATTCATATCCTTTTCCTTTATAATACAAGTTTTTTATAGATGGATGCAAGTTGTAGTGAAACAATTGGGTCAAAACAATCGCCATCGAAGGGCTAATGTCGCCCTCTTTGTAATATTTCTTGTCCTTGTTGTCATCACTCAAAAAAGTGATATAACTAGCCTCTGAAGAAAATAAATTATGGAATTTTTGAATGGAAATTATAACCGAAATCACCCAAGAATTAGGTGCAATTTCTAGGTTTAAAGGCAATTCTTTTTGAGGATTGTAAAGCAATAAAGATTTTTCTTCTTTCAAGTCTAAGGTATAACTACCTTGATTGAAGAGAAATTTGGCTTTTCCCTTTAACCCAAAATGAAATTGAATCAATCCGCTTTTAACTTCACGTTGTGTAGAATACACCTCGTCCCTGTCATTTTGAAAACGGAGTAAGGTAAAATCGTCTTCAATTGTTATTTCTTCCTTCATTATTAATTTAGTTAATGCAACATTTATTTATCGTTTTCATTAAACGATTCTGTTTGGTCTCAAAATTAAATCTTTTTGATGGTTAAATCTTTACATCCTTCTAAATTTATACAATCTTTATTTTTTTGAACACCCATTGATTGAACTATTTTTTTTTAATATTCTTCACAACTGCAATTGAAGATACTTTTAATCATAATCTTAAATACTGTTTTTAATGCGAAGACCCTGTCATTATGTTAAGGAAATAGTTAGGAAATTTCGAGTTTGTTTTGTCATTCCGACATAGGAAGAATCTCCAGAATGTAAGCAACAAAAAAGATTTCTCCATCGTCGGAATGACTATTCAAAGGAAAATAAGATCCTAAAATTAATGACATCGAAGGAGAAGTTTACCGGAAATTGAGTAATACAAAACATTTTGTATTGCTCGAAAATTTTCATTGTCATACTATTATGATTACTAGGGTTTTGTAGGCTTGCAATCTAGATTACTAATAACATAAACCCATTGTTGTTACTTGTGTAAAATTCTCTTAAATAACCATTTGTTATTTAAAATTATTCTAAATAGTCTTTTTTTTTTATTTTTTTAAAACCATAAATAAAAAAGGCTCGTATATCATCGAACAAACAAAAAGCAAACAAAATGAACAAAACAGTAAAAAAAATAGTTTTAGGACTAACAGGAGTAATCGTCTTATGTATTGGAATTTTAGTATTCCATGTGATCACTGCAAAACCCGAAGTGGTTGAAAATTCAAATTTACAAATTAGTCGAATAGATTTTGAATCCAATATTGATTCGTTACAAGCCAAAGAAATTTGTGCCGACTTAAGAACCATCAAAGGAATCACCTCTGATTCAATTATTGTAAAAAGAAACGTTGTCGTTTATTTTCATAACAATAAAATCACTAATTCTAAAAAAGTTTATACGGAGCTAATGAATAAGAGGCCTTATAATGCAAAACCTTTTGTTCTTCCTGCAAGTTTGGCAAACAAAGAAGTTTGTCCTTTGGATAAAAATAGTTTTAGCTACAAATTATTAAAAACAATAAATCAATTTTTTACTTAATCTTTAAATTTTATTACTATGAAAAACTATTCAAAATTCACACTAGGTGTGATAATTATGGCATCGGCTGCGTTTACGTCTTGTACCAAAGATGACAATCCTGCGCCAATGAAAGCTTCTATTTATGAGCGTCTTGGAGGAACAAAAATGGTTGCTGACCCTGACAATTCAGGACAAATGATCGAAGCGGGACGTTTAAGTTACCGCAAGGTTGTAAACTCTACAATTGGATTAATTGTTGCAGATGTAAAATCGAATGCTGCTGGAAATCTATCTGCACATTTTGCGCCGCTATTGGCTGAAACTGGAGCTACTCAAGCAACTAACATTGCGGATTTATCAGACAATTTAACAGATTTTTTTTCGTACAATACTGGAGGAACAAATGCAGTAAACATTTATTCTGGTATGGATATGGTAAAAACGCATAATCCAGCTACCTACAATCGTATGGGTAAAAAAGTTAATAATGCAGATTATACAAAATTTGAAGGTTATGTAGGCGCTGCTGCAAATACTAACGGCGTTGCTGCAAACACAGAACTTTATACTGATATTGTTGCTGTTTTAGAATCTTTGAGAAAACCAATTGTTCAAGAATAATATTGGTTTGAAATAAAAAAACGCTACCGTTTTTAAGTAGCGTTTTTCTTAAATTTCGATCATCATTAATTTATTTTAAATTTGACATGACAATAGGATATTCCTTTTTAACACGCATAAAAAAAATAAATCGATATTGTTTATAATCAAAGTAGGGTAAACTCATCTTTAATTGTTATGTAATAATTAGAACTCAGTGCGATATTTTTTTTTATTAATATGATAATTATCAGGAAATTGTTAATAATTAAAAATTACTTTTGTGTTGTAAATGACTGATTTCAGTAAGAAATTGATGTTTTTATTATTTAATTTCAGAATTATAAACAAAATCATTTGGCGATACTTATTGTACTTTGAGCGTTGTTTTATTAAAAACCTTAGTTATAGCTTTGCCAATCCCATTAGAAATAGACAATATATGGAAAACCTAAACATACCAAAACACAAAACTTTCTACTCCATAGGATTGAGTTACAAGAAAGCAGATGCCGAAGTTAGAGGGAAGTTTAGTCTTGATGCGAAGGCAAAAACAAAAGTTTTACTCCAAGCAAAAGAAGAAGGAATCGAAAGTTTAATCGTCACTTCTACATGTAATCGTACCGAAATATACGGTTATGCCGATCATCCATTTCAACTAATAAAATTAATTTGCGAAAACAGTAATGGAACCGTCGAAGAATTTCAAAAAGTTGGATTTGTTTATAAAAGCCAAGAGGCAATAGATCATATGTTTCGTGTAGGAACAGGACTAGACAGTCAAATTCTAGGAGATTTTGAAATAATTGGACAATTAAAAAATAATTTTGAAGAAAGTAGATCTTTAGGATTAATCAATGCTTTTTTAGACAGATTAATCAATACTGTTATTCAAACAAGCAAAAGAATTAAAAATGAAACCGAAATTAGTTCGGGAGCAACATCTGTTTCTTTTGCCGCTGTACAATACATTATTAGAAACATTGAGAATATTGGCAATAAAAATATTCTCCTTTTTGGAACTGGCGAAATAGGCAAAAACACTTGCGAAAATTTAGTAAAACATACTAAAAATGAGCAAATTACTTTAATAAACAGAACCAAAAGTACTGCTGAAATTCTAGCTGGAAAACTTAATTTAATTGTAAAAGATTATTCTGATTTACATTTGGAGTTACAAAAAGCAGATGTTTTGATTGTAGCAACTGGAGCTCAAAATCCAACTATCGATCAGACATTATTGAATTTAAAAAAACCACTTCTAATTTTGGATTTATCACTTCCAAAAAACGTCAATGCCAATGTGCAACAAATTCCTGGAGTCACTTTAATTCACATGGATTATTTGTCACAAATGACAGACAACACACTCGAAAGAAGAAAACAACATATTCCCGCTGCCGAAGCCATTATCGAGGATATGAAATTAGAGTTAAACACTTGGATGAACGGTCGAAAATATGCACCAACCATTCATGCATTGAAAGCTAAATTAAATGATATTGTTGCAGGAGAATTGACCTTTCAACGCAAAAAATTATCTAATTTTGATGAAGAACAAGCGGATTTAATCACTTCCAGAATTATTCAAAAAATCACTAACCACTTCGCCAGTCACTTGAAAGACGAAAACACTGCGGTTGATGAAAGTATTGATTTTATAGAAAAAGTGTTCCAAATTGGGCTTCAAACTCCACAAAAAACAGCTTCGCCCATCGAAGAAAAATACAAAATTACGCTGTCATAGTATATATCTGAACAAACCTTATCCCGATAGCTATCGGGACTTTTATGGTTTTAAAAAAAGAAAAAGGTTTAATGGATTCAACAAAAAAAATTCGAATAGGAACGCGTGATAGCGAATTAGCACTTTGGCAAGCGCACACAGTTCAAAAAAAGTTAAACGACTTAGGCTATAAAACTGAAATTATTGCTGTAAAATCACAAGGCGATATCCTTTTAGACAAACCTCTTTACGAACTCGGAATCACCGGAATTTTCACGAAAACTTTAGACATCGCCATGATAAATGGTCAAGTCGATATTGCCGTACATTCGATGAAAGACGTGCCAACGGCTTTGCCTATTGGCATTGTTCAAGCGGCAGTTCTACAAAGAGCAAATACTTTAGACATTTTAGTTCACAAAGGCAATCTCGATTTTCTCGAAGGAAAAGGAACCATCGCCACCGGAAGTTTGCGTCGACAAGCACAATGGTTGCATAAATACCCCAATCATACCGTAGTTGATTTGCGTGGAAATGTGAACACTCGAATGCAAAAATTAAACGAAAGTGATTGGAACGGAGCCGTTTTTGCTGCAGCTGGACTTGAACGCATCAACTTAAAACCAACTGATTTTATCAATTTGGATTGGATGATTCCAGCACCAGCTCAAGGTGCAATGGTAGTCGTAGCTATGCAAAACGATGAATTTGTACTCGATGCAATATCGCAACTAAATGATATCGAAACAGAAATTTGTACCTCTATAGAAAGACAATTCCTAAAAACGCTCGAAGGCGGTTGTACAGCTCCTATTGGCGCTTTGGCAACTTATTGTGAATTAGACGATACTTTTAGTTTCAAAGGTTCTTTGTTATCTATTAATGGAAAACAAAAATTGGAGATCGAAAAAATTGTTCCTGTTGAAGAATGGAAAAAACTAGGATTTAATTGCGCTCAAGAAATTTTGGATAATGGCGGAGCGGAATTGATGAAAACCATTAAGGAAAGTTTGAAGAAATAGTTGACTAAAACCCTGTCAGAGTTTTAAACTCAGACAGGGTTAAAAATAAAAAAATGAGCAATCCAATCACCATTCTATCCACAAAAATACTTTTGAATCCTCAAAAGCAAGCCTTATTGAATGCTGGTTTTTCAGTTACAGAATCCAATTTCATCAAAACCGAAAATTCAGATTTTGATTTAAAAGAAATCAATGATAATTTGATTTTTACCAGTCAAAATGCAGCTCAAAGTGTTTTTCTTCATCCAAAAAGCGAAGAATTAAAACAAAAAAACGTGTTTTGTGTCGGCATAAAAACCAAAGCTTTGTTGGAAGAAAATGGTTTTACGGTTGCAGTTTATGTTGATTACGCTTCTGATTTGGCAGAAATCATTACTTTGATTTATTCGAAGGAAAGTTTTACTTTTTTTAGTGGAAATTTGCGAAAAGAAACCTTACCAAAAGCCTTGAAAGAAGCCAAAGTCAATTTCAATGAAATTCAAGTTTATGAAACATCTTTGACTCCACAAAAAATTAAAACTCCTGTTGATGGAATTCTGTTTTTTAGTCCGTCAGCTATTGAAAGTTATATGAAAGATAACAAAATAAAAAACGAAATTTGCTTTTGCATAGGCGAAACCACTGCTGAAGCTTTAGAAGGAATAACAAGAAATATAATAGTCGCCCATCAGCCTTCTGTTGAAAACGTGATTGAAGATGTAATCGAAGAATTTAAATAATTGATTTATACCTGTCAGGTTTTTTGAAACCTGACAGGTATTTAAATAAAAACAAAATGATAAAGAACGACCTATTTTTAAAAGCATTAAAAGGAGAAACTGTAGAACGTCCACCAGTTTGGATGATGCGTCAAGCCGGAAGATATTTGCCAGAATTCAGGGCTTTACGTGACAAATATGATTTTTTCACACGTTGCGAAACTCCCGAATTAGCAGCAGAAATTACTGTGCAACCCATTCGAAAAATTGGACCAGATGCCGCGATTTTGTTTTCAGATATTTTAGTAGTGCCAAGAGCAATGGGAATTCACGTGGAATTGAAAGACAATTTGGGGCCAATTATCCCAAATCCAATTCGCACAATGGAACAAGTAAACCAGGTTTATGTTCCAGATGTAAACGAAACTTTAGGCTACGTTTTTGATGCCGTAAAATTAACCAAAGAAATGCTGAACGATGAGGTGCCCTTAATTGGTTTCGCAGGTTCGCCTTGGACAATTTTTTGTTATGCTGTAGAAGGAAAAGGTTCTAAAAGTTTTGATACAGCCAAAGGATTTTGTTTCTCAAACCCAGTAGCAGCGCATACTTTATTGCAAAAAATAACCGACACTACTATTTTATATTTAAAAGAAAAAGTAAAAGCAGGTTGCAACGCCATCCAGATTTTCGATTCTTGGGGAGGAATGCTTTCGCCAGTAGATTATCAAGAATTCTCTTGGAAATACATCAACCAAATTATTGATGCTTTGGCCGATGAAACCCAAGTAATTGTTTTCGGAAAAGGATGTTGGTTTGCCCTTGGTGAAATGGGAAAAAGCAAGGCTTCTGCATTAGGAGTAGATTGGACTTGTTCGCCTAGAAATGCCCGTTATTTGTCTGGTGGAAACATCACTTTGCAAGGAAATTTTGATCCATCAAGATTGCTTTCGCCAATTCCAACCATTAAGAAAATGGTGCACGAAATGATTGACGAATTCGGAAAAGACAAATATATCGCCAATTTAGGACACGGAATTTTGCCTAATATTCCTGTAGATCACGCCAAAGCTTTTGTGGATGCGGTGAAGGAATACAGACAGAAATAAGCTTCAAAAATGCTCAATAAAGGTTTACGAGATCAGGAAAGTATTCGAATAGACAATGTGTTAAAGACGTTGCTTTCTTTGGTTTTTGTGCCCGAAAATTTAGCTAATGAAAATATATTAAATGTTGAAAATGCATTGAAAGATTTTGGATTAAACATTCAAAGTCTTGTTGATTTTGACGCAAATAGTTTAATTATACATTTGAATAGATTGCATTTAGATTGGAATCAAAAAGAGCAATTTGCTGATTTTTTGGTCGCTTTTTCTAAAGAAAATCCATTTGATTTAAGTGAAAAAGCAATTGCAATTTATAATCATATTCAATCTGAGAGTAAGGTTTTTTCTTTCGCAATTTTTAATAAAATTGCTTCTAATTCATAAATAATTAGATATTAATAAAACTCAAAGTTTAATCAATGACCAAAGAAAATGCCATAAAACTATTTGAAGAAAAACAAATCTGAGCGTTATACTATAAAATTAAAATGTCCGAAAAAATCGGACAGTTGAAATATTTTTATATATATTTTAAAACAAATGAATTGATGTCAAATTGTGACCAGTTGAAAAAAGATATTTACAATTTAATCAAATTTAAAATCCAGATGTCTTCAAATTGTAGTCAACTGATAAACAAATGGAATTAAAATAATGAAAAATAAATTCTACCAATACATACTTCAACTTCAAGATCAAATCACTTCGGGATTAGAAGCTGTTGATGGTGAAGCCAAATTTCGTGAGGATATTTGGGAACGGCCAGAAGGCGGAGGCGGAAGAACCCGCGTGATTGAAAACGGTAAAGTTTTCGAAAAAGGTGGCGTTAATATTTCGGCAGTTCACGGAAAATTGCCTGAAGCAATGCAAAAAATGTTTGGTGTTGGCGAGGCTGATTTTTTTGCCTGCGGATTGAGTTTGGTTTTGCATCCAAAAAGTCCAATGGTGCCTACAGTTCACGCGAATTGGCGTTATTTTGAAATGTACGACGAAAATGGCAACGTAATTCAGCAATGGTTTGGCGGCGGACAGGATTTAACTCCTTATTATTTATTTGAAGAAGATGCCAAACATTTTCATCAAACCTGTAAAGCGGCTTGTGATAAGCATAATTTGGATTTTTATCCAAAATATAAAAAACAATGTGATACCTATTTTTGGAATGCACATCGCAACGAAGCTAGAGGAATTGGCGGATTGTTTTTCGATTATTGCAAATCAACCGATACAATTTCAATTGAAAATTGGTTTAACTTTGTAACTGAAGTTGGCAATAGTTTCCTAGAGGCTTATGTTCCAATTGTAGAAAGAAGAAAAGAATTATCCTTTACTCCTGAACAAAAAAATTGGCAGGAAATCCGTCGTGGTCGTTATGTCGAATTCAATTTGGTTCACGACAAAGGAACCTTGTTTGGATTAAAAACCAACGGAAGAATTGAAAGTATTTTGATGAGTTTGCCGCCACACGTTCAGTGGGTTTACGACCATCATCCAAAACCAGAAAGTGAAGAAGAAAAATTAATAAAAGTATTAGAAAACCCAAAAAATTGGATTGCAGATTGATGATTAACGATTTTTGATTTCAGATTTTCTGGAATCAGTAAATTGTTTTAAATCATAAATCTGCAATCGTTAATCTAAAATCACAAATCATTATGTTCCCATTACACCGAGGTAGAAGATTACGCGTCAACGAATCCATTCGTTCATTAGTTCGCGAAACCAGTTTAAGTCCAACCGATTTTATGTTTCCAATGTTTATTGCCGAAGGCGAAAATGTAAAAGTCGCTATTTCATCAATGCCAGGAATCTTTCGCCGTTCGATAGATTTGACTGTCGAAGAAGTCAAAGAAATTTACGCTTTAGGCATTCGAGCAGTTAATATTTACGTAAAAGTAAGCGAAGATTTAAAGGACAATGCTGGTGTCGAAGCTTGGAATCCCAACGGATTGATGCAACAAGCCATTCGTGCCATCAAAGCAGCATGTCCAGAAATGATTGTAATGCCCGATGTCGCATTAGACCCGTATTCTATTTATGGTCATGACGGAATTATTGCCAATGGCGATGTCGAAAACGATTCTACCGTAGCGGCTTTGGTAAAAATGGCGGTTTCTCATGCCCAAGCCGGTGCCGATTTTGTTGCGCCATCCGATATGATGGACGGTCGTGTGTTGCGTTTGCGCGAAGGATTGGACGCTGCAGGTTTTCAAAACGTGGGAATTATGAGTTATTCGGCTAAATATGCTTCGGCTTTTTATGGTCCTTTTCGTGATGCCTTAGACAGTGCACCAAGAGAATCTGATGTGGAAGTGCCAAAAGACAAAAAAACCTACCAAATGGATTATGCCAACCGCATCGAAGCCATCAAAGAAGCGGTTTGGGATGTAGAAGAAGGTGCCGATATGGTAATGGTAAAACCAGGAATTGCCTATTTAGACATTGTTCGAGATGTAAAAAATGCAGTCAACGTTCCGGTAACGGTTTTTCACGTTTCGGGTGAATATGCAATGATCAAAGCCGCAGCCGAAAGAGGTTGGTTGGATCACGACAAAATAATGATGGAACAATTAATGTGCATCAAAAGAGCAGGAGCAAGTTTAATTTCGACCTATTTTGCTAAAGAAGCTGCTATAATATTAAATAAATAAACATGAAGAAAGCACTATTTTTATTCGCCGTTTTAACACTATTATCTTGTAAAAAAGAAAGTCAAGAATCTTTCGGCAAAACCGAAACGACATCCGAAGCCCAAAAACCAGAAGATCTAGGAGAGGAAATTTTTCACGGAAAAGGAACTTGTGTAAATTGTCACAAACCCGATGTAAAACTCGTTGGGCCAAGCCTTCAAGACATTGCCAAAATCTACAAAGAAAAAAACGGAGATATGATTAAATTCATGAAAGAAGAAAGCGAAGCCATTGTCGATCCGGCTCTATATGCCGTAATGAAACCAAATTTAGCACTAACCAAAACTTTTTCGGACGAAGAATTAAAAGCTTTAGAAGCCTATATCTTTTCGCATTTAAAGTAATTTATCAGTATAAGTTGAGTTACAGTTTGGAGCTTTTTCCCGCTCTCCGTTTCAATCTTGTTCAAGACAGGCTATTTTTCTAAGCCAAAAAAGGAGCTTCCTTTGGTCGCTCTTTTCTAGCAAGAAAAATTAGCCTTTCTTGAACAAGGATTTCCACTACTATCAGGGCTCAAAAAACGAGAACCATTTGTGTAAACAGGTGGTTTTTTTATTTCAAAATTCATCATCAATCCATAAAAAGATATATCTTTAAATTATGGAAACAGCACACATAAAAACACCTATAGGAATTGCTAAAATCATTGGCGACAAAAATGGAATTTCCGTGATTTCCATTTTACAAGAAGGAGAAGTTTCTATAATTATTCCACCTATTTTGCAAGAAGCCGTTTCCCAACTCACCGATTATTTCGAAGGAAAAAGAACCGATTTTACTTTTAAATTAAATCCTAAAGGAACCGAATTCCAACAGAAAGTTTGGAAAGGATTACTCAAAATTCCATTCGGAAATACAATGTCTTATCTCGAATTATCGAAGAAATTAGGAGATGTCAAAGCCATTCGAGCCGTGGCTTCGGCCAACGGAAAAAACCCATTATGGATTGTCGTTCCTTGTCACCGAGTCATCGGAACCAATGGTTCGCTTACGGGTTATGCCGGTGGATTGTGGCGAAAAAAATGGCTTTTGGAGCATGAAAACCCTACCACCCAACAAACTTTGTTTTAGAGCGACACACAATAATTGAACGAATTTGATTCTGAATTCTTTTAATTTGTGAAAATTTGTGTAATTTGTGGTCAAAAAATAAAGGATGATAGAAAAAATTAACCTCAACAACATTCTGTTTCTAGACATAGAAACCGTTCCTGAAGTAGCCGATTTCAACACTTTAGACGACGAAATGAAATCGCTTTGGGAGCACAAAACCCAATACCAGCGAAAAGAGGAATTCACGCCCGAGGATTTTTATGACCGAGCAGGTATTTGGGCCGAGTTTGGGAAAATTGTTTGTATTTCTGTGGGTTATTTTGTCATCAAAAGCGACGTTCGAAATTTCAGAGTGACTTCATTTTTTGGAGAAGAAAAGAAAATACTAAACGATTTTATCAATCTTTTAAACAATCATTTCAATCAACCGCAACACGTTTTGTGTGGCCATAATGCTAAGGAATTCGATATTCCGTATATCGCTCGCCGAATGATTATAAACAACATTGCTATTCCCAACAAACTCAATCTCTTTGGGAAAAAACCTTGGGAAATTCCGCATCTCGACACCCTCGAATTATGGAAATTTGGTGATTACAAACATTATACTTCCTTGAAATTAATGTGCAAAGTTCTTGGAATCCCTTCTCCAAAAGGTGACATCGACGGTAGCCAAGTAGGTCATGTTTTTTATGTAGAAAAAGACATCGACCGAATTGTAACCTATTGCGAAAAAGATACTATTGCTGTGGCTCAAATTTTCCTTCGCTTAAGGAGAGAAGAGTTGTTGATTGAGGAAGAGATTTTTCACGTTTAATTTTTGCCACAAAGACTCTAAGTCACAAAGTAAATCAATATAAATGAACCTAATTTTCGCTAAACTTTTCGAACAATATATTAAAAAAAATGATCCCGCTGAATTAAAAATCACTGCATATATCAGCATTTTTTACTTTATGTTAATGTTTGTTTTATTATTGCCAATAAAAGTATTTGTTGATAAAAATATATTTCAGAATCAGATGAATTGTGAGAAAAATACCATTAAGTTTTTTGTGTTTGCATTGTTAGCATTAACTACATTGTTAGTTTATTATGTATATATAAAAAATAAATACATTTATAAATTAATGTCAAAGTATAAAACAAGGAAACTAAATAAAACTATCCTTAATTTAGTGATAATATTTGCGCCTTTGATTTTGTTATTACTAGCTGGAACAATTACGGTTTATTTAAATGGAGGGGAAATATTAGGACAAAAAATCAAAGGTTTGTTAGAGTAAATAGCACTACGTTAAATAGTAAATGAACAAAAAGCTTTGTGTTCTTTGCGTAATCCTTTGCAAACTTTGCGGTTAAATTTTTTTACATTTACAAAAATTATAAATTATGGTATTAAGTAGATTTTGGTTAGCTATTTTTATTTCGTCTATTGCTTTTATTGTGGTGAGTTTATTTACTGCCAATACCTACACCATTGATTTTATCTTAAATGGAAAGAAAGATGATCCCGTTCTAATTTCTGAAAAATACCTTGAGCAGATTCCAACTTTTATCAAAGATAGTATAGAAAAATCTCCAGAAAACACCTACATAATCAACCGTGATCTCTCCAATCCAGATACAACTTATGTGTATAAAAATAAAACCGTAAAAATTTACAGTGGCGTCCAAAAATCAGATGGATTGTTGCCCACCTGCAAGAGCACTTTACTTGATTTAGTACTTCCACTTATGGCCTATCTGGCTTTTTTCTGTGGATTAATGGAACTTTTAATTATTTCTGGCGCTTCTGGCAAATTGGCTAAAGCATTGAGTCCTGTTTTTGTAAAAGTGTTTCCAAGTATCCCAAAAAACCATCCGTCTATTTCGTATATGACCTTGAATTTTGCTGCCAATTTCTTAGGACTGGATTCTGCTGCAACACCTTTTGGGCTTAAAGCGATGGAAAGTTTGCAAGAAATAAACCCAGATAAAGATAAAGCTAGCGATGCTCAAATTATGTTTATGTGTTTGCATGCTTCGGGTTTAACTTTAATTGCCACTTCGATTATTGGTTATCGTGCTGCCGCAAATGCCAGCAATCCAGCAGACGTCATGTTGCCTTGTATCATTACTTCGTTTATTGGTACGATTGCCGCTTTTTTAATTGTGGGAATCAAACAAAAAATTAATTTCAAAAGTGCTTCTTTGGTGATCGCTTTAATAACTTTAATAGCTGCAATTATTGGTTTATTAATGTATGTGAACCATTTGGATTTAATTGGAAAAAACTATTTTACTTCTAATCTTTCAAGCTTAATATTAGTCGGAATAATTGCTTTCACATTGATATTTTCATTTATCAATGAAAAGAAATTTTCTGATGCTAAAACCACCGTTTTTGAATCTTTTGTGGTTGGAGCTAATAACGGAGTCAAAACTGGAGTTGTTATTTTTCCTTATGTTTTAGGAATGTTAGTGGCTATTTCTTTGTTTAGAAATAGTGGTTTATTTGAAATTATTAGCAATTGGATTGCTTTCATATTTTCAAATTTGGGTGTGAACAAAGGGATTACAGATGCATTGCCTGTTGCCTTGCTTCGTCCTTTTAGTTCTGCAGGTTCAAGAGGCTTTTTGATAGATTCGATGAATACCTTCGGTGCCGATTCTATGACGGGTCGATTAAGTAGTATTTTTCAATGTAGCGCCGAAAGCACTTTTTATGTAATCGCAGTTTATTTTGGTTCAGTGAATATCAAAAACACCCGTTACGCTTTAGGAACAATGCTTCTGGTGGATGTGATTTGTGTGATTACAGCGATTTTTGTGGCAAGTTGGTTTTTTTAGAAACAAGGAATAAATTATTGCCTTTAATTTTTAGGAGTTTCAATCTATTTTTCATTCATTTGAAAAAGATATAAAAAACATAATTTCTAACTAATTAATAAAAAAATGTCAAAATACACGAAATACATAGCTATTGCCTTAATGCTTTTGTTCTTACTAACTAGCGTATTAAGCTAAAATATAATAAACTATGAAATATTCTTTTTTAATCCTTTTAACAGTTCTTTTCATCTCCTGCAACAACAAGAAAAAAGAAGAAACCCTAAGTACAAAACCCACTAACGAAAGTGAAATCGTAAAGTACATTGCTGACAATCATTTAAAAGCAAAACGTACAGATTCGGGTATGTATTATGTAATTGAAGATGTAGGAAATGGCAAACAACCAACGGCAAGTTCAGAAGTTACGGTTGCATATAAAGGTTATTTTACCGATAAGAAAGTCTTTGACCAAAGTGATGCAAATGGAATTTCGTTTCCGTTACAAAATGTTATTCCAGGTTGGACCGAGGGAATTCCGTATTTCCAAGAAGGTGGCAAAGGAATTCTTCTAATTCCTTCAGAACTGGGTTATGGAGAGGGAGGTAGTGGCCCTATCCCAGGAGGATCTGTCTTAATTTTTGATATTCATTTGATTTCGGTGAAATAATTTTATCCGTAAAAAAGTAAAAGAGCCACAGTTTGTGATACATCTGTGGCTTTTTTGATGCAATAATAAAATGATTTTTGTTCGGAAACGATTATAAACTAATCTCTTTTATCGCATATTCTTAATTATATACGTTTGATTTTTTTAGCTAATTTATAGTGTTTCTTAATATAAATAAGTTTTAATTCCTTCAACAATTCTTATCTTTGACGTTCTTATAAAAACTCAATTTATGGACTTTATATACCAGGATCCTTATCCAATTTTAAAAGATGACACTCAATACCGAAAAATCACTTCTAACTTCGTAAAAACGGAGAAATTAGGCGACAGAGAAATTCTTACTGTTGATCCAAAAGGCTTGGAATTGTTAGCACAGCAAGCTCTGAAAGACGTTTCTTTTATGTTGCGAACAGCACATTTAGAAAAACTAAGACTAATTCTTGATGATCCAGAAGCGACAGACAACGACCGTTTTGTAGCTTATAATTTATTGCAAAATGCAGTGGTTGCAATAGAAGGCGAATTGCCTTCTTGTCAAGATACCGGAACAGCAATTGTAATGGCCAAAAAAGGCGAAAATGTGTACACGGGCGTTGACGATGCTGAATGGCTTTCTAAAGGGATTTTCAACACCTATCAGGAAAGGAATCTTCGTTATTCTCAAATTGTACCCATTAGTATGTTCGAAGAAAAAAACTCCGGTTCGAATCTTCCTGCACAAATTGATATTTATGCCAAAAAAGGAAACTATTATGAGTTTTTGTTTTTAGCAAAAGGTGGTGGTTCTGCCAATAAAACCTATTTGTACCAACAAACAAAATCTTTATTGAATGAAAAATCTTTAGATGCTTTCATTCGTGCCAAAATAATGGATTTAGGAACATCGGCTTGTCCGCCGTATCACTTGGCTTTAGTAATTGGAGGAACATCGGCGGAAGCAAATTTAGCTACAGTTAAGAAAGCATCTGCAGGTTATTTTGATAATTTGCCAACAACAGGAAATATGGCTGGCCAAGCTTTCCGCGATTTGGAATGGGAGAAAAGAGTACAATTAATTTGCCAACAAAGCGCCATTGGAGCTCAGTTTGGCGGAAAATATTTCACGCACGATGTACGTGTAATTCGTTTGCCTCGTCACGCTGCTTCTTGTCCCGTTGGGTTGGGAGTTTCTTGTTCAGCCGATAGAAATATCAAAGGAAAAATTACCAAAGACGGTATTTTTGTAGAACAATTAGAAGTAAATCCAAAACGATTATTGCCAGCAACTCCACCACATTTAGAACCCGCAGTAGAGATTGATTTGAACCAACCAATGGCGGATATTCTTAAAAAATTAGCACAATATCCAATTAAAACACGTTTGAAACTAAACGGAACTTTGATTGTGGCTCGTGATATTGCTCACGCCAAAATTAAAGAATTATTAGATGCGGGTAAACCAATGCCAGAATACTTTAAAAATCATCCCATTTATTATGCCGGACCAGCAAAAACTCCAGAGGGAATGGCTTCAGGGAGTTTTGGTCCCACAACTGCTGGTAGAATGGACGTTTATGTTGATGAATTCCAAAAAAATGGCGGAAGTATGGTCATGCTTGCAAAAGGGAACAGAACTAAAGAGGTAAAAGAAGCTTGTCAGAAATATGGTGGATTCTATTTAGGATCTATCGGAGGTCCTGCAGCGATTTTAGCGAAAGAGAATATTCTTTCGGTTGAAATAGTTGATTTTGAAGAATTAGGAATGGAAGCGGTTCGTAAAATAACCATCAAAGATTTCCCTGCATTTATTATTACAGATGATAAAGGAAATGATTTTTTTGAGAATTTATAAAGCGTAACAAAGTTTTTTTAACCGCAGATTCACAGATGATAAATTTCTAAATAATCTACGAATCTGCGGTTAAATTTAATAGTTAAAACCTATAAAAAATTCCTATTGCTTCTTCCAAAAAAAGAAGTATTTTTACAAAAAGAAAGAACAAAAATAAATGAAAGAAAAGATGAGTTCAGAAAAAGAAGCCAAATTAAAAGCATTACAACTTACGCTTGACAAACTAGATAAAACCTACGGAAAAGGCACCGTGATGAAAATGGGCGACAAAGCCATTGTAGAAGTAGAAACTATTTCTTCTGGATCTTTAGGAATCGATTTAGCATTAGGAGTTGGCGGTTATCCAAGAGGAAGAGTTATTGAAATTTACGGTCCAGAATCCTCGGGAAAAACAACTTTAACTTTACATGCTATTGCCGAAGCTCAAAAAGCGGGAGGAATCGCAGCTTTTATTGATGCAGAACACGCTTTTGATAGAAATTATGCCGAAAAATTAGGTGTTGATATCGAAAACTTAATCATTTCGCAACCAGATAATGGAGAACAGGCTTTGGAAATTGCCGAGAATTTAATTCGTTCAGGTGCTATTGATATTGTCGTGATTGACTCGGTTGCTGCTTTGACTCCAAAAAGTGAAATTGAAGGTGAAATGGGAGATTCTAAAATGGGATTACACGCTCGTTTAATGTCTCAAGCCTTGAGAAAATTGACAGGAACTATTAGCAAAACTAATTGTACTGTATTCTTCATCAATCAGTTGAGAGAGAAAATTGGCGTTATGTTCGGAAATCCAGAGACTACAACAGGAGGAAATGCCTTGAAGTTTTATGCTTCGGTTCGTTTGGATATTCGTCGTTCAACCCAAATAAAAGATGGCGATAATGTTCTTGGAAACCGTACCAAAGTTAAAGTGGTAAAAAACAAAGTCGCACCACCTTTTAAAGTGGCCGAATTTGATATTATGTACGGCGAAGGAATTTCAAAAACTGGCGAAATCTTAGATCTTGCCGTTGAATTTGAAATCATCAAAAAAGCAGGTTCTTGGTTTAGTTATGGCGAAACCAAATTAGGACAAGGTCGTGATGCTGTGAAAGCATTAATAAAAGACAATCCAGAATTAGCGGATGAATTGGAAGCCAAAATCAAGGCTCTGATAAAAGAAAAAAACGCTTAAAAACAGAAAAAGAGTTCACAATGTGAGCTCTTTTTTTGATTGTTGTAGCAAAATTCAAGCCGCAAATTCGCAAATTATAAGCATTAAACTAGCTTTTGAAATTTGCGAATTTGCGGTTTTTTTATTTCTTCTCAGCAAACGCTAACAATTGATCGTAAATAATTTTCCAAGCTTGGTCTTTTAGACTGTTTTTATCTGCCAATGTTTTTCCTTCGGTTTCAATAAAAGAATGCACTTTTACTCGCATTAGACCAGGACTTCCACTCAAAAAAGTAAAGGAAAAACGTTTTTTATTATCGCCAAAAGTGATGGGAACAATAGGCAATTGGTGTTCAATAGCCAATCGGAATGCGCCGTCTTTGAAAGGATCTAAAAGGTTAGTTTCTTCTTCCGTTACGCCTCCTTCTGGGAAAATACAAATACTAAGTCCCTGATTGATTCTATTTTGAGCACGTTCAAAAACGCCGTGTTTGCTTCTGGAACTTTTTCTATTGACCAAAATGCAGGTTCGTTTGTAGAAAAATCCGAATATAGGAATTTTAACCAATTCGTGCTTGCCCACAAAAACAAAAGGCTTTCTAATCGTTACAAGCATCAACATAATATCCACCATCGAAGTGTGATTGGCAACGAGCATATAACTTTTGTCTTTCTCCAATTGCTGCTCTCTTTCGATTTTGCAATAAAATCCCATTCCAAAAAGAATAATTCTAGCCCAAATTCTAGCCATTTTAAAAAAGTAAGGATAACCTCTTTCCGTCAAAATTGACAATACCAAAAAAGGCAACATAAGCAAAATAGGAATGGTCATTAAAACATAAAACCAAACTCGCCAAAGCACCCAAAAAATAATTTTTATTCCTTTCATGATTTCAAAAGTACTAAATAGCAGTTGATTTTAGAAAAAAAGTTGGAATACAAATAAAATGTAGATTAAAGAAATCATCCTCTTTGGAAATAAGTATTGAGTTTGGAAATTTTATTAAAATTAAAAATATTTTTAATAAACAAAAACAAATCAATTATTGACATACCCCTTAATAAAACAGGGTGTAATCTAGTTTACTTGTTTAAAATAACAAAACAACCCTATATTTTTATGAGTTAGCCTTTAGTATAATTAATTTATAAATATTAAATCGTTAAAATAATTAATAAAAATAAAACATTTGTCAAAAAAAAATTATAAAATAAAGAAAAGTATAATAGTTGTCAAATAGTTATCAAAACGTTTATTATTCATATTATAAATCTATATTTTTGCTTAAAAATAATGTTTTTTTAAACAAAAACACCGAAAAGTTAAATTTTTAATAATTGGGAATATGATGAACTTAATACCTGAATTAAACGAAAAGCATTGGGATGAAATGTTTTCTGCTAAAGGAGTTCGCGATTCTTATCGACAAGTCTTAGATATATTACAAAGTTTAAACCCTGAAAGTCTAAAAGCAAAACAAAAACAAGCTTCGGATTCGTTTATGAATCAAGGTATTACCTTTACCGTTTATAGCGATGACGATGAAGGTATAGAACGTATTTTCCCTTTTGATATTATTCCAAGAATTATTGCTCAAAAAGACTGGTTGGAAGTAGAAACGGGTATAAAACAAAGATTATTAGCACTCAATCTATTTTTAGAAGATGTATATAATGATCAAAACATCATAAAAGACGGGATAATTCCTGCTTCGTTGATTGCTTCGTGCCCCCATTTTATTCAGGGAGTTCAGGGTATAAAACTACCTCACAACATTCACGTTCACATTGCTGGAATAGATTTAATTCGAGGAGCAAAAGGAGAATTTTATGTGCTTGAAGACAACTTAAGATGTCCGAGTGGTGTTAGTTATATGCTTGAAAATCGAGAAATAACAAAACGGATTTTCCCGAAAATGCTTGCGTCAAATTATGTAAGTATGGTGAGCAATTATCCTATGATTTTTCATAATATTTTGATTTCGTTATCGCCAAGAAATATCTCAAATCCAAACGTAGTGCTCTTAACTCCTGGAATTTATAACTCGGCTTATTATGAGCATACTTTTTTAGCCAGACAAATGGGAATTCCATTAGTTGAAGGAAGAGACTTGGTGGTCAACAACAATAAAGTGTATATGAAAACCACATCAGGATTGTATCAAGTTGATGTTATTTATAGACGATTAGATGATGAATATCTGGATCCATTGGTTTTTAAACCAGATAGCACACTTGGTGTTCCAGGACTTATAAGCGCTTATAAACAAGGAAATGTAGCTTTGGTAAACGCTGTTGGGAATGGCGTTGCTGATGATAAAGCAGTTTATGCTTATGTGCCAGATATGATAAAATATTATCTAAATGAAGAGCCCATTCTTAAAAATGTTCCCACTTACCAAATGGAAAACAAAGAGGAACGAGAGCTTGTTTTTGCCGATATGGGAAATATGGTCATCAAAGAAACCAACCAAAGCGGTGGTTACGGAATGATAATGGGAAATAAAGCCACTGAAGAAGAACTTGAAAAGGGGAAAATTGCAATTCTAGCGAATCCTAGAAATTTTATTGCACAACCTATTATTCAACTTAGCACCGTTCCTTGTTTAATAGACGGACAATTGAAATTACGCCACGTTGATCTTCGGCCTTATGCTTTATGTGGTCCTAATGGAATAGAAATTGTCCCTGGCGGACTTACTCGGGTTGCATTAACCGAAGGCTCATTGGTAGTAAATTCTTCTCAAGGAGGAGGAAGCAAAGACACTTGGATTATAAAGTAATTTTAATTTTATAAAAAGACTAAAATTTATTTGAACTCATCATTTTGAGAAAAATGGGTTTGTACAAGTAAAAAAATGATTTCTAAAAAAAGATAGTATTAACAACAAAATTTCATCATTTAAAATCAATTCAAATGAAAACAATTACTCCAACTCAAGCATTAGAACAAAAGTTTTTTCTTAACAAAAAAACACAAGTAACACCCTTTGCAAATAAGGAAAAGCAAATTCTTGTCGAATACCAATCCACAATAATTGAATCTATTATAGAAGTGATAATAGAACCTATAATCTTCAAATGTTAACATTAGTGAAGAAATTAAAATCTAATTTTTTGACAATAAAATCGATTTAAATGAAACCAAATATGCTTAGTCGAGTTGCAGAAGGAATGTTTTGGTTGGATCGTTATATGGAAAGAACTGATGGAATGTTGCTTACTTTAAGCACATTCTATATGTTATCTTTTGATAAAGAAATGAGTGATTCTCTTGGCTACAAGCCTTTACTGGATTATTACACAGATTTGTCACCCGAAAAAATTAATGCCGTTCAATATGACACGAATTTTGTGCTGAAATATATTATTTGCGACAATCAAAATCATAATTCTGTAAAAAATTTAGTGATTAAAGCTCGAGAAAATGCAAGAGGATCTCAAGATAAAATAACGAAAGAACTATGGGAACATATCAATTCTTTGTATCATTTTATGAATTCACCCGATTTGCCAAAAGACCTTGAATCCTCAAAAGCATTAAAGATTGTAACCAAATTAAATAAAGATTTTCTGCTTTATAATGGCATTCTTCAAGTTACGATGCCTCGAGGATTAGGTTGGTGTTTTTCAGGAATTGGCAAACATATCGAAAGATGCATCCAAACAATTTCAATGACACAGGCTTATTTTTCGCGTATTTCTTACAATCTAGATGGAAATCAAGATTTGCTTTATTGGAGAAGATTGTTATTGTCACTTTCAGGTTATGAAATGTACTTGAAAAGTTACAGTAATATTCCTCATAATCGTAAAGTGGTGCAGCAAGTTATTTTTAACAGAGATTTTGCTCATTCTGTGATCTATAATTTAGAATTGATAAGCACCTCATTAAATTATTTATTTAAAGATAACAATTTAAGCGAAGCAAGAACATTAAATAACCAATTTGGAAGATTAAAAAGCTATGTTGAATATACAGATTATCATAATCTTAGCAATCAACAATTAGAAGACGTTTTAAATAACACCAAAACGCAATTAAATCAATTTTCGTTCGATTTTTCCAAATTATTTTTCTCATATACCTGATAAACAATGGCGCTTTTCAAAATAGTTCACATTACAAAATACCAATACAACTGGCCAATAAAAGAAAGCATCAACGAAATTCGTTTGTTTCCTCATAATTTTGATAATCAAGAGGTTTTACAATTTCAACTTTTGATAACAAATAATCCCGAAGTAACAATTTCAGAGGACTATTATGGAAATAGGGTTGGGAATTTCAATTCTTATGAAGCACATTCAGAAATGACCATCGAATCTAGAATGTTAGTTAAGGTAAATCATTCCTTAAAAATCCCCGAAATAGACGCTACTAAAGCTGAGGATTTATTACCCGAAATCGGAAAAAGCATCTCCTTACTAAGGCTTTTTTATCCAGAAATAATCACAAAACAAAACGAAATTCTCTCTATTTTATCCAAAATCGATTGTAGTAATAAATCCATCATAGAAATTGCCCAACAATGCAACGAATACATTTTCAACAATTTTACCTACACAAAAGGAATCACAAATATTGAAACGACAATAGATGAGATTCTAGAAATGAAAAAAGGCGTTTGCCAAGATTTTGCCCATCTTTTATTGCAGCTTTTGCGAACTGCAGGAATTCCTTCTAGATATATAAGTGGCTATATTTGTCCGAATGAAAGTGGTTTTAGAGGCGAAGGAGCAACTCACGCTTGGGTAGAAATTTACACCCCAACTCAAGGTTGGTTAGGATTAGACCCCACAAATAATATCTGGACAATGGACAACCATATAAAACTTTCGGTAGGACGAAATTTCTACGATTGTACTCCCGTAAAAGGCACTTTTAAAGGACTTGCCAAGCAAACACTTTCTGTTTGTGTTTCTATTGGTTATGAAGATGGACGCCATTTTGAAGAGATAAATGATGTACAACTTCAAGAAGTTCCTGTTGAACTTCAAGAACAATTGGACTACATAGAATTGCTTCATCATCAACAACAACAGCAGCAATAAATAATGCCATTTTGTTTTACTTTCTAGTTCCATATAAAAACTTTGCAACCTTTGTTAAAATCTCTATAAACTTTACGAACTTTGCTAGCAAGAAAAAAAACAATGGCAAAAATACTCACTGGCGTTCAAAGTACTGGAACACCACATTTAGGAAACTTACTTGGCGCAATCATTCCCGCAATAGAATTATCGAATAAACCTGAAAATGAATCCTTTCTTTTCATCGCCGATTTGCATTCGATTACTCAAATAAAAGACGGAAAAACATTAAGAGCAAACACCTACAGTACAGCAGCAGCTTGGTTGGCTTGTGGTTTAAATGTTGAGAAAGTAGTTTTTTACCGTCAATCTGATGTGGCACAAACGGCGGAATTGTCTTGGTATTTGAGTTGCTTTTTTCCTTTCCAAAGATTGACATTAGCGCATTCCTTCAAAGACAAAGCCGACAGATTAGATGACGTAAATGCAGGATTATTTTCGTATCCAATGTTGATGGCGGCAGATATTTTGTTGTATGACGCTCAGTTTGTTCCTGTTGGAAAAGATCAATTGCAACACTTGGAAATTACCCGAGATGTGGCTTCACGTTTCAATCATCAAATGGGAGAAACCTTTGTAATTCCAGAAGCTATCATCCAAAAAGATGGTATATTGATTCCGGGAACTAATGGCGGAAAAATGAGTAAATCGGCCAATAATATTATTAATATTTTCTTGGATGACAAAACCTTGCGCAAACAAATAATGAGCATCGAAACCGATAGCACACCGCTTGAAGCTCCTAAAAATCCTGATACTTGTAATTGTTTTGCTATTTACTCTTTGTTGGCAACTGAAGAACAAATAGCACAAATGAAATCCAATTATTTGGGAGGAAATTACGGTTACGGTCACGCCAAACAAGCATTGTTTGAACTGATTGTAGAAAAATTCAAAACCGAAAGAGAAAAATACAATTATTACATCAACAATCTCGAAGAAGTAGATGCATTATTGAAAATTGGTGCGGAAAAAGCAGGAGTTGTAGCCAATGGGGTTTTGAAAAGAGTTAGAGAGAAGTTGGGGTTTGAAGTAAACCTAACATAACCCAGTCAGGATTCAAAACCCTGATTGGGTTGTAAATCAAATCGCCTCAAATAATTTCCCAGGCAAAGGACGTATGACACCTTTAAGTTCCATGTTCAAAAGCATTCCCGAGATTTTATAAATAGGAAAATCACATCGCAACGCAATAATATCCATCAATTCTTTTCCGTTTTTTAGAAGATAATCATATACTTTTTGTTCGTCATTTTCTAGAGTTACAAACAGTTGTTTTTGCACCGGTTTTGCCTTGTTTTGAATGTCCCAATTCAGAATATAAACCAAATCAGCAGCACTCGTTAGTAAGTTTGCTTTTTGAGTTTTTATTAGGTTGTTGCAGCCTTGACTGTATTTATCCGAAGTTCGACCTGGAACGGCAAAAACATCGCGGTTGTAATCATTGGCTATATTTGCGGTAATCAGCGAACCTCCTCTATCAGCAGACTCTATGACAATCGTGGCTTCAGAAATTCCTGCGACAATTCGATTTCTGCGAACAAAATTTTCCTTTTCGGGATTCGAAGAACTCCAGAATTCAGTCATAAAACCACCGTTTTGCTCTACTTTTGCCACATATTTTTTATGTTCTTTAGGGTAAATTTGGTTCAAACCGTGAGCTACAACTCCTATGGTTTGCAAGTTGTGCTCCATTGCCAATTGGTGTGCAAAAATATCGACACCATAAGCAAAACCACTAACAATTACCGGATCCAGCGGCGCCAAATCTTCTATTAATTTTCGGCAAAATTCCATTCCGTAAGAAGTAATTTTTCGAGTTCCTACAATGCTGATGATTTTCTTGTTTTTTAAATCAATTTTTCCTGATGTAAACAACAAAACGGGGCCATCAATACAATGTTTTAATCGATCCGGATAATTTTCGTCCTGAAAACAAAGCACATCAATTTCCTGTGATTTAATGAATTGAAGTTCCTTTTCGGCTTTTTCAAAAATGGTTTTATCCTTTAACTTTTGTAATAAAACAGAACCAATTCCATCAATAGCAGCAAGTTGAGCGCTTTTTGTTTTAAAAACTGCTGCGGCATCTCCACAATGATTAATCAATTTTTTTGCCACAATATCTCCTACTCCTTCTACTTGTTGCAAAGCCAATAAATGAAATAAATCTTGTTCCGTCATACTAATAGTTTGAGGCTGAAATGTATAAAAATTTAGTCGGATTGTTAATAAAAATTGTGAATAAAATTTTGATAACTATTTTCAATGTATAACTTTGTGACTATGAATATCGAATCCTATATCTCGCAACTTTTGTACCGTTACCAATGTGTAACCGTTCCTGGTTTTGGCGCTTTTTTAACTGAAATCCAGTCGGCTCAATTAATTGAAAGTTCTAATTCCTTTTTTCCTCCAAAGAAAATGATTTCTTTCAATGCTCATTTAAAAAACAACGATGGATTATTGGCCAATCATATTGCCCAAGCCGAGAAAACTTCTTATGAATATGCCGTAAGTGCCATTCAATACGAGGTTTTTAATTGGAAAAAAGCATTACAAGAAAACGGATTATTTTCCATCAAAAATGTGGGAAGTTTTTCAATAAACGCGGATAAAAATTTGATTTTTACACCTAACGATCAAACCAATTATTTGACTAATTCTTTTGGTTTAAGTGCTTTTGTATCGCCTGTTGTAAAAAGAGAAATCTTCAAACAAAAAATAGAGGCTCTTGAGGGAAATGAAGTAATTGCTTTTGAACCAGAAATTAGAACGTCAAGACCTTATTTGAAATATGCTGCTATTTTTGTTCTTGGTCTAGGTTTGGCTGGAGCTATTGGTTATCCGCTTTACCAACAACAAATTGCAAACGAAACAATTATTGTAGAAAAATCGGTTCAGAAACAAGTTCAAAACAAGATTCAAGAAGCGACTTTCTTTATTGAAAACCCAATTCCTGCGGTAACTCTTACTGTAAAAGAGGAAAAAATGTCCTACCACATTATGGCGGGAGCGTTTCGAGAGGAAAAAAATGCCCAAAAGAAATTTGAACAACTATCCAGAGAAGGTTTCAAAGCGCGTAGAATTCCACAAAACAAATACGGTTTATTCCCAGTTCTTTACGGAAGTTATGCCACTTTTGCTGAAGCAGACAAAGCCAAACAAGAAATTCGAAAAACAGTAAATCCAGACGCTTGGGTGTTAATTGAAGCATTATAAAAAGCAAAAAACCTATTCTTAATCGAATAGGTTTTTTGCTTTTTAATTCAAACTCGCCTTAAACAATCGGGCTTCATTCCAAGTAAATTTATCACTATTTTTTTCCATTAAGTCATTCAAGGATTCTTGATTGTATCCACGGAAGGCATTGGCTAAAATTTGGATTTTATCTTCTGGTAAAACTTCTGAAATAGTGACTGATTTTGATTGAATCAACTTTACAAAATGCCCATAAATCGTTTGCATTGTCAATACTCGCATTGTTGCAATGTCTTTAATCGATTTCTTTTCAAGCCACAATTCATATGTTTCCTGTACCGTAGATTTTTTAGTGTCTTTCGGGATTTTCTTTTTAGTGTACCTTTCCACATCCACTTCGTCTTCAATTAAAGTGACATTAACTTCCTTGAATTGACCTTGAATCGCCTCGGTTTTATGGATAATGTATTTTTTTATAACATCAGAAGTTAATTTTTCCTTCGAAATCGCTGCTCCAGACAATACAGTTTCAATTAATAATTTGGCTTTCATTAATCGCAAAATGGCCTTAGTTTGTAGTTCTTCCAAAACCATTAATTCATCATAGAAAGCTTTGGCTTTCTTAAGTCGTTTAACTTCTTCGACTTTCCAAAGAATTTCAAAAACCAAATCATCCATTGGTTTTATAAAATAATTATAAGCCGCTTGAAAACGCTCTGAAACGTGAATCAAATCTACCGTTTCAGTATTGAAAATTCTATTTAATTGGACTATAAATTTCTGGGAAGGATCCAAAAGTGAATCAATGGAAAGTAATTGTTTTGCCGCCCAACTCGCTTGTTTGGATTTTACAGAACTTTCGGGATTATCAGCATAACTAAACTTATGATTGCGCCATTCTTGTGCCAATTCAGTCCAATCGAAACTGTTTATCAAATAGTTATGAATAAAATTTTTGGTTTCAAAATGCAACGAGTTTTCTAGAACTTCTTTAGAAGCTTTGTTCAACGAATAATCCATCACATCCTGATCGTTCGAAATGCCATTCATTCTCAACGGAGAAAGCAAAATTAAGCCGTTTAAAGAGCGTAACCGCGATAAAGCCACGTATGCTTGGCCGGGAAGAAAAACTTGCGAAACATCGAGCGCAGCTTTGTCAAACGTCAATCCTTGACTTTTATGAACCGTTATTGCCCAAGCCAATTTTATCGGATAATGAACAAAAGTTCCCAAAACCTCCTCCTCAATTTCCTTGGTCAATTCATCTACTTTGTACCGAATATTTGTCCATTCGTATTTTTCTACTTCGATTGTTTTGTTTTCATCTGGAAAATGAACGAGGATTTCCTGGCTCGAAAGTGATTTTATAATTCCCATTTTGCCGTTGAAATATTTTTTATCAAATGACAAGTCATTTTTCACAAACATCACTTGTGCTCCCACCTTCAATTTCAATTCTTCATCAACAGGAAAAATTTTATCCGGAAAATCACCAACAATTTCTGGTTTGTAGATTACTAATTTTCCTTCTAAATCGTCCAAAGCTTGGGCATTCATAGCATCAGCTTTGGCATTGTGTGTAGTTAAGGTGATGTAGCCTTTATTAACTTTTAAATCGAAATTTGGATTTACGTATTGGTTTAAATTTTGAATGTCTGCCGGAGAAATTTGATTGTTTCGCAAATTATTCAAAATCGAAATAAAAACATCATCCGTTTGACGAAAAATCTTCGATAATTCAATGTATAAAGGCGGATTTTGCTGGATGACGTGTGAATGAAAAAAGAATTTTCCTTTGTAATAGGTTCGCAATGTTCGCCATTCTTCATCCCGAATCACTGGTGGCAATTGCAACAAATCACCAATGTATAATACTTGAACGCCGCCAAAAGGAGTGTTTTTTTTGCGAACCGATTGCATCATAAAATCCATTGCGTCCAATAAATCGGCGCGAAGCATACTCACTTCATCAATAATTAGCAATTCCATATTCTTGATAACCGATTTTTTTAAACCACTCATTTTGAAATGTCTGCGCAATGTAGTTTTAGTTTCAAATTTGGTGTTTTCCGAAAAATGTGGTGATGAATTATCTGGAATAAATCCGCCAAAAGGCAACTGAAACATGGAATGAATGGTAACTCCCCCCGCATTTAATGCCGCAATTCCAGTTGGTGCGACCACAACCGTGTTTTTGTGTGTGGTTTGAATAATTTCACGCAGCAACGTCGTTTTTCCTGTTCCTGCTTTTCCCGTAAGGAAAACGGAACGATTCGTTTGATTGATAAATTTCAGCGTATAAACGGCGGCTTCGGAAATGGTTTGCATTAGAATATAATTTTAAAATCTAAAATATTGTTTTTGAATAGATAAAACAAAAAATGCCTTCAAATTTGAAGGCATTTAATCTATTAATTGCGCAAAAATTATTTTTTAGCCTCGCCTTTTTCAGCTGCTTCTTTGTATTTTTCGTTCAATAATTTAACAAGATCTTTTGTAATGTCTGATTTATCCTCCGCATATAAAATAGTTGCATTTGAGTCACCAGTTCCATAAATATATGAGTATCCTTTTTCTTTCCCGTAGGATTTGATGAATTTTTTTACTCTTACAATTACGCTATCCATTTCTACACCACCTTCTTGTTGCAATTGTTGAGAAAGTGCTTGTTGAGCATACGTTAATTGTTGCTCTCTTTTTTGTAATTCTGCTCCTTTTTTCTGAGCCCACTCTTGACCGTTTGCTTGTGCTTGCGCTTGAAAACTCGAAGCTTCCTGCTTAAATCTGTTTATTTCTGCTTGCAGTTGTCTTCCTTTCTCTTCGCCTTTGGCTTTGTATTTGGCTTCAACATCTTTAGATTCATTATATTCTTTCATTAAAACAGAAGTGTCCACATAAGCTGTTTTTACTTCTTTAACTTCTGCTGCTGGTTTCTCACTTTTATTACAAGCAACAATTGAAATTGCAAGTGCAAGAATTACTACTATTTTTTTCATTATAATTTTTTTTCTGATTTTTTAGAATTGGTAACAAAAATATAAAAAAATAAACAGCATCCTCATAAAATCATAAAAATGCAACAACTATTTATGATATAAGAATTTGCTATCGAAATTTTTAAGTTTATAAATATCGACTATTAAAAACGAATTTGACAGCGCTTTTTTAATCAATTTATTCAAAAATCCGAATACAATTTAGTTTTGACTACGAAATCATTGCTTAAAACTCCTTAAAATGATTTTTACTTGTTTTTTAAAACATAAATGTGTGAGGAATACTCAAAATTCTTCTTTGCCTTCCAGTTGGATTTTAATCCCGTAAAAAAGGCTTTGATAAAATTCATTTTCCCTGATTTGTATTTTTCAGAAAGTAAGCTCACATAAAAGGAATCAAATTTCATTGGCAAGATTTTTTCCAATTTCATTTCCTCTTTTTCGAAAAGTAATTTTATCGCTATTTTAGAAAAATGCCAAAAATGAATGGGCACATCAAAAGCCGCCCAAAATTTTCCATAATGTTTTGCGTCAAAAGATTTGAAATTTGGAACCGCAATAATTAAAGTTCCACTTGGTTTTAACAAGCGTTTCAATTCTTTAATTTGTTTGTCCAAATCTGGAACATGTTCCAAAACGTGCCACATCGAAATGACATCAAAAGATTGACTTTCTAATTCCCTTGTTGCTTCTACAAAAGAAATTCCTTTGCTTTTTGCAATATCTTTTGCTCGATCGCTTGGCTCTACTCCTATTGTTTGCCAACCGTCGTTTTTGGCTACTAACAAAAAATCTCCTGTTCCTGCTCCAATATCCAAAAGCCTTCCTTTATTGGATTGTTGAGAATTGATTAAGTTGAGTTTGTTTTTTAAAGCAATACTTTTTATAAAATGGTATAATTTTTCGAACAATGAGCGTTTGTTATCTGTGTGGGAAATATAATCTTCACTTTCATAATACATCCCTAGCTTTTCTAAACTAGGTTGTGGATGCGTAATCAACATATCCAAGACTTCATCGTGATACAAATCGAAAGTTTCTTTCGAAACAGAATAATCTTTTACAGTAAGGAAATGTTTTTTGTTTGAAATATCCATTTTTAGTATTCAGTGTTCAGGTTTTCAGTAATCAGTTTAGCACCGTTACCAAAGGTTATTTATAAAATTTTAATAATAGTTTCACGTGGAACAAAGGATTTGAGATTGCAGATTAACGATTTTTGATTGCAGATTTAAATCAAAAATCGTTAATCTACATCTGCAATCTTAAATCCTATCTTCCCATATAAATCAAAAGTACAGAAACATCGCTTGGCGAAACTCCGCTAATTCTAGATGCTTGTGAGATAGTCACAGGGCGTATTTTGTTTAGTTTTTGTTTGGCTTCAATCGACATCGATTTAATCTTGTTATAATCGAAATTATCAGGAATTTTTACATCCTCCAAACGAATTAATTTGTTGGCATTATTTCTTTCCTTTTCGATATAACCCGAATATTTCACTTGAATCTCGGCCTGCTCTAAAATTTCTTGATCTAAATTGTTTTCGGCTACATAAATGGCAACCTTTTCGAACTTCATTATATCATCCAAATCAATTTGCGGACGCGAAAACACTTTAAACATTTTATCACCTTGCGAAATTAATGCCGTATCTTTTGATTCTAAAATTGGATTTGCTTCCGCCACCGAAACACTCGTTTCTTTGAAAAAAGCTACCATTTTTTCAGATTCATTTAATTTATGCTCCATTCGACGCAAACGCTTTTCAGAAGCTAAACCAATTTCATACGACATTGGCGTTAACCTAAAATCGGCATTATCTTGACGCAATAAGGTTCTGAATTCTGCACGCGAAGTAAACATCCGATACGGTTCTTCGGTTCCTTTGGTAATTAAATCATCAATTAAAACACCAATATAAGCTTCATCTCTTTTCAAAATAAAAGGTGATTTTTCTTGTACTTTTAAAGCCGCATTGATTCCCGCCATCAATCCTTGAGAAGCAGCTTCTTCATATCCCGTTGTTCCATTAATTTGTCCAGCGAAATATAAACCTTCAATTAATTTAGTTTCTAATGTATGTTTCAATTGCGTTGGTGGAAAATAATCATATTCAATGGCATATCCTGGACGAAAAAATTTCACTTTCTCAAACCCAACAACCGTACGCAATGCTTTGAATTGAATGTCCTCTGGCAAAGAAGTTGAAAAACCATTTACATAAACCTCGCAAGTATTCCAACCTTCTGGCTCGACGAACAATTGATGTCTTTCTTTATCGGCAAAACGATTAATCTTGTCTTCGATAGACGGACAATATCTTGGTCCGATCGATTTAATTCTTCCGTTAAACATTGGCGAACGATCAAAACCTTCTCTTAGAACATTATGAACGTCTAAAGAAGTGTAGGTCATATGACAAGACCGTTGATGAATTAAAGGCGTCGTTAAATCAGAATACGAAAATTTATCCGGCTTCGCATCTCCTTTTTCTTCGTTCATTTTAGAATAATCCAAAGAACGACCATCAACTCTTGGAGGCGTTCCTGTTTTCATTCTGCCCGATTCAAAACCAGCTTGAATTAAATCTTCAGTGATCCCGTAAGCGGCACTCTCGCCTGCTCTTCCTCCGCCGAATTGTTTTTCTCCAATATGTATCAAACCATTTAAGAAAGTACCGTTAGTCAAAACCACCGATTTCGAACGGATTTCAATTCCAAGTGCCGTTCTAACACCTTTGACTTTTCCATTCTCGATAATCAAACCCTTCACCATCTCTTGATAAAAATCGAGATTTGGAGTTCCCTCTAACATTAATCGCCATTCTTCGGAGAAACGCATTCGGTCACTTTGAACTCTTGGCGACCACATTGCAGGCCCTTTTGATTTGTTCAGCATCTTGAATTGAATCGCTGTTTTGTCCGAAACAATTCCAGAATAGCCGCCAAGTGCATCAATCTCTCGAACGATTTGCCCTTTAGCGATTCCTCCCATTGCAGGATTGCAAGACATTTGGGCAATGTTTTGCAAACTCATTGTTATTAACAAAGTTTGGGATCCCAAATTTGCAGCGGCGGCTGCAGCTTCACAACCAGCGTGACCCGCTCCAACTACAATTACATCATATTCTTCTAGAAACATTTAATTTTTGATTTTTAATTTTTGATTTCAGATTCACCATCTAAACTCTAAATCTTTGTTTTAATATTTTTCTTGTTCCACGTGAAACAAGTTGATTTTAGATTGCTGATCAACGAATTCTGATTTCAGATTTACTCTCGAAACCAAACTAACTTGTTCCATGTGAAACATCATCTGTTTGTTTAAAAAAATCAGACTCAAAAATCAAGTGTTCCACGTGAAACAATTCTGAAATCTAAAAATCACTATTCTACAATCTTAAGTCTATTGTTCCACGTGAAACATTGCGATTTTTTCATCTTCTTTGGTTCGCATTAAAAGATCATCTTCTTCTGATTTGTCTTTGTAGCCGCAGTAATGTAAAATCCCGTGAACCATAACGCGTTTTAATTCGTCTTCAAAAGAAACTTTGAAATGAACCGCATTATCTTTAACTCTTTCGACGGAAATAAACATATCGCCGTTGATTTGATTTCCAAGGCAATAATCAAAACTGATAATATCCGTCAAGGTATCGTGTTTCAAATGCTCCACATTTATTTTGTGTAGATAGTCATCATCACAAAAGATGTAATTAATTTCACCCTCGGTTTTGTTTTCAGATGTAATTACACTAGAAATCCAATTCGCAATTGCTTCTTCATTATCTAAAACGAAGTCTGTTTCGTAATTAAAGTTGATCATTTTTTATTAAAATATTCTTGAACTTTTTGATTAAAATTCGAGCGCAAAGGTAACGATTGTCTATTTAATATTTCTATACTGTTCAAATAATCCGACAATGCGGTGGGCAATGGTTTAGCTTCATTCGAAAACTCCTTTTTATTGGTTTCCGCTTGACGTTTGTTTTCATGTCCTTGTTGCTGGATAGCGGTGTTCAATTTCAATAATTCTTGTTTCACATTCAGGATTCGTTGCAAGTTTTCATTCTTAAAACCTTTGTTTAATAATTGCTTTTCAATTTGCTTCATTTGCTCCAACGCACTTTGTCCACTTCCTCCTATTCCTTGCTTGTTCAATTCGTTTTGCAAAGCTTCACGCAATTGTTTTTGCTCTTTGTAAATTTCCATAATCGCTTTGGCATCGCCTTCTCCTTCTTCACCATTCTCTCCGTCAGAACCAGAAGGGTTTTTTCCTGATTTCCCTTTCTCGCCTTGTCCTGGTTTGTCTCCAGGCTTCTGTCCTTTTTTAATTCCTTCTTTCATCTTCTCGCCCAAGCCTTCTTGTTTCTTGATAATATCTGGCAACTGCATTCCATCACCCTGTCCTTTCTTGGGTTTTCCTTCGCCCATTCCCGATATTTGCATTTGCATATTGTTGAGAATATCACTTAAAAAATCTGCTAATTTATTGGCAAATGAAACAGTATACTGTTGATGTGAAACGCCTTTTGCAATTTGAGCGTCAGCCAAAGTTTCTAATGATTTATCTAAATTATAAAGTGCATTACCCACTTCCTTGGTAATGTTTTCTGCAATTTTTGGATTACGTAAAGACATCGCAAACAAACTATCGTCAACGTGTTTGAATTGCAATTTTAAATCTTGTTGGGTCTTCAAAGCTTTATTAAAAGCTGGCGAACCTATTTTATAACCTTTGAATTTACCCATTAAATCCTCTTGTGAAAACGAGAAAGCTAAAAGATTATCCAATATTTGACGTAACATTGCAATGTCTTCTTCCAACTCTTCCTTCTCCCCCCCTTCCATACTTTGTTCCATCTTTTGGGACATCGCTTTCATTTTTTTAGACGCACTTTTCTGTTTTGGCTTTGCAGATTCTTTACTATTTTTCTGCAATTCGTCCGATGCTTTTTTCAAATCTTCATCGATGCTTTTTTCCTGTGCTGGATCATTCGGAATATCTAAAGGCTTTTTTAATTCCTTGTTTTCTTTTTGTAAATCTTTTAAATCTTCTTGAATCTTATCAAATGCCTTATTAATATCGTCTTGATTTTCTTTGGTGTTTTCTTTGTCTTTATTGGACAAATCTTCTTGCTTATCTGCTAATTTATCCAACTTGTCTTTGAGCTGTTCCGTCTTTTTTTGAACATAATACTTCTTGGTCAATTCCACCAATTGCTCCAAACTTTTGGATTGATTTTTAGCGGTTTGTTTGAACTTATCCATTTTCTCCATCAAGTCCTCTTGCTTGATTTTGTCATTTAATTCCTTTAGTTCATCTAATAATTTTTTATTTTTCTCTAAATCTTTATCAACATTCTCTAATCTTTTTTGCAATTCTTCTTTGAAATCATCTTTTTTATCCGTTTTGGTTTTATCCAAATTATCTTTCATTTTTTCAGCAAATTCTTTCATCATTTTATCCTGTTGATTCTGGCTCTTGATAAAATCATTAATTTTTTGCTGATCCTTAAACTCCATATTTTCTTTTTCCTTGCCCGCTTTTTGCAACTTATCCATTTCGGAAATTTGCTTGTCTTGGTTTTTTAAGGACTTTTCTAAACCATTAATACTTTCATTCTGCTGCTGGAAATCTTTATCTTCCTTTTCTACATCTGTGGCAATACGATTCGAAAAAACTGAAGATTTGGTACTCTTGAAATTATGAATAACATCATTATCAAAAACCTCAAAATAGTATTCATACGAAATACCTTCTTCCACTGGAAGTGAACTTGGGAAAGAAAAAACAAACTGATCGTACAAATTAGATTTAATCGCAATTGTTCCGCGTCTAAACGTTTCTGGTTTGTTTTTAGGGTAATAAACCACTTGAAGTTTATGTAGCCCGTAATCATCTGAAATCTGTCCTAAAACATAGCTTTTGTCGATTTTTAAACTATCGGGAGCGTTATTTACATTGATGCTTGGAAACTGATCTTTGATTACAGAAATCTGATAATTCAATTTCTCGTAATTCTTTACTTTAGCATTCGAAGTAAGAATTTGGTATTCTGTATTCTGAACAATCTGTTTTGATAAAGAAAAATTGTTTTCTGATTTAGAAAAAGGGAATTGAGAAACCTCATTTTTCCATACCACATTTTGAGTAGACAAAGCATTAATCCTCCACGTTACTCGAGTACCTTCAGGAAGAATTGCATTTCCATTTCCTTTAATTACTTCGGGTTTTTTCTTTAGATAAGAAGGAAAATTCAAAAGCATTTCAAAATTTGCTATCGAAGGAACACTAACCACATTCAATTTATAATCCGAGGAAGAAACTTTATTAGCCTCCACGTGGAACAAAACATTCGATGTTGGACTTTCTATCGTATATTGAAATTCTCCTGCTTTAGTTGATTCCATAAAATAGCTTTCATCTCCAATGAAAATCATCGCATTTTCGGGAGCGATTTTACCTTCTGTTTTGATACGAATAATGAAATTTTTGTTTTGTTCTGTTTGTAAATTAGCACTTAACAAAATAAATTCAAATGGAGCCGGCGGCAAAAACTGCTCTTGAAAATGCACTACCCTATTCAAACTTTGAGAAAGAATTTTACTATTTCCTGAAACATAAAAAAAGAGCAGTAATAAAATTGGAACTACTGCCAATGGCAGATATTTTTGATTCGTATTAAAATTAATA
This sequence comes from Flavobacteriales bacterium, assembly GCA_038234745.1. Taxonomy (GTDB): domain Bacteria; phylum Bacteroidota; class Bacteroidia; order Flavobacteriales; family Flavobacteriaceae; genus Flavobacterium. The sequence goes on along the minus strand of JBBQSZ010000021.1, from coordinate 4,907 downwards.
GCATTCCCGAAAGGAATTGGCTGTAGCGAATTGGCTTTTTGTTCAATCGAAGCCAACAACAATTCGGATTGATTTGGATCATTCGATAATTGAAGAAAATTGGTCAGTTTGTCATTTACTTCGGTAAAATGATTTCCAATAATAGCAGATGCTTCTTTATAATCAATTCCTTTTTGAAGTTTAAACAATTTGAATATGGGAAACAAAATAAATCGGAACAAAAGGAAAAGTTCCACGGCAATGAAAATCCAAAACAAGATGGTTCTTCCTATTGGTTTGAGCCATAGAAAATACTCCACAAAAAGCGTGAACAAGAAATACAACAATCCCAAACCAATGAAGAAAATAATTCCTCGAATGAGTTCGTTGGTGTAAAACTTCTTGATAAAAAGTTCCAGCTTTTGATAAATGACATTTGACTGTTCCAAAATAGATAACCTTTGTTTATAACCGCTAAAAGTACTAATTTTAAATTCTGTGAATGTTAAAAAAATAATAATCGAAAAAAATCGTATTTTTACAATAGTTATTTTTAATAAAATGGATCAATTAATCGACTTACTAAAAAAGTATCAAGCCTTAAATGTCATTCCGTCTTTGGAGGAAGAGCAAGCGCAATTATGCGAATATGTTTATACTACAAACCGATTAGAAGGCAATCAATTATCGCTTTTGCAAACTACGGAATTATTCAAAAGCGACACCATTTCTGGAAATAACATCCGAAATTCCGATATTTTAGAGCAAAAAGGGATGTACCGTGCTTTGAAAAGAATGCTTCTAGCCTTAAAAAACAAAGAAGAATTGTCTATACAATTGATTTTAGAATTAAACTGGTTGAGTATTGGAAGCCTTTGGAACGAAGATTATTATTTGAATGCGAAAGAAAAAGGTCAACTTAAAAATCAATTTAAAGTAAGTCAAAACGTGATTTCCATAAAGCAAAACGGAATTGAGAAAGAAAAAATAATGCCATTGAGTTCTCCTGATGATGTTCAAAAAAATATGGAAACGTTAATTAAAAATGTCAACAAAAGTGATGCTTCAGTTTTAGATAAAGCCGTTTTCTTAGCTCAAGAAATTTGGATTCATCAACCCTTTGTTGACGGAAATAAAAGAACTGGAAGACTTTTAATCAATTTTTTGTTGATGAAACAAGGTTTTCCGTTGTTTTCTTATGACACCGAAAATCTGAATTATAATAGTTTACTCGTGGAACAATATTATGATTCTAAACCTGATTTAGTAAAAAACTACCTTTTGGAAACGCTTACCAAAAAAATGAATGGCGATATAGAAGCCTTTTCAAGAATTAAAAAAGATTTTAAAGGATTTCGATTGCTGTTATAAATTACTTCAAAGTACAAACTTTGCTACTTTGTTTCTTGTGCCAAAAAGAACTTCTTATCTTTGCGCCACACTTCGACAAGCTCAGTGTTAATTCGAAATAATTTAAAACCATAAAATGTCAAATCAAGTTCGGGTGCGTTTTGCACCAAGTCCAACTGGACCTTTACATATTGGCGGTGTTCGTACTGCCCTATTCAATTATTTGTTTGCCAAAAAAAACAATGGCGTTTTCTTTCTTCGAATTGAAGACACGGATCAAAATCGTTTTGTTCCTGGTGCCGAAGAATACATAATGGAATCTTTGGAATGGTTAGGGATTTCTCCTGATGAAACTATTGGAAAAAACGAAAAATTTGGTCCTTACAAACAATCCGAAAGGAAAGATTTATACGTAAAATATGCCGATTTATTAATAGAATCTGGAAACGCTTATTATGCTTTTGATACTGCAGACGCTTTGGACTTTCATAGAAAACAACACGAAGAGCAAGGAAAAACATTTATTTATAACCATCATAATCGCAAAAAATTAGATACATCATTAGTAATTTCTACTGAAGAAACAGCCAAAAGAATTGCTGCTGGCGAGGATTATGTTATTCGATTTAAAACTCCTGTAAACGAAACTTTAGTTTTACAAGACATCATTCGTGGCGAAGTAAAATTTGAAACCAATCTTTTGGACGATAAAGTTTTATTCAAAAGTGATGGAATGCCAACCTATCATTTGGCTAATATTGTAGATGATCATTTAATGGAAACTTCTCACGTAATTCGTGGTGAAGAATGGTTGCCATCAATGCCTTTGCACGTTTTATTATACAAAGCTTTTGGTTGGAAAGCTCCTGAATTTGCTCACTTACCTTTGATTTTGAAACCTGTTGGAAACGGGAAATTATCCAAACGTGATGGTGATAAATTAGGTTTTCCTGTGTTTCCTTTAGAATGGAAAACCGAAGAAGGCATTTCATCAGGTTATAGAGAAAAAGGGTTTTTCCCAGAAACGGTAATCAACTTTTTAGCTTTATTGGGTTGGAATGATGGAACAGAACAAGAAATATTCTCTTTAGAAGAATTAGTGGAGAAATTTGATTTAAGCAGAGTTCACAAAGCGGGAGCCAAATTTGATCCAGAGAAAAACAAATGGTTCAATCATCAATATTTGATAAAACAAAATGATGCTGATTTGGCTAAAAGCTTCGCCCCTATTTTAGAAGAAAAAGGAGTAGATTCCTCCGTTGTCGGAATGATAAAATTGGAAAAAATTGTTTCATTGATAAAAGAAAGAGCAAATTTCGTTTCTGTATTTTGGGAATTGAGTGATTTCTTTTTTGTTGCTCCAACAACTTATGATGAAAAAGCAAGAAAAAATTGGAAGGAAGAAACCCCTACTCTAATGCAAGAATTGATTTCAGTATTGGAAGAAATAAGTGATTTTACGTCATTAAATATTGAAACCATAGTTAAAGATTGGATGACTAAAAATGAAATTGGAATGGGAAAAGTGATGCAACCCTTTCGATTGAGTTTGGTTGGAGCTTTGAAAGGACCTCATCTATTTGACATCGTGGAACTCATTGGAAAAGAGGAAACGATTGCTAGAATTCAAAAAGCAATTGCTAGTTTATAGACATTTCACACAAACCCACGGTTTAAACCGTGGGTTATTGCTATAAATAAACAATCAAATTTCCACTTAATATTCCTGGATGTCCTTTTAAACTAACGCTAGGATTTTGGTTTTTTAAATTTCCTAGCATATTGTTTACACCATATTGATAGGAAACATTCAAGCGGACGTGTCGAACTCCTGCTGTAATTCCTACTATTGGATAAAAATTAAATTTAGAAATATCCACAATGTCTTTGGCTAGTAAAGTGGTTCCAGAAATAATACTGTTTTCTTCCGCTTTGTTAATTTTTAGTTTTCCATTTATTTGAACCAATGGTCCGAATTCCACACTCAAATGATTTTCAACAATTTTATAACTAAATTGAAATGTTATTTGTGCCGATGACAATTTATAATTAGTGTCTTGTTTTATAAATCCACTGTTTGTTGGAACCGAAAAATTATTTTCGCTAAACTGCATCACATAAATTGCATCCCAATTGTCGTAATAATTTCCTCGCATCGAAAGTCCGCCATTCCAGCCTGTTCCGGGTTTGGTTTGAAAATCACTTGTATTCAAACTAAACTGATTGACGCCAAAACTAATCCCAATTCGGTTAGAATCTCGATAGTCATATTGGGCAAAACAAATCATTGTAAACAGCATTAGAACAGCACTAAGAAATATCTTTTTCATATAATTAAATTAAACCATTACAAACCTAAAGTTTTTTTGTACCTTAACAGTTATTTTTAACTTAAATTATATTTTTATGGATCCTGTATTAATTGTTATTCTTGTTTTTGGATTATTTATTTTCCTTTCTTCCTTTTTTACTGTCAAACAACAAACTGCGGTAATCATTGAGCGTTTTGGCAAATTTATGAGTGTAAGAAATTCTGGTCTTCAACTCAAAATTCCATTGATTGATAGAATTTCTGGTCGTGTGAATTTAAGAATTCAACAGTTGGATGTTATGATTGAAACCAAAACAAACGACAATGTTTTCATTAAAATGAAAGTTTCTGTTCAGTTTAAAGTAATTCAAGAACACGTTTACGAAGCTTTTTACAAATTAGAATATCCTCACGATCAGATTACGGCTTATGTTTTTGATGTGGTTCGTGCCGAAGTACCAAAATTGATTTTAGATGATGTATTCGTTAGAAAAGATGATATTGCAATAGGTGTAAAACGTGAATTAAACGAAGCCATGATGACGTATGGTTATGATATTATCAACACCTTAGTTACCGATATTGACCCCGATATTCAAGTGAAAAATGCAATGAATAGAATTAATGCTGCCGATAGAGAAAAAACTGCGGCAATGTTCGAATCGGAAGCACAAAGAATTAGAATTGTTGCCAAAGCAAAAGCCGAAGCCGAAAGTAAAAAATTACAAGGTCAAGGTATTGCTGATCAACGTAGAGAAATTGCTCGTGGATTGGTAGAAAGTGTAGCCGTTTTGAATGAGGTTGGAATTAATTCGCAAGAAGCTTCCGCATTAATTGTAATCACACAACATTATGATACTTTACAAGCCATTGGCGCAGACACTAATTCTAACTTAATTTTATTACCAAATTCTCCACAAGCTGCTGGCGATATGCTTAACAGTATGGTTACTAGTTTTACAGCTTCAAATATTATTGGAGAACAAATGAAAAAACAACCCAAAAGAATTAAAAAATCAGACAATACTGCTATAGATTATAATCCATCGGATACTTCAAATCCAATAGAACCAATAGAACCATCTTAAAAAACAAAGAATTTTTAAATGAAAAAGAGACTTAATTGTAGTTGTGGTCGGAAGAAATTCCGGCCACTTATGTTATAAAGACTTTTGAGGGATCACCACCTGAAAATACAATCATTATTCCAGTAATAAGTTCTCTTAGTTCCAGTACAAATCTTCTTTTAGCGGTTTTATAACCAAGA
>JBBQSZ010000020.1:0-49156 GCA_038234745.1 Flavobacteriales bacterium | reverse complement strand
ATCCTGGGGGAGTCTGCAGGAGCTGGTCGTGTAGGACTTGCCGGTGCAAATATACAATCTTTTTATATTTTTGCAAGGACTTTGCTGCTATAAAATATCATTGTATATTGCATCATCAAAAATTTAATTTATGAAAAATTATAACTTCCTATTTATCATTTTATTAGGAATCACTTTCTCGAACTGCGGGAGCAAAAAAAATGATGTAAATTCTATATTTACTTTCGATAATTCGAAATATAAAGAAAAATACCAATGGCAAGAATCTCTAGAATTGGGAATTGTAAACTCAAATTCTAAAGATGTGGATAGTGTTGTCTACTTCAATAATGACGTTAAAATTGGTTCCAAAAAAGGACTTGAGAAACTGGTTTTCAATTTAAAAAACGAAAAATTAGGCTATCAAAACCTAAAAGCTGTCGCTTATTTTAATGGCGAAAGTTCCGATGCTACAGCAAGAATTGAATTGGTTTCGAATGTTACTCCTAAATTATTAAAGTACACCGTCATCAATACTTTTGCACACGATACGGCTTCTTTTACAGAAGGTTTGGAGTTTTATAAAGATACTTTGTATGAAAGCACTGGACTAAATGGCAAATCTTACTTAAGAAAATACGATTATAAAACTGGAAAAATATTCAAACAAATTAATCTTGATTCAATATATTTTGGAGAAGGAATTACCTTTTTAAACGGTAAGTTATTTCAATTGACTTGGCAAAACAAAACGGGTTTTATTTATAATGCCAACACATTAAAATTAGAAAAAACCTTCACTTATGACAAAGATATTGAAGGATGGGGAATGACAAATGACGGCAAAAACCTTTATCAAACGGACAAAACAGAGAAAATTTGGAAAATGGATCCGAATACTCAAAAAATGATCAGTTACATCAATGTATATTCTGGAGAGTCAAAAATTCCAAGCATCAACGAACTGGAATGGATTAACGGCAAAATCTATACTAATGTTTGGCAAAAAGATGCTATAGCAATTGTAAACCCAACAAATGGGACAGTTGAAGGAATTTTGGATATGTCAGGTTTGCGAAAATTTGTCAAAAATCCCGAAGCTGAAGTGCTAAACGGAATTGCCTATAACCCAAAAACAAAAACCATTTTTGTTACCGGTAAACATTGGAATAAAATGTTTGAAATAACCGTTTCGGAATAATTGATACTTCATTTTTAATCACCAATTTCATTGTGATTATCTTAAAATTTTTTCATAAAAAAAGAGGAATAAACGCGCTCCTCTTTTTTTATGTAAAAACTTGAAACTATTATTTCAAGGTAAAACTTGTTTTAGAAACCAAATCATTTTTGTCAAAAACATTTACAAAATAAGTTCCTTTTGCAAAGTCTTTCCCTTTTAAATCTTCAGAAACATTTACTGTTTTATTCTCGTATTTAACTTTAGAAATAAAACTATAGGTTAATGTTTTATCGTCAAAATTTACAGTTTGTTTATCGCCAAGTACATTGTTTTTACTATCGATAACTTGAACATAATATTCTTTATCACCAGATTTTGCTATTTGATTTTCGGCAATAGTAAAACTAATTTTTAGAACATCAGCTCTTCCGGCTTTATCTGTAGCAATTTGTTTTCCGGAACTTCTAATTTTATATGCGGCCGTTTGCATATTCAAAACCGTCAATTTAGACCCTTTTTCAACTGTTTTTGACAAATCTTCGTTCTGACCTACCAAAACCTCATTATACTTTTTAGATTCTCCCAAAACAACCACAGTACTATCGCGCTGTGTAGTTAACGTTTTGTTTTGTTTTTTCAAGCCTTCATTTTCGGCCATTAAAACCTTCATGTTACTTTCTAATTTCAAATATTGTGTTTTGAATTTAGATACATCGCCTTTCGATTTGTTGACATCATTTAGCAAAGTAACAACTTTGTCTCTTTCTTTAACTAATTCATCAGACATTGAAGTATTTTCGGCAATTGCGGCATCATAAGTTGTTTTTAATGCCTCCAGATCCTTCACTACGGTTTCTTTTTCGGTTAAAGTAGTCGTTAAAACAGTTTGCACTTGTTTTACTTCGGACGAAATTTTATAAATATAAAATAAACTTCCTGCTAAAAGGAATGCTAAAACTCCAATAATAATTTTAAGACTTGAATTTGAATTGTTTTGTTGATCTTCCATTTTTTTTATTTTTTTATACACAAATTTAATAATATAATATGAGTTAATAACGGATTCTAAACATTTATATTATATTTGGTGGATTAAAATTTCATATGGAAAAACTGATTCCTTTCACGATAAATGACCTTGCCAAAGTGACCAACCACCGAAGTGGTGAAATAAAATTTGGTGAGAAAATGCTGACTGTTCCTAAAGGAATTGATCCATCCGAATTTTTAAGTACATGTGAAGCTCAATACGTGCTTTTTGGAATTCCAGAAGATATAGGAATTAGAGCTAATTTTGGCAGACCTGGAGCGGCATCGGCTTGGGATTGTGCCATTGGAAGTATTGCCAATATCCAACACAACCGATTTTGTAAAGGGAATCAAATTCTTGTTTTAGGACGATTGAATGTCTGTGATGAGATGAAGGAGGTTAAAGGTTTGGATTTTAATGATATTGATGATCGGTCAAAATTGAGTCAATTGGTAGAAAAAATTGACAAAGATGTTTCACATATTATTTTTACTATTGTAAAATCTGGCAAAATTCCGATTGTTATTGGTGGCGGTCACAATAATTCATATGGAAATATAAAAGGAAGTGCTCTTGCAAAAGGAAAACCAATTAACGCAGTAAATTTTGATGCCCATTCTGATTTTAGAATTCTGGAAGGACGACATAGCGGAAATGGATTTTCATACGCTTATGAAGAAGGTTTTCTTAAAAAATACTTCATTTTTGGTATACACGAAAATTACACTTCCAAAAGTGTTTTGGATATCATCAAAAAAATCGAGGATCGCGTGCGGTATTCCACTTATGACAGCATCAATATTCGAAAGGAAAAAGACTTTAACCAAGAAATGATTCTTGCTTCACAATTTATACAAAATGACTTTTACGGCGTAGAGGTTGATTTAGATGCCATTCCAAATGTGGCTAGCAGCGCGATGACTTTAAGCGGTTTTTCTATTGAAGAATTGAGACAGTTTGTTACCTTTTTCGGTAAAAACAGAAACGCAGCTTATCTTCATATTTGCGAAGGTGCACCGGATTTATGTTATGAGAAAAACAATCATTTAATTGGTAAATTGATTGGCTATTTGGTCACTGATTTTATAAAAGCTCATAATAGTATTGAATTGGAATAAATCTTTAAATATTTTGATAATTTGGCCAAATTGAAGTCGTCAAATAGCATCAAAATAATAATCCTATCTTTGCACAACTATCTATTTTCAAATTATTAGATAATTAAAATCAAAAATATGTTATTCGAAGATTTATCACTTTCAAAAAGTATACAAAGAGCCGTATTTGAAGAAGGCTACACCAGTCCTACTCCAATTCAAGAACAAGCAATTCCGTTAGTTTTAGCAGGAAAAGACCTGATTGGTTGCGCTCAAACAGGAACAGGAAAAACGGGAGCATTTGCGATACCAATTATACATCAATTGCACCGAATTGTAGGTTCATCTAAAAAAGCCAAAGAAATTCGGGCATTAATTGTTACACCAACACGCGAATTAGCGGTTCAAATTGGGCAAAGTTTTGACACCTATGGCAAATACACCAACTTAACGCAACTCACCATTTTTGGCGGTGTTTCACAAGTTCCCCAAGTAGATGCGCTTCGCAAAGGAATTGATATTCTTATCGCAACACCGGGAAGGTTGCTCGATTTACACAAACAAGGGTTTATAAATCTAGATAGTCTGCACGCCTTAGTTCTTGACGAAGCTGATCAAATGTTGGATATGGGATTCATTAATGATGTCAAAAAAATTGTAAAACTGACACCAAAAAACAGACAGACTTTATTGTTTTCGGCGACAATGCCAATTGCAATTCGGGAATTAGCAGAAATGTTTTTGAAAGATCCGGAAAAAGTTGAAGTTTCGCCCGTTTCTTCCACCGCAGAAAATGTAGAGCAACATGTATATTTTGTCGAAAAAGGAGAAAAGAGAAATTTATTGTATCATTTGATAAAAAATCAAAACTTATCGGATGTTCTGGTTTTTTCGAGAACCAAACATGGAGCTGATAATGTGGTGAAAGCCTTGCGAAAAAAAGATATTCCTGCTGAAGCCATTCACGGTGATAAATCTCAAAATGCACGTCAAAGAGTTTTAGACGCTTTCAAAAATAAAGAAGTGGGCGTTCTTGTAGCCACTGATATCGCAGCGCGCGGTATTGATATTGATCAGTTGCCGTATGTAATCAATTTTGATTTACCGAATATTCCCGAAACCTATGTGCATCGCATAGGACGAACAGGTCGTGCGGGAAATGATGGAATTGCAATTTCCTTTTGTAGCAAGGACGAGCATCAATATTGGAAAGACATTCAAAAATTAATAAAAGTAGATGTAAAAATTATATCTGATCATCCTTATCCTTGGCATTCGGGAAGTCCAGAAACTGCTCCAGCAGGAGCTCAAAACAACTCTAATAGAAGTGGTGGCGCACATAAATCTAGAAAATCGGAGGCATCAAAGCAAAACAAAAAACGCTGGTATTAAATCTTGAATCTAGTGTGACTTTTTTACAAAAAACGCTGTCAATAGACGGCGTTTTTTGTATTCTTTATTTGCTCATTAATAACTTTAAAAAGCTTCGAGGGTTCAAAAGGTTTGATTATTATATCATTCATTCCGGCATCAAGAGCCTCTTCTGTAATTTCGTCCACAGCGAAAGCTGTCAATGCAATAATTGGAGTTTCAATTCCTTTTAAGCGAATTCTTTTTGTAGTTTCGAAACCACTTATCAAAGGCATATTGATATCCATTAAAATAACATCAAACACCTCTTTTTCTAAAACATCCAAAGCTTGAAACCCATCATCGACAACAAAACAACTACAATTGTTTTTTTCGATTATTTTTTTAGTGATAGTTTGGTTAATCTTATTATCTTCGACTACCAAAATCTTGAATATCTGACTGGAAGATAAATCCACATTGATGTTGTTGATGATATTTTTTGTCTTTTGCGGATCGCATTCAAAGGCGATCGTAAATATAAAAGTTGTTCCAACCCCTACTTGGCTTTCGAATGTTATTTTACTATTAAATAACCCTAATAAACGTTTAACAATTGCCAGTCCTAATCCTGTTCCTTGATAATCAGTATCATTACGTCCAATCTGAACAAATTTATCAAATATTTTATCTTGATCTGCAACTGCAATTCCTATACCATTATCTGAGATTTGAAACTCGACGTAATTAAAATTATTTTCTACTTTTACTAAATTTGCACTAACAATTACTTCGCCATTTTTAGTGAATTTTAATGCATTGCTAATTAAATTCATTAATACTTGAGACAACCGTAGTTTATCTCCAATTAGATATTCCGGAATATCCGAATCAATTTGTACTGTTATTTTATTATTGTGACTTTGTGAAATGAAAGACAGTGAATTTTTGACCAAAGTAATCTCATCCGAAAGGTTAAAAGTCAAAATTTCGAGAACAATTTTATTTTCTTCAATTTTATTAATCTGTAAAATGTCATTAACTAGGGATAATAAATAGCGTGCCGAGAATTTGAGAGAATTCAAATGAGGGCTTTTTGCTAATTCTTTATGCTCGTCTAACAATAAATTGGTCATTCCAATTACACCATAAAGTGGTGTTCGCAATTCATGGCTAATTGTCGAAACAAATTGTGTTTTTGCTAAAGCAGCAGCTAAAGCCTTGTCTTTTGCAATAATTAATTGTTCATTGGCTAGCGTAAGATCCCTATTTACTTTTTTCTTGAAAATAAAATTTTTATACAAAGAAATTAATAAAAGTAGCAAAACTAGAAACCCAACGATTAATAATGCACCTATAATTTGTGATTTTTTGAGACTTTCAGATTGTATATTTTTCTCCGTTTCAACGCGGTCAATTTCTCTTTTATATTCGTCTAATTCAAGGTTAATTCCTGCAACATTTGCTTTTCTGAGAAGTCCTTCATTAAATATTTTTTGGTTAATTTTATCATAACTTATGAAGTTTTCATAGGCTTTTTTATAATTTCCTTTTTTTACTAAATACTTAGAATATTCTTCGTGAGAAAAAGCCAAGTCTCCCTTATCTACCATTGTAGCACCTAGTTTTATAGCTTTTAAAAAATAGATTTCGGCTTTTTGATTTTCATTTTTGTTACTACAATACATTCCATTAAGCATGTTGAGTACAACAAGTGTTGACTTATCACCAAATTTCGAATGATATTTATTGATATAATTCAAATAGGGCAATCCTTCTTTATATTGATTATTGTCGAAATAAGCCCAAGCAATATTCAATTTTGTAAATACTAATTGAATTGTATCTGCTGCTTTTATACTGTACGCTAAAGATTTTTTATAGTATTCAATTCCTTTTCCATATTGTTTTTTTTCAAAACAATATATATTACCCAGATTATTATTTATATAATTTTTAATGGTATCATTCTGGGTGTTATAGGAATAACTCAAACCTTTTTCATATAATAAAATAGCTTTGTCAAACTCGGACAATTGTTCGAAATTTGCCGCGATAACATTATAGGAATATGCAATAAGTAGATCGTCTTTGCTAATTGTAGCATCATTCAAACTCCGTCTTGCAATTTCTAGTGATTTTGAATAATTTTCAGAAGTTAAATATTTGGCAGCCAACTTAATATTCTTTCTAATTTCAAGCTTGGAAGGAATTCTAGTCTGCGCAGAAGATGGGTAGCCGAAGGAATTCAGCAGAAAAGATAACAATAAGAAAACACTAATTTTAGGCATAACTTATAAAAATCATTCCAAATGTACAGTATAAAACTGAATATAAGCTTCTGAAAACAAGTTTTTTATAAGTTAATTTGTAATATATAATAGTTAAAAAATAGTTTTACAGTAAAATCCGTTAAAAAAAAACCTCATTCAAAAACTGGAACGAGGTTATATTATTTATTTTTAGATTTAAATATCACTATTCTGAATCTTCACCTTCCCATTTTCCAACTACTGACGTCGCCAATGCATTGCCTAAAACATTTGTAGCACTCCGAAACATATCACAAAAATGGTCTATTGGCAATATCAAAGCAATACCCTCAATTGGAATTTTAAACATTCCACAAGTGGCTGCCACAATTACTAAACTGGCTCTAGGAACTCCAGCAATTCCTTTACTAGTCAACATCAAAACTAAAAGCATTGTCATTTGGGTTCCCATATCTAAATGGATTCCATAAGCTTGTGCGATAAATAAGCTAGCAAAAGTCATATACATCATACTTCCGTCAAGATTGAACGAATATCCCAAAGGCAACATAAAAGCCACAATTTTGTTTTTTATACCAAAACGTTCTAATTCCTCAGTTAGTTTTGGAAAAACTGCCTCGCTGCTAGTTGTGCTAAAGGCAATAATCAGTGGACTAATAATATGACTTAACAATGTTTTCATTCTTTTTCCCAAAAAAATAAAACCCACTGCTAAAAGGAACACCCATAAGGATGAAATTCCCACCAAAAATGAGGCGAAAAATTTGATATACGTTAAAACTAATTCGTTTAAATCTTTTATAGCAAAAACTCCTGCAATGGCACCAAAAACGCCCATTGGTGCAAATTTCATCACATAATTGACCATTTTAAGGATAATATGAGATAAAACTTCAATGGCATGAGTAACTGGTTTTGCATAATTACCAATTGATGCTGCTGCTAAACCAAAAAAGATAGAGAAAATTACAATTTGAATAATTTCATTATTTGCCATCGCCTCAACGATACTCTTAGGAATAATGTGTTCTATGAAATTTTGGGTAGAGAAACTTTGTGTTTTTCCGGTTACTTCTGCTGCGGCAGACAAATCGATATTCGATAAATTCAAACCCACGCCGGGTTGCAAAACATTAACCCAAAATAAACCTATCAGAAGAGAAACAAATGAAGCACTAAAAAACCAAGCTAATGCTTTTCCGCCCACTCTACCAACGGTTTTGATGTCTCCTAATTTTGCAATTCCAGGCACTAATGTACTAAAAACCAATAAAGCAATAATCATTTGCACCAAGCGAATAAAAACAGTTGCCAATATTTTTATTTTGTCGCTAAATTCTTTGGCAAAAGTGACATCATAGTTATTGTGGACATAAATTCCTAAGAATGCTCCTAAAAGCATGGCAATAACAATTTGAACAGTCAGGTTTCCTAAAAAGGATGGTTTTTTGGTTTCGGTCATTTTTTGAGTGTTCAGTAAACAATGTTCGATTCGCAGTACTTAATCTGATTCCTACAAACTGAACCCTGAGTACTATTTTGAATACGTCTTATTTATCAAATAAAAATCAGCAAGAACAATAGCTGCCATAGCTTCTACAATTGGAACGGCGCGTGGCACAACGCAAGGATCGTGACGCCCTTTTCCAGTCATTTCAGTAATATTCCCTTTATTGTCCAGTGATTCTTGTTTTTGCATGATGGTTGCCACAGGTTTAAAAGCTACTCTGAAATAAATGTCCATTCCGTTGCTAATTCCACCTTGAATTCCTCCCGAAAGATTTGTTTTTGTAGTTCCATTGGCATTGTATAAATCGTTGTGTTCACTACCTTTCATTTGTGCTCCACAAAAACCGCTACCAAATTCAAATCCTTTGACAGCATTTATCGAAAGCATTGCTTTGCCTAATTCAGCGTGTAATTTATCGAAAACAGGTTCGCCCAAACCTATTGGACAATTTTGAATCACGCAGGTTACCGTTCCGCCAACGGTATCACCATCTTTTTTAATAACCTTTATATATTCTTCCATTTCAGCAGCCATTTTTTCATCTGGACAACGAACTGGATTACTTTCAATTTTTGAAAAATCTAATTCTTGATAGGGTTTTTCTAAAAATAATGGTCCAACAGACGAAACATAAGCATTGATTTTTATTTCGGGAAATATTTGTTTTGCAATCGCTCCTGCTGCAACTCTGCTAGCTGTTTCACGAGCTGAACTTCTACCACCACCGCGATAATCACGTTCACCATATTTTTTTTCGTAGACATAATCGGCATGACTGGGTCTGTAATTATCTTTTATATGAGAATAATCGTCTGATTTTTGATTGGTGTTTGGGATTATAAACCCAATTGGAGTTCCTGTAGTTTTACCTTCAAAAATTCCAGATAGAAACTGAACATCATCTGGCTCTTTTCGTTGGGTTACAATTTTAGATTGTCCTGGTTTTCTTCTAGACATTTCGAACTGGATTGCATCAAAGTCTAATACAATTCCAGAAGGGCACCCATCAATTATTCCGCCTAAAGCTTCTCCGTGTGATTCTCCAAAAGTTGTTATTCTAAATAGGGTTCCGTAGCTATTTCCTGCCATTATAATTAGTTTTGAACAAATATAATATTTTAGTTCAAAGTTCAAAAGTTTATCCACGGATTTCGCAGGGCAAACGCACACTTTTTTTTTTCGCCACGAATTACACGAATTAACACAAATTTGAATCTGGCAACAAGCGGATTTAATGATTTTTTAAAATAAATTACACTAATTCTTACTCTTTTAGGAATTCGTGTAATTCAAAAATTTCAATTAGTGCCAATTTCGTCAATTGCTTCGCCTGTTCGCTTTCGCTCGGGGTCGTGGCTATTTTTTTAAAATTTGAGCAAACTATGAGTTTGCCCATACTGATTTCGAGACAAAGTTTTATTAAAAAGTCCAAGTGCTAGGAGAATCAAAAGTTAAAAATCCAGCTATTTTTATTTTCATACCTTAAGTATTTAGAAAAAAGAGACCTCTTTTGACTTAAAGCTAGTTCAAAATTACAATTTTTAACAATTTTTAATCACACTAAACACCACTGACAATCAATTTTTTAATCATAAAATGTAGTAATTATAAAACTTTTTTAAATTATTATATAATAATTTTGCCAGTTCTTTGTTCTATATTTGTAAAAAACAAATTACAATTATGAAAAAAATTTTTTTATCGGCTATTATGCTAATGGGATTAGCATTTACCGCGCAAGCGCAAGACATTGCAAAAAACGCTTTAGGATTACGTTTAGGAGACAATGATGGTTTTGGTGGAGAACTATCTTATCAAAGAGGTTTGTCAAAAAACAATCGTTTAGAATTGGATTTGGGTTGGAGAAATAGCCACGATGTGGATGCTTTTAAATTAGCAGGTATTTACCAATGGGTTTGGAATATTGACGGAGGATTCAATTGGTATGCCGGTGTTGGTGGAGGAGTAGGAAATTGGAATGCCAAAAAAGCAGATTATAGCAAAACGTATGCTTTTGTTGCTGGTGATTTAGGTATTGAATATGGTTTTAAAGAAGTGCCTATTTTGCTATCTTTAGACATTAGACCAGAATTGTATTTTGCTGACAATTATAAAGGAGATAACTTTGGTCCAGATTTAGCTTTGGGGATTCGTTTCAAATTTAATTAAGCCAAAATAAATAAAAATAATAAAAGGTTGTCCGAATTGGACAACCTTTTTTTACTTTATAATAATGGCTTTTTTAGAATTAATTTTAACAATGCTGTAAGGAGTAGTAATTTCTTGTGAAGTAGCTGTGCCAGATTCTGGCATCGTTTCTTTTATAGTAATAATGATATTTTTGTCGGTTTCTACAGCGCTTTCAATTCCTATTTTGTAGCCAGCAGTGGTTTTTTCGCCCATGTTCAGAACAATAAAATTTGATGTTTGAATATCACTTGGCTTAATTTTGTTTTTTAATTTTTCGTCATTTTGCAACATAGCGATTTCTTTTTCATCCGATAAAATTTCAAAAAAACGAATACTTGCACCACCATCTGGTTGAGTGGTTAAAACTTCATACAAGCGGTTCCCTTCTGATTTCTTGGACGACGTAGCTCCACACGAAACCAAAATTAAAGTCAAGGCTACTAGAATTACTTTTTTCATGAAAATTTATTTATCGCTTTATGATATAACTCCTCGTATAACGGTAAAATTCTTTCGATGTCAAACTGCTTTGCAACTGATAAGGCATTCTCTTTGAACTGTTTTAAAGTTGTCGTATCCTTCAATATTTTCAACGCATTTTCTGCCATTTCATCCGTATTTCCCTTATCACTTAAATATCCTGAAATTCCATCAAAATTCACTTCGGATAAACCTCCAGAATTACTCGAAATTACGGGAACACTCCACGCCATAGCTTCGAGAGCAGCAAGACCAAAACTTTCGGTTTCGGATGGCAGTAAGAATAAATCCGAATAACTCAATATTTTGTCAATTTCGTTACTATTTCCAAAGAAAATAACTTTGTCTTGAATACCTAATTCTTGACATAAATATTCGGCTTTTTCTTTTTCGGGACCATCACCTACCATCATCAATTTGGCAGGAATTTGTTGTTGAATTTTATAAAATATCCGAATTACATCTGGAATTCGTTTTACTTTTCTAAAATTACTAATATGAGTTATAATTCGTTCCTTTTCTGTCGCCATAACAGATCGACGGCAAGGGATACTTGGGTCAATTGTATTTTTATCTAATTCGATAAAATTCGGAATTACCTGAATTTCGTTTTTTATATTAAATAATTTCAGTGTGTCCTCTTTTAAACTTTGGGAAACCGAAGTCACAAAATCAGATTTATTGATGCTAAAGGTTACCGCTGTTTTATAAAAAGGATGGTTGCCAACCAATGTAATATCGGTGCCGTGAAGCGTTGTAATCATTGGGAGGTTTATTCCTTCATCCTTCAGCATTTGCTTGGCCATGTAACCCGCATAAGCGTGAGGAATAGCATAATGAACGTGCAATAATTCTATTTTATACAACTTCACCATATCGACTAATTTGCTCGATAAAGCCAGTTCATAAGGTTGAAAATGGAACAAAGGATACTCTGGAACAGTCACCTCGTGGTAAAAAACATTTGGGTTGAGCAATGCCAAACGAACAGGCTGACTGTAGGTTATAAAGTGAATTTCGTGACCACGACGAGCCAACTCAAGACCTAATTCTGTTGCTACAACACCACTTCCGCCAAAAGTTGGATAACAAACTATTGCTATTTTCATAGATGTATTTTAATGAAATGAAATTGGATAAACTGAACTCTAAAAGCGCTCGATAAAGACTATTTCAATACTCTTTTTTTTTTAGAAAAATCGGCTGTGCCAACTATCCATTGCAGGAACTTCCCAAGATTCGTTGTATTCTTCGATGTTGTTAACCAAATTATTGAAAACAATAGTATTTTCGGTAACGGCTTTTTCTTTGGCCATTTTTTTGAAATCAATCAAGGTTTTATGTGCAATGTGTTCTCCATTTTTAAAAGTAACATTCATTTTATCAAGCAATTCGACCTTGTATTTTTCTTCTAATTTTTGAATAAATTGAACTGACGAATCAATAGAACAACCTGATGCAGCTTGTACCTCTTGATTCACAGCCAAAATAATGAATCGATTGTATTTCAATTGATAAGATGATTCAAGACCTACGCTATGTGCTTCCCATTTTTCTATAAATGATTTCACGTCGGCATCTATTTCTAAAAATTCTGCGTCCGAGAATTTTCTATTGGATTGATAAATCCAAATTTTGGATTCTCCTGGTAAATTTTCAAAGGGAATATACATTGTGCTCTTTGGTTTTAGATGATTGCAAATTTAAGATTAAATTACTCATTTAAACCAAAATTAAAGCCTAAATAAATGTTAGTACTTTTAATTTTTAGCCTACTTATTTAGAATCCGATTTGCAAAAATGACATTTTTAGAAGGTGTTTAAAATAAGCAACAGGAAATTTTTATCGAATTTAAATAATTAGAAACCAATAATTTACATTTATCAATAGCTACTAATTCTAGAAAAATAAAAATAATTAGAATATTGAATATAAATTTGCACAAATTGAATAAAATCTATTTTTAAAATAGAACCCTTTTAATGGCAACAAAACACAACCATGATGTGTGTTAATGTGTATAATCTTTAAAAAATGAATACAGAAATTTTAACCGCCGCTACCTTATTAAATGAAGGAAAAGTGGTAGCAATACCTACGGAAACAGTTTATGGTTTAGCCGCTAATGCTTTTGATGAGCAGGCGATTCAAAAAATCTATGAAATAAAACAAAGACCACTTTTTAATCCGTTGATTGTTCACATAAAATCGATCGAATATTTAGATGTCGTTGCACAAAATATACCGCCAATGGCTTTGTCATTAGCAAAAGAATTTTGGCCGGGTGCATTAACTCTAATTCTTCCCAAAAAAGACATTATACCAGATATTGTAACGGCTGGAAAAAATACTGTTGGAGTTAGAATTCCCTCGCATCCTATAGCTTTAGCATTGTTGAATGAGTTGGATTTCCCTTTGGCTGCGCCAAGTGCAAATCCATTTGGATACATTAGTCCCACCACATCTGAACATGTAAAAAAACAATTGGGTAGCAAAATCCCGATGATTCTGGAAGGAGGACCGTGCGAAAAAGGAATTGAATCTACGATTGTAGGTTTTGAGGATAACGAACCCGTTTTGTATCGTGTTGGCGCCATTTCGAAAGAAACCATCGAAGCCTTTATTGGAAAAATCAAGGTAAAAAGTAAAGCTTCGGCGACGCCAGAAGCACCGGGAATGTTGAGCAAACATTATTCTCCTAAAACAAAACTACTCGTTACTGATACAATTACGGAATACATAAAAGAAAATGATATTACGAATAAAGGTTTCTTGTTGTTTACAGCACCATCAGAAATTATATCTAATCAAAATTATATTTTAGTTTCTAAAAATAAAGATTTAGATGAAGCGGCACATCGTTTATATGCTGCCATGCATGAATTAGATGAACGAAAATTTGATATAATTATAGCGGAAAAATTCCCCGAGAATGGAATAGGGAATAGTTTAAATGATAGACTTTATAGAGCTCAAGAAACTCATTTTGATTTTGATTTAGCAACCGAACTTTTAAAAATTAAGAGTGACTAAATGTGATTTTATCTGTAGTTTAAAGGAATTGCGAATCATTGATTTTACCCTAAAAACCTATATTATCAAACTAGAAACTTTTTATATCAAAATTATTTTAAAGCTACAAATCCATTGCATTTGCAATTAATTCGGCGATATCTATTACTTTTATTTCGCCTTCTTTTTCTTTATTTTTAATTCCATCCGTTAACATAGTGTTACAAAAAGGACAACCCGCTGCAATTATATCTGGTTTGGTTTCTAGAGCGTCTTCGGTTCTTTCGATATTGATTTCTTTGTTGCCAGGTTCTGCATCTTTAAACATTTGTGCTCCGCCTGCTCCACAACACAATCCGTTGGCACGGGAACGTTTCATTTCGACCAGTTCAGCATCCAATTTTTTGATTAAATCTCGAGGAGCCTCATAAATATTATTGGCTCGTCCCAAATAACAGGGATCATGAAAAGTGATTCGTTTTCCTTTGAATTGTCCGCCTTCAATAGTTAATCGTCCGTCGTCTAACAATGATTTTAAAAATTCGGTGTGATGCAAAACTTCATACTTTCCGCCTAATTCTGGGTATTCATTTTTTAAAGTATTGAAACAATGCGGACAAGCCGTTACTATTTTTTTTATTTCGTAACCGTTCAGCACTTCAATATTGGTCATCGCTTGCATTTGAAACAAAAATTCGTTTCCGGCTCTTTTTGCGGGGTCTCCTGTGCAACTTTCTTCGGTTCCAAGCACAGCAAAAGAAACATTCGAACGATTTAAAATTCGAATAAATGCCTTTGTGATTTTTTTTGCTCTATCGTCAAAACTTCCGGCGCAACCTACCCAAAACAAAACTTCGGGTTGTTTGCCTTGCGACAGCATTTCGGCCATTGTGGGAACTATTAAAACTTCTGACATCTTTTTTTGTTTAATCGGTTAAACTTTTAAACTATATTTCATTTTTCCAATTTAAGCGATCTTGCTGGTTGTATTGCCAAGGTGCTCCATTATTTTCGATATTGGTCATCATCGCGTTTAATGATGTTGGTGCAGCGCTTTGTTCCATCACTAAATAGCGACGCAAATCGACAATAATAGAAAGTGGACTAATGTTTACCGGACATTCTTCAACGCAAGCATTGCAGGTTGTACAAGCCCATAATTCTTCGGGAGTAATGTAATCGTTTAATAAAGTTTTATTGTCTGGAATGAAAATTCCTTTATTGGCATCGATATTTTTACCCACTTCTTCCATTCGATCTCTCGTATCCATCATAATTTTACGAGGCGATAATTTTTTGCCTGTAATATTGGCTGGACAAACGGAAGTACAGCGACCACATTCGGTACAAGTGTAAGCATTCAGTAGTTGAACCCAATTTAAATCGTGAATATCGCTAGCTCCAAACTTAGTCGGCACAACATTTTCATCCACAACTGCTGTTGCATAAGGATCTGCGTTGGGATCCATCATTATTTTTACCTCATTGGTCACCGATCCTAAATTACTGAGTTGTCCTTTTGGATTCAAATCGGCAAAATAGGTGTTCGGGAATGCCAACAAAATATGGAGGTGTTTTGAATAATATAAATAATTCATAAAAATCAAAATTCCTATGATGTGCAACCACCAAAACAGTTCGTTCAGAAGAATGACCGAAGTGGTAGCAACCCCATTAAATAATGGTTCGATAAATTGACTTACTGGAAAAGATCCTGCTTTGATAAAGTGCGAAACTTCGCCAGGAATGTATTGCAAATGCAAATCAGAAGCATTCATTAGTAGAAATAAAGTCATCAAAATAACTTCGAAATAGAGAATATAATTGGCGTCGTTTTTTGGAAAACCGATTAAATCTTTATTGGCAAATCGTTTGAGTCTGATTACATTTCTTCGGGTCCAAAAGATAAATACTGCTACTAAAACCAATAATGCAAGTAGTTCGAAAGTGCCAATTAAAACATTATAAAATGTCCCTAAAAATGCAAAAATTCGATGAGTTCCAAATAATCCATCAATAATAATTTCAAGCAATTCGATATTGATGATGATAAATCCAAGATAAACAATAATGTGAAGTACTCCAGCAATTGGTCTTTTTACCATTTTTGATTGTCCAAGTGCAATCATCGCCATGTTTTTCCAACGGGCTTTTGGATTGTCTTTGCAATTTATCGCAATACCAAGATTGATGTTTCTAACAATTTTTTTTATATTCAAATAAAAAAAACCGAATCCAATAATCAGAACAATTGCAAATAAAATAGTGTTTAAAAAACCCATAATTGCTAGTTTTTTATTTTAAAATGGTATCTTTTACTGGGGCAACATAAGGTTTATTTTTCTTTCCGAAAACGGATACATTGATATAACGAGTTGGATGAAGTCTCACATCTTCTAACAATAACTCTAATTCTTTTGATGTTTTTTCTAAATTAGTATACAGTGCATCATCATTGATTAATTTGCCCATAGACCCTTTACCTGCTTGAAGATTTGCCATCATTTTATCTACTTTTTCCAAAGTTTTTTGCAAATTGGCGACTGTTTTTCCTAAATCGGCTTTGTCTAAAGAATCGGATATTTTAGAAAAATTACGAGAAACTTTGTTCAAATTAGTAACCACTCCAGTGATTTGGTCTTTATTATCATCCAGAATTGTATTGATACTTGAAGATGCTTTGTTAAATTGTTGCATGGTTTGACTCAGTTCAGCCAAACTCATTTTCACATCTTGTTGTCCTCTAGTATCTAAAATATTGTTGATTCCAATTAATAAATTATTGGCATTGTGCATTACTTTTTCAAATTTTGCCTGAAGAGGAACTAATTGTTGCTTCAACGCGTCGGTCAAATCTAATTCGGAAGCACCAATTAAAAATTGACCATCTGGACTTACTGATTGGTCTGCAAGATTAGGATGAATAGCAATTTGTTTTCCGTCTATAAAACCAGGTTTATAGATCACTGCGGTACTGGTTTTAGAAATTGGAAAATCGGTTTTGAGTTGCAATTGTACTACTAATTTTCCAGTAACTTTGTCTAATTTAATTGTAGTTACTTTACCCACAACCAAACCATTAATTGTTACCGCTGCTGATGGAGCCAAACCTTCTACATTTTCGTATTGCACATAAAAAATTCGGTATTTATTTAAAATATCTTTACCTTTTAAAAAGCTGTAGCCCCAAATGAATAATAAAATGGTAGAAATGGCTAGTATAGCAGTTTTAGTTTCTCTTGTTAATTTCAAAATATAAATGTTTGGACAAATTTAATATAAATTAATTAAACTTGCAGTTATAAATTATTTGATTGCGTCTTGAACACTGATCATTACTCCGTTTTTGAAAGCAATTAAATAGGCTGAATCATACCCTTTGGATTTTGCTTCCGCCAATAAAGTTTTAGCATCATCATAACTTGCCGTTTCGCCATACAAGTATTTATAATAATTATTTTCAAATA
Source organism: Flavobacteriales bacterium (assembly GCA_038234745.1). Taxonomy (GTDB): domain Bacteria; phylum Bacteroidota; class Bacteroidia; order Flavobacteriales; family Flavobacteriaceae; genus Flavobacterium. The sequence goes on along the minus strand of JBBQSZ010000020.1, from coordinate 31,584 downwards.
AAACAGATAGATCCTTCAATCCCTTAAAATTTCTTGAAACCAATTCCACTTTCTTTTTACTAGCCGATAGTTGAACTTTAAAAAGGGTTGCAGAAGCTTCTTTTGCGTTTTCCGTTTTTTTAGCAGGTGTTGATGCAGTATCTTTTACTGGTTTTTCAATAACTTTTCGCGCAGGTCTATCAGAAACAGTGTCGGAAGTATCGCTACCAAAATATTCTCTTTTGTAACTAATAATGGCATCTGCAATTGCTCGAGCAATTTCATTTTGACCTTCTTCGGAGTTTAATAAATTGCCCTCTCCAGGATTAGAAATAAAACCAGTTTCAATTAAAACCCTTGGCATATAAGCCTTGTGAAGCACCATAAAAGGTGCTTGTTTTACGCCACCGTGTCTAACTTCTTTTCCTAAATCAGCAAATCTATCTTCGACTTTACTGGCCAAAGAAATACTATTGTCAAGATATTCTTCTTGCATCAAGGTCATTCCAATCATCGTTTCGGGCGAATTGGGATCAAAACCTTCATATTTTTGTTTGTAATCTTTCTCTAAAGTAATTACGGAGTTTTCTTTCTTTGCAGCTTCTAGATTTGAAGCCACTTTACTCATCCCCATTACATAAGTTTCAGTTCCTGAGGCGACTGTATTTCTATTAGCATTACAATGAATAGACACAAAAATATTGGCATTAGCTCGATTTGCAATATTGGCTCGTTCAATCAAATCTATGAAAACATCGGTTTTTCTGGTATAGATCACATCAATTTTAGGGTTTTGTTCTAATAATTTTCCAACTTTAAGAACAATAGCTAAATTGATGTTTTTTTCAACGCGACCGCTATAATTAGCACCAAAATCGTGAGCGCCATGACCTGCATCTAAAGTTACCTTAAAAACATTCGATTGACCATAAGAAAGTATTGAAAATAAAGCGATGAAAAATGCGCATCGCAGTTTGATTTTATTTATAATATACATAAATCTAAAAGTTAATTTAATTTAAACACTAGGGTTATAAATTTATTATTTGATTATTTTTGCGAAAAATTATATGTAAGTTTGACACGTCAAAAAACAAGCCATATTTTTACAAAAATAGCATTAATCCCTTTGAATACAAACTTATTTAATATCGTTTTATTATCAATTTTCCTGACGATGGGAACTTGTACTATCTATGCACAAGATATTACTAAGAAACCAAGCGCTATTCCTACTAAAAATAAAAAAAATACTGTAATTTCTACTTCTAAAAAAGACAATAAACCGAATACAATTATAGCAAGCGTAAATGACACAATTGCAAAAGACAGCCTTAAACCTAAAGCGCTACTGGAAGGAAAAGTAAAATACACTGCTACTGATTATGTCAAAATTGAGCAAAAGAAAAAACTCATTACCCTGAATAACAATGCCGAACTTTATTATCAAGATATAGAGCTGAAAGCAGGAATCATCGTTTTGAACTACGAAATAAATGAAGTCAATGCAGGAAGAATTAAAGATTCTACAAAGAAATACACTCAGTTTCCAAACTTCAAACAAGGCAGCAATGTTATTGAACCCGATTCGCTTCGCTTTAATTTCAAGACAAAAAAAGCTTTGATTTGGAATTCAAGAACCGATCAAGGAGAATTCAAAGTCAAAGCAGTGCTAACCAAAAAAGAAAATGATTCGGTCTATTTCTTGAAAGGAGCCCGTTTTACAACCTCAACAAATGTGGATAATCCTGAATATTATTTTCAAACGAATAAAGTAAAAATAATTCCTGGCAAAAAAGTAGTTACTGGATTAACGAATATGGTCATTGCCAATGTGCCTACTCCAATTGCCTTGCCCTTTGCTTTTTTTCCTATGACAAAAGAAACTAGCGTTTCAGGAATCCTTTTACCCAGTTATAATGACTCAAATAATCGCGGATTTTCGTTGCAAAATGGAGGCTATTATTTTGCCCTCAATGACCATTATGATTTGACAGTTTTAGGTGATTATTATACCAACGGAAGTTATGCCCTGAGATTTGAATCCAGTTATGCCAAAAGATATAGTTACAGAGGAAATATAAACTTTAGATTCGAAAATTTAATAAATAGCGAAAGAGGTTATCCTGATTATTCCAAACAAAATATTTACAATCTTCAATGGTCTCATTCAAAGGATTCTAAGGGAAGTCCAAATTCCAGTTTTTCGGCTTCAGTGAATTTAGGTAGCAGTAAATATTTCAAACAATCAATCAATCAAGCCAATGTAGGTTCTAATTTGAATAATACTTTAAGTTCGTCTGTTTCATATAGCAAATCATTTGCTGGTACCGTTGGATCTCGTTTATCTTTGACCGCAACGCATTCGCAAAACACGCAAACTTCTGAAATTAATATGACATTACCTGATTTGCAATATAGTGTGGATCGGATTTATCCTTTTGTTGGTAAAAATGGCGTTAAAAAAGGCTTTTTCAAAAATATAAATTTGTTGTACAATATGAGCGGACGAAATAGCTTCGTCACTACCGATTCCCTGTTTTTTACCAAACAAATGTTTGACAAAGCACAAATCGGAGTACAACATAGCATCCCATTAAGTACCAATTTCAAACTTTTTAAGCATTTCAGTGCCTCAACATCGGTCAATTATAATGAAGTCTGGTACATAAAAACAATTCAAAGAAGCTATGACAGTGAGCAAAGCGCGGTTGTTGACAAAACTATAAACGGATTTGATGCCTTTAGAACCTATAATTTTTCAAGTAGTTTGGGAACAACCATTTATGGAACTTTTAATTTCAAACCTACTAGTAAAATAAAATCCATTAGACACGTAATGCGGCCTTCACTATCCTACGGTTACACGCCTAGCTTCGAAAAATATTACGATACCTATGCCACTGATGCTACTGGAACAATGACTAAAGAGTACAACCGATTTGAAGGAGGTATTTTTGGAGCACCAGGAAATACGAATTCTAATATCCTAGGATTTGATTTAAGTAATACTTTTGAAGCTAAAATTACGGATCCAGATAGCACGAAAACGGAACCTAAAAAAATAATGCTGCTAAATAATTTAAACTTTTCTACTAGCTATGATATCAATGCAAATGGAAAAACTACACTTGCTTGGGCGCCCATTAGAGTGAGCGGAGGAACTCAACTCTTTAATGATAAAATGAATATGAATTTTGGAGCTACTTTAGATCCTTATGCCATCGACAATGCCGGAAATAGGATAAATGTTTATAATATCGATAATGGAGGAAGTTTGTTCAGGATGACGAGCGCTAATATGACCTTAAACTATTCGATTTCTAGCAAAGATTCCGAAGAAAAAAATAAGAAGGATAAGAACAAACAAGGTCAAAGAAATGGAGGTCGAGATGATGATTTGTTTGGAAGAAACACCATCGATAATGTAAGAGGAAGCGACCAATTTGCAGCCGATGAAGATAAAGGTGAAGATAAAATTACCGAATTTTTTGCATCAAAATTGCCTTGGGATATCACATTTGCTTATTCGCTAACGTATGGCAACAACAACCGAGAAAAGAAAATCACAGGAAATTCGATAATGATCTCGGCCAATGGAGATTTAACTCCAAAATGGAAAGTGGGCGTTTCAACAGGATACGATTTTGTTCAAAATGGAGTAACATACACGCAGCTTCGATTTGATAAAGATCTATTAAGTTGGAAAATGAATTTTAACTGGCAACCTTTTGGAAATCAAGCGAATTGGAGCTTTTTTATTGGAATAAAATCGGGAATATTAAGTGATATAAAATACGACAAACGAAGTGCTAGCAATAGATAAATAGAAAGTTGTAATTATGAAGTACGAGAACCGAGTTACTAAATATAACAGCATTAAATTATGAAAAAGATAATCTTCACCGAAAAATCTCCAGCACCAATTGGCCCTTATAATCAGGCAGTTCTTAAAGGAAATACCCTTTATACTTCGGGTCAAATTGCTATAAATCCTGCTAATGGAGAACTAGTAGTTTCCGACATCGAAAGCGAAACCAAGCAAGTAATGGAAAACATGAAAGGCATCCTTGAAGCTACCGGAATGACATTTGAAAATGTGGTGAAATCAACGATTTTCATAATGAATATGAGTGATTTTGGAGCTATAAACAGCGTTTATGGTTCTTATTTCAACGAAAAAACCGCTCCAGCTCGTGAAACGGTTCAAGTGGCTTGTTTGCCAAAAAATGTAAATATCGAAATTTCTATGATTGCTATTCTATAGCTATGGCATCCAAAAATAATTGAGCCGAAGCTTCATTTGTAGCTAATGGAACGTTGTGAACATCACAAACTCGAACTAACATATTCACATCCGATTCGTGTGCGTGACTAGATAAAGGATCTTTAAAAAACAAGACCATTTTCGTTTTTCCTTCAGCAACTCTTCCTGCAATTTGGGCATCTCCACCTTGCGGTCCCGAAAGCATTTTTTTAATTTTAAAACCAGCACTTTCAGCTTTGGAACCTGTAGTTCCGGTGGCGATAAGTTTAATACTATCGCGCATCAAAATGGTTTTGTTCTTGTTTAAAAACTGAACCATGTCTGCTTTTTTTCCGTCGTGAGCTATGATTGCTATTTCCATTAATAGAGGATTAAAAACTATTTATTTGCAACATGATAAGCAATAAGTCCATCTATTGGTCGTCTCAACACATTTCCTAATTTCATTTCATATTTATCAAAGGTAACTTGCAATTCTTCTTTTAGATAAAAAGCTATAGAACCTACGAAATGTACAGGAACTTCTTTGCAATTATCATATTGTCTGATATAATTTTTTACGAAAGATTTCATTCCTTTAAAAATTATTTTTTGACAAAATTCATGTTCTTTATTTTGAATCAGAAACTTTGCAAAAGTGGCCAAATAAGCATTTGGATTAGCTTCTTTGTACAATTTATTTTTTATAAAATCAGGATCTAAATCATACTCCTTTTCAAATTCTACAGCTAATTCTTTCGGCATTTTATTGAAATAATATTTTCTGATTAATTCTTTACCGAAAACATTTCCGCTACAATCATCCATGACAATGTATCCTAGTGATTGTACTTTTTGATGCAAAACTTTTCCATCAAAGAAACTACAGTTTGAACCTGTTCCAAGAATACTAACAATTGCTTGTTCGCCTTTTGGAGTAGTAGCATACACTGCTGCATAAGTATCTTCTTGAACATCTACGATTGCATTTGGGAAATATTTTTGAAAAATTTGAGAAAGATCAATTTTCATTCTATCAGTTCCACATCCTGCACCATAAAAGAAAAGATGCGTCGCTTTTTCTTTGTTTTGCAAAATATCGAAACGATCGTTTAATCTTTCGATTATTTCATCACCTTCAAGTATTTCAGGGTTTAATCCTAAAGTTTGTGTGGTAAACAATATTTTTCCTTCTTCGTCAATAGCAATCCAATCGGCTTTTGTAGAGCCACTATCTACTAATAATCTCATTTGGTTAGAGTTTAGATTTTAGATTTTAGATGTGCTAAAAACTAAAAAAATTAATTAAAAAAATCCCGCTAAACTATATCTAACGGGATTTTGAATTGTAAATATAATTATTTTAAACTTGTGATATGCACAGCAAGATCAATTAATTTGCTTGAATATCCATATTCATTATCATACCAAGAAATGATTTTGAAGAAAGTAGAGTTTAAACCAATTCCACCATTAGCATCAATGATCGAAGTTCTTGAATCTCCAACAAAATCTTGAGAAACAACTAAATCTTCAGTAAATCCTAAAACACCTTTCATTGTAGTTTCAGAAGCTAATTTCAAAGCAGCCATAATTTCAGCATAAGAAGTTTCTTTTGCTACTTTCACAGTTAAATCAACTGCAGAAACGTCTGTTGTTGGAACACGGAAAGCCATACCGGTTAATTTTCCATTCAATTCTGGAATTACTTTTCCTACTGCTTTTGCAGCTCCTGTAGAGGAAGGAATGATGTTGCAAGATGCAGCACGTCCACCTCTCCAGTCTTTTCTTGAAGGACCATCAGTAGTCATTTGAGTTGAAGTAGTAGCGTGAACTGTAGTCATTAAAGCCTCAACAATTCCAAAATTATCATTGATTACTTTAGCCAATGGAGCTAAACAGTTTGTTGTACAAGATGCGTTAGAAACGATTAAATCAGAAGCTTTTGCAGTATTGTGATTAACTCCCATTACAAACATTGGAGCATCAGCAGAAGGAGCAGAAATAATTACTTTTTTTGCACCACCTTTGATGTGCTCATTTGCAGTTTCTACAGTTGTAAAGAAACCTGTACACTCAGCAACTACATCAACATCTACTTCATTCCATTTCAAATCTGCAGGATTTCTCTCAGCAGTAATACGGATATTTTTTCCGTTTACGAATAATTTTCCTTCTTTTACTTCTACAGTTCCGTTGAAACGACCGTGAACTGAATCATATTTTAATAAATAAGCCAAGTGATCTACATCTAACAAATCGTTGATTGCTACAATTTCTACATTATCTCTATTAAAAGATTCTCTAAAAACGATTCTTCCAATTCTACCGAATCCATTGATTCCTAATTTTACTTTTGACATTTTTTTTTACTTTGGGCTTAAAGAACTTCTTCAAGCAGATTAATTATTTATTTATTGTTTATTTATTTTTTGGCGAAAGCCTTATTTATATTGACATAATTTCCGAAACACGAAGCAATTCTCTGTCAATTATTGATTCTCCTTTAATTGCTTGTAACAATGGTGTTAATGTTACAATATCATTCAGCATACCAACCATAAAATTCGACTTTCCTTCTATTAAACTTTCTACAGCTTTTACACCTAATCTACTAGCTAAAACTCTGTCGTAGCAAGATGGTGCTCCACCGCGCTGCATATGTCCTAAAACGGATACACGAATATCGTATTCTGGCAAATTAGCCTCAACAAAATCTTTTAACTCGAAAACGTTTTTACCTATTTTATCTCCTTCGGCAATCACTACAATACTTGATGATTTTCCTGCTGCTTTACTTTTTATCAGCGATTCTAGCAATCTTTCTAATCCTAGTTCAGCTTCTGGAATTAAAATTTCTTCTGCTCCACCACCAATTCCAGCATTTAAAGCAATATGCCCTGCATCACGACCCATAACTTCAACAAAAAATAGTCTGTTATGAGAACTTGCTGTATCCCGAATTTTATCGATACATTCTACTACTGTGTTTAATGCCGTATCATAACCTAATGTGTGACTGGTTCCGTAAATATCATTATCTATAGTTCCTGGAATTCCCATTACTGGAAAGTTATGCTCATTATTAAAAATTTCTGCTCCGGTAAAACTTCCGTCTCCACCAATAACCACAAAGGCATCTACACCAGCTTTTACAAGTTCATTATAAGCTTTTTTTCGACCTTCAACAGTCATAAATTCTTTTGAACGAGCCGATTTTAATATCGTTCCTCCTTTGTTAATTATATTATGAACGCTTCTTGCTCCCATTGGAATAAAGTCACCCTCTATCATTCCTTGGTAACCTCTATATATTCCTACACATTCTATTTGGTGAAAGGCACACGTTCTAACTACTGATCTAATAGCTGCATTCATCCCTGGTGAATCTCCACCTGAAGTTAGCACACCTATCTTTTTAATTGTTTTTGACATTATTTAAGTATTAAAAGTGTAAATTTAATAAACATTCGGTAATTTTAAGCCTTTGTTTTTAATAAATTAGTAAAACGTGCTAAATTCAAACGTTATCGTTAATAAGTTGCTATAAAATTATAATAAAAATATTTTTTGGCCTTAGAAACAACGATTTAGTAAGATGCTGTTCTTTTTTTAATGACTCATTTTTGTATGAATTTCCACTGATTTAGTCTTCCTCTGGAACTCTACCTTCACTGTTTGGGTTACTATCTTTCGAATTGGGTTTATTCGACTTTGATTGTTCCTTTTTCTCAGGAGGATTATTTGAATCAAGATCAATTGCACCAGAATCTGGAACTTTTTCAATCTTGGTATTTTTAAATATTTTATTGGCCAAATCTTTAAAAGTGTCAAAATCTACTTCGTATGAAATACCAACTCCTTGTGTATAACCTATTCCTTCACCTATATAACTGATGTCATTTTCTCTATTGAAAAAGCGCAGGTTCACAGTTCCGTCTTCATTTACTCGATATAAAATTTCGACGTCACCCACAACTGCTGTTTGATTTATACCTCCAAATGGAACTCCAACTTTTCCGTTAATAGTAATTCTTTCATTGATTTTAGAGGAAATTGAGGCTACAAATCTTCCATCAGTTTCTCGTCCTAATGTTTTATCTGCGCTTATTACATCAATTTCTACTTGAAATTTTTCGTCGTTAGAGTGTATGATTCCCGATAACAGGTTTCCAGCAGTTTCAAAAGCACTTTGCGATAACGCTGATTGGCTCACGCCTTCTGAACTTAAAAAACTGCCTGTAGATAATAAATATAAAGCTTGTGTTTGTCTTACTTCTTTGTCATTTAGTTTGTATTCTAATTCGGATTTCATCACATTACTTACAGTTGGAAATTCGAAATTAAAATCAGGTTCGGGACTGGTCAAATCTCCACGAACGCCTATCACCACATTGACATCAATTTTTTTATTATAGGAAGAATTTTCCAGTAAAACAGATGGATTTGCCGATGTTTTGTAAATAGCTTCTAAGTTCAAACGGGCTTTCATTGGATTGCCTTCCCAAGAAATATAACCCCCTTTTTTGACTGTAAATTTTTTGTCGATTAATCCTCCATATTTAAAATTATAGGTTCCTTCATAAGCTTGAAAATCGCCCCACATATTAAATTTTCCTAAGGTGTTTATTTTTAAAAGTAGCGTTCCATTTCCTTTTCCTTTCATTCCATGTCCAGTATTTCGGTCTAGAATAACTTCTACTTCGGCATTTGGCGTTATGTCTAAGTCAAACTCGAGTTCAAGTCCTTTGTATTTTCTGGAATTATCAACAATTCCTTTTTTAATATTAAACTTTTCTTTAGCGGTTAGAAAATGCAAAAAGTCATTTTGGCTTACATTTTCAGAATCATTTATAGGGATTTTTAATGACGTACCTTTTTCTGATTTTGCATCAACCTTAATAAACAAGGCATTTGTTGGTCCTTTAATTGTTGCTTTACCATCAATAAATGCCACGCCATAATATGCCGCATCTTCGGAATCTTTTGTATCAAGAACTACTAATCGCTTTGAATCAATGGCCAAATCTAATTTCCAATCTGCAAAATCATGATGTTCGATTACTCCGTTCAAATATCCTTTTGTTCCAAATTTTGTATCGGTTAACACATCATTTTTTAGCAAAAATTTCTCGTCGGTCAAGTCTACAATAGACCTTTTATCTAATGCGTAATCAACGTTTAAATAGGGAACTTTTATTCCTGCATCATCAATATAAAGTCGACCGTTGATTTCGGGCTTTTTAAGATTTCCTTCGATACTGGCATTCCCAGAAGCAAAACCTCTTATGTTCGAAATTACATTTCCACCCAATGGACCTAAAATTCCTAAATTAAACTTATCGAGATTTACTTGTAAATCCAAAACGGTATTTTTACCTTTTATTTCAAAATTTCCGTCAAGTGCTAACGAAGCCAGGTTATCATTTTCGATTGAGGAATTTACTTTGAATTTTCTAAAACTTTCATCTCCTATAATATTAAAATTCAAATAACCCAATTTGATATTATTAACATCGAAATTATCTATTTGGATTGAGGCTGTTGGTTGAAACACAGCTTTATCTTGCTTATAATTTACGATCGCGTTTAAATTTCCATTGACCAGGAATTTTGGATCTGCAGGAGTAATTTGGTTTAAATCAACGTTTTTAAAACTTAATTTTAAATCCTTATAAGTTGCTCCTTTTATATCGCCCATAAAGGTAATTTCTTGATCTTCATGAGTCATAATTATATTATCGAAATTGAAATTTTTGAAGGTTTTATCAAAAACAATCTGATTATTAGGCGTTTCCTTTTCATTCAAATACCATAAATAATCTTTTAGTTTTATTTCGGATTTATTGATACCCACAACATTATTATTGTCTTTATTAATAGTGTGATATAAATTCATATTGAAATAATCTTGCCCTGTTGAACCTCCTTTAAACTCCGTTCTAAAGAACAAAGTGTCTTTCATGGTCACGTTTATCAAACTAAAATCTCTTATTTTATAATATTTTGTTTTAATGCTATCAAGTTCAATAAAGGCATTATAGAGTGGATTTTTATTGTCTACTTTTATCCGAATATTATCGAAAGTATTACTCGAAGCGGTAATTTTTGGCGAATTAAAATTAAGTTTGAATTCTTGATCATCAGAGTTAATTGTTCCTTTTACTATTGTATTGGTCGCAACCGAAATATTGGGATAAAAAATCTCTATAATTTTATTATAAATAGTAAAATTAAATTTCAGAAACTGCCCTTTTTTCACTTTTGTAGGCTTGAAATTGGCATATAGACTTCCAAGTGAATTGGTTACTAAATTGGGCAATTGATTGAATTGGTATCTTCCAACAATCTCACCTTCTACAATATCCGGTGAATTTACGGTTATCGTTCTTACCAGAGCTTGGTCGAAAGAGGAATGGATATAGAAATCATCAAAATTATAGGTTGATTTTGTATTTTGATAAATAGTTTTATTGATAAAAACGTCTCCTTGAAGGTTGTCTACTGTATTTCCGGACAGTTTCACCACAATATCTCCTTTGAATTTGGAAATACTATCCTTTATTAAATTTAATTTTTTCAGATCGGCATTGTCAATCGCAATATGAAAATCATACTTACTTTCTTTTTTGCTCAAATCGACTAATCCGTCAAAATTCATATTCAAATTTGGATCATTTGCTATAATTTGTCCTTGATAAAGACCGCTTTTTACAGTTCCGTTGATTTCTATTGAGCTATAATTGTAATTATTATAATACAGTTGACCAATAGCTCCTTTTACAGAAGTATTCAATGATTTTTCAGAAAATCCTTTGCCATCAACATCCAGATTCAAGCTTACTTTTCCTATATCAGTGCGGTCTATTAAAGCTCCAATATCGAAATTATCTAAGATTATATTGCCAAAATAAGTTGCGTTATCCGTTAAATTCATATTGTCAATGCTCAAATCAGTATTTACATTCCCGATTTGCGATGTCATTTCAAAATTAGACTTCAAAGAGGTTGTCGTCACCTGCGCATCGCCAATTAAATTAAAACTTCCCAAATTCTTTAAAATAATAGGTAGTTTTTTTCCTAAAACATTAGGCAAAATGGTTACCAAATCATCATAAGTAGTTGACAATTTGGCAAATCTTCCGTTCATATAAAACTCTTTTCCTTGGCTTGGAAAAAGGTTTTTAAAATTGATTGTTCCTATGATTTCCGTTTTCTTGGAATCGATTAATTTTAAATTCGAAAGCACCAAGTTATTTAAGGGACCTTTAATTCTTCCTTTGATTTTAAAAAGTTGATTTTTACCCAATTCATTATAAAAACAACGAATATCATTCGATGCCAAAGACGCTTTTTGGAGCTTGATGTCAAATTCTACTTTATCTGTAAAATGTGCAAAATCTTCAATTTCATAGTTCATCACCACCGACCCTTTCAACTTCGATTCTTTAGTTAATAAATCCAAATTTTCAAGTTTGATGTGCTTTTTGTTGTAACTAAATTGGGTGCTTAAATCCTTTACGAATATTCCTCGATGATCCTGAAAAGACAACTTGTTTATGGTTGTCGTCACTTCTGGCCCATAAATTTTTAGAGCTGTGGCGGCTAAATTAATTCTTGTAAAATCAACATCTGTAGGATTTGCCCTATTGTCGTCAATAAGACTATAATGACCGTTTGTGATCTTAACTTTTGTAGCTGTCAATAAAAAATGTCCTTTGGAAGGTGGTTTACCCGATTCGAATGCAACAACAAATCGATCAAGATTAGATGTTTTTTCATTTTTATAGGTTTTCATATTAAAATAAAGACCATCCAAAGCGATATCTCCAAAAATCAAATCGACATTCATCAATTTTTCAAAGTCTAAAATATTGGTTTTAATACGATTAGCATAAACTAAGGTATCGTTGTGATGATCCAGAATAAGCACTTTTTTCAGTTTCACACCTCCAAAAACGGTTAAAGAAACCTGCTCAACATTAATGTTTACCTTATATTTCTCGTTGATTTTGCGGGTTGCATAATCCCCAAGTTGTGTTTGAACAAGAGGTAAGGTCAACCCAATTACAGATACTAATAATAGTAGGATAAGTCCAAGAAGGGAACGCAATACTATTTTAATATATTTTTTAATAACTGATGTAGATTTAATTGAGCTAAAAATTTATTTTGCCTATCTAATGAAAGCCTTTTTGATAAAAATTCTTTAATTTTGGCTGCTCCGTAAAGTTTCTTTTACGGATTGTCAAATATAATCCAAAATTTGTGCCTTTTTATGCAAAATTCCGAGGTTTTTATTCTTGCCATCGAAAGTTCTTGTGATGATACTGCTGCTGCGGTTTTACATAACGACAAAGTACTGTCAAACGTTGTAGCTAATCAATTGATACACAATCAGTACGGAGGCGTTGTTCCTGAATTGGCATCTCGCGCACACCAACAAAATATTGTTCCTGTAATTGATGCTGCGCTTCGAAAAGCAAATGTAACAAAAGAACAATTATCAGCAATTGCTTTTACGCAAGGTCCCGGATTAATGGGTTCACTTTTGGTTGGAAGCTCGTTTGCAAAGTCACTTTCTTTGGCTTTGAACATTCCGCTTATTGCTGTAAATCATATGCAAGCACACATTTTGGCTCATTTTATTGATGAGGAAGGATACGACAAACCTACATTTCCTTTTTTGGCTTTAACCATTTCGGGTGGACATACTCAAATTGTGAAAGTAAACGACTTTTTTGAGATGGAAATTATTGGTCAAACAACCGACGATGCTGTAGGAGAAGCTTTCGATAAAAGTGCCAAAATACTCGGACTTCCCTATCCTGGAGGTCCATTGGTAGACAAATATGCTCAACTCGGAAACCCGAAAGCTTTTGCCTTTACCAAACCAAAAGTTCCTGGATTAGATTTCAGTTTTTCTGGATTGAAAACCGCAATTTTGTATTTTATCCAAAAGAAAAAGTTAGAAAATCCTAATTTTATTGACGAAAACCTAAATGATATTTGTGCTTCTATTCAGCATACCATTATCGAAATTTTGATGGACAAATTAAAATTGGCGGTAAAAGAAACGGGAATCACACAAATTGCGATTGGTGGCGGGGTTTCGGCTAATTCTGGAATTCGAACTACTTTGACTGAAAATATATACGGTTGGAAAACCTATATTCCAAAATTCGAATACACCACCGATAATGCTGCAATGATAGGAATTGTAGGTTATCAAAAGTTTTTATACCAACAATTTGAAACTTCTTCAGTGGTTTCGAAAGCACGAATTCAATTCTAAATTATGCAATTATTTTATAATCCAACGATTGACGAAACTACCGAAAATTTTTCTTTTGACAAAGAAGAAAGCAAACACATTATCAAAGTATTGCGAAAAAAAGATGCCGATATTTTGTATGTGACCAATGGTTTTGGTTTATTATTTAAAACCGAAATCACTTTAGCTTCAGACAATAAATGTACGGTTCAAATTCTTACATTTGAAAAAATAGAACCATCGAAATTTCAGGTACATCTTGCAGTTGCGCCTACAAAAATAAATGATCGTTACGAATGGTTTTTAGAAAAAGCAACCGAAATTGGCGTTCACGAGATAACCCCAATTATTTGTGATCGTTCCGAAAGAAAGGTGATTAACAAAGACCGTTTCGAGAAAATCTTGCTAACGGCGATGAAGCAATCGAATGTTTTGTACCTTCCAAAACTGAATGATGCCATTTCTTTTAAAGAATTTATAAAACGTAAAAATGAAGGTTTACAACTTATCGCACACTGTGAAGAAACCGACAAAAAAACATTAAAATCAGTTTTGAAAACCAACGAAAATGTCACGCTGCTCATTGGTCCCGAAGGTGATTTTTCTGAAAAGGAAATAGAATTAGCAGTGCAAAATAATTTTATACCAGTTACTTTAGGAAACACCAGATTGCGAACCGAAACTGCTGCAATTGTAGGCTGTCACAGTGTTGTTTTCTTTAATGAAATCAATTAATTCCAGAACTAAAACCATAATGAATCGACTGATATATTTACTAGTACTAATTTCATTCACTTCATTTTCGCAGGAAATTGCCTTGCTAAAATATAGCGGTGGCGGCGATTGGTATGCTAATCCTACTTCATTACCCAATTTGATAAAATACTGCAACTCCAACATCAATACTAAAATAAAATCCAAACCCGCCACTGTAGAACCCAGCAGTCCAGACTTATTTTCTTATCCGTTTGTGCATATGACGGGGCACGGAAATGTGGTTTTTAGCGATGCTGATGTTCAAAATCTAAGAAAGTATTTAACATCAGGAGGTTTCCTTCATATTGATGATAATTATGGAATGGATCAATACATTAGAAAAGAAATTACAAAACTACTTCCGAACAATAACTTAGTAGAAATTCCTGCTAATCATCCTATTTTTCAAAAACCAAATTTGTTCGCCAATGGGTTACCAAAAATTCACGAACACGATGGAAAACGCCCTCAAGCTTTCGGGATTTTCGTCGAAAACAGATTGGTACTGCTGTACACTTACGAATGTGATTTAGGCGACGGCTGGGAAGATCCCGAAGTACATAATGATCCTCCTGAAGTTCGTGAAAAAGCACTAAAAATGGGAGCCAACATTTTAAATTACATTTTCAATAATTGATTTATATTTCATAAGGAAACCAAACAAGCTGAAAAATCACTAATTTTTTTATCTTTATACTCAAAAAACAGAAAATGTATACATCAAAAATAATAGCAAACGGTATTTTAAGAGCGATTGGTTTTTTAGTTTTGGTAACTTTATGCTTGTATTTTTTATATCTCATTCAATCGGTTATAATCTATCTTGTTCTAGCTTTGATTCTTACCTTAATAGGAAATCCAGTTCTTGATTTCTTTAAAAACAAATTAAAATTCAAGCATAATTATGCTACGGTTGCTACACTATCTATTTTTATGATGAGTATTGCAGGCTTTATTTTGATGTTTATTCCTCTCATTAATTCGCAGGGGAAAAATTTATCCTTGTTAAATACGGTAGAAATAGAAAATAACATCGCACAATTAAAAAACCAAACGTTCACATTTTTAGAAAGTCATAATATCGATACCTCAACACTGATGGAAGAAGCGAATTTAGCTTCTAAAATAAATTACAATTTTATTCCTAATTTTTTGAATACCATTATAGGAACTATTGGTAGTTTTGGCATTGGATTAGCATCTGTTTTATTCATTACTTTTTTCTTTCTTAAAGACCGATTATTATTTATTGTTGGGGCCAAAAAGTTAATTCCAGATGCACATGAAGACCAAATTTTAAATTCAGTTCACAAAATAAATCATTTGCTTTCGCGCTATTTTATAGGCTTGTTACTTCAATTATTTATTGTCTTTATTTTATATCTCATTGTCTTGTTCATTTTTGGCATTCCCAATTTGTTTATCATTGCATTTTTGTGTGCTGTTTTAAATATTGTTCCTTATATTGGACCACTTATCGCATCAGTTTTGGCTGCTATTTTAACAATGTTGAGTCATTTAGTATCTGATTTTCAATCGGTGATTTTACCAACGACTATTTATGTTTTAATCGGATTTTGGATTGTGCAAATCATAGACAACAACTTGTCGCAACCTTTGATTTTTTCTAAAAGCGTTAGTTCGCATCCTCTAGAAATATTCTTAGTCATCTTGATTGCAGGATATTTATCTGGAATTTTAGGGATGATTGTTGCCGTTCCTTTGTACACGATTTTGAAAGTAGTAGGAAAAGAATTTTTTCCAGAAAACAAAGTAATCAAATTGCTGACTAAAGACATTTGATTTTGGATTTAAAAATATTAAAACCTGAAATTCAGCAATTTATCAACAACAATATTGATAAAAATAGTGCAAAAATAGCCTTGCAAAAAAATCCATTCCCAGAAGTAGAATGGCGATCTATTTTGAATCAAATTGAAGCGAAAACCAAATCGAAACTAAAATTACCGCATTGGTTTAACACCAAAAAAATTATTTATCCCAGCAAAATTTCTATTGAACAAACCTCATCCGAAAAAACAGCTTTGTACAAATCTGAACTTGTTTCGGGAGAAAGTCTAATCGATTTAACGGGTGGTTTTGGTGTGGATGATTTTTATTTTTCTAAAAAAATAAAAGCAGTCACGCATTGTGAAATAAATCCAGAACTCTCTCAGATTGTTCAACACAACTTCGAACAATTAAATGTAAAAAACATTTGTTGCCTCGCTGGAGATAGTTTAGAAATTTTGGCCAAATCAAATTCCAAATACGATTGGATTTACATTGATCCTTCGAGAAGAAATGATGCCAAAGGCAAAGTTTTTATGCTCAAAGATTGTTTGCCCAATGTTCCCGAACATCTTGATTTTTTATTTCAATATTCAGACAAGATTCTTATAAAAACAGCACCATTACTGGATATTTCAGCAGGATTATCGGAACTAAGCCATGTCAAAAACATTCACATTGTAGCTTTGGAAAATGAAGTCAAGGAATTAATTTGGGAATTACACCATCATTATTCTGGAAAACTTAATTTAAAAACTGTTAATATTTTCAAAGAAAAGAGAGATACTTTCGAGTTTGAATTGGATGAAAATCCTGAAATTCCAGAATATGGTTTGCCCGAAAAATTTCTATATGAACCCAACAGCGCTATAATGAAATCGGGAGGATTTGAGCAAGTAGGAATCTTTTATAATCTCAAAAAACTACATAAACACTCCCATTTATACACCAATTCAGACATTATTTCGTTCCCTGGCAGAGTTTTTGAAATTGTAAATACGATTTCCTATAACAAAAATGATATGAAAAATTACCTAGCGGGAAAACAAGCCAATATCACCACCCGAAATTTTACAGAAACTGTTGAAAGTATTCGCAAAAAATGGAAAATAAAAGAAGGAGGAAATGACTATTGTTTTTTCACAACTGATGAAAATGACACTAAAATTGTTTTAATTTGCAAAAAAATAGTATTCTCATGAAAAAAGTTATCGTTCCCTTTATTTTCCTAATCAGCAGCTCTTTATTTGCTCAAAAAACCTGTGAATATAGTGTAGATGTAAAAGATTCTATCGGAACTTATAAATCTACTAAAGAATACATGATTTATGAGAAGAATTTTGCTGGAAACAATAGTTACATCTTTATTTCTATGGATTTGACAGATGGCACGCCAAGCTTAAAGTTGCAACTGATTCAAAAAAGCAAACAATTTCTAAAAGCCAACTGTTTTGACAAAAATTCAAAGTTATTTTTTCAGTTAAACAACGGAAAAATAGTAACCTTACTGCACATCGATCAAGAAATTTGTGGCTCTTTAGTCCGAGACGATAAAGGTTTTGATAACAGAGTTTTAGTTGGAAGTTTTATGTTTATAAAAGGTTCTATGGAAGATTTAAAAAGTTCTCCTGTGAATCTCATGCGTATCAAATATTTGACCGATGTCGAAGATTATATAATTCGCAAAGAATTTACTGCTGAGCTAGATGGCAAAGCGTATGAACCGGAAAGTTACTTCCAGAACTATTTACATTGTATTCAATAGTCAATTGCATTTCCATTTAACATTAGACACCATATCTGTTAAAGCTGTTTTCAAATTGTAATGCCACCACTCCGAATCTAGCGAATTAAATCCATTCTGGGTCATTATAGTTTTTAACAATTCTCTATTTTTTTTTATTTCTTGCGAAAGATTTTGATAGTTATGACTGGCTTCTATACCAAAAAAATCAAAATCGGTTCCCATATCGAGTGCTTTTCCCTTAGTATCAACTAAAGTGATATCTACAGCTCCACCTCTATTATGAATGGAACCTTTACTCGGATTGGCAACATAAGAAGGGTTTGGAACAATTTTCCACATTCGTTTTTGAATGTCTAAAGGACGATAACAATCGAATATTTTGATTTTATACCCCAATTTCATAAAAGCCGCATTGGCGTTTATCATTGCAGTAACGGTTTTCAATCGCAAAAAACATTCAGCACAATCATACACTTTGGCTTTCAAAAAATTGTTTGTTGTGGCATATTTCATATCATAGACAAAATCGTGACTGTAGTTTTTCAAATTCACAAAAGTGGTATCATTTACGATTTCAGCTTTTTTAGGTGGAGCATCAGCAATTATAGTTTGAGATTTACAGGAAACCAAACAGAGAAACGCACAAAAAAGGAAAATGGATTTGATATTGAAAGTCATCATTTTTATTTTTGCTAAAAATAGATAAAAAAGAATGCAATTCCGTTATAGAAATTAAATATTAAACTTTGTTTACTTGCAGTTTCATTAATTTAACTATACAACTTAGACAAAAAAAAGGTAGCATCAGCAAGAAAAAATTAACTGATTGCTACCTTCATACAATTAATTTCAAAAATTGTAGTGGAAAATTTTATGCGACGAAATACACTATTCGTTTGATGGCTTGCCAATAGTAGCAAGGATTCCACCATCTACATAAATAACTTGACCGTTAACAAATTTACTAGCATCCGAAGCTAAGAAAACCGCAGTTCCAGCAAGATCTTCTGGCTCTCCCCAGCGTCCTGCTGGAGTTCTGCTCAAAATAAATTCATTAAAAGGATGGCCATCAACACGAATAGGTGCGGTTTGTGAAGTTGCAAAATAACCAGGCCCAATTCCATTTACTTGAATATTATGTTTTGCCCATTCGGTTGCCAAGTTTTTAGTCAGCATTTTTAATCCTCCTTTTGCGGAAGCATACGCACTAACATTATCACGACCTAATTCACTCATCATAGAGCAAATGTTGATAATTTTACCGGATTTTCTAGCTATCATGCCCTTTGCAACAAGCTTAGACATAATGAAAACACCTACTAAATCCACATCAATTACTTTGCGGAAATCAGCAACTGACATATCAATTGCCATGACACGCATAATGATTCCAGCGTTGTTTACTAAAATGTCGATTTTTCCGTGAACCTCTTCCATAAGAGTTACTTGTTTCTCGGCTTCTACCTCGTCTGTCACATCAAAAACATATCCGGTTGCTTTGTAACCTGCCTTTTTATAGTATTCAATCGCAACTTCAAGTTCTGGAAGTGTGTGATTTGTAATTATTAATTCGGCACCTGCCTTTGCTAATCCTTCGGCCATTGCCATTCCTAAACCATGGATTCCTCCAGTGATTACAGCTGTTTTTCCTGTTAAGTCAAATGAATTCATACTATATATTAATTATAATTATTATTTTAAATCGTTAATTAGGACGTGATCCATATCGCCATAATCTAAATTTTCACCGGCCATTCCCCAAATAAAAGTATAATTTGAAGTTCCAGCACCCGAATGAATAGACCAGTTGGGAGAAATAACCGCTTCTTCATTTTGCATCCAAATGTGTCTTGTTTCTTGCGGTTCACCCATAAAATGACTTACACTTTGATTTTCTGGAATTTCAAAATAAAAATAAACTTCCATTCGTCTGTCGTGAACGTGCGCAGGCATCGTATTCCAAACACTTCCGGGTTTTAATTCGGTCATTCCCATTTGAAGTTGACAAGTTTCAAGGACACTGTTTACAATTAATTTTTTAATTGTCCGGTGATTCGCTGTTTCCATAGAACCTAATTCCACTATTTCTGCTTCTTTTTGAGTAATTTTTTTAGACGGATAGGTGTGATGAGCTGGAGTGGAATTTATATAAAATTTTGCTGGAGTATTTGAATTAACTGATTCGAAAATTACTTCTTTTGTACCTTTCCCAAGATATAACGCTTCTTTATAAGACAGTTCATATGCAATACCATCGGCAGTAACAATTCCGTTACCCCCAACATTGATAATCCCCATTTCTCTTCTTTCTAAAAAATAATTAGCTTTCAGATTATCTGGATTTGACAAACTAACTTTTTTGTTTACGGGCATTGTTCCCCCAACCATATATCTGTCGTAATGCGACAAAGTGAATGAAATTACATCGGCTGTAAAAAGATTAGAGATCAAAAAATTCGAACGAATCGAATTGGTGTCTAATTGTTTGGCCTCTTTAGGACTTACTGCATATCTGCTCTCGAAATCTGAATTCATAATATATTTATTTTTAGTACGTTGTTTTTGTTAAAATGCTCATTTTACAGTGGCACTACATTATTCTTACTTTCATAAATTTGGAAGCAATCAAAATTTTAGGTTTCGGTTTCGAAAAATTTATATGAAAGTTCAATCTATAATTATCTTTAAAATTGATTTCATATTATCTTGTTTTTTAACAATATCTTTAAAAATAATATCAAAAAATTTTAAAGTATTTATTGTTCTATAAACCAATATATCAAATAAACACAAAAAATGATTTTCATAAAATACAAAATTGCAATCGATTGCACAAATTTAACTAATTTATTTTATTAAACAATGAAAAAATGAAATTATTAACAAAATTAAAAGTTTTATGAAAAGTAAAAATGAAAACTGGAGTTCTAAAATATTGCAATAAAAAATAGATTACAAGCTGAAAGACTATGAAGTAAAATAAAAGATTTGATAACAAATATATCATTTAGGAAATATTATATTTGCTTACAATATTTTATTTATGACCAAGAAAACGACTATTTATGACATTGCAAAGCAACTCGATATCGCTGCTGCAACAGTGTCTAGAGCACTTAATTATAATCCAAAAATCAGCAAAAAAACTTCTAAACTAGTATTAGAAACAGCTGAAAAAATGAACTATAAAAAAAATAATCTAGCATTAGCGCTGCAAAGCGGCAAAAGTAATACCGTTGGCGTTATTGTCCCCAGAATCAATACTAACTTTTTTTCCTCTGTAATTACAGGAATCGAAGAAGAATTGCGGCCAGAAGGCTATCGCGTGATTATCTGCCAAACTCACGAGGACGAAAAAATGGAAATCGAAAACATTAACGCCTTACTAAATGCACAAGTAGATGGAATATTAATGTCAATTTCAAATGTAACAGAAGAAAATAGTCGAATAATTCAGAAGATAATACAAAAAAACACACCTCTTGTTTTTTTCGATAGAAAGCTGAATGCCGATGGTATAAATTCGGTCACAATTAATGATTTTGAAGGAGCTTATTTAGCAACTCAACAATTAATTAAAGAAGGTTGTGACAAAATTGCACATTTATCAGGAAATCAAAGTTTGCAACTTTATGAAGACCGTTTTCTAGGATACAAAAAAGCTTTGGAAGACAATGGTTTAGTTTATGATCAAAATTTAGTTGTTCGATCAAAAAGTACGGTTGAAGCGGGAGTTGAAGCGATGAAACATTTATTAGAATTACCCATTCCGCCCAATGGATTGTTTTCTTCCAGTGATTTTGCAGCTTTGGGAGCGATACAGGAATTGAAGGAACATGGAATTACAATTCCAAAAGATTTTTGTGTTTTTGGTTTTGGGAATGAACCGTTTACAAAGTATATGGAATTATCAATTTCGACTGTAGATCAATCTCCAATTGAAATGGGAAAAGAAACTGCGAAAGTATTTCTGAACAAAATTAGAAACGCAAGAAATTCAGTATCACCTGAAACCATCGTTCTTATTCCTCAATTACAAATTAGAAAATCTTCTTTAAAAAACACAGAAAAATTTTCAAATAACTAATTATATGTTAAGTCGTTAATGATAGTTTCTAATTTAAAATAATAAATTATGTCGGATAGATTGTAAAGCATTTTGTCCATTTCTTAGAAAGAATAAATTTTCATCTCCCTAAAAGTAAATTGCTTCAAGATTTTTAAAGTACTTTTTTAAATACAAATTAGTTCCAGCCTAAATTGAGCTTTCTACAAGTAACCTATCTTCTAAAATTCACATTATTAGTATTCCTTAGCTACATTTAAAGTATAAGTAATTTCAAATTGTAATCTAATAATTAAAAAATAGAAGAAGTCTGAAAACAGTTATATTTGCATTACAAAGCTGGAGAAGTTCCACAGGACAACACAGAAAAAGAACCTTACACACATCTTTACTTAATAGCAATTCAAAGTTGATACGATTGCCTTTTCAGAGTTGAATAAACAAATCTTAACTACATAAATATTTTAACTAACTACTAATAATAACACTAAAAACACATCTACAATGAAAGAAAATAATCTTACGTTAGGGGAATTCATCATTGAAAATCAAAAGGAATTTCAATACTCATCTGGCGAATTGTCTCGTATTTTCAACTCGATTAAATTGGCAGCAAAAGTAGTCAGTTATAAAGTAAATAAGGCGGGATTAATTGACATTATTGGGGGTGTTGGAGAGAAAAACGTTCAAGGAGAAGATCAACAAAAACTCGATGTATATGCAAATGAAGTTTTCATCAAAACCCTAATCAATAGAGAAATTGTTTGCGGTATTGTTTCCGAAGAAAACGATAATTATATTACTGTTAAAGGAAGCGATAATGGCAATAATAATAAATATGTAGTTTGTATGGATCCGCTGGATGGGTCTTCTAATATTGATGTAAATGCTTCGGTGGGTACAATTTTTTCAGTTTATAGAAGAATTTCAGAAGTAGGAACACCCGTAACTTTAGAAGATTTTTTACAACCCGGAACTGCTCAAGTTGCAGCTGGATATGTGCTTTATGGAACCTCAACAGTACTGGTTTACACCTCAGGACACGGCGTAAATGGATTTACATTAAATCCTGCGATAGGAACATTTTATTTATCACATCCAAAAATGACATTCCCGAAAGATGGCACGATTTACTCTGTAAACGAAGGAAATTATACTCATTTTCCACAAGGAGTAAAAAACTACATCAAATATTGCCAAACCGAAGAAGGAGATAGACCTTACACTTCCAGATATATAGGAGGATTAGCTCCTGACATTCATAGAAATTTAATTAAAGGAGGTATTTATTTATATCCAACAAGTACCAAATCGCCTGAAGGAAAATTAAGACTTTTATATGAATGCAACCCAATTGCATTCATTGCAGAACAAGCTGGTGGAAAAGCATCTAATGGTTTTTCTAGAATAATGGAAATTGTTCCAACTGCATTGCACGAAAGATGTCCATTTATTTGCGGTAGTGCTAATATGGTGGATAAAGTAGAAGAATTTATGCTTGATGCAAAGATGAGTAAATATTAGAAAAATTTTAAATTTTAAAATGCAGATTTTAGATTTTATGTTAATGTATAAAAATCTAAAATCTGCATTCTGCTTTAGGATCATTTTTTTATTCTAAACTTAAAGTAATTTGACCATCATCGCCAAGTTGAATATCTCCATCGTCAATTTCTGTATTACCTATGACTTCTAAATCTTCGGGAATAACTTCTTCTGGTTCTTCATAAGGCAAGGGTTCTAGTAAATTGACTTGCTTCAGCTTATCTGTTGTCAATTGATTTCCGAGTGCTTTAAAACCTTTTACCGCTATAAAATTCTCAATGTCCACCAATTGATTCTCTTTTTGAACCCCTTTTACTTTTGCAAAAACCAATTCTGCCATTGGGCGATAATCAGTAGACACAATTTCTAATTGCGATTTAGGATGTTCTGTGATGAAAATTTCTTCTTTTCCTTCGCTTTCAATCAAGAAACGTTTAATGTAGTAACGCTCTTTTTCGCCATCATAATAAATGGCTGAAATTGGTTTTTTAGGATGCCATTTTTCTAAAACGACCATATCTTCATCAAAATGAGTAGTTAATTCTGGAATGATAACTTTTAATTTTCCCGTTTGTGAAATTACTAAAATCTTGTCGTTTGGTCTAAATTCACCCAACAATTCACCTCTGGAATCTACATTCAATTTTTGAACAGTGTCGTCAAACCAAATTTTTCTAGGTTTCAAAGTAGAGATTCCTTTTTCCTTGATTTCGATTTTCTTGATTGGATATTTACTAACCAAATTCCCTTTAGAAGCACGACCTTTTATGGCCATTGCAGCAAAATCTACGTCCCATTTTAGTTTTTTGATGCTTCCAATTTGACGTAAAATAATCGTGATTACTTCCGCTTCACCATTTGGATTACACGTAAAATAGAGAATTTGTGACCCTTTGGTTTCATTGGTTAAATCGTATAATTTATCGCGAGTTACTCCCGAAACATTGAATCTTTTGATGTAAGCTGGTCCTGATTTTCCATCACGATAAATCATATTATAAATCGTGCGTTTGTCACTTTTATCAAAAATGGCTACGTGAATAATATCTTTTCCGACGAATTTTTTATCATCCACTTTACAAATCATCATATTTCCGTCACGAAGAAACACAATCACGTCATCAATATCCGAGCAATCAGTAACGTATTCATCTTTTTTTAATCCCGTTCCAATGAAGCCTTCTTCCCTATTCACATAGAGTTTCGTGTTTCGCAAGGCTACTTTCGTCGCTTCGATATTATCAAAACTTCGCAACTCAGTTTGACGTTCACGACCTTTTCCGTATTTCTCTTTTAACTTCGTAAAATAAGCAATCGCAAAATCAATTAAATTGGCTAAATGATGTTCGACTTCCTTCATTTCGTCCTCTAATTTCGCAATCGAATCATCGGCTTTGTCCGAATCAAAACGCGTAATACGAATCATTTGGATTTGCGTTAATTTTTGCAAATCATCATCATTGATTTCTCTTACGAATGATTTCTTAAAAGGTTCAAATCGGTCATACAAATAAGTATAAAGCGATTCTCTATCTCCATACAACTTGAAATCAATATACATTTCTTCTCGAATGAAGATTTTTTCTAAAGTAGAGAAATGCCATTTATTTTTTAATTCTTCTAATTGAATTTCTAATTCCTGACGAAGCAAATCAACGGTTCTCTCTGTCGAAATTTTCAACATTTGCGAAACCCCTACAAACAAAGGTTTATTATCTTCAATCACACAGCCTAATGGCGCTACCGAAGTTTCGCAAGCGGTGAAAGCAAACAATGCATCAATGGTTTTATCTGGTGAAACACCGGGGTAAAGATGAATTAATATTTCAACTTCAGCAGCGGTATTGTCCTCGATCTTCTTGATTTTGATTTTCCCTTTTTCGTTGGCTTTCAAGATACTGTCAATCAATGTTGTCGTATTGGTCGAAAACGGAATTTGGGTAATCACCAAAGAGTTTTTGTCCAATTGCGCAATTTTGGCACGAACACGAACTCTCCCACCACGCATTCCATCATTATAATTGGAAACATCGGCAATTCCGGCAGTCATAAAATCTGGAAAAATTTGGAATGATTTTCCCTTCAATATTTTTATAGAAGCGTCAATTAATTCGTTAAAATTATGTGGTAAAACTTTGGTCGAAAGACCAACGGCGATGCCTTCAGCACCTTGCGCTAACAACAATGGAAACTTTACAGGAAGATTATTGGGTTCTGCGCGACGACCATCATAGGAAACACCCCAATCGGTAATTTTTGGTGAATACAAAACCTCCAAAGCAAATTTTGACAAGCGCGCCTCGATGTAACGCGAAGCTGCAGCGCCATCTCCAGTGAGGATATTTCCCCAGTTTCCCTGACAATCTATTAATAATTCTTTCTGACCAATTTGTACCATTGCATCACCAATACTTTGATCTCCGTGCGGATGATATTGCATCGTGTGACCTACAACATTGGCGACTTTATTGTAACGGCCATCGTCCAACTCCTTCAAAGAATGCATAATACGACGCTGAACAGGTTTGAAACCATCTTCAATTGCCGGAACCGCACGCTCCAAAATCACATAGGAAGCATAATCCAAAAACCAGTCTTTGTACATTCCGGTTACTTTGGTAATCGTATCCGTTTCATCATTATCATTTTCATAAAAATGACCTCCTTCAAAGTTTTTGGCTTCTACTTCAATGATTTCATCTGAATCAGATTCTTCTTGATTTTCATCAACAAAACTGTCTTCAGAATTATTTTCTTCGTTTGGAATGATGTTATCGTCTTCTTCGTCTTTCATTTATTTTGATTCCGAAATTAATTTTATTAAATCTTCTTTACTTGGTAGTACTGTTTTATATTTACTGGCAAAAATTTGTTCATTATTTTCTGGCAAAGTATATTCAACTACTAAGTCACTTTTATTTTGACAAAGTACAAGCCCAATGGTTTTATTTTCGCCTTCTAAACGTTTTTCTCTATCGTAATAGTTCACATACATCTGCATTTGTCCCAAATCTTGGTGTTTTAATTCTCCTATTTTCAAGTCAATCAAAACAAAACATTTTAAAACTCGATTATAAAAAACCAAATCAATTCGAAAATGCTTATCATCAAAAGTGATTCGTTTTTGTCGAGCCACAAAGGTAAAACCGTGACCTAATTCTAAAAGAAATTGTTCGAGTTTATTGATAATTTCTTCTTCCAATTCATTTTCAGAATATTGATGCAATTCGGGTAATCCTAAAAATTCAAGAATATAAGGATCCTTGATAATGTCTTTTGCCTTTTCTATAATTTGTCCTTGTTGCGAAAGTTTTAAAACTCCTTCTTTATCACGACTTAAAGTTAATCTTGTATAAAGTGCCGAATCATATTGGCGTTTTAATTCACGAACGCTCCAATTGTTTTTTGCTGTTTCAATTTCATAGAAACTTCTTTCATTTAAGTCATCAATACGAATTAGAAAGGTATAATGTGTCCAATTGAGTCTGAAAATTTCTTTCTTTTCAATACCATTTCCTGAATTATTCAATTCCGCAGTCAGTGACTGCGGAATTGAATAATTAGAAATCGCAGTCAGTGAATGCGATTTTGAATAGACAAAATAAAACTTTTTGATTTGTTCTAAATTTCTAACGGAAAACCCCTTTCCAAACTCTTCAGTCAATCGTTGCGAAAGTCCTTTTAAAATTTGCTTTCCATATTCAGCTCTGTCTTTTCCGCTTTGCTCTTCTTCAACAATAATTCTTCCAATTTCAAAATACGTAAAAACCATTGTTGAATTTACAGTACGCAAAAGCTGTTGTCGGGCATTTTGTAATAGCACAACAACTTGCTGGAATAATACTTTATTTTGAAGTTCTTTTGACAAATTGTGTGTTTTAAAGTATATTTAAGCTTCTTCAACCGCATCCAATTCCACCTTTAAATTCCTGATGATAAAGTCCTGTCGATCTGGCGTATTTTTTCCCATATAGAAAGACAATAACTGCTCGACTGAAGTATTTTTATCCATCATAATAGGATCTAATCGAATGGTTTCGCCAATGAAATTCTTAAATTCATCTGGTGATATTTCTCCCAAACCTTTAAATCGGGTGATTTCTGGTTTTGGTTTCAATTTTTCGATAGCCTCTTTTCGTTCTTCTTCCGAATAACAATAAATGGTTTCCTTTTTGTTTCGAACTCTAAAAAGAGGTGTTTGCAAGATATACAAATGTCCCTCTTTGATTAATTCCGGAAAAAATTGCAGGAAAAATGTAATCAGCAATAATCGAATGTGCATTCCATCGACATCGGCATCGGTTGCAATTACAATGTTGTTGTAACGCAATTTTTCCAATCCATCTTCAATATCCAAAGCGGCTTGTAATAAATTGAATTCTTCATTTTCATACACAATTTTCTTGCTCATTCCATAGGAATTCAAGGGTTTTCCACGCAAACTAAAAACGGCTTGCGTATTCACATCACGAGATTTTGTTATCGATCCCGAAGCAGAATCTCCCTCGGTAATAAACAAGGTGCTTTCTAAATTTTTTGGATTTTTTGTGTCGGGAAGATGTGCGCGACAATCTCTTAATTTCTTGTTGTGTAAATTCGCTTTCTTAGCACGATCTGTTGCCAATTTTCGAATTCCTGATAATTCTTTGCGTTCCCGTTCCGCTTGAAGAATTTTTCGCAACAAGGCATCGGCAGTTGGTGGATTCTTGTGTAAAAAGTTGTCCAACTTTGTTTTTACAAAATCATTTACAAAAGTACGAACCGAAGGCATTCCAAGGTCTGAACCCATATCGGTCGAACCCAACTTGGTTTTGGTTTGTGATTCGAAAACCGGCTCCATTACTTTAATACTAATGGCCGTAACAATCGATTTTCGAACGTCCGAAGCTTCAAAAGGTTTGTTGTAATATTCTCGAATAGTTTTAACGATGGCTTCGCGATAGGCGGCCAAATGCGTTCCTCCTTGAGTGGTATTCTGGCCGTTTACAAAAGAGTGATATTCTTCGGAATATTGGGTTTTACTATGCGTTAAAGCAATTTCTATATCATCGCCTTTTAGGTGAATAATGGGATATTCTAAATCTTCGACACTGATGGTTTCTTCTAATAAATCTTTCAATCCATTTTCAGAAAAATATTTTTCGCCGTTGAACAAAATAGTCAAACCATTGTTTAAGTAACAATAGTTTTTGAGCATTCGGATCACATATTCGTAACGGTATTTGTAATTTTTGAAAATCGTTTCGTCCGGAACAAAAGTTACTTTAGTCCCTTTTCTTTTGGTGGTTTCAATAATATCTTCATCCAAAACTAAGTTTCCGCCAGAGAATTCCGCCGCTTTTTGTTTTTCATCCCGAACCGATTCGACACGGAAAGAACTGGACAAAGCATTTACAGCTTTAGTACCCACCCCATTTAAACCTACTGATTTCTTAAACGCTAAAGAATCATATTTACCACCCGTATTCATTTTAGAAACCACGTCGATAACTTTTCCTAGCGGAATTCCACGTCCAAAATCACGAACAGAAACTGTTTTATCTTTTATTGTTACTTCGATAGTTTTACCAGCTCCCATAACGAATTCATCGATACAGTTGTCTAAAACTTCTTTGAGTAAAATATAAATACCATCATCGGATGAAGAACCGTCTCCCAATTTCCCGATGTACATTCCAGGACGCATTCTGATGTGTTCTTTCCAGTCTAGTGAGCGTATGTTATCTTCGTTATATTGGGCTTGGTCTGACATTTTTGATGGAATCGAATTTGCGCTAATATAGTGTAATTTGATAAAATTAAAAAATGATACTTATCAAAGTTATCAAGAATTTTTTTGATACTAAATATTGAAAAATAGGTACTCGATTTTAGGTTCTAAATTTTATAAATAATGCTAAAAATTATTTATAATTTCCTTCACTTTTTCGTCTAATTCCAAATTTGAAATCACTCCCTTTTCCACATCAAAATTATCATAGAAATTTGGCAATGAAAAAACACCTTTGATATCAGCAGCAAAGCGCGGAAAAGCATTTTTGGCAATTTCTAAAACACTGATTCCACCTCTTCCTCCTGGCGATGTTGCCATTAATAACATTGGTTTTTCTTGAAATATTTTACCATTAATTCTGGAACACCAATCAAAAATATTTTTGAAAGCAGATGAATAATTTCCGTTGTGTTCTGCGAGCGAAACTACAAGAATAGAAGCAGTAGCTATTTTATCTAAAAATGCTTGCGCCACAGTGTGCTGCCCAATTTCTTGTTCAATATCCACACCAAATAATGGCATATCATAGTCTCTTAAATCTATTACTTCCACTTCTGCATTTTCAAAAAGAGAAGCAGCATAAGTGGCCAATTTTTTGTTGATGGAGTTTTGGCTGTTACTTCCTGCAAAGGCGATGATTTTCATAGTTTTTATATTTTTTTTTAAAAATAATAAAAATTAGAACACAATAAAAATAAAAAAAACCTGCAAAATCGCTTTTGCAGGTTCTATCTCTTAATTCTTGATACTTAAATCTTAATACTATTTACACATTAAACCTAAAATGCATCACATCACCATCTTTAACGATATATTCCTTTCCTTCAACTTTGAATTTTCCAGCTTCTTTACATTTAGATTCTGATCCGTAATGAATGTAATCTTCATACGAAATTACTTCGGCGCGAATAAAACCTTTTTCGAAATCGGTATGTATCACTCCAGCAGCTTGTGGCGCAGTTGAGCCAATATTTATTGTCCAAGCACGAACTTCTTTTACTCCAGCTGTGAAATAGGTTTGTTGTTTCAATAATTTATAAGCGGCACGAATCAAAACCGATGCTCCAGGCTCGAATAAACCCATATCTTCCAAGAAAACTTGACGTTCTTCGTAGCTTTCTAATTCGGTGATATCAGCCTCTGCTCCTACTGAAAGGATAATCACTTCGGCATCTTCGTCTTTCACTAATTCACGAACTTGATCAACGTAAGCATTGCCATTTACAGCCGAATTTTCATCTACATTGCAAACATACAAAACAGGTTTTGCCGTAATCAATTGAAACCCTTCCATCAATACTTCTTCGTCATTATTATGTGGAATTACCGTTCTAGCTGATTTTGCTTGAAGCAAAGTTTCTCTGATTCGGTCTAAAAGTGCTTTTTCGGTTTGCGCTTCTTTGTTCCCCGTTTTTGCGGCACGATTTACTTTTTCGAGACGTTTTTCAACGTTTTCTAAATCTTTCAATTGCAATTCGATGTCAATGGTTTCTTTATCCCGAATTGGATCTACATTCCCATCTACGTGAACAATATTATCGTTATCAAAACAACGCAAAACGTGAATAATAGCATTACATTCTCTAATATTTCCAAGAAATTGATTTCCTAAACCTTCGCCTTTACTGGCTCCTTTAACCAAACCTGCAATATCCACAATATCAACCGTTGCCATTTGAACACGCTCTGGTTTTACTAATTCTTCCAGCTTATTAATTCTTGGATCGGGAACATTTACAACTCCAATATTGGGTTCGATGGTACAAAACGGAAAGTTAGCACTTTGCGCTTTGGCATTGGATAAACAATTGAATAATGTTGATTTTCCAACATTTGGTAATCCTACAATTCCTGCTTTCATACTATTTTAGTTTACAATTAGCAGTTAACTGCCAAAAGTTTTTAATAATTACTTTTAAAAGTTTGCAAATATAAGATTAAATATCATTGTTTTTGGATAAAAAGCAGGGCATTTTAAGTTCCTTTTTTATCCAATCGAATGTTATTTTGCTAAGTAAAATAAAAAGTAGATCATTTATAAAAAAAGCATTAGTAGAAATTAACAAAATACAAATCAGCATTTTAATGTGATAATTATGTAACATTCAAAAACAATTATACAACTTTTCTATGAAGAAAATGCTTAATTTTATTATTTAAATCACAAAGCTATGAAAACTTTAATTTTAGGATTAACCGCCATTTTATTTGCGTTAAATATTCAAGCGCAAAACAAAAATGTAAAATCAGAAGTCAAAACGACTATTACAACCATCAAAGATTCCGATGGCCAAAAGGAAATAATAAAAACCGAAGATGTTAAAGAAGTCCAAAACATCGAATTAAAAGATGCTGATTCTAACGTTTTGAATAAAGAGAGGAAAGAAACTCCAGTAAATGTAACTGC
>JBBQSZ010000019.1:0-50413 GCA_038234745.1 Flavobacteriales bacterium | reverse complement strand
AAGGTTTCAACCAGATGGTGCAAGGTCTGCGTGAGCGCGAGGAGATCCGGGAGACCTTTGGCAGGTACGTCAGTCCGCAGGTGCGCGATGAAATCCTGACCGGGCGCGCGAAACTGCTCAGAATATCCATACCAATAACTTGCAAACTCTTGATTATATTCAGCAGTAACAGATTCCCATTTTGTAGGTGTATAAGGCATATTTATTTTCAAAGGCGTTACAAACAAATCAACACCTATAATTGCGAGAGCATTTTTATAAGCTGCTGAATTAACAGCAATTTCAATAGGTGCATACACCATTCTTTCTGGAGTCTCAGCATACAACCCATTCGGACCCGCATTAGCGTCTGGAGCTAAATGTGGAGGCAATACAATACCTCTTGTCCTTTTTAGCAAACACCAAGCATCGTGTCCTTGATTGTACAGAGCAAACCAAAGTTGTCTTACAATTTTTTCCATTGGGTCAGCAGAAATCGCGCTTGTTGAGATTCCAAAGTGATCTCTTTTTCCAGCATTCGTAGTTCCCCATTTTACCCCAGGTCTTTCTTTATATGTCGCAAAACCTGATGTTATTTTGTATTGCAAAAATGAAGCTTCAATTCCATCATAATAATAGGTATCGGCCGATTTAACACCACCCCAATTTTTTACCTTAGCTTCGGCTTTCATCAAATTAACTTCTGCAGCAGTAATCACATTGAAACTTGCATCTTGGTTCATAAACAAATCCTTTTTAGGACCTGAATAGGAATCATCTGCAACGTTTTGCAAAATACTGTTTTGAGCATTCAAATTCCAACTTGGCAAAACACTCCTAGTTCCTAGAGGTTTGCCGTAATAAGGAATAGCGTATTCTATCACAACCTTATCTGTGGTAGACCCAGATTTATACAAATTATCTCTGATAACTAGAGGCTTATTGGCAGGTTCTATCATCGCTTGTAGCCTTGGATCTTCAAAGGTTTTTAAATGCAATATGAAAGAATGATTGACATAAGGATAAATACTTGGAAGCACTGTCTTATAAACAAATGTTCTATAATTAAAGGACCAATTTTCTTGCGCAGTCCCATATTTAAGTGTAGTATTATCTATATTAGTGTTAATCAAATCATTTTCTTTGAGCATCACTTCACGAACATGCAGTTCGGCTAAGGCAGGAAAACCAGTAGAAATCCGCAAAGCTATTTTCAAACGCAATGAATTAGCAAATTTTTTCCATTTGGCATTATCCCCATTATAAACGGGATCACTTGAATATTTATCCCCTGTTGTGTTAAGACCATCTCCGGCTTCTTTCAACATACTTAATATACTGGTATAAATTTCCTCTTCTGTATTATACGGTATACTAGTATCAGTCGACAAAGCTTTGTCATAAGGCACGCCGCCAAAGGTGGAAACCATAACGGAATACACGTAGCTTTTCCAGGCTTTTGCAATTAATACTCTATTGGCAAATAAAGGATTACCTGAATAGTTGTCGATAATTTGCTGATTGTTTTTCAATATATCAACGTAAAATGTAGTCCAATATCCATTCAATCCACTTTCGGTATAATAAAATTTTGGAAATTGACCTCCTTTACCTCCGGTATAACTAGCATAATTCATAAACAAATTGACATTCATATCCCCACCTATTAAATCCAGCGTTTTAAAAACTACGCCAGGAAATATACTTTCAGGAGTGGCTTTAATAAAAGCATTAGGGTCTGTATTCGTTTCTTCGAAACCATCTGTACAAGAATTGCTCATCAGGATTCCTACTATAAAAAGTGTTTTATATAACTTTTGAATTATTTTCATAATAATTAAAATTTTAAATTAATATTAAAACTTACAGTCCTGGTAGGTAGGAATGAAGCATATTCTATACCTTGTCCATTTCCAGAGGTTGTACTAGCTTCAGGATCGATTCCTTGCGGAGTGTTTTGGAAGAAAGTATATAAATTTCGTCCCACAACCGAAAATTTCATATCCTGAAACACTGTTTTTTGTACAAATTTTCGAGGCAAAGTGTATCCAATTATAACTTCTCTCAACTTTATAAAGGAAGTATCATACATTAACCTAGCTTGGTCATTCCCAGAGTTATATCCATATGTTTGTGGATTGATATATCTATTACTAGTAATAATGTTTCCATTAGCATCTTTCTGAGCTACCCACTTACCTGATGCGTCCCTAACTCCAATAGCAGCATTTTCATAAATTCGTCCTTTTGGTCTTGCAGAATCAGAATAAGTATTACCATACAAACCAACCCCACCTAATTCGTTTGTGTTTTCGCCTAAAATTACAGAAGAAAAAAGATAGTCTTCACGCCCTTCTAAAGTTTCAATTGGCAAACCATTGTTAATTGCTTTTGCCATAGTTCCTGAATACAAATCACCTCCTTGTTTAAAATCAAGTAAAAAGCTTAAATTGATTCCTTTGTAGGTAAATGCGTTTCTAAAACCTCCTTGATAATTGGCCTGAGCATTTCCTAAGTATTGATCTGTATTGAACAAGACTTCACCATTTGTACCCACTAATGTTAGCCCTGAATCAGCATCTATTGCTCTGGTAGTTCCTCTAATTTCACCAAGTGGCTTGCCTACTTCGGCCCAAACATTGACGTTAAACCAGCTTCTCAACTGCAATCTATTCACACCATCGATTAAAGATACTACTTCAGAATGATTGTTAGACCAGTTAAACTCCATATCCCATTTCAGTTTTGAATCAAGTATTCTTGCTTTTAAGAACAATTCAACACCATTATTCTTAATTTCACCAGCATTTATAATTTGACGAGAGAAGCCATAAGCAGGTGTTGTTTGAACAGGGATAATCTGATTAATAGTAGACGAATTGTAATAGGTTGCATTTACTGTAAAGCGTTTTTTGAAAAAATTAGCTTCAACACCATATTCATTCGAAGTAGTCAACTCTGGTTTTAACTCAGGATTTTTATTGGTACTATCCAACGACACATAAGTTTGCCCATTGTATAGTCCTCCATATCTAAAGGTTGATATTAAATTGTAGGGACTGGTATCATTTCCTACTTGAGCATAAGAAGCTCTTAGTTTCAAAAAGCTTAACACATCATTTTTAGGAAATAATTCATTCAATAATATGCTTCCTCCGATAGATGGGTAAAAATAACTATTATTAGCCGCTGGCAATGTAGACGACCAATCATTTCTTGCTGTAGCATCAATAAAATAGATGTCCTTATATCCAACTGTTAACGAACCAAAAATAGAATTCACTTTTTTGGCACCATCTCGCTCTGTTACCAATGGTATGGTGTTCGAATTGGACAAACTTTTTAAATCAGGCACCAATAATCCATTTAATAATGATTCCCTACCAGTTTGATTGTAATCATACATATTACCTCCAACATTGGCTAATATTGAAAAGTCCTTTACTTTTTTATTATACTTCAAAATCATTTCCAAGTTAGTAGCCAATGTAGTAGTATCAAATGTTCGGTATAAACCATTGGCATCATAGACTGAACCCATATTGTTAAACTCATCTCCAAATCGATCATTATAATCTAGTAAAGCTTTAGCGCTCAAATTGAAGTCAGACGCCAATTTCCAATTTAAATTCAAACCTCCTATTACTCTGTTAGTCTCGTCGGCATTACTGTTTTCATATAAGTTCCAATACGGATTGATAAAATCAGCGTTAAATTTATAAGCTACTCCAAATGGGTCTTTATAGGGCAATAAAGTAGATTCCCCCATCGTAGGAAGTATATACAAATAACTATTGGCAGGATTTCTATTACTTCCGTTGCGATAGACTCTATTTTCAACGGCTTCGTTAGTATAACTAAAATTCACCCCAATATTGAATGATTGTGTAAAATTTCTTGTTGCATTAAAACCAATATTATTTCTTTTGAGTCCTTCTTGATTGATCATTGTGTAATTAGAATTGACATTACTGTAGGAAATCCTAAAATTTCCTTGATCATTAGCACTTTCAAAACTCGCGCTGTTAGTGGTGGTCACACCTGTTCTGTATAAATCTTTTATACCATCGTATTGCGGAAGGTAATTAATAGGCTGATTATTATATCCTAAAACGTTTTGACCTAACATTAAAGAACCGTAAGCCCTGCTAAAAACACCAAGTTTAGGCAAGCCGTTAGGATCTAAACCATTGGCATTGGTCACCACACGCCCATTATCTCCTGCGCCATATACATATTGATAATTTGGATATTGCGCGTTGGTTGTAAAGGCAGCATTACTACTAATAGTTACCCCTAATCCTTTTTTGGTTTTTCCTTTTTTTGTTGTAATTAATATTACACCATTTCCAGCTCTCGAACCGTATAAAGCAGCAGCATTGGCTCCCTTCAAAATTTCTATACCATCGATATCATCTGGATTAATATTAGATATTGGATTTCCATAATCGATATCACCACCAGCAGGATTGCCATTCCATACAGAAACATTATTATCACCTTGTGGACTCTCAAGTGGTATTCCATCAACCACATACAAAGGTTGGTTGTTACCCGTTACCGAGGTAATACCCCTGATGACTACCCTTGTCGAACCGGTTGGAGTTCCTGCACTCACAATTTGCAATCCAGCAGCTTTTCCTTGCAACGAATTCATAAAATTGATACTACCATCCTCGCCTACTCCCTCCGTATTGATAGACTGCCGTGCATAGGTTAATGATTTCACACTTCGCTTTATTCCTAATGCAGTCACAACCACCTCATCTAATTCTTTTCCGGACACTTTTAATGTCACATTAACTTCCTTTTTCCCATTAACAGCAATTTCTTGACTGGCAAAACCTAAATAACTAAAGACCAGAACGGCTTGATCATTTGGAATAGCAATTTTGTAAGCTCCATTAGTATCTGTTGAAGTCCCCTTCTTTGTTTGCTTTATCAGTACATTGACACCTGGTAAGGGATCCCCTGAAGCATCTTTTACCACTCCAATAACGGTCTTCCCTTGCGAGAAAATCAAGATTGGAAGTAAAAGCAATAGAATACACCAATTTGTTTTATTCATTATTTTTAGTTTTTAGTTAATATTTAATTTTGGTTTTAGTTAATCGAATTCTTTTTAACATTTTAATTTTAATACAAATTAAAGTTGTGCCTGTTAATTTTAAATTAATTATTAATAAATAATATATTAATATTTTGTTAATTTTAAATTTATGAGAAAAAAAAATAGAATATTGAATTTTACTTCCGTTTAATTCATTAAAACAAAAAATAATGACTGTTTTGCATTAGTTTTCATTTTCGAAATAATTATCAACCTTAATTTTAATATCCTCGGCAAAGTCGATTTATGAAATTACAAAAGCACTATTTTAATTATTTTAAATTCAATTTTCTGTAAAAAAATATTCAAGTTAACTTTTGTACAATTCAACGACTTTTAAAATAAGAATGGTTCTACCACGAAATGTGTGGGTAATTAGATTTAAAGTCTTTAAACCATTAAGGTCATTAAGATTCATTAAGGCTTAATTTTCTTAATGGTTTAATTATTTTTGACTGCTACTATTTAATTGTAAATACCCACACAAATAGTGGTATAACCATAAAAATTAGAAAATGTATTGATTGAATGAGTAATAAAAACGATATAATATCGTATTTTGAAATGTTTTAAAAATCATACATTATATTGATTATTAACACATTGTTTTAATACTGAGCCTTTTTGAATTTATGACTTTAAAACTTTCGACTTACTTATATAGGTTGAAAATGTACTGACTCACTTTGATTTAAATAAGACGTGCCAATTTCTTTATAAATCAATACCCATATTAACCTCAAAAAATTGAGTGAAAAAAAATATTTTTTCGTAATAAATTAAAAAATGACTTATATTCGCATTATTTTATTTTTGATAAAAAAGAACTGTTTTATTATGACATTCCTTTTTTATAATAATATTTTTGTTTAAGCCTACATCATATCAAATACCAGAGCAATTATTAATGAAGAATACTTTACTCTTAATTCTTATCTTATTTGTTTCATTAAGCTATTCCCAAGAATCTCTTGAGGACGGCCTGTTTTTTTCGTCGCAAGAAGTAATAAAAGACAAACGCACTTCACTAAACCTAACCCCCGAAAAAAACCTTCGTCTTGAAAATGGATTTGTTTTAGAATTTGAATGCAATGTTCGCCGTAAGGGAGGATCTTATGGAAACATATTTAAGTTAGTGGGGAATAACAATTTGAATATTGATCTTATTTCCAATTTTGAAGGTGGTTTAAATTCGAAAAACGGCAATTTTTTACTTGTTATAAACAACACCATATTATATAACTTTAAATGGAAAGACATTCCAAAAGGAGATTTTGAAAAATGGATGAAATTCAAATTGGAAGTCGACAACACAAACTCTACTATTTCTTTATCCATAAACGGGGAAAAAAGATCCCGAAAAGTAAAAGAAATTACTAATGTAAAAGATTTCGAAATTGTTTTTGGTAAAAGTAATTTGAAAAATTTTGTGACAACTGATGTTTGTCCAATGAGTATTAAACACGTCCAAATATTTAATGGCAATAAACTAATTAGGAATTGGATTTTAGGCAAGCATTTGAAAAATAATGAAGTTTATGATGAAATTAATGGTGACTTAGCAGAAACCAAAAACCCAATATGGCTATTAGACCAACATTTGAATTGGAATAAAACTAAAGATTTAAAGTTTAAGAATCTTCTTGGGAATTGTCAAGATGAAAAAGGAGGTCGTGTCTTTTTTATAGATCATAAAGCAGTATATGTTTATACCTTGAAAAATCAAGCGATGGATATTTTGAAATATACTAACAAACCTTTTCCTTGCCAAGGTAACACTTTCATTTACAATGAGAATACAAACGAAATTTGGTCTTATTCTTTTGATAAAAACTCGATTGCCAAGTTTAATTTTAAAACCTCGAGTTGGTCTAGCAATGAAACCGAATGTATCGAACCTAATTTTTGGCATCACAATAAAATGTTCTCGCCAAAAGACAATAGTTTAGTGACCTTTGGTGGATATGGTCATTATAAATATAAAAATAGCATTAAAACATTTAATACACAGACATCGACTTGGAAATCTTACGAAAATAATAGCACAATTGATCCAAGATATTTGAGTTCATCCGGTATTTTAAACAAAGATAAATTTTTAATTTTTGGTGGTTTTGGCAGTAAATCTGGAAATCAAGCAGTAAATAGCCATTGTTATTACGACCTTTATACTGTGGACTTTGACGGATTTAAAATGCGTCAACTTTGGAAAGAAAATGACCTAAAAGAATCCCCATTTGTTCCTATTGGATCTATGGTTATTGATACTAAATCAGATCATTTTTATGCTCTTATTTATGACAACAACAACTTTAATACTACTTTAAAACTAGCGCGTTTTGGAATTAATGAATTTGAAATGACGCTATTTCCTGATAAAATTCCGTATAAATTTCTGGATATCAAATCTAATGCAAGCTTATTCTTAGACTCAAGCAATTCTAAATTATATGCATTAACATCAAATGAAGGCAATGTAAACCTATATTCCCTATCCTATCCGCCATTGCTCGAAACAGATGTGTTTCAAGAAGAACCATTTCCATTACTATCTTATATTTTTATAATTCTTTTAGTTGTTCTAATTATTGCCATAGTTTTATTTTTATACAAAAGAAAATTAAGAAAAGGAAATAAACCAAAAATACTAAAAGATACCTTTATTGAAACAGGAGTTGAAACACAAACCGAACTACCTGAACACAATAAAATTCGAACTTCGGCTATCTATTTGTTTGGTGGATTTGAAGTGTTTGATAAAGAAGGAAATGATATTACTGCACAATTTACACCTACTTTAAAACAACTTTTCTTACTGATCCTTTTATCCAAATCCAAAAACGAAAAAGGCATATCATCAAACAAAGTAATCGAAAACTTGTGGTATGATAAATCCGAAAATAGCGCAAGGAACAACAAAAACGTAAACATAAGCAAGCTCAAATTGCTTCTCGAAAAAGTGGGCGATGTAGAATTAAGCCACGAAAATACCTATATGAACATTCAATTTGGAGACAATGCGTTTTGTGATTATTCGTATGTAATTAAACAACTTTCTACCATAAAAGCGGATGCGAATAACGACGAAAAAATAATAGAATTTTTGAATGTCATTTCACCCGGCGAAATTTGTCCAGATGTGCAAACCGAATGGATAGAGCCTTTTAAAGTGGATATTTCCAATCGAATCATTGATGGCTTGGATTATTTGTCTAACAACAAAAAAAATCTAAACTTGTTAGAATTAATTGCCAATACAATTCTAAAATACGACCCACTCAACGAAGAAGCGATAATTATAAAATGTCACTCCTTATATGCAATGGGCAAAAAAGGATTAGCCAAACAATCCTACGACGACTTCTGCAAAGAATATATGACTTTATTAGACGCTAAATTTAATGTCGCTTTCAAAGATATTATCAATTAATATTGATTGTAAATAATGAGAACAAAATAATGTCGTTTTTTTTGAACCATGTAAGACACATAAGGAGATTTAAGTTTTTGCTTTAATTGTCCAGCTGCTTAAATGACCTTAAATTCCTTATATGGTAAATTAAAGTTAATTCGATTTAAATGTGACAATAAATTGTTCTGACTACTTTAGGTTTTCATCCGTCACTTCGAATATTTTTTGATAGTAATTCGATAAGCTTTACTATCAATCCCGAAAGCTTTCGGGAGTATCGAGAAGCTACAATGCATCAGGTTCT
The DNA here is from genome assembly GCA_038234745.1 of Flavobacteriales bacterium. Taxonomy (GTDB): domain Bacteria; phylum Bacteroidota; class Bacteroidia; order Flavobacteriales; family Flavobacteriaceae; genus Flavobacterium. The sequence continues at coordinate 41,608 of JBBQSZ010000019.1, read as the reverse complement.
CGATACATTTTATTAAAAAAGCTATCGTATTTTTAATAAAATCGAACTGACGAATCCTTGACTTAATACGCTAAGTAATTGCAATAATTTAATCATACATTTTTATCTTGTAAAGTATTTATTATCAGCGTAATTCGTAATTGTTAATTCGTAATTGTTACTTATCTACTATAAATTAGTTTGGTATAATTTCTAAAGTTTGACACAAACAGTCTCCCTACAAACGCATTAAAATAAGAAACTTTAAATTTCAACACGAATTTCACAAACCTGGCTCTCGACAGATAGGTTTGTGAAATTTTTTTTTTATTTTAGTAGGATTGCGTGATTACACTTTTACATATACCACTTTACGAATCTCTTTTTCCTGTTAATTCGAATGACTATAACCGTCGTTTTTTAACTCAAAAAAACATTTACTGCATTTTTTATCAAAATTTTAAATTAATACTTCAAATTAATAAAATATTAATAAAATATTGAGTGTTAATTATTTAAAAATTAATACTTCATAAGGATTTTTGTAACACATTAACATACAGTTAATTCAAATTAATTAACCAATAAAAAAAAATTATGAAATCAAAATTACTGAATCAAAAAAAGTTCTACATGCTGCTTTGCTGTTTGAGCTTTTTATTTTGTGTCAATTTATGTTTTGCACAAAATCCACCATCTGCAACCGATGCTGCTACAGATGGAGATTATCGAACTAAAGCAACGGGATCTTGGAATACCGCGGCTACCTGGGAAACAAGAACTGCTGGGTCTTGGGCAGAAGCAACCGCTGCTCCAACCGCTGCAAACACCGTTTTCATTCAGTCAGGTCATACGGTTACTGTTGATGCCTCTTCAGTATCTTGTTATAGCTTACATATTAGCACAACAGGAGTACTAGCGGTTGGCGCTGGTAATACGGTCAATGTTAATGGAAAAATTAGATGCTTTACTGGAACAGCCGTAACTGGTGTTGTGGACGGCGCCTATTTAGGTGCAGATTCTACTGGCACTTCATCAAGTATGATAACCCCACAAAACACAAGTACAATTAAATTTGTTGGAGCAACTAGAGGGATTACATTTACGGGTGAATGGAACGCAACATCAACAAATAATGGAGCTGAATTTGCATTAGATGCGGGTGCAATAGGAACTTTAAATGTTGGAATTAGATTTAGTCCTCTTACATTTTCAAGTGGAACCGTAGATGCAAAAAATGCGCTTTTTACTACGACATTCGTAACCATAAAAAATGGTGCAAAAGTAATTTCTTCAAGAAGTGGAGGATCATTTGTAATCAGTGGAACAACTACCCCTTCTGTGGTTTTCGCAGCTGTAACCATAGAATCAGGAGGAACTCTTGAGCTAACTGGAGCTGCTCCACAAGTACAAAGTAGTGCCTTCAACAATAATGGTACAATTATATACAGAGCGGTAGGAGCTCAAGCCCTCCTAACCGCGGGTACCTCAGCGACCAATGCCAATGATTTTTTGAATAACAATAATAATATAGTAGTAAATTCTGGAACTACATTGACGATTCCTTCAGGCAAAGCTTTGAGTGTTTCAGGTGTTTTTACCAATAATGGAACTATTACCAACAGCGGTGATTTAATTCTAAAATCTAGCGCTTCAGGAACGGCTAGTTTATTGAGTGATACAAGCGTGGCAAATGTTACTCAACAACGCTATTTGAGCAGCAGTCAAAGAGGCTGGAGATTGTTGAGCAACCCTCTTTCAACGAACACTTTCAACACTTTAGCTACAGCGAGCAACATTACAATAGGAACTAATTTTATAGGACAATATCAATCCCCTACTAATGATTGGACAAGTACAGACGGTACCGCTAATATGTCTACTCAACAAGCTTATAAAGTGTTTATTACGGGTCTTACTGGAGAAGCACCAGCTTATGCTACTGGACCTTCTAATGTAACTGTTATTAACAAAGGAACTGCTGCCAATACAGTACCTGCTGCAATAAATACAACTTTAGGAGAATACTATTTAGTAGCCAATCCTTACACAGCGCCAGTTAGTGTTTCTAGCATTATTGGGGCAAGTTCAGGACTTAGTAATACAGTTTCCTATTACAATCCAACTATTGGTTCTACAGATGCAAAATTAAAATTTGGTGGTTACAATACTCCAATAGTTTCTGGAGCAGCAGGAACGGTTACTGATGTAGTGATTCCTCCAATGGGGGCTATATTTGTACAAGCTACGTCAGCCGGTACCATAAATGTTCCTAAAACGGCTATTTTCACAGGAACACCTGCACAATCAGGAACATACACTCACAAAACCGCTCAAACAAATGTAGCTCCAACCAATGCGTTGAAAGTGGAAGTAAGTAGCGATGGTGTCAATTATGATGCTGTAATGTTAAGCTTCAAAACTGTAGGTGATGCAGGTAGCAACATCGATTTTGGTAAATTACCAAATTCTATATTGGATGCTTATAGCATTGCAGGAAGCCAAAAAATGGCGGTTTCAGAATTAGACTTGGCAGCACAAACCATTCCGCTTGGAATTACTTCTACCATCCAAAAAAATTATACTTTCAAAGTGGTCGAGAATACTATTCCAGCAGGTTATGAAGCGGTTTTAGTTGATAATGTGTTGAATACTTCAACAGCGTTAACTCCGGGAACCAACTATAATTTTGCAATCGACAGCAATACAGCTAGTCAAGGTGATAGCCGTTTTGCAATTAATTTGAAAACAGCTGGCTCTTTAGGTGTTAAAGCAAATGAATTGGATTCTAAAATTCAATTGTGGCCAAATCCAGCTCATAGTGAATTCAATATCACAAATGCACAAAATGCAAAAGACGGTGCTTCAACGATTGAAATTAGCAATGTAAATGGTCAAGTGATTCATTCTCAAAAATCGAATCCGGGAACAACAACTACAATTCAAACCAATAGTTGGGCTAAAGGAGTTTATATCCTTAATGCAATCAACAATGGGACTAAAACAACTAAAAAACTAATAATTCAATAAGCCATGAAAAAATCAATTTTTATATTAGCTAGCCTATTTATGTTACTATTAACTAGCCCGATTTTTGCGCAGGCTGACCCTGGTGATGATCCAGCTGCTCCAGCACCAATTGATGACTATTTATGGATATTGGCTTTAGCGGGTTTGTTTCTTGTTTTCTTGGCATTCAAAGCCATTCAAAGCAATAAGATTCAAGCTAAATAAAGTTTAGGTTCAGAAACCCTGTTTCCTTTTTAGGGACAGGGTTTTTTTATAATTTTTCTACAAATCGAAATAAGTAATAAAAACGATATAAAGTCGTATTTTGAAATGTTATAAAATCATATAATACATTGATTTTTAGCACATTTTGTTAATATTGAGTCTTTTGACTTTACGACTATAAAACTTTCGACTTACTTAGTTCCCTAGAATCATTTATTTTTCCAAAACCATAAAATTTCTAAGCAATATGAACACCTTAAAACCTTTTAATTCTGCTTTTAGTGTTTACAAATTCGAGAACCTCACATTAGTTGAGAACCAAATCATTTTAATCAATCAGAAGAAAGAAAAAAATACAATTTTATTTACTTAATTAGAAAAAATTTATATCAAAAAATGCAAATTTAGTTTGTTAAATACACTAGGAATTATGTCAATTATTCTGTTCCTAATCTCTCTTACTATCAGTTATATAGCTATAGAAATCGTGTTTTTTCAATTGATTCTATTTATTCCTCTAATAGTTAAGTTGAAAACCTGTAAATGATACCTATTGAATATTAAACTCAAAGATGGAACTTTTTATAAGAAAGTATTTTACAAGAGTACAAAGCAAGAATCTATTGATCTTGTTAATGCTATTAAAAAAGAATTATTTTACTATCAAATTAAATCCAATATTCATATCAAGAAAAATCTTGAAAGTACAACAATAGTTGAAAATTATCCCATTCAGACTTTAAGTATTGCCTAATAAACATTTCGTTTTGAGACATTGCCTACCACTCCAACTTTCATTTTGTTTCATTGATTATTTTATTAAATCTCCAGATTTATTAGCGCACTAATTCATTTTTTGCAGCGCAAACAGAAAATAATCATCGATTGAACAACAATTAATTATTTATTATGAAATTATTAAGCAGTTATTAATTAATTCTTAATAGTGTACGATTTTCTTTGTTTATCATAAAATTAATAGAGACTGAGCCTGATTGCAAAAGATTTTTTTTCATTCTCACTTTTCAATTTAATTTTTAAAGATCGAACTATACTATTTGAAATAAAACATTAAAGATATTTTGTAAATGAAGAAAATAATTGGTTATGGGATTGTAAATATCGCCTTATTGCTCAGTGGATGCTCCAGCAACAATCATCTAGTTACTAAAACAACAGATCATACACAATATGTAAACACTTTTATTGGCACTGGTGGACACGGGCACACTTTCCCGGGAGCCACAGTCCCTTATGGAATGGTTCAGTTGAGTCCCGATACTAGAACAATGGGCTGGGATGCTTGTGGTGGTTATCATTATACGGATAATTCAATAATAGGATTTTCACACACGCACTTGAGCGGAACAGGTATTAGTGATTTGGGAGATGTCCTTTTTATGCCTTTTTCAGGAAATGCAAAATTAGTTCCAGGAACACCGGAAAACCCAGATTCTGGCTACCGTTCGAGATTCAGCCACAAAGAAGAAAAAGCAGAGCCTGGTTATTACACAGTAAATTTGTTAGATTATAACATCAAAGCAGAATTAACAGCGACAAAGCGAGTAGGATTTCATAAATACACCTATAATTCAGGAGAAAAATCAGGAATTATAATCGATTTATCACACACCATTTATGAAGACAAAAAACCTAATCACGAAATCCGTATTTTAAATAATTCAGAACTTCAAGGATACAAAAAATCAAGTGGTTGGGCAGAAGATCAAAATATTTTCTTTCACGCAAAATTCAACAAACCCTTTAAATGTACTTTTTATGACAATGGAGTAAAAGTGGATGCAAATGAAGTTACCAATTCCAAAAAATTAATTGCTGTTTTGGAATTCGACCTTCAAAAAGGAGAAATAGTTTTGGCTAAAGTTGGAATCTCATCAGTTGACAACAAAGGCGCGAAGCAAAATCTAGAAAAAGAAATCCCCGCTTGGGATTTTAATACCGTAAAATTAGCTGCTCACCAACTGTGGCAAGACGAACTAAATAAAATCAACATTAAAGGAGGCACAGAGGATGAAAAAACAATTTTTTATACTTCATTATACCATACTTCAATCAGTCCGAATACTTTTTCGGATGTAGATTATAGATACAGGGGAATGGACAAAAAAATAAAGAATTCCAATGGAAAAGATTCCTATACGGTATTTTCTCTTTGGGACACTTTTAGAGGCTTCAATCCATTAAAAACAATTCTGGATCCAGCGAGAGAAACTGATTTTATCAACTCTTTACTCGCCAAATATGATGAAGGTGGTGTTTTACCAATGTGGGAATTACACGGAAATTATACTGGATGTATGATTGGTTATCACGCAATTCCAGTAATTGTGGATGCCTATCAAAAAGGAATTAGAGGCTTTGATGTCGAAAAAGCATACAAAGCAATGCTGGGTTCAGCAAAATATAATAGAACAGGAATTCTTTTTCCATCGGAAGACGTGGAAAATAGGCTGATGCCAAAAGCAAAATTATACAACGAACAAATGGGTTTTATTCCATCGGACCTTGAAAGACAATCCGTATCAAAAGCCTTGGAATATGCATATGATGATTGGTGCATAGCTCAGATGGCTAAAGGTTTAGGCAAAACAGAAGATTATAAAACATTTATGGAACGCTCCAAAAAATACACTCAGTATTATGATGCCAAGACTGGTTTTATGAGAGGAAAAAATCAAGACAGAACCTGGAGAGTGTCTTTTGACCCTCGTTTTTCAGAACACAATACCACTGATTATACCGAAGGCAACGCCTTTCAATGGGCTTGGTTTGTACCACAAGATGTAGATGGACTGATTCAGTTAATGGGAGGTAAAACTTCGTTTCTTGCTAATTTAGATCGATTGTTCTCCACTAGTTCAGAATTAACGGGTGGCGTAGTATCTGCAGATATTACAGGTATGATTGGGCAATATGCGCACGGAAACGAGCCGAGTCATCACATTACTCATCTGTACAATTTTGCAGAAGAGTCTTGGAAAACCCAAAGTCTAACAGATGAAATTATGAAAACTTTGTATTTTAATAATCCAAATGGCTTGGCAGGTAACGAAGACTGCGGCCAAATGTCGGCTTGGTACGTATTGAATGCTATGGGATTTTATTCGTTTTGCCCAGGAAACACCAATTATTCCATTGGTCGCCCACTATTTAACGAGGTAAAAATCAAATTACAAAACAATGCTTTTTTTACCATAATAGCCAAGAATAACAACTCCACAAACAAGTACATTCTATCGGCAAAACTGAATGGCAAACCTTTGAATAAACCCTTTTTTAGTCACGATGACATTCTAAAAGGCGGAATTCTGGAATTTGAAATGGGAGCTACCATCAACAAGCAATTGTTTACCAATTAATTTACAATTAAATGAGACCTAAAAATAAACTAATTTTTATAATCGCTCTATGCCTTGTTTTCAGCACCAATGCACAAAATAAGCATAGCAAACTGAGCAAATTTCCAAGTTATAAAGGATTAGTAATGGCTGGATATCAAGGTTGGTTCAATTGTGAAGGAGATGGAGCCAATCGAGGTTGGACGCATTATGCCAAGGGTAAAAAATTCGAGGATGGGAGTTGTACCATTGATTTTTGGCCCGAAATGTCCGAATATAAAAAACAATATAAAACACCATTTACATTTGAAGACGGATCTTCTGCAACCGTTTTTAGCTCATATGACGAAAGTACTGTTGATCTTCATTTCAAATGGATGAAAGAATATAAAATTGATGGTGTTTTTATGCAACGTTTTTTTGAAGTTCTTGAAAACCCTAATCGACGGAAACATGCAGATAAAGTATTGACTTCTGCTATAAAAGCAGCAAATAAATATGGAATCGCCATTTGTTTGATGTATGATATTGGTAGCATGGATGATTCCAAATACAATTTGGTTAAGGAAGATTGGAAACATCTAGTAGATGATTTGAAATTAACCAGCCAAGGAAAAAAAACAAATTATTTATTTCATAACAACAAACCTTTGGTTGCTTTGTGGGGTATTAGTTCTGGCGGGAGGAAATCGGGCCATATTCCCGAAATATTTGACATTATGGATTTCCTAAAGAATGACCCTAATTATGGTGGTTGTTCTATTCAATTAGGCGTTCCATCGAGATGGAGAACCTTAGGATCAGACACAAAGGGCGATCCAAGATTACTGGAAGCTCTTGAACAAGCAGACATCGTGCATCCTTGGTTTGTAGGTCGTTACAATGAGGCTACTTACGAGGATTTCCGAAAGGAGGTTATTGTAGACGATATAAAATGGTGCAAAGAGCGTGGTATATCCTATGTGCCTACTGTTTACCCAGGGTTTTCTTGGTATAATATGAAGTCAGATGCCATTTCAAATAAAACGCCAAGAAACAAAGGCCAATTTTATTGGAAGCAGATAGCTGGTGCAATTACTTCCGGAGCCGAAATGCTTTATGTAGCGATGTTCGATGAAATTGACGAAGGAACTGCTATTATGAAATGTGCCCACAAAGTACCCGTTGGTAAATCCGTGTTTGTTCCTATCGAAAAAGAAGTTCCAAGTGACCATTATTTATGGCTTACCAATCAAGCGGCAAAGATGTTAAGAGGTGAAACTCCATTTTCGAAAACAGTACCGAAAAGAGAATAATTTGTCGGGACCTCCTTCCTTTTGAAAAGATTAAATAATTGAAGTGATTTAAATCTAGTATTAAAAACAAATTGATAAAAAATGAAAACAAAAAGCAGCTGCATTTTAATTGTTTGCTTGTTAGTCGCTTTCTATACCAAAGCTCAAACTATACACAGTAAAGTTACCAATTACCCCAATTACAAAGGCTTAGTAATGGCTGGTTATCAAGGCTGGTTTCGCGAGCCAAAAGAAGGGATTATGTATCCTGACGAAAACAAAATTCGGATTGATATATGGCCCGATGTTTCAGAATATTCAAAAACGTATCCAACAGGCTTGAAATTGGCCAATGGTAAAACAGCTCAATTTTTTAGCTCAGACGACCAAAGCACGGTTGATCTTCATTTCAAATGGATGAAACAATATGGTGTAGATGGTGTTTTTATGCAACGATTTTATACTGGAACCGAACCACAATCAAGACATAAAGGTTCGACCAATGTATTGAGAAATGCGATGGTTGCCGCTTCTAAATATGATCGCGCCATTGGAGTGATGTACGACCTTTCGGGTTTAAAGCCTGGGCAAAATTGTTCCAGATTAATTGAAGATTGGAAATATTTAGTCGATTCACTAAAAGTAACAAATCAAAACGGAACAAAAACCTATGTTTATCATAATGGCAAACCATTGGTTACCATTTGGGGACTGGGTTTTCCAGATCGTGATTACTCAATTCGGAACATTGGCATTGCTCGTTTTATCGATTTCTTAAAAAACGATTCCAAATATGGTGGATGTGCTGTTATGTTGGGTGTACCAACCTATTGGCGAGAATTAAATGCTGATTGTGCTCCCGATCCGTATCTCCACGAACTCATAAAACAAGCGGACATTGTTTTGCCCTGGACAGTCCAACGTTTTTCTCCCCTCCTACACAATGATATGGATCGTTATCGCGACCTAATGCTAGCCGACATCAAATGGTGCAAAGAAAACGGAGTTGATTATGCTCCCTGTGTTACTCCAGGATTTAGCTGGCATAACCTTAGCAAGATTGAATTTCCTAATGATATTAAACCCGTTGGTTCTATTCCCCGACAAGGAGGTCGTTTCTATTGGCAACAAATTTCAACCGCTATAAATGCTGGTGCGACAATGCTTTATATAGCGATGTTCGACGAAGTAAATGAAGGAACTGCCATTTTCAAATGCAGCGATTCACCACCAGTTAGCGATATAGCAAAATTCGTCACAATGGACGGAAAACCCTCGGATACGTATCTGTGGCTTACTGGAGAAGCAGGGAAAATGTTACGAAAAGAAATGCCTTTATCCAATGATATGCCTCCTAGAAATTAATAAAAATAATGTTTAATTAAAAATTAAAAAAAAATGGTAACTAAAATTAAGTGGGGAAAAATGCTTCCCGTGTTTATGTCTTTTATTGTGATGGGATTTGTTGATATCGTTGGGGTTTCAACAGGATATATTAAAAAAGATTTTGACTTACCCGACAATCTTGCCCAATTTATACCTTCAATGGCTTTTATCTGGTTTTTCTTTTTATCTGTTCCTGTAGGGATTTTACAAGATAAAATAGGCAAACGAAATATGCTGAATATCGGAATGGCTTTATCTGGATTTGCAATGTTGCTACCATTTATAGATTATTCTTTTACTATAATGTTGATTGCTTTCGTTTTTCTTGGAATTGGGAATACCATTGTTCAAGTATCGGCAAACCCATTATTAATGGATGTTTCACCTCGTGAGAAATTTTCAAGCTTTATGAGTTTATCTCAATTTATAAAAGCTATTGTTTCCTTATTAGGTCCAATTATTACCACATTTGTAGCCACACAATATGGCGATTGGCGATTTGTTTTTGCTGTGTATGCCTTCACTTCTTTAATAGCCGTTTTATGGTTGTATTTTACAAAAATTGAAGAAAGTGGAATCGAGAAAACACCTGCCTCCTTTAAATCTTGTTTCTTATTGCTTAAAAATCCCTTTATCCTGATGATGGTAATGGGTATCTTCCTGACTGTTGGTGCTGATGTTGGAATGAATTCAAATATTCAGAATTATTTGATGTCAGTTTTCGGATTGACTATTGAAAAAGCATCGCTAGGTATTAGTATTTATTTTACTGCCTTAATGATTAGTCGCTTTTTTGGAGCGATTTTGTTGAACTGGATTAAACCCCAAATATTTTTTATCATTACCGCTTTGATTGCTCTATCAAGTGTGATTTTGATGATTCTTGCACCAACTCCAACGGTTGGTCTAATAGCCATTTTTCTGATAGGATTAGGTGCTGGAAATTTATTCCCATTAATTTTTTCAATCGCAGTAAATAGAATGCCCGAAAGATCCAATGAAATTTCAGGCTTGATGATTATGGCTGTTTCTGGAGGGGCTTTTATACCTCCAATTATGGGTTTAATTAGTAAAAACTACGATACCATCATAAGTTTAATAGTTTTAATTATTTGTATGTTTTATTTGTTTATGATCTCCATTGTTGAAAGTTTCAAGAAATAAAAATATAAAAAAAACGCTCAAAATGCAATAAACTAATTACACACAAAAATTATCTTCTAAAATAAAAAACAGACAAAAAAGTGTGAAGTGATAAAAAACAGCTTTTAATAATCGAATAAATAAAAATAAGTGTTTTTTTTTCACATTTTCTATAATTATCTGGTCTTATTAAGCATTTTTTAATTAGAAATTAATTTCCTACTGCTAATTTTGGTTCAATATTAAATAGTATAAACAATTTAAAATCAAAAAAAATTATGAAAAAAACTAACTTTTTAAAAACAGCATTCACAATTCTTATGTGTGGATTCTTTTCCATTAATTATGCTGGTACGATTTATTTATCGGCTACTGGTGACAATACTAAAGATGGGTTAACTCCTGGAACTGCGGTGAAATCATTCTCAGTAGCGCAAGGTCTTGCCGCCGATGGTGATACAGTAATGGTTACAGGACTTATTGATTTTGTGAATGACCCTGGCAATACATTTACTGCAAATGCAACTGGTCCTTCAACTTCCAATAAAGTTGGAATTGTATTAACAAAAAATTTAATGATACAAGGAACTTCGTCTGCAACTGATGGGTTTCAAGGAGTTGACTTATCCACTTTTGTGAATACAAGATTTCTTCAATTAACCAGTGATTTTACGCTTAATTTGAAAAACCTTAGATTAATCAATGGGGGTTTTATTACTGATGCTACTTTAACTGTTGCCGGTGGTGGTGCCATTTTGATGACAAATGGAAACATTATCGCTGAAAACGTAATATTTGATTCAAATACTACTTCTGGACATCCTAACATTAGTGGAGGTGCTATTTATATTGGCGGTACGAATGCAACTGGAAAAATGAATTCATTTAAAAATTGTGTTTTCAATGCCAATGAAGGAACAAAAGGAGGGCCAATCTATATTAATGCCTTGGGGAATGATTCAAAATTAAATTTTGAAGGCTGCGCCATTACCAACAATTTAGCGAATGGTACATTTGGTGGTTCCGCTTTCTTTATCCGTTTTAATACTTCCGCAAATGGTGAAATTAACATCATCAATTGCACTATCAAAGGCAACAAGGTAACAGGTGTAGCAAATGGTGGTGCTATTAACTGGGGTGCCAAAACCCCAAATACTGCAAAAGTAAGAATTATTAACTGTACTATTACAGAAAATACTACAGGAGCTTTAACAGGTAGTGCAGGTATTTATTATGCAAATGGCGGTACTACCGGTAATTATGGTAATCTATATATCAGTAACTGTATTATTGAAGGAAACAAAACTGACTCAGGCTTAGCAGGAGATTTACACGTAACTGCCATTTCCCCAACAACAGCAGGTGGAGGTTCGGCTACAGTACCTGGCTTTATTTTGGTACAAAATTCAATGATTGGAGCTGTAACATCTAGTGCCGCTAATGTGCCTGTAGCAACAAATATTGTTGACAACACTTACTACAATTACATTACTATTGCTACACCTGATCTGAAAGCGATGTTAAATCCTTTTGATACCACTACCAATTCATATTCTTTGATGGATGGTTCTCCTGCCATTACATTCGGAAAATTGAGTTCACTAAGTCCAATTACTACTGATCAATTAGGTCATTCACGTCCAACAGGAACAGATATCAGTGCAGGTTCGGTTGAAAAAAACTTTTCATTAGGTTTGAAAAAATCAATGCAAAACTCAATCCTTGTGTATCGAAATTCAAATAACCAGATTACAGTAGAAAACACTTCGAATGATGTAACTGGCTCAATATCAGTTTACAATACTTTAGGTCAAGAAGTAGCAAAATCTGCTGTAAACGGAGCTTCTACAACAATTGACAAATCGTTAACTCCAGGAGTTTATATTGTAATGTTGAAAAACGCAGCCGGTTCAAGTGCTAAAAAAGTGATTATAAACTAGTTTTTGAACGAGTTAATAATTCTAAAAACAAATAGTGGCAATAATTATAAGAATTTTAATTATTGCCATTATTTTTTAAATTTTTTACGAAAACGATATAGAATACAAATCAACGAGTGCTGACTCTTCAAAAAAAAATTAAAAAAGAGTAAATTGAATTTTGTTTTAGAATAAAATATTCAACTCTTAAATCAAAAATTATCGCCCATTCTACTTTTCAAATTAAACTATGAAAATATCATCTACTTCTATCATTTTCCTTGTCATCATCCAATTTTCAATTCAGAGTTGGAGTCAAAACATCGTCTATCCTTGGAGAGCTACAGCAGCTATTGCCAAATGTGGAGAAACATTTGAAATATGGTTCAATGCTTCCAATGGACAAACTATTAATGCCATACAATTGCAAGGCCCCTATAATAAAGTAGAAACGACATTTTCTATTCAATCTGGCAGTTGGATTTATGATGTGACTTCATTGAATACCTACAATACGAAAATAAAGGTTAATATACCTAAAAACACACCAGCTGATCGATATGATATTATAATCAATACAACAACTGGCCCTGAAACTTCTCTTGCTGCGGTAAAGGTTATTAAAGATTTTAAAGAGGAATATTACATCCTTCATTTTTCAGATATACACGCTTTTCAAGAAAAATATCCAACTACTTTAAACCGACTTTCTACCATTATTGATATCGCTAACATCATCAATCCTGAAATAGCTTTTAATACCGGAGACGATTTATACAGACCCAACGACGATAGAATGAACCAACTTTTTATTGGCAATAAAACCAATAATACAAAAGGGCTAAACGACCTAAAAGCGGCAACATTTACGGTAGTAGGAAATCACGATACCGATTTTGATAATGTCCCTGAAAACGGATTTTATCCTGAAAAATCGAAATGGTGGAATAAATGGTGGGGCTTACAGGCTTATAATTTCTCCTATGCAAAAAACAGGTTTTTAGTCATTAATGATGCTTGGATTGGTTTTGATCCAACCCAACAAATAACGGAAGCTACAAACTGGTTGAAAAAAGAAAGTGCCGGAAACTTAAGAGTTGGTGCTGCCCATATTAAAGATGATGAACTGCTACTCTTGGAGAAAGATGTCGATTTTGGATTAGTTTTAGTAGGTCACAACCATTATATAGCCAACCAAAATCCGAGACTTTTTAACAATAAGAAAATTCAATATATCGTGAATTCTGTTCGCGACAATATGGAGTTCAATTTATACCAAGTCAATACAAAAAAGGGAACTTATACACCAATTAATGGTTCTACAGCACAAGTTTCTTATGTTGAAAATCCAACAGATCAAAATTCTCCATCATTATACAAACCCAAACTAACGCTGACTTATGCAAACGCAAATCAGGGTGCAAATAAAACAAATACAGCAACGATAGTAAATAATTTCAATTTCCCAATTCAAGAGGCTCGCGTTCGTTTTGTAATGCCTTTAGGATCTAAATATACTGTCACAAAAGGCAAAATTGAACAATCATTCAATGGTACTTCGGTGCAGATTGTGGATGTAAATATAAATCTTGAACCCAATAGTACAACAGTATTGGAAATTGGATCTTCGAAAAAATAAATAGAATTTTAATACCTATAAAATGAAAACAACTTTCAGAATTTCTATATTATTTATCAGTCTTTTTTCAATTATTCAAAAAGGATATTCACAAGACATTGGAGCTACTTTTTGTTGGCATTATGCTGAAATTTATGGAGGACATGGTGCTCCAGGGTTTCCTGGTAATGCCTATCCTTACAACAAATCTATTGTGACCAATAATTTACCTACTACAAGTACTGGTACTATGGCCAAATGGGAAGGAATGGATCAATGGTGGGAAAATATGGTTGAAGAAGTTGATTATTCAGGAATAGATTTTGTTGCACTTCTCTCTCGAGGGTCACAGCCTAACCAAACTAAAGATCTTGGAACGGGAGATGTAAAACATATTCCTACTATGGTTAAATATATGAAAGATAGGGATGCTAAATTTAAATTAGCCATTTTTGATGATTGCCCCAATTCTTGGACTAGCAGCAGAAACTATGACTTATATGGCAAAGACGAAACAAAATATGAATTGTTTGATTGTGGCAATCCAGATAACTACAAATACATTTGGGATTATAATTTAAAAATAGCCTTAGAGAGTATTCCTGACAATATGCGATATAAAATAGATAACCGTCCTGTTATCTACTTTTGGTCCGTTAAAGATACTTGGATGACTAATATCCAAGGGAATTTATCAAAAATTATTACCCACATAAAAACAGAGTGTCAAAAATCATTTGGTTTTGTTCCTTATATAATTGTAATGCAACCGTGGTTTGATAGAGATACAACTTTAACACCTTCACAAGTAGATGCAGCACACAATTGGTTTTCGGCAGCCGGTGGCACTTCATTTACTCTTAACACAATTAATAACATAAAAGCAGGTGTTTGTGTGCCTTCATTTGTAAAACCGTCCGAACCACAAAATGGCACTTTGCTGCCGGGTATGGGAACTACAGATCAAGGTACAAGGCTGAAATATGGACTTGACAATACTGTAAAAGCAGGTGCTATGGTAACTTTGGTAGAAGGTTTTACCGATTCAGCAGAAGGAGCAGCATTATGGAGAAGTAATGATAATGTCTATTATAATTATCCCAATCAACGACTTAACATTTTAAGAAGATATACTAAAAACCCCTATCCAGCCATTTTAAAAGCAGAAGTTGAAGCGTGTGATTCGCATAATGACCTAACCATTGGAAATAGCGGTGGTTCCTTTTTGAAAGAAGGAAATCTTGATGTTGTAAAATGTACGGACCAATATGGTGGTTGGTTTGTAACCAACACTCAAGCTACTGAATGGATGGAATGGCAAGAAATGCCGCTTCTGAAAAATACAAAATTCCAATTAAGATACAAATCAACTGCAACAGCAGATATCAAATTCTCTGTTGATGGCTCCGATTTAGCAACAATAACACTACCTTCAACTAGTGGAATTTGGGCTACAATTGATGCTGGTAATTATAGTAATTCAAGCAATAGTTTACATACCGTTCGTTTAACAATTGTGAGTGGAACACCTGATATTAATTACTTCACAAGAGTTAATAGCGGAAATGTAGCGGTTACAGGAGTAAGAGTAACACCTGATACTGCCACTTTATCAGTTGGTTATACACAACAATTAACGGCAACAGTATTACCGACAAATGCTTCCAATGAAACAGTGACTTGGACAACAAGCAATGCTGCTGTAGCTACAGTGAATGCATCAGGTTTAGTAACTGGAATTGCCACAGGGACTGCTACAATAATTGCAACTTCAGAAGATGAAGCAAAAACCGCTAGCTCGAATATAACGGTTACAGTACCCACAACTACAACACTACAAGCTGAGGATGCCATATTGAGCGGTGCTATTGTTGCAACAAACCAATTAGGGTATAATGGAACTGGTTTTGCCGATTTTACAAACGCCTCGAATGATTTTATTAAATGGACATTCAATGCTCCAACTGCAGGCAGTTATGATTTAAGTTTCCGTTATGCCGTGCCTAGTAGTGGACGATCTCTTCAATTAAAAATAAATGGAACTGTTGCAATAGCATCATTAAATTTTCCGGGAACTGGAGCTTGGACTACTTGGCAAAATGTAAAAACAACCCAAACATTAAATACTGGAAGCAACGAAATTATGCTGACTACAATTGGCTTAAACGGAGGCAATTTTGATGAATTAGTTATTACAGATCATTCCAATCTGGGAGTAACCGATTTGACGAATAATCTAAATGAAAAATCAGTAAACATCTATCCAAATCCTTATAAAGAAGGCACATTATCCATCGATTTAATTGGTTTTGAATCTATGAATGACGCAAAAGTTAAAATAATTAATCTTTTAGGGCAAACGATTTATCAAACATCGATTAGCAACTCATCTCACGCAGAATTAAATCTTACCAATAAATTGACGGATTCAATTTACTTAGTTTCAATTGAAGCAGGAAATACTCATATTATTAAAAAACTCATAATAAAATAGAAGTTAAACACAAACCAATAAGGAGGAAATCAAAAAAACTTGATTATATAAGAAAATTAATTATTAACTAAAAAACACCAAAATGAAAAAAGCTACATTACGGATTACATTACTAGTTATTTGCATTCTTTTTGCTAAACCTTTAGCCTATTCACAAGATGTAGGCGCCACTTTTTGTTGGCACTACAACGAAATTTATGGCGGCCAAGCTTACGCGAACAACAACTCTATTGCCAAAGAAAAACTTCCAGATGGCACATCTTGGGGAAGCACTACACAGTGGTGGGAAAATATGGCCGAAGAGATTGACTATTCAGGAATTGACTTTATTGCACTTCTCAGTCGTGGGAATCAACCTCTCGCCCCAGACCGTGGAAATGGTAATCCATTGCATATCCCCAAAATGGTCAATGCGATGAATGCTAGAGGAGCTAGTTTCAAACTTGCCATTTTTGATGATTGTCCTAATTCTTGGACAGGAAGCAAGAATTGGAACGAATCTGGAGGTGTCACTTATTCAACTGCAAGTCCAAAATTTGATTGTTCAGTTACTGCCAATTACAAATACATTTGGGATTACAACTTGAAGCAAGCTATTGGTAGTATTCCAGATGCGAAACGCTACAAAATTGATGGTAGAATGGTCATCTTTTTTTGGTCAGCAAAAACAGCTTGGATGTCAAATTTGCAAGGAAACCTATCAAAGATACTTAGCTATATTAAATCGCAATGTCAGACAACTTACGGATTTACTCCTTACTGTATCGTAGACAAAGACTGGTTGGACAACGACACCACCTTAAGTACTGCTACAGTTGATGGTGTACATGGTTGGTTCTCTTCTGCAGGAGGTTATTCAAACACATTAGAAACCTACAATGGGCGCAAATACGGTGCTCTTTGTCCAGGATTTGGAGCTTCAAATGACCTTCCTTTCTTAGACCCAAGTATGGGTACAACTGACCATGGGAAAAGACTTAAAACAGGTCTTACTAATACGGTGAGTGCTGGAGCAAGAACTACATTAGTCGAAGGTTTTACAGATGCCGCTGAAGGTGCTGCCTTATGGCGCAGTAGCGATAATACGTATTATGATTATCCAAACCAAAGACTTAATATTTTAAGACGTTATACAAGCGATCCATATCCAGCTACTCTAAAAATGGAAGCCGAAGCTTGTGATGTCTTTTCGGACTTAACGACAGGCAATAGCGGTGGTACATTTTTGAATAGTGGTAATTTGGATGTTGCAAAATGTTCAGACACCAATGGTGGTTGGAATGTAAATGCTACTCAAGCCAATGAATGGATGGAATGGAAAGAATTACCACTATTGACAAATACAAAATTTCAATTACGATACAAATCATCGGCTTCTTCATCTATTAAGTTTTCTGTTGATGGCACTGCTCTATCTACCATCACATTACCTTCTACAGCTGGTGTGTGGACTACAATCGATGCAGGAAATTATTCAACTGCAAGCAATAGTTTGCATACCGTTCGTTTAACAATTGTTTCGGGAACTCCTGACATTAATTACTTTTTAAGAGTAGTGGGTGGAGTAAGTGTTACAAGTGTTACAGTCACACCGGCTACAGCTAGTGTTGTTGATGGAAATACCCAACAACTTACAGCAACTGTCGCTCCATCGAATGCTACCAATCAAACTGTAAGTTGGTCTTCAAATAACACAGCTGTTGCGACGGTGAATTCATCTGGTCTTGTAACTGCAATTGCACCTGGAACTGCAACGATTACTGCAACTACGCAAGACGGTAGCAAAACGGATACTTCTGTGATAACAGTAACTGCCGTAGTAGTAGCCAATACAATCCAAACTCTACAAGCAGAAAATGCAACCCTTAACGGAGCTACAATTGCAACCAATCAAACTGGATACAATGGAACTGGTTTCATTGACTTTACAAACGCCACAGGAGATTACGTTCAGTGGACTGTAAATATACCAACAGCTGGTTCTTACGATTTAAGTTTTAGATATTCGCTTTTAAGCGGAAGCCGTCCTTTGGAATTAAAAGTAAATGGTGTTGTAAAAGTAGCTTCTCTTGATTTCCCAATAACAGGCTCTTGGAGCACTTGGAATAAGGTAACAAGCACTCAAACTTTAATTGCTGGAAACAATACCATAAGACTTACCACCAATGGTAGCAATGGTGGTAATCTTGACGAATTAAAAGTGATTCCTTACTTTGATAATTGCGATACTACAACTGGATGGAGCACTGCTGCAACCAATACCTTAACAAGCAATACCATCGATGAAAAACAAGGTTTAGGTTGTGCACAAATGATAGGTAGTGGAACAGAAGAGTTCAAGAAAGTGATTTCTCCTGCTTACAATTCGGGAACAACCATTGCCAACGGAAAACTAAGCTTTTGGTATTATGTATCCGATGTCACTAAATGTGGAACTGTCCGTGTAGAATTAGGAAGTGGCGGTACTGCTGATATTAATGAATTAAGCTGGCCGTTGAGCGGTTTAGTAAATGGTTGGAATCTGATTAGTTTAAACACCGTAGATGCTAGCCAAATTGGAACTCCTAATATGAGTGCTTTGAATTGGTTCCGTATTTATGACACTAAAACAGGAAGCATTACCACAAGAATAGATGCCATAGAAGTTATCGACGTATCTACCCCTCCTAGTTCTCAAAGAAAAAGTCTTTCGACGAACAAAGTAATTGAAGAACCTAGTCAAGAAGGATTGTCGGTTAAAATCTATCCGAACCCTTATAGACAAGGAATTCTTTCATTAGATATTACTGGTTTTGAATCTATGAATGATGTAAAAATAAAAGTAACCAATCTTTTAGGACAGGTCATTCATCAAGAACTTTTATCTGATAAAACACATAAGGAACTAAACCTCTCTGGAAAATTAAACGAATCCGTTTACTTTATATCTGTTGAATCAGGTGAAACTAAATTGGTTAAAAGACTTATTGTAAAATAATTATTTAATTCAAACCCATAAAGAGGAAATCAAGCTTTAGTTTCTGATTTATGGGTTTTTTATTTCTCCAAATTCTTTAATTCAAAAATTTATGAAAAATATATATATAATTCTCTTTTTGACAATAGGCATCCTTACTAATAGTTGGAGCCAAAATATTGTTTATCCTTGGCGTGCAACAACTGCAATTGTAAAAGGTGGACAAACATTTGAAGTATGGTTCAACGCGGCAAGTGGCCAAACAGTGAGTTCCATTCAGCTCAAAAGTCCTTACATTACCGTAAGTACCACAATTAGTACTGTGAATGGTGATTGGACTTATGATCCTTTGTCGGGAAATAAATACAACAGAAAAATTACCGTTACAGTTCCTGCAAGTGCCCCTGCTGACCGTTACGATTTAGTTTTGGTTACTTCATCGGGAAATGTTACATCGTTTGGTGGTGTTAAAGTAGTAA
Source organism: Flavobacteriales bacterium (assembly GCA_038234745.1). Taxonomy (GTDB): domain Bacteria; phylum Bacteroidota; class Bacteroidia; order Flavobacteriales; family Flavobacteriaceae; genus Flavobacterium. The sequence goes on along the minus strand of JBBQSZ010000019.1, from coordinate 21,767 downwards.
CAGAATTCAAAACCGATTATTATGTGATGCATTGGTCAGATGGACACTTGTTCCAAGGGGGTTATGATACTAATGTCTTATTAAAAAGAAAAGATATGATGATAGACATTGCCAACATAATTGATGCTGAAATTATTATCGAAACTGGTGATAATATTTATAGTGTTAGAAATAATCCTTCCAGAATAGTCGACTATTTTATTGGCAATACTACTCTTGACACAAAAGGAATGGCAAAAGCGACTGCTGCCACCTTTATGACACCGGGAGATCACGAAGGACTAAATGGCAACGATTGGCCACAAGCTACGGTTCAAGAAAACTCAGACTTCGTTAATGATTATTTCGGATTGCAATATCATTTTTTCAAATACGGAAATGCCCGTTTTATGAATTTAAACAATGCTTGGGGATTGTCGGCAACAAGTAATGGTGTTTATCAATATCAGGTGGACAATGCTAAAACTTGGTTAGATAGCGCTGGAGGCAATTTTTTTGTAACTGCCGGTCATTGTTATGATAGAATGCATAAATTCATTAATGATTATAAGCCTCTTGATTTGGTATTGGCTGGTGACAAACATCATTCTGGGCCAGATAACCCTTGGCCTATTACAACTGTTGGCCCAAGTATTGCCTACATTGTAAATTCTATTAGGGATCATTTTGAATTTAATATTTTCAAAGTAAACAACACAACAGGTAGTTTTACTAAACCTGCAGGTTCTACAGCGATGATTAGTGTTATCAATAGTGGTGATCAAGATATTCCTTCCACATGGGTACCCAATCTTAAACTTACCTATGCAACTGCAAATACAGGAACGGCAACATCCAATACTGCCACTATTGTTAACAAATTTGCTTTTGTAATTAACGGTGCTAAAGTTCGTTTTGTTGTCCCAAAAGGAAATACCTATACAGTAACAAATGGAACGATTACACAAGAATTCGACGGAACCACCTATCATATTGTTGATGTGGCTACAGATGTTAGTGCAAATTCCACAAAAGTAATTAGTATTGCCAAAAATACCACTATAGCTGTTACCGGAGTTACAGTCACGCCGGCTACTGTTAGTGTTGTTAATGGAAATACCCAGCAACTTACAGCAACTGTCGCTCCTTCAAATGCTACCAATCAAACGGTAACTTGGTCCTCAAGTAACACAGCAATTGCAACTGTAAACTCGTCTGGTTTAGTAACTGCAATTGCACCCGGAACTGCTACAATTACTGCAACTACGCAAGATGGCAATAAAACGGATACTTCGGTGATTACGGTAACCGTTCCAGTTTCTACCGTAAGTCTAACTCCTGCTACAGCTACTATAAATGTTGGCTCAACCCAACAACTTACAGCTACTGTCGCTCCTACTAATGCTACCAATCAAACGGTAATTTGGTCTTCAAGTAACACAGCAATTGCTACTGTAAACTCGTCTGGTTTAGTAACTGCTATTGCAGCTGGAACGGCTACAATTACTGCAACTACGCAAGATGGCAATAAAACGGATACTTCTGTGATAACAGTAACTGCCGTAGTAGTAGCCAATACAATTCAAACTCTACAAGCAGAAAATGCAACCCTTAGCGGAGCTACAATTGCAACCAATCAAACTGGATACAATGGAACTGGTTTTATTGACTTTACAAACGCAACAGGAGATTACGTTCAATGGACTGTAAATGCACCAACAGCTGGTTCTTACGATTTAAGTTTTAGATATTCTCTCTTAAGTGGTAGCCGTCCTTTGGAATTAAAAGTAAATGGTGTAGTAAAAGTAGCGTCTCTTGATTTCCCAATAACAGGTTCTTGGAGCACTTGGAATAAGTTAACAAGCACTCAAACTTTAATTGCTGGAAACAATACCATAAGACTTACCACCAATGGTAGCAATGGTGGCAATATTGACGAATTAAAAGTGATTCCTTACTTTGATAATTGCGATACTACAACTGGATGGAGTACTGCTGCAACCAATACGTTAACAAGCAATACTGCAGATAAAAAACAAGGAAGTGGATGCATACAAATGGTAGGAAGTGCTACGGAAGAATTTAAAAAAGTGTTCTCTCCTGCTTACAATTCGGGAACAACCATAGCCAACGGAAAACTAAGCTTTTGGTATTTTGTATCTGATGTGACCAAATGTGGCACCGTAAGAGTTGAATTAGGAAGTGGCGGTGCTGCTGATGTAAATGAATTAAGCTGGCCGTTAAGCGGTCTTGTAAATGGTTGGAATCAAATTAGTTTAAACACTGCCGATGCTACACAAACTGGTACTACGAATATGAGTGCTTTGAATTGGTTCCGTATTTATGACACTAAAACAGGAAGCATTACCACAAGAATAGATTCCATTGAAGTTATCAATGTATCTACTCCTCCTAGTTCTCAAAGAAAAGGGGTTAAAACCAATAATGCTATTATTGAAGAACAAAGTCAAGAAGGAATGTCAATTAAAGTCTATCCTAACCCTTACAGTCAAGGAAATCTTTCGTTAGACATTACTGGTTTTGAGTCTATGAATGATGTAAAAATAAAAGTAACCAATCTTTTAGGACAGGTCATTCATCAAGAACTTTTATCCGATAAAACACATCAAGAACTATACTTGTCTGGAAAATTAAGCGAAGCCGTTTACTTTATTTCTGTTGAATCAGGTGAAACTAAATTAGTAAAAAAACTTATTGTAAAATAGTTTTTTGTTACAGTTGAATAAGGTGGGACATCGATTGTAACCACCTTATTTTTGAGCTTTTGAATCCTTTCATTCAAAATAAATGAAGCATAAAACTTAAAATACTTACCAAAAAATGAATAATATATATATCAAATCCGCAGCATTAATCATAGGTTTCCTCGTTACTAGTTCTCTATCCTATTCCCAAATCATAGATTATGATCCGGTACAAGAATTAGCTAGAATAAGCAACCCTGAAATTAATGAAATCAGTGGTGCTGCTAGTTCTTATAATAACCCTGGTACTTTTTGGGTACATAATGACTCCGGCGATACTGCTAGAATTTTTTTGGTAGACCAAACTGGGGCAACTTTAACCCAAGGAACTGTTACAGGGGCATCGGCAAACGATTGGGAAGATATCGCCTCATTTCAAATGAACGGCAAAAACTATTTAATCATTGGAGATATTGGAGATAATGCCTCCGCAAGAACACAATACAGTTTGTATATTATTGAGGAACCAAAATCTAATTCCGATGGCACCTATCCCAGCTCTTACCCTATTCAACGAAGAATCAACTTTACTTACGATACCGGCGCACAGAATTGCGAGTCGATGACTGTGGATGTGGCAAGCGGCAAAATTCTCTTGGTGAGTAAAACCAGTTATGGGGGTTCCCTTAAGATAAGATATGTACACGAACTACCGCTCTCCGTGAGCAGTGGCACTGTTACCCTAGTAGCCCAAAAAATACAAGAATTTGGAACTATAGCCGAAGCTACTACTGGAATGGACATCTCTAACAACGGAAAATATGCGGTAATCCATACGGTTTTAGACGGTAATTTTGAATTTACCCGCAATACAGGCGAAACCTGGGCAACAGCCTTTGCAAAAGAACCACGTAGAATAGGAATTCCTGAAGATCGCGGTTTTGAAGCCATTTGTTATGGAACCAACGGGATCGATTTCTATTTAATGAAGGAAGGCCTTAATTCGCCCCTATTATTTTATAAAGGAACTATAAACAATACCATTGTCAATGTAAGTTCTGTTGAACTGACCCCTAAAAACGCTACCATAAACATCACTAAAATATTAAAATTAACGGGAGTTGTAACACCTACTAATGCTACAAACAAAAAACTGATTTGGTCCAGCAGTGATACAGCGATAGCCACCGTTGACGCCACAGGTCTAGTGACTGCTGTAAGTATTGGGACAGCTACAATCACAGCGACTTCAGAGGAAGGAGGAAAAACAAACACGGCTGAAATCACGGTTACCAGTCCGACTACATTAATCACGCTTCAAGCCGAAGATGCCGTCCTTACAGGTCCAGTTATAGCAACAAATCAATCTGGATACAATGGTACAGGTTTTGCAGATTTTGTTAACAATACCGGTGATCTTATGAAATGGACAGTAACTGTTCCCACTGCTGGAAATTATGAATTGAGTTTTCGATACGGTTTAGGCAATTCGGCTCGACCACTTCAACTCAAAGTAAACGGAATAGTAGTCGTAGCCTCACTAGCCTTTCCTTCAACCACACTATGGTCGAATTGGCAGAATGTAATTAGCATACAAGCATTAAATGCAGGAACTAACGAAATTCAGTTGGCCTCTATTGGTTCCAATGGTGGCAATATTGATGAATTAGTGGTGACGAATGCCCCAAGCTTAGGAACAAAAGCCATCGAGAACCTTCAACAAAAAAAGTCAATGGCCCTCTATCCAAATCCCTATAAAAGTGGCCTTTTGTCTCTTGACATCATTGGTTTTAATGCATCCAATGAGGTGCAACTTAAAATAACCAATGTATTAGGGCAACTTATTCATCAAGAAATCTTAATCGATACAACCCATAAAGAATTGAATTTGTCTGGGTGTCCGAACGAAGCTATCTATTTTATTTCAATTGAAGCTGGCGAAAATAAATTAGTAAAAAAATTGATTGTGAAATAGTGATGATTTATAAAAAAGTAAGATGGGTGCAAATGGTAACCACCTTAGTTTTTAGATAAGAAAAATAAATTATTAACTATAAAACTAACCCTAGTGAACAAAAAATTATTTAAAATTATAGCATTCTGTCTGTTTGCGATTTGCACAACGACAGTTAATTATGCTCAAGTTACTTATGCACCAGCTCAAGAGTTGGCTAGAATGAATGATCCTTCATTATTAGAAATTAGTGGCGTTGCTAGTTCATACAATACTCCAGGAGCTTTTTGGGTTCACAATGACTCAGGAGATACACCAAGAATTTTTTTGGTAGACAAATCGGGAAACACACTTATGATAGCTAATATTGCATCAGCAACGGCAAGTGATTGGGAAGATATTGCCTCTTTTCAATTAAATGGGAAACCCTATATTCTTATTGCTGATATTGGCGATAATGGAGAAAATAGAACAAATTGTAAGCTTTATATCATTGAGGAACCCAATTATGACCCTAATGGTACAAATCCTACTTCGTTTCCAATATTTAGAAAGATAAACTTCACATACGAAACGGGTCCACAAAATTGTGAATCCATTTCAGTGAATGTTGCCACTGGAAAAATTATGTTTGTTAGTAAGAAAAATTTCAATGGAGCTCGTAAAACACGATACGTTCACGAATTACCACTTTCTGTAAGCAGCGAAACCGTCACATTAGTAGCAAAAAAAATCCAAGAATTTGATTATATAATTGATGCCCCTACAGCAATGGACATATCGAATGATGGTAAACGTGCCATAGTACTTACTGTAAAAGATGGGGCATTTGAATTTACACGTAACGATGGTGTAACTTGGGCTGATGCATTTGCAACCGCTCCTACAAGAGTTGCCATTCCTGTAGGTAGTGGCAACGAAGCCATTTGCTACGATACAAATGGTGTTGATTTGTATTCTATGAAAGAAGGAAAATCATCTCCACTATGGTTTTATAAAGGAACATTTACCCCTCCAGGAATCTCGGTATCGCCTAGCAGTGCGAATTTATCAGTTGGTGCAACTAAGCAATTAGCCGCTTTAGTAACTCCTTCAAATGATTTGTATAATTGGACTACTAGTGATGCAACAATTACTACTGTAGATGCAGCTGGAATTGTAACTGGAATTAGTCTGGGAACGGCAACAATAACAGCTACTACACAAGATCGGACTAAGTCGGCAAGTTCCATTATCACTGTGGCAATACCTAAAAATGAAATTTTACAAGCTGAAGATGCAGTATTATTAGGTGCAATTGTAAATACCAATCAAACTGGTTATAATGGAACCGGATTTGCCGATTTTACAAATGCATTAAACGATTCTATTGAATGGACGTTTGTAGCTCCAACTTCAGGAAACTATGATTTAAGTTTTAGATACGCATTACCAACTGGTGATCGCCCCCTTCAACTGAAAATAAATGGTGTTGTTGTTATAAACTATTTAAATTTTCCGGGGACTTTAACGTGGACGAATTGGCAAAACTACATAACAACTCAAGTATTAAATGCTGGGAGTAATAAAATAACATTAACAACTATTGGCTCAAACGGAGGTAATTTTGATGAATTAGTTGTTAGTGATTATGCTACACTTGGGATAAATAAGTTGAATTCGAATTCCAAAAAAAAACAGTAAACGTATATCCAAATCCTTATAATCAAGGAATACTTTCATTAGATATTGATGGCTTTGAAACTATGAATGATGTAAAAGTAAAAATAACTAATCTTTTGGGACAAATTATTCATCAATCATCGTTTACTAACACTATACATGCAGAAATTAACTTATCTGGTCAGTTGAATGAAGCAATTTACTTCGTCTCAATAGTGTCTGGAAATACCGAAATTATTAAAAAACTAATAGTGAAATAGAAAATGGTTCTATCATAAACTGTGCGGATTTGATTTTATAATAACTATTTTTCCACAAACAAAACAAATTAACACAAATAGTATAAATGTAAATTGTGTTAATTTGTTCCATTTGTGGTTGTTTTTTATTTAGTAATATCTGCAAATAGAATGGGTTTTAGCTCTTGGTGCATATCATCATTATCCTCTAAATGTTTGGCTTCGTTTAAGTTTCCTAGCTACATTCAAAATTAAACTGTAAATAGGTTTAAAAGTCTATATAAACTATTGTTTAAAGAAGTCTTTACTACTATAATGTCATTTGAGGTTTTTCGTCTTTTTTATTTTCCCAATGAAAATTATAGTCTTCATCGAACATTAATTTTAAGTTTTTTTGATAATAAATAAAAAACAGCAAGGGGTATTAAGCCATGTGGTAAACGGTATACGACCAAATAGGTATAGTTGTGAATAGATTCTATTATGAAATTTTGGTTAAATCCAGATAGCAGTCGTGCCATGGCAGTTAACAAGCCCCAAATTATAATATATATTAGTGCGTATTTAGCAACCTTAGGAATGAATAATAATATAGAAGCTAAGACGTCTAAAATCCCTACAACAAAAAGAAATAACCTTGCTTGTATTTCATTTACAATTAGGATTTTCATTGTCATGTCTAAAAATTCGCAAGGAGTGTAAAATATTCCCATAGCAAAAATTCCATGAGAAATAAATGTAAATGCAACAGGGATCTTAAGCCAAAAAACTAACTTTTCTTGATTAATTTTTGATATATCATTATTAAAAAAGAACACTAAGCAAGAGGCAATTTGAATACTTAGTTCAAAAAATTGTAAAACTCCATATCTTCTATCTTTTAACATGCAAATGTTAAGTAGCAAAAAAATAAAAACAGCAATAGCTACAACTGTTTTTTTTAAAATAATAAACTCAATCTTTTGCCAAAACAGACAAACAAAACCGGCTAATAATAGTAAAAAACTATATAGTTTTATAAAGTAATGATTCCATAAATCAACAGTGACAGTAGTAGCATAGTCATTCCCCACATAATTGAAAACACCATTTATAATTGGATTCAATAAACTTTCATCCCATAAAATTTCACGAAATGGGGCTCCAAAAAAATAAAATTGATACGCTCTTCCTGTAAACACAAGAAATGCGCAAAGTTTTAATAAATATAATACTGTTTTTTTTGGAAGCATAATTAAAATTTTTAATTATATGATGTATAATGATACATAAAGTGTGTTTTGATTACTTATGCGAATCAAGGGTTGAAATTAAAAATTCACATTCAAGTTGTTAAATCTGACAGGTTTTAAAAACCTGTCAGATTTGCATTGAAAATCAAAACGTTAAAATTCCAACCCTTGATTCGCATTAATTCATAATTTATTCAAATACACCCTTAATTCCTATAGATGTTACGTTACCATTACTTATTTTAAAACCTAGCAAAAAGAAACCAGAAAAAAAAGCTAGGGTTTTAAAAAATATTGAGCCAATAACTGATTTTGTTTTTTGGTGGTTTAAATTAAAATTATTGCTTTAGATTTTGAATTAAAATTTTGAATAATCTGTATTTTTATATTTGTTTTTGAATGCTTCATCACGATATAAATCTTCAAAAGGGGATTGCAAAGCCTCTGCATTTCCTTCATCACCAACACTCATTGCCGCAATACGAGCATATCTATAGTTTGGTAGCGTAATGCTCGTTGCTCCTTCAGGGATTTCTAAGCGGTAAGCAAACAGATAGCTATAACCATACATTTTATCACCCGTAGGTATATGGTAGTGTGATGCTGACCAGGCTACACGATGGTTTCTGATAAAGGCTGGATGAATTGTTTTTAAAGGGTTGCGTAACGAATACGATAATTCGGCAACTGGCCCTTCAAATTCACGCTCATCCCATAAGCCTAAATGACCAGACCATCCACCAATTGTTAATGGTATTTCTTTGCCCCCAGCTTTGAAAACTACCTCTTTCTCCACATCAGCTGCTGCTAAAATATGTAAAACTCGAGTTCCTGCAGGTAATTCTATAGTTTGTCCCACACACTGAACGGCATTGTATTTGCCCGCCTCACGTGAACCAATTGAAAAAGAAACGGTACCCACCCGAACGGTATCGCCAATCATTTCAGCAGGATACGTCCCTCCTTTACCATCCATACTTCCTCGATACGCCTCGGATCTTGGTCTAGGAACACCCAAACCCTCCTCATCATAACCATCTTCAGTATTGTCATTATAAGTAAAAATATCAGTGTCGTATTTCAACTCAACTGCCTGCGTTAGCACCGATTTTGATTTTGCTGTTGGAATTTTTAACAGCAATGTTTTTATTTCAAATGGTTTAAAATTTAAGCTTAGTCTACCCTTTTTTGTTGGAACTTTGATACCCAAAGCACGCTCAGCACCATCAATTTCTTCTGCTGACGCAATTGGTTTAATGGTTGAAAGCGCCACGTCAGAACAAGATTTACCATACAATTCTTGTAATCTCACAACAACGCCTGTTCCGTCTTCTGCCATTTTCACAGCTTGTATATTTACTTGATCCTTATTACTATTTATTAATGATAATGAACTTCCGTTACCCTTATGTTTGGAGACCACAAATGCAGCTGGACGTTGCTCGAAACGCATAGCTTCCCAATGTATTTTGCCGGCACTCCAATCCCCTTTGTGACCTGTAATAGCATAGTTAAACTGATGACGACCCCAGTCTTGCCATCTCTGTTCGGCCATAGTTCCATCATCAGTCACTTCTTGCATACTATCTTTAGTGTCTGGACAATGTATTAAGGTCAATCGAATGGTGTTATCATCTACTTTATCGCTTCCGTATTTTGCCCCTGTAAGTATAGCAGTTCCAAAATCACCCGACTTATCGGTTAAGTCTATCCAAGCATGTGTTGGTACTTCATACTGTTTTTCACGTCGATTTTCACGTTTAATAACTCCAAGATCTAAGTTATAGGTTGCTTGAGGTGCTTGGGCTGTAAAATGAAACGCAGCCTTTAGAAACGCACCTCGGGGTTTGCCAATCAATTTGGTTAGCAACCTCAACACGGCTTCCATCATCTCCAGAGGATAATCTAATTCTCTGAATAATTCTTGTTCCTTCAGTCTCTCGGACAATTTCAATTGCAGCACGAACGGGGCCACTTTCAACAATTTTAACTGAAATTGGATTTGAAGCAACGCTTCGAGCAGGTTTAATAATATCCTTATAATAGATAAGCCACGCAGGTTTGCTCTCTGGAAAATCTTCTCCAAACTCTAACTGAATCGGTTTTTCAAGTAATTCCTTACCCATCCTTTTGTCAATAACGCTTGATATATCACCATTTTTATCGATGGTTACCTTGAAATTATTATTTTCTAAATAATTTTCGCGAACAATTAATTCGGAGTCTTTAATTTTTGACTTCGTGGAACGAATAGAAAATACCGCCGCACCAACTGCAGGAAGGTCTCCTTGAAATAGCATCCGTTTTTTACCATCAAAACCTACAGTAACTTGTGATGGCACTTCCTTACCTTTAGCGTCAAATACTGCTACTGATTCTGCATTTTTTAATTCTTCGGGGATAAAAGCTTCGACCTGATCTTTACGAGGAATTGAAAGCTGATTATAAACAACCACAGCTACTCCTTGCACATCGGTATTAAGTGACTGAGATAAGGTACCAATTGCATCTTTATATACGCCATCAAACTTATTTAGTGCTACAATTCCATTATTCCATCCAAATGAGTGGGCTATTGGAATACAAGTTCCTGGAAGAATATCGTGAAATTGATTGCTTAAGAACGATCCCCATCCATAATTAAGTGCCTCATAAGGATAATCGCTACCATTTAACAAATGTGCAGTAACCGCTGCTTTTTCACTTGCATCCGCCAATATTTCAGCAGCGCGATTGATTTTTTTCTGGTAAGCTTGCGAAGTCAAAACACCTGTTGAATGTTTAACGAGCAACAAATCTGAATTCCATGTGGGTAATTTTGCAGATTGCTCTTTTGTAATAGCATTAAACATAAGATCAGGCTGAGCAACAATAAGTCTCACTGAGCCTTTTGTTGCCATTGATTTTTCAATGGTTTCAAGGTTGATCTTACGAGGTGCTCCCCCACGGTCCGCATTGTTCTTATCACCACCACCAAAATAGAAGTAATCAATTGGAAGTCCTGATTTTTGCTTGTTCTCTTCTAAACGCTTAATAATTTTCTTATCATTACTGTAAACATTTTCATGTGCACCAGCATAATTACCCGCATTTAATGCAGCAATAACCGAATTTCCATCAGGCCCAATCCATCGACCTATATTGAATGGAATTCCATTTGCCGATTCCCAAGATAATTTTTGTGTTGAGAAACCTTTAATTCCACAATGGTGCAATATGGAAGGCAAGGAATAAGCAAAACCGAAACAGTCGGGCAGCATATACTCCAAACTTTCTGTGCCAAATTCTTTTTTAAAATATTGGGAACCCATAAGAATCTGACGGATAACAGACTCTGTAGAAGGCGCCAGTACAACATTTTCAGTCCACGAACTACCTGCTGTGTACCAACGGCCTTTAGCCACCCATTTTTTAAGTTCTTCGTACTTTTTAGGATAATATTCCTTCATCATTTGATAGCGGAATGCGCCTGTCCAGTTAAAATTGAAATTAGGATATTCTTCAAAATATGCGAAATTTTCATCTAAAGTGTTTTTTATAAATTCGCGTGCTACTTGCGGATAAGACCATCTCCACTGATCATCAAGATGCGAATAAGGGATCGCAAATAGAGTTGGTTGGGTTAAATCAATAGACTTTGGATCTATATAGGTACTAGGCTTTTCTGATTTTGGCGATTGTCCAAAGGATATAGAAACTGAAAAAAGGAAAAAAGTAGGTATTAGTAAAAAAGTTCTAGCTATTTGTAAATTAATTAAATGTGAAATCATCTGTTGCATATTATTTTTTATTTTAAAATCAAGTATTGATTCTTGCTTATATACTTTTATTTCATTATTAATAAGTAAATTAGATATAAGATTTTCAAAATTTAATTTTTATTTTCTTAGGCTAAATCTATTTTAACTCTTATTATTTTTGTTACTTTTTGTACTTAGCGACTGAAATTACAGCTATTCGACTATTAATTTTTGCTTGATTTTCGATTTTTTTTTATCGGCACGAATTAAATATTCCTTTTTTAAACCACTAATTTTGATACTTTTCTAATGGCACAAACTCATGAGAAATACAATCTGAATTGACCGTCCATAATCGAAATCCATAGGGTCTTTTATCAAAATTTTTGCTGGTAGTTTCTCCACTCACCATTTGGATATTTTCAAAATTATTGATTAAAGTTTCGTGTGTATGACCAGACAAGTATGCTTTGACATTATTTTTCTTTAAAAGTGATAAGATTTCCTCGCGAGTATCAATAGGTAAATTAAAATAAGCTTCTTTTTCATCGGGTGTTTTTAAAAATATCGGATAATGCCCCAGTACAAAAATGGGCACATTTCGCGTTCTTAAACTATCCAATGTATTTTTGAACCATTGATGGTGCTTTACCGATTCGTTCTCAACGTTTGCTTTCCACAATTGTGTGTTAGTCACTACGAAAGCCACCCCTTTATTTTGAAAGGTGAAATAATCTTTTCCGATCACTTTGCGATAGTACTTTAATGCTGCCTCAGTTGGAATATTGCCAACATCATGATTTCCTGGCGCTAGATAACAAGGTACTTTAAGTTCACTCAAAATACTTTTAAAATCAGCATAGGAACTATCATTAGCGTTATTAACCAAATCTCCGCAAATCACTGCGAAATCTGGCTTGATATCATTTATTTGCTGTACGGCTTGTTTAAACGTTTTTATATCATGTTCATATCCGCCCATACCCAATTGGGTATCACAAAGTTGCACAAAAACAAAGGACTTCGGAGCTTTTCTTTGACTAGAACAAGCACTTACCAGTAAGATGAGTAATAAATAGATACAAGACTTAATCGACATTTTTGCTGAATTAAATTAATCGTTTGTTTTCCAATCTGTAATTTTATTTAAATTGTTTCTGTTGTTTTATTAGTCACTATTTTTTTTAAATATTTTTTTTTCTAGATTGATAAGAAATCGATAACTAGATAAAACACAAGCTTTCAAAGCAATTTAAAAATCTAATGGCTATTCCCTTTCTGAATCAATTCATCTAATTTTTGTTTAAACTCTTTCACTTTTTCTGGGTATTTTAGGGCTACGTTTTTAGTTTGTTGAGGATCATCAGCGAGATTAAACAAGGCTACTTTTTGATCATCATCCACAATATGACGTTCTTTTTTAAACCAATCAGGCTCTTCTTCAACGATTCCTGAAGGCGCATCGATACAGACCCAATCATCAACACGAATAGCCATTTTTCTTCCTGTATTGTGGTAAACAATTGGAGGACGTTTATATTCGATTGGGGTTGAATGGAATAACGGTAGTATGCTAAAACTGTCTTCTCCTGCGTTTTTGGGAATAGTATCACCAACAATATCTGCAAAAGTCGCGATTAAATCAGTCAAGCAAAATGCAGTGTTATTTACCGAATTTGCTTTTGCATATCCGGGCCAACGTACAATAAAAGGGGTGCGGTTGCCTCCTTCCAAAGCATCTCGTTTTACACCACGCCATTTTCCCATACTGTAGTGTTGAAAATCTTCAACACGCTTGTAAGTATACTTGTCTGGGCCGTTATCTGAAGTGAAAATAACTAAGGTATTATCGGCAAGTTTTAATTCTTCCAATTTATCTAGCATTTTCCCGATAAAATCATCAATTTCGACAATATAATCGCCATAGCGTCCTACCTTCGATTTTCCTTGAAATTGTTTTAAAGGAACGTAAGGCGCGTGTGGACCAACGGAATCCCAATAAATAAAAAACGGTTTATTTTTATCTTGATGGAAATTTGGATTTTCTTTTCTTCCCGAATATACCTCCAAATATTCCATCACCTTATTAGCACTATTAGGCAAAATGACATACGGATTATCAGGTTCCAAATCAAGATTTAATGGCAAACCGTTTTCAAAAACAAGTTTGCAATCGCTAATTGGATCCATTCCTTCAATGGTGTCGTGACCAATTTTAGGATACAAATGAGTATCGGTCCACGTATATTTAAAACCAAATAATTCAGGCCCTAAGAGTTTTTTATTGGGAAAATCATAAGCGTCTTTTGTACCTGGTTTCATACCCGTTTTAACTGCGGCAGAATACTTTTGATTAAGCCCCCATTTGCCCATTTGTGCTGTATTGTAGCCATTTTTTTGAAGTAAAGAAGCTAGGGTAAGACGCCCCTCTTCAATAGAAACATCTTCAAACTTATCGCCATTTTCGTGTCCGCGTGGGCCTCTTCGCCAAGGATAACGACCTGTTAAAAAACCATATCTACTTGGTCCGCAAATAGAAGCCGGAGCGTGAGCATCTGTAAAGCGAATTCCCTGTTTTGCAAGTCTGTCAATATTGGGTGTAGGGATTAAAGATTCGGGGTTATAACATTGTGGATCGCCATAACCCATATCATCCAATACAATAAATAATATATTGGGTTGCACTATCGATTGTGATTGTTTGCTCACATTATTGGACACCATTTTCGAAGTGTTTTTGCAACTTGTAACTAATATGGCAAGTGATGCAATAGTTAGTTTGAAAACGAATTGAATTTTCATTTTAATTGATGTTTTTAAAAACTAGTTATTTGATTTTATTAAAAGTTTAATTTGTTGTATTTACACACTATTCTTAAAAGATTAATGTAATTTGTTAGACCTATTGGTTTAATCGTTTATAATTTTACAATACAACCGACGTGTTACTAATTTATAATTGTAAAATAAAGAGAAGCCTATTAATTTTTAATTAATAAACAAATAATGATTTCCATTTTTTTTAAAATCGACTGCTTTTGGTAAATAAAAATGGTTTTTTTAAAAAATATTAGTTGTTTATCTTTCATCAACTCCACTTTCCCCAATATAAATACAAAAACTCACAAAATCTACTTTTCGAGGGGGTAGATTTCATTAAAATAACACCTAAAAACACTTCGTCAATTAGGACATTGTTATTTAAAATTGAAAAAAATGCGATTTTTTTCCACATCTCTATCTCTATTAAGGATATATTAATTAACTATTAATAAGTCGCTAGTATTTTTAACCTCTGAAATTAATTTAACTTTCAAACATTGTAAAAAAAAAATGAACAAAACTACTCCAACCCTTTTTTTTAAAACCATTGGCTTCTTTAGCCTTTTCATAATGATGCATACAAATGCATTGGCACAAGTTGGAGCAACAATGCCATTTACTATTTATGAAGCTGAAAACGGAATTTTAACAGACGGTGCGACTATTAAAACACAAGTTGGGATTCCATCGGCTCCAACAGTAGAATTTGAATCTTCAGGACGGAAATTAGTACAACTAGATGCCACTAATGAATCGATTTCTTGGACAACAACAGAAATAAGTAACTCAATTGTAGTTCGAGTTTGTATTCCAGATGCTCCAACAGGTGATGGAATTTCCGCCACATTAAACCTTTATGTAGATGGAGCATTTCGTCAAGCTATAGCTACAACATCATTATACACTTGGATTTATGGAAATACAGGTTCAGGAATGGATGATAACAATCCTGCTTCTGGTACTCCAAAACGTTTTTTCGAATCCAATCGTGCTTTAATTTCTGGTGCTACAATTCCAACAGGTAGTTTAATTACCCTTAAAAAAGATGCCGATAATACCGCAGATTATTACAAAATAGATTATGTTATACTAGAAAATGTTGCACCGCCATTGACCCAACCAACCAACACGCTGTCAATAATTACATACGGTGCAATTCCTAACGATGGTTTGGATGATTCAACTGCTATAAAAAATTGCATCAGTGCCTGTCAAACTCAAGGCAAAGGAATGTGGATGCCAGCTGGCGAATTTCATACTCAAGGAATTATTAATGCAACTCGCATCAATATTTATGGAGCTGGAATGTGGTACACCCAAAATACTCGTTTATACGGCGCTTCCGGTTACCGACATAAATGGAATTTGAATGATTGCAACATACAGGATTTGTATATTTTTAACCCAGAAACTGCAAGAACCGCCGATATGGGTCACGATTATGGTATGACTTGTCAAGGAATAATTGGCTATACCATACAACGAGTTTGGGTTCAACACGGAGGCGCTTGCTTTTGGCTGAGTGGAACCGATGGTACTATCAAAGATTGCCGAGCTATTGAAAGTTGGGCTGATGGTATTAACCTAAACAATACCAATACCGTCAAAGTTGATTTTGCAGGACTTCGAATGACAGCACAAAACAATTTTATTGTTGGTGCAGGAGATGACGGAATTGCTCTTAATGCACAAAATGCAGGTGGAACTACCAATAATATGGTCGATACTAAAATTCTTAACAACACTTCCATTGGAGTGATGTGGGCTAATGGCATACGCATTGCTGGCGGAAGAAATACTATTTTAAAAGACAATTTGATTACCGATCCAACTTCATCTAATGGCATTAGAATTGGAAAATTCGGAACTACGGGTAATCCGTGTGAATCTGTTTTAGTGACGGACAATACAATCCTTAGAGGTTGCGGTTTAAGACCCATTTATGGCCAAGGAGGCATTTGTGTAGCAGATGGATCTGTTGCTACTATTGAAAATAATTTTATTGATTCCCCTGGAGCAATCGGAATAGACATACAATCTTGCACAGCCACTTTTACAAGTAATACAGTTAACAACCCGGGAACCTATGGTTTTTTAATTAAATCGGGTTCAATAGGAAGCGGAATTTTAACAACAAATAATGTTCCTAATTTGAATCCTGTAAAATTTCCTTATCAAAACAATGCTCCAACAACATTTGCAACTACATTAAATGCAAACAGTTGGCAAACTCTTAGTTTGTCGGATTTGAATGCAAATAAAGGAAAAACAATTCAAATCTATCCAAACCCCTATTCAGATGGCAAATTGTCCGTGCAATTGACAGGTTTTGAAGACTTAACCAATGTTCAATTTAAAGTTATAAATCTATTGGGACAAACTATTTACCAGACTTTGATTAGCAATGCTGCACAAATAGACTTAGACTTGACCGGAAAATTAAACGAATCTATTTATTTAGTTTCTATAGAATCCGGCAAAACACAGGTAATCAAAAAACTGATTGTTAAATAATGTATTCAACTTTAACCAAATCAAAAATTAATTTAAAATAAACGACCGTAGAATGAAAATAAATGGAATGCGCTGGGTAATTCTCAGTTTAATAGTTTTAGTAACGATAATCAATATTTTAGATAGAGGTACACTGAATTATATGTGGCAAGACGGTGTAGATAAAACAACCGGACAAGTAATTCAACGCGGAATTGCATCGGAATTGCATATCATTAATGATTCAATGTCGCCCGAGGAACAAAAGCAAACCTCAAAAGAAGTTTTTGCATTGATTAATATTGTCTTTATGCTGGCTTATGGTATTAGTCAATTAGTTTCTGGAGCTTTATATGATAAAGTAGGAACTCGAAAGGGTTTTAGTATTTCTGCCCTTATTTGGGGCGGAGCTATTGCCTTAACTTCCCTTGTTACCGGTATTCGACAACTAGCCTTTTTTCGTGTGATGTTAGGACTCGGCGAAGCTGGTCCTTGGCCTGGCACAACCAAATCAAACGCTGAATGGTTTCCTATTAAAGAAAGAGCAATTGCTCAGGGATTTTTTGGAGCAGCTTCTTCATTAGGAAATATTTTGGTTCCAATAATTATCCCACTACTTTTTCTTTCTTATGGATGGCGAGATACCTTTGTAACACTAGGATTAATCTGTTTACTTTGGATTCCACTTTGGATGATCATTAACAAAAATACATTACAAAATCATCCTTGGGTTACTGAGAGAGAAAAAGAATACATCCTTAATGGACAAGGAGTAGCTGAAATAAAAGAAACCAAAGTCATTAGTATTCCAAATTTACTTCGAACTAAAAATAGTTATGCAGTCATTCTGAGCCGGTTTTTTCTTGACCCTATTTGGTGGATGTTTATGACTTGGCTTCCTATTTATTTGCAGGAAGTTTATCATTTGAACCTACAAGATGTAGCTGCATTAGCCTGGATTCCATTTGTAGGTGCAGCAATCGGAAGTTTAGCTGGAGGTTGGTGGGCAGGAAAGTTGATCAGTAAAGGACATTCGGCTATAAAATCGCGAAAAATCACTATTGCTATTGGCGCTGGGCTTATCGTCCCGGGAATGATTGGTGCCGCCTTTGCTCCTACTGGATTATCGGCTTCATTAATGCTGATGCTGATTCTTGGTGGATTTCAATTTGCGATGACTAATATACAAACCTTGCCAAGCGATTTTCATTCCGGAAAAACTGTCGGATCTCTTGCTGGATTGGGAGGAGCCGCTGCTGTACTTGGAATTGTAATTTCAACTTATTTAGTTCCTTTACTAACTAAGGGCGGCAACTGGACACCCTTTTTTGTTATGGGACTCATTCTTATTCCATTATCGGTAATTTCAGTATTTGCATTTAGTCCAAAAAACACTTCTAATTTTTTAAATAATGAGTAATAATGAATTCGTAAAACTAGCACAAACTCCCTTAAAACAGTTGTCCAACCGAGTATGGCGAACCTACACAGGCGGTGCTTTGATTGATAAATGGAAACTTACTTCTGACCAAATAGATGGCAGTTTCCCTGAAGAATGGATAATGTCTACAGTTGCAGCACGAGGTAAAAATCGACCTGAAAATGAAGGGCTTTCTACGCTCATAACTCCACAAGGAGAAATTACTTTAAACCAACTTGTTTCTTCAAACAAAGAATTATTTTTAGGCAAAAAATTGACCGAAAAATATGGAACTACAGCTGTTCTTATCAAAATGCTGGATTCCAAAGAACGACTAACCATACAAGTTCATCCTGACAAGGAATATGCACGAACTATGCTCAACTCCCCTTTTGGAAAAACAGAATCTTGGTATATTTTAGGCGGAAGAGAAATTGATGGCGAAAAAAGTGTTATTTATCTTGGGTTCAAAGAAGATGTTACGCCCGAAAAATGGAAAGATTTATATAAAAACCAAGATATAGAAGGAATGCTCAATTGCCTTCATCAATTTGAAGTAAAACCCGGTGATGCTTTTATGATATATGGTGGTGTACCGCACGCCATTGGCAAAGGATGTTTTTTATTGGAAGTTCAAGAACCCACAGATTACACGATGCGGGTCGAAAAAATTACTCCTGGTGGTCTTACGATAAGTGATGAACTGATTCACCAAGGTGTTGGGGAAGACAATATGTTGCAGTGTTTTCATTATGATTGTTGCTCATTTGAAGAGGCATCAAAAAAATGGAAAATTACGCCTCAAACTCTTGAATGTACAGATAATCATACTTTAAAAACCATATTTAATGAGCATCACACCGACTGTTTCGGACTTAACGAATTGGACTTGAATGGTGAATTTGATTTAAAAGGAAATGACACTTTTTTCGTGGCTGTTATTTATTCGGGTGAAGGAATAATCACTTGTGATGGTATCGATTATTCATTTTCACGAGGTGATGAAATTTTCTTTTCGGCAGCGATTAAAAATGTGAAGTGGAAATCTAATGTACCGTCAAAAATATTACTATGCTATCCACCAAACTAAAAGGGTAACAAGTTAAATAAGCAAATCATTTTACTATTGGATTAGATGAACAAAACACGAAAACAAACACAAATGAAATATAAAATTTTTAAAAGAAATTATTTATTCTTGTTAACCATTTTATGGTTTTCTGCAACATCTTCGACAATGGTTTATGGTCAAAACAAACCCAAATCCAGCCCTAATATTTTATTCATAATGGCCGACGATCACGACTCAAAAGCCATAAGTGCTTATGGTGGAAAGTTGAACAAAACTCCTAATATTGACCGGATTGCAAATGAAGGTATGTTGTTTAACAATTGTTTTGTAACCAATTCCATTTGTGGTCCAAGCCGTGCAGCTATATTAACGGGAAAGTTTAGTCATAAAAATGGGTACTATGATAATCAAGCAAAAGCGATGTTTGACGGATCGCAACAAACTTTTCCCAAACTGTTGCAAGCTGCAGGTTATCAAACTGCTATTATTGGTAAGTGGCATTTAGGGAGTATTCCTACTGGTTTTGATTATTATAGTGTTCACGATGGTCAAGGTACTTATTACAGTCCCAAATTTATAGAACCAACTGGAGAAAAAATTTATGAAGGTGCTTATGCGACTGATTTAACCTTGCAAAATTCCATTAAGTGGTTGCAAAATACGGATAAATCAAAACCTTTTTGTTTGATGATGCATTTCAAAGCTCCGCATCGCAATTGGATGCCTGCAGCTGATAAAATGAATCTATATGAAGATACAACTTTTCCAATTCCCGCAAACTTTTTTGACAATTATGAAGGTCGTCAAGCCGCCAAAGAACAAAAAATGAGCATTGAAAAATACATGAATATTGGAGGGGATTCAAAAATTTTGGGGGTCAAAAATACGGAATCTGGAGAAGATCTTGAAAACGAATTAAAAAGGATGACGCCAGCACAAAGAGCTGCATTTGATAAAGTTTATCTACCCATAAAAGAAGATTTCACAAAAAGAAATCTGTCTGGCAAAGAGCTTACTTTATGGAAGTTTCAACGCTATATGCGAGATTACCTTAAATGTGTTGCATCTGTAGATGATAATGTGGGCAAGATGATTGATTATTTAAAAACGAATGGATTGTGGGAAAATACGATTGTAATTTATACCTCAGATCAGGGATTTTATTTAGGAGAACATGGCTGGTTTGACAAACGTTTTATGTATGAAGAATCTTTTCATACCCCATTCCTTATTTCATACCCAAACCTGATAAAAAAAGGAACAAAAACAAATGCATTGGTACAAACAATTGATTTTGCATCCACTTTACTCGACTTAACAGGCATTAAACAACCCGCAGATTTACAGGGTGAATCCCTAAAACCTATTTTGACAGCTAGTAAAAACAAGGTAAGGGAAGATCTTTATTATCATTATTATGAATTTCCACAGCCACATGCCGTAAAGCGACACTATGGAATTAGAAATGAACGCTATAAGTTAATTCATTTTTATGATGATATTGATGTTTGGGAACTTTATGATTTAAAAAATGATTCAAGTGAAATGAAAAATCTATTAGACTATCCAGCTTATGCTAACGTAATAAAGGATATGAAGATTAGATTGAAGAAATTACAAATTAAATATGATGATACGCATCCAACCGACGCTTATCTACAAAAACAATAACTGAATTTAAAGGAATACAATTGAGCAGAAAATTGCAATTAAAATTAATCCCAAAAATACCTTTTCGGAAGCTATCAATTGAAACATTGATGCCTCAATTTCTTCTAACTTTTCTGAAATTCAAAACAAGAATTTCAATACAACTCTTCCTCTATGTTTCTATTATTAAGGAAACACAACTCGAATTCCATTTATTTAAACTGAAAAGGTGTTAAAAGGTCTCAGAATTGACTTCTTTCGGCTCCAAATTACAAAATAACCAAATTTATATTAAAATTTTATTGAATTCCCATTTTATTAAGCGATAATTAAGAATTTATTAATGCAAAAAAAATAGATTTGACCTATGAAAATGGCAAGGATTATTGAATCTTCTTGGGTATGTTAAAAGTAAAACCTTACTAAATTAAATTTACCTGAAAAAAATAATAGGATCTATTTTCTTTTTAAAAATTGACTCTTACTTCTCTAAGATAATTAAAAAATTTGGATTTAAATATTAAAAATTATGAAAAGCTCAGCTTTTTGGGGTCTGTCAATACTTGACATTGCAATTGTTGTTATTTATTTTATCGCTATTATTATTATTGCAATACGAGCTGCTCGGTTAGTAAATAATCGGGAAGATTACTTTATGGCTGGTCGGCGATTCGGAAAATTAATTCAAACTTTTGCAGCATTCGGACAAGCAACATCGGTTGAGAATGTTACCACCACTACCACTATGGTCAACTCAAATGGTGCGTCAGGTATATGGGCGATGCTAGCTGGTGGTTT
>JBBQSZ010000018.1:0-50990 GCA_038234745.1 Flavobacteriales bacterium | reverse complement strand
CAATTTGTCATTCTGACGAAGGAAGAATCACATAACGAGAGCAACTAAAGAGATTCTTCCTTCGTCAGAATGACAAAAAAATAGGGTTCAAAATTTGTAACCTTTATATTCATTTAACTATCATATTCAGAAATTGTTTTTTCAAGAATTGCGTCTAACTCATCAAATGAGTATAGTTTTGCAGTGCCATTATGGATTTTTTCTAAAGAAGCATCCATTTCTTTCTTGTTTCTATCGAAATCAGGATCTTCCTGAACAATTTTTAATTCATCAGAAGAAAACGAACTCAATAATTCCAAAATTTTGGCTTTGATGTTGGGCTGAAATTCTAATCTGATGGTTTCCATAATCGTTCGCATTTAAAACACAAATATATAACATTTTCCATTGGATTAAACTTTTTGCTTTTGTCTAAAAAAGGTATATTTGTCAAAAATTTAACGAAAATGAACGAATTACAATCCATAATAGAACAAGCTTGGGAAAACCGTGCATTGTTACAAGAAACAAAAACTACTGATGCCATTAGAGCAGTAATCGAATTATTAGATTCAGGAAAACTACGTGTTGCTGAGCCCGTTGGCGATACTTCGACTTCGCTCAGTACAAGTTCTTGGCAAGTAAACGAATGGGTGAAGAAAGCTGTAGTGCTTTATTTCCCAATTCAAAAAATGGAAACATTAGAAGCTGGAATTTTCGAATACAACGACAAAATGTTATTGAAAAGAGATTATGCCGAAAAAGGAGTTCGTGTAGTTCCTGGAGCTTCTGCTCGTTATGGCGCATTTTTAGCAAGCGGCGTAATTATGATGCCAAGCTACGTAAACATTGGCGCTTACGTTGATTCTGGAACAATGGTCGATACTTGGGCAACTGTAGGAAGTTGTGCTCAAATTGGTAAAGACGTTCACCTTTCTGGTGGTGTTGGAATTGGAGGTGTTTTGGAACCATTGCAAGCTGCACCAGTAATCATCGAAGACGGTGCTTTCATCGGATCTCGTTGTATTATTGTGGAAGGAGTTCACGTAGGAAAAGAAGCCGTTCTTGGTGCCAATGTATGTTTGACTGCATCTACAAAAATTATTGATGTTACTGGCGAAACTCCTATCGAAAGAAAAGGATTTGTTCCTGCTCGTTCCGTAGTAATTCCTGGAAGTTATACCAAGAAATTCGCAGCTGGAGATTTTCAAGTGCCTTGCGCTTTGATTATCGGAACTCGTAAACCATCAACCGATTTGAAAACATCATTGAATAATGCGTTACGTGAATATGACGTGGCGGTTTAAATTCTAAATAGAAAATCTATTGGATATTTCCATAATTATAGTTAATTACCGCGGCTGGAAAGCGTTAGACGATTGTTTAGAATCTATTAAAACAATCTATTCTGAAACTTTTTCTTTTGAAGTTGTTGTGGTAGATAATTTTTCAAATGACGGTCAATTTCCTATTTTTAAACATAAATATTCGAACTTTACGTTCATAGAAAATTCAGGTAATAATGGTTTCTCTAATGGTTGCAACTTTGGTGCAAGCATGGCAAAGGGAAACCATTTCCTTTTTTTAAATCCTGACACAAAACTTACTCTCGAAGCATTAGCAACTCTTTTGCAAACTGCGACTTCACATCCTGAAATTGGAATAGTATCTTGTTTACAAATAAACGAAAATAATATTTTTTACAATCAGAAGAATTTGTTTCCAGCGCTAGGAAGATTTTTTGGAATTTCCAGATCTATTTATCGAAAATGGAACAAAACTAAGTTGGCAAAACGATTCGACGAAAGTGATTCTTTATTCTATCCAGATTGGGTCACAGGAGCCGTTATTTTTATAAGCCGAGATTGGTTTGACAAAATCAAAGGGTGGAATGAGGATTACTGGTTGTATTTTGAAGATGTTGATCTTTGCAAAAAAATGAATTCGAGTGGAGGAAAAGTTGCCGTAACTCGACAAGCCACTATTTTTCATCAACATGGAGGTTCTTCACGGATAAATGTGAAAACAAAAGCGCTAACAAAAACAGAAGTAATTATTTCGAAACACGTTTATATTAGCAATCAGTTTGCATCAATTACTCATTTTTATTTACAAACTTTATTGATAATTGGTGTTCTTTCTGAAAAATTATTACTGTCTATTTTAAGTCTATTTTTATTTTTTATTCCCAAATTACAAGTAAATCGTTTGATGCTTCAAAATTTATTTACTTATTACTTTAATGCTTTAAAAAATCAAACTTGGATTAGTCCTCGTGCGATGAATTACAGGAAATTAAAAAATTAATTTTAAATGAAAATACTTGTAATTCAGCAAAAAATGATTGGAGATGTGTTAGTAAGTTCCATTTTATGTGATAATTTACGTAAAGCTTTTCCGAATGCTCAAATCGATTATATGGTTTACGAATCTACAATCGCAGTTTTACAAGGAAATACAAGTTTTAATAATCTAATACTTTTTCAAAAAAAGCATCAGAAAAGCAAATGGGAATATTTCAAACTATTGAAGTCTATTCGTGCCGAAAAATATGACATTGTTATTGATGCTTATTCTAAACTAGAAAGTTGGCTAGTTGTGCTATTTTCAGGTGCAAAGCAAAAAATATCATTTTTAAAAAAAGGCAGAACTTTTCTTTACACGGATACTGTTGAAAGAAAAAAAACGTCTGATTCTAATTTAGGGTTAATCATCGAACAACGACTTGCCTTGCTAGATCCATTAAACCTAAATATTGAACTTGAAACTTTTCCTAAAATTTATATAACGCAACAGGAAAAAGATTTTGCAACTAAGCTTTTAGAATCTCACAATATAGACCGCAAAAAGTCAATTATCATGTTGAGCATTATTGGAAGTGGTTTAGAAAAAACGTATCCTTTAGCGTATATGTCAAAGTTGATTGATTTTATTGGCTCCAAAGGCGATGTCAATTTGCTTTTTAATTATATGCCAAATCAAATTCAAGAAGCAACTACTATTTATAATGGTTGTACAACGGAAACGAAGGCAAAAATTGATTTTACTCTTTTAGGAAAATCGATTCGGGATTTTATTGCTATAATGGATTCTTGTGACATGATAATAGGAAATGATGGTGGCGCAATAAATATGGCAAAAGCTTTGGGAAAACCTTCCTTTATTATATTTTCTCCTTGGATTGATAAAAATGGTTGGGCTACTTTTGAAGACGGAATCAACCACGTTTCTCTGCATTTAAAAGATTTTAAACCTGATTTATTTGATGCTAAATCTGCTAAAATTATCAAAAAAGAAACGGTTGCTTTTTATCATCAATTCACTCCCGATTTAATAATTCCAGCATTAGAGAATTTTTTAAAAACACATTTAAAATAATTTTCCTCGTCTTCTTATTTTAAAATAAAATTATCTCCAAAAAAGAAATTTCTTTTTTCTGGCAATTTTTCTTTGAAACTTCTCTTGAAAATCAGTAGTATAAAACCACATTTTCTCAAAAATTTCTGCTTCGGTTTGAGATGTGTACAGTTTAGCATATTCGTTGCTCATCACTTCTATCATTTCTTTTTTTGGAGTCAAACGACTCAGGTTTTTCATCCGAGAATCAAAATCCATAGTTTCATGAAAACTCATTCTGTTTAAATCAACCAAAAAGAAATAATACTTTGCATCTGCTGCTTTCTTAATTAAAGTATTGCCAGGCGAATGGTCTAAAAACTCGATTCCTTTCTCGTGCAAATCGAAAGAAAATTGGGTAAATTGTCTAAGAATATTTTCATTATCTGGAAAATCTGGAATTTCTACCAATTCTCTAAACGTTAAATCACACAGTAAATGTTCGCTTACATAATAACTTTCTTTGAGTCCAACAACATCGTAATTCTCAAAAAAAGCTATAGGTTGTGGTGTTCCAATTCCTTTTTCTAGTAAAAGAGTTGCGTATTCAAAGGAACGTTCGGCTTTGGATTTCCTAAAATATTTGTAAGCAATTTTATTAATTAAATGTGGGATTTTGAAGGATTTGACATTAATGGTTTTTCCTTCCCATTCAAAAAGTTTGATGACATTTCGTTTGCCATCACCAAAAATCGTTCCTGTTGAACTGAAGTTTTGAATGTAATTTTTAATCTGATTTTTTTTTGAAATAAAATCAGTGTTGACAGTTAATGACATCTATTATAAACTAAAGGTTAATCTACAAAAATAACAAAATGCTAATGGAGTGCCCTAATAAACTTTGTTTATTTAAGCTAAAAAAATCAGAACAATTTATTTTCATAAAAAATATTTTTAGATTAAACCTTTTCAATGATCCTAAGTCCAAAGGGAGGAAATCAACATATTTAATTCACGAAGTATAGAGTTTCAAATAGAAATTGAAAAAATAAAGACAAAAATGAAAATATTAAATGTCACTTCAATAACAGAAATGCGAGGTGGAGATGCCCAAATGTATACCATCTACACAACTCTTCAAGATAAAAGCGATTTAAAACAGTTTATTCTATGCCCCGATGATTCAGTTTTGGCAGCTATTTGTCAAAAGGATTCTGCCAATTATTTTACGTATAAAAAAAATAAACTAAAATTTTTTAATCTTTCAATCGCCATTATTAAAATATGTAAAAAAGAATCTATTGACGTAGTTCACATCCACGATTCTACAGCTTTAAACGCAGGTTTGATTGCATTTAATTTTTTAAAAAAATCTACTTCTTTAATATTAAGTCGAAAAAGAAATAACAAAATCAAAGATAAATTTTTAAATAGATTCAAATATTCTCATCCTAGCATTCACAAAATTATATGCGTTTCTATAGCAGTTGAGAGTATTTTCGAAAATATTATTTCCAATAAAAACCGATTACTAACAATTTATGACGCTATTGATGTTGAAAAATTTGAAAACCAATCGAGCAAAAATATCCTGCACAATGAATTCAATTTCACCAGTGACACATACATTATAGGAAACATTGCAGGATTAACCAAACAAAAAGATTTATATACATTTATAGATGCGGCAAAAAAAATCAAAGAAAAAAACGATACAAAACACCCGATTAAATTCGTTGTAATTGGAGACGGAATTTTAAAAAATGATTTAATAGCTTACGCCGAAGAAAACAATTTGGAAAATGATATATTTTTTACTGGTTTTAGGAATAATGTAAGTGATTTATTGCCCGAGTTTGATGTCTTTTTAATCACTTCTACAACTGAGGGTTTGCCATTATCAGTTTATGAAGCAATGGCAAGCAAAGTGCCTATAGTCGCAACAAAAGCTGGAGGAATTCCCGAAGTGATTGTAAATGAAGAAACTGGTTTTTTATCTGAAATTAAAGACTCAGGAAACTTATCAAGCAATGTTCTCAAAATTTTAAATGACAAAAAACTGACCGAAAACATCAAAACAAATTCCTTAAATAGAGTTAAAAAATATCACAATCTAAATGTAATTAAAGAGAATTACTATAACTTCTACAAATCATTATGGAAAGAAAAACTGGTTTTAAAATAGTTTTTTTCGTCCAACGATAACTTTTTTAACAAAATCTTGCATGCTGTCTTTTCCTCTAATGTCGATGCGTTGTATTTCGTATTTATTGCTAAATGGAAAGATATTGATTCTATTTCCTATCCGTAGACCATACTTTATTCCATATTTATTTAACAATTCAAAAAACTGTTTTTGAGATGTATCTTTCTTTCGATAGTAACCACCGTAAGTGTAAGCCAAAGCTGGAAAAACGTTCAACTCTTCCCTTTCAATAACTTTTTCACAAAGTTGAAGATCATTTTCTATTTCTTCTAAAGAAAGATTAGCATAATTATCATGTTTAAAAGTATGATATCCCAATTCTATGTGAGAACCTATTGCTTGAAGTTGCTCTTTGTTCATCATCATCATAGAATCGCTTACATATTTTCCGCCCCAATCTGCTTTTTGACCCATTCTACCTAGAACTACAAAACAAACTGCCTTAAAATCATATTGTTGCAACAAAGGATAAAGCTCCGTGTAATTGTCTAAAAATCCATCATCAAAAGTTAACACAATCGATTTTGGAGCTAATTTTTGTTTACTATTCTTAATTGCTTCCAGTTCTGACAGCCAAAGTGTGTTGTAATTATTCTTTTTTAAATAATCAAACTGCTCTATAATTTTCTCTTTTGTAATCGTAATTTGATCTTCAAAACCATTGGTAGAAATAGAATGATACTCTAATATCCTAAGTTTATTTTTAGCAGAATAAAATATTTTAAATTGAAAATTTATAAATAAGAGAAAAGCGAAAGCTACAACTACCAATACTATAATGTAAATCATAATTTATTTATTTTTTGAAAATTCACTGATTTTTATTGCAGTTATGCCAAAACTTCGTTTAAAACAGTATCAATTTTTTTACCAATGATGAACCGAGTTGAAGTTGCCATCAAAAATTCATATCCGGCTTTTATAAACTTATCCTGCATTTGTTTATCCAAAAGCAAAGCTTCGGTTTTATTGGCAAAATCTATTGCATTTCCGGCTTCGGCGAGCAAACCTGTTTCATTTTCTTCTAAAACCGTCGGAATTCCGCCAGCTCTTGAAGCTACAACTGGAACATTGCAAGCGTAACTTTCCAGAATAACGCCTCCAGTGGCTTCATTAGTAGAAGTAAATAAAAACAAATCAAATTCTGGCAAACATTGATGAACATCATCCCTAAAACCAGCAAAAAAAACTTCGTTTTCTAAACCTTTTACTTTTACATATTCCTTTATTTCAAGTTCTAAAGGCCCATCACCAATTAAAATATATTTTGCCTTTACGCCTCTTTTAACAAGCTCTTCGACAGTATTTACCCAAGTATAATGATCTTTTACTTTACTAAATGCAGATACGTTTCCTATAATTTTATAATCAAGAGGAATGTTAAATTCGGTGTGAAGAAATCCATTTTTACTATTCAAACAAAATTTATCCGTATCGACCACGCTACCAATTACGGTCAATCTGTCATGATTTTTTACAGATAATTTAAGTATTTCAGCAACAGGATCTGAAATGCAGATAATTTTTTTGATTCCTTTATAATTGTATTTGAATTTTCTTAAAAAATTGGTTCCAATATTTTTTATTAAAGTTCTAAACAAAATCATTGGTATTTTTAAACCAAAGAAAACAGACGATAAAACAGCAATTGTATGGGATTTGCTATTGTGTAATAGAATTTCGTCAGCACCAAAATCGTTAGCAATTTGTTTGAATTTTTTGGCAAATTTAAAATCATACTCTGATTTAAAATCGAAACCTAATACATTTAGTTTTTTGCTAGTAGCAACCTTAAAAATTTCAGAATCAGTTGGACATACTATTAATTGTTTGTCAACGAATCCATTATCTCTTAAAGATTCAAAAACATCAATAATCATTTGTTCGTGACCACGCCACACTTTTGAAGCTGTAAAATGAATCAATTTCATATTAAACCTTTTAATTTACAGCAAATATATACTTTTAACAATATTCAAAACCATAAAAAAAAATT
The DNA here is from genome assembly GCA_038234745.1 of Flavobacteriales bacterium. GTDB lineage: Bacteria > Bacteroidota > Bacteroidia > Flavobacteriales > Flavobacteriaceae > Flavobacterium. The sequence continues at coordinate 43,473 of JBBQSZ010000018.1, read as the reverse complement.
TAAAATTAAAACGTCAATAATTCTTAATTTAATTTAAAAATAGTCGAAATCCAAGAGTTTAATTTGTATTTATTCAGAATTTCCGGTGAAACATCTATATAATTTGTTTCAAAAAATTCGTCTGGTATTTCATAATTACTCTCAGAAATGACACAAATATTATTTTTATTATAGAAATCATAATTGACAACGTCTTGATTGTTTGTAATTAGTTTTTTTCTATATCCCAAAGCTTCAACAACACGGAAACTCAAGCCAAATTGATTCTTTCGTTGAATATCGATTAATACGGAACTTTGCGCAATTATTTTTTTTACTTCAGAAATTGATAAATACTCATCAGAAAATTCAATATCGGGTGAATTCAGTTTTTTACTTGTTTTTACTATAAACCGAAAAGAAATATTTTTGTTTCTTAAATAAACGCCTAATTTTTCCAAAAAAGGATATCGTTCGTCATAAGATGAAATTGTAAATACAGTTTGGGTTGGCTCTTCGTTTTTAATTTCTTCATCATAAATATAATTCGATAAAAATTCAAATTTATATTTATCAACATCTTTTCTATCGTAACTATAAATTGTATCAAAAAAATGTAATGTATCTTTTTGTGCTTTATAATTTTCTATGCCATCAAATAAAAAACATGTCATTTCAGTCGTATTCTCTCTTATAGAAATCAATGCTTCTTTTTGAATTTTATCGGGTCTTATAATTAGTACCTGATCAAAAGTCTTTTTACTATTAAGTGCTTTTTTAATGAAATTGGTTCTATTCTGATCTTTTAAACTTGGAAAATGCAGCAGTTTAAAGAAAAAATTAGCAATTCTAGAACAGAAATTTTTATAAGTAAAAGGAATTGAATCAATATTAATATAAGTCAAATCAACATTTTCGAAACTTTTTATCCGCTCCACCACAAAATCAACGTATCCAAAAGAATGAGTAGTTATGATGGCTATTTTTTTAATTTTTGTCATTTTGTCTATATTTGCAAATAATTGCAGGCACAAAAATAGCAAGTTATTTAACAATTAATCATTTAAAATGAACCAAGAAATTCTTAATGCATACGAAGTCATAAAAAACGGAGGAATTATCCTGTATCCAACTGATACCGTTTGGGGAATTGGTTGTGATGCCACAAATCCAGAGGCTGTTGCCAAAATATACAAACTCAAAACATTTAGCTAAATATTAAGTATTCAAAAAATAACCTATAATGTTTTAATAATTAATAAAAACACTATTTTTGTAAAACAAATATTTAATTATGAATACTGTAAACTTAAATTTATATCAGATTTTAAAAACCGATTTCAAACTATCCGATGCAAAAGCGAAAGAATTTGTTGATGCTATAAGGGAAGAAGTTAAGAATGACATTAAATATGAAAACTCCGATTTTAAAAGTGCTCTTAAAGAAGATTTTTTGAAGCTTGAATTAAAATTTGAACAAGTAAATACAAAAATAGAATCCATAAAAGGGGAGTTAAAAGTCGAAATAAAAGAAAGCAAAAATGATATGCTCAAATGGTTTTTCGGAATGTTTTTTGCACTAGTATTAATGATTATTGGATTGTATCTAAAAAAATAAACTTCAAAATAAAGCTTGTATAAGTTTGAGAAAGGTGTAAGCTTTTCTCAAACTTTTTTTTATAAAATTAAAATAATATATACAAGTATAAAATTTCTTTCAATTTGCTCCAGATATTTAGATTACAAAAAATATCTTTGTGCCTCTTTAAAAAAATATATGGACATCAATCAAGAAATCCTTAATGCATACGAAGTAATAAAAAACGGAGGAATAATCCTGTATCCAACCGACACTGTTTGGGGAATTGGTTGCGATGCCACAAATCCAGAGGCTGTTGCCAAAATATACAAACTCAAACAACGCGCCGAAACTCAAAATATGATTTGCTTGATGAATGGCGAAAAAATGTTGTACAATGTTTTCAAAGACATTCCAGAAGTAGCTTGGCAAATTATGGATTTGTCCGAGAATCCAACCACGTTAATCCTTGACAAACCTAGAAATGTAGCTGCCAATTTAATTGCGGCAGATAATACTCTGGGAATCCGCATCGTTAAAGAACCTTTTTGTTTTAAATTGTTGGAACGAATGAAAAAACCATTAGTATCTACTTCTGCAAATATCTCTGGACAACCCACTCCTATTGCATTTAAAGATATTAGTAATGAAATTAAAAAAGGCGTGGACTATGTTGTAAATTTGCACCACGAAAAAATTGCCGGAAAACCATCTACAATTATAAAATTGAGCGCGGATAGTCAGGTAAAAGTAATTCGGAAATAAAAAAATTAGCCACTGATTCACAGATTTAATGAAAAAAATTAATTTAAAATGTCAAACTATTTATACGAAGACGATACTTATAAAATAATTGGAGCTCTAATTGAGGTTCATAAAAATTTAGGTAAAGGATTTTCTGAAATTGTATATAAAGATGCATTTGAATATGAACTTAACAGGATTAAAATTTCTTTTGAAAGAGAAAAAGAATATTTAGTACACTATAAAGATGTAATTTTAAATCATAAATTCTATGCTGACTTTGTTGTGCTAGATAAAATCATACTTGAAATAAAATCAACTGATGCTATTCACGAAAAGCACATTTCACAATGTTTAAACTATTTGCATGTTTCTGGTCATAGACTTGCAATCTTAGTCAATTTCAATAAGACCTCTCTTGAATACAAAAGAATTATCAAATAATTTTTGAAAAAAATCTGTGAATCTGTGGCTACTTTAAATTATAATAAAGCACTAAATAATAAAATATTCGAAGTTATTTCTCAAGCTTCTCAAGAACTCAATCTCGAAAGTTATGTAATAGGTGGTTTCGTGAGAGATTTACTTTTAGAACGAGATTTCAAAAAAGACATCGATGTTGTTGCCGTTGGAAGCGGAATAGAATTAGCCTTAAAAGTTTCGGAATTATTGCCAAAAAAGCCAAAAGTTCAAGTTTTTAAAACTTACGGAACAGCAATGTTGCGTTTTGAAGATACCGAAATCGAATTTGTTGGAGCCCGAAAAGAATCCTACAATCTTGACAGCCGAAATCCAATTGTAGAAAATGGAACTTTGGAAGATGACCAAAATCGCCGTGATTTCACTATAAATGCGTTGGCTTTGTCATTAAACAAGAAGAATTTTGGAGAACTGTCCGATCCTTTCAATGGTTTAGAAGATTTGAAAAACAAAATAATCAAAACCCCACTTGCTCCCGACATTACTTTTTCGGACGATCCACTGCGAATGTTGAGAGGAATTCGTTTTGCAGCTCAATTGGGATTTGAAATCGAAGAAAATTCTTTGCAGTCCATCACAAATAATGCAGAACGTATCAACATTATTTCTGGCGAAAGAATCGTTGATGAGTTGAATAAAATTCTTTCTACCGATAAACCTTCGATTGGATTTTTATTACTTTATAAAACAGGACTTTTGGATATTATTCTACCAGAATTAACCGCTTTGAATCAAGTAGAAGAAATTGAAGGACAAACCCATAAAAATAATTTTTACCATACATTAGAAGTTGTTGACAATATTTGCCCGAATTCGGATGATGTTTGGTTACGTTGGTCGGCTTTGTTACACGACATTGGAAAAGCACCTACCAAACGTTTCAACAAGAAACAAGGTTGGACGTTTCACGGTCACGAATTTTTAGGCGGAAAAATGGCAAATAAAATCTTCGAAAGATTGCGAATGCCCTTGAACCACAAAATGAAATTTGTTCAGAAAATGGTAATGATGAGTTCACGACCAATTGTTCTTTCGCAGGATTTGGTAACCGATTCGGCAGTTCGTCGTTTGGTTTTTGATGCTGGCGAAGATGTGGAAAGCTTAATGACGTTGTGCGAAGCTGATATCACCACAAAAAACCCAACTAAATTCAAAAAATACCACAGCAATTTTGAGTTAGTGCGCCAAAAAATAGTTGAGGTAGAAGAACGCGATCAAGTTCGGAATTTTCAACCACCTATTTCGGGTGAAGAAATTATGACAATTTTCAATTTGCAACCTTCTCGTGAAATTGGAATACTAAAAGAAGCCGTAAAAGAAGCGATTTTGGAAGGCGAAATTCCAAATGAATATCAAGCAGCATATGATTTTGTATTGCAAAGAGGAGCAAAATTAGGATTGACAAAAGTTTAAGTATTGTTTAAACCTTCATTATTTAAAAAATTCTTAATTTTATAAAAATTTTGATTATGAACATAGCCGAATTAAAATTAGAAATTATTGCTAAAGTTATGGCAACTGATGATGAAGTTCTTTTGAATAAAATTAATGAAATTTTAGATTCTTATGAATTGAATTCGTTATTAAATGAACCAACTACGACTTATGAAAAAGTTAGAGCTTTTTCTGACGATGAAGTTCGCGTTTTTACTCCTGAACAAAGAAAAAGAATTGAAAAATCACTAGAACAAGTTAAAAATGGCGAATGTATTTCTGATGAAGAAGCCCAAAAAGAAATTGAAAAATGGTTCGAAGATCAAGAATAGTTTGTGCTCCAAATGCTTTACAAGCAAAAAAATCCATTTTCGCATATTGGAATAAAAGAAACAAATCTGATATCTACAGTAAAAAACTAAACGTTTTATTTAATGAATCGATTAAACAAGTTTCTCATTTACACGAAATAGGAAAACCTACTGAATTAAAAAATATTCGTCTAAAAATTGTGAGTCATTTTGAAATCGTTTATGAAGTTTTAGACAACATAATTTCAATCCTCGACATCTGGGACACACGCCAAAATCCTCAAGACTTTCCAATAAAACAAAATGAAAAATAAAAATAAATCCGTAATAATCTGGTTGCTTTCAGGTTGCTTTTTAGTATTTGTAATGGTTGTGGTTGGCGGCATTACCCGTTTGACCAATTCAGGACTTTCAATGACCGATTGGCATTTGGTAACCGATACTTTTCCACCATTAACCGAAGCCAAATGGCAAGAGACATTTGAAAATTACAAAAAATTTCCTGAATATCAAAAAATCAATATCCACAATGATTTTACTCTTTCTGATTATAAATTTATTTATTTCTGGGAATGGTTTCACCGTTTTATAGGGCGAATAATTGGATTGGTTTTTCTAATTCCTTTCTTTTATTTTTTACTTAAAAAGCGACTCAGTAGAGAAACCTTGCAAAAATGTTTCATACTTCTTGCAATGGGAGCATTTCAGGGATTTTTGGGTTGGTTTATGGTACGAAGTGGTTTGATTGACAATCCTGATGTGAGCCATTTTAGACTTTCTTTGCACTTGACTTTCGCATTTATAACCTTCGCTTACACACTTTGGGTGGCATTGGATTTAATATATCCAGAAAGAAAAATTGCTGTTCTATCGCTTAGAAATACAGCTCGATTGGCTTTAGTTGTTCTGGTACTTCAAATTATATATGGTGGTTTTGTTGCTGGATTAAATGCAGGATTAATTCACAACCATTGGCCTTTGATGAGTGACGGGCAGTTCTTTCACGAAAGTATTCTATTAGAAAAAGATTCTTGGTTACTTAGGCTAACCGAAGGCAAAAGCGGCGTTCAGTTTGTCCATCGAACTTTGGCTTACATTGTAGTACTGTTAATTTTTCTCTTAGCCTTCAAAAGCCATAAATTCGACTTAACAAAAAGCCAAAAAATCGGCATTAATGCCTTGGTAATTATTGTTTTGATACAATTTAGCTTAGGAGTATTTACATTGTTATACAGTGTGCCGCTCTGGCTGGGATTAACACATCAAATAATGGCTTTCTTTTTACTGACTGCAATGACATTTACTTTGCATCGATTATCTAAATAATTATTTCCCACGGTTGGAGTCCTTGGGTTATTAAATAAAATAATACCTGACTATATTGTCGCATCTTTTTGTTTTACTCTTTTAAATGTCCAAACTTGCTGCCAAAGACAAATTCCTAGATTTGTCAGATTATGGAAGACCCATCGCAAAAATATTTGCCAATAAATTAAAAAGTACGCGATTTACTCCCATTCACGTTACGCTACTTTTTGGCGTTTCTGGGTTGATTGCGATATATTGTATTTTACAAAATCACTATTTTTTAGCTGGTTTTTTCATTATTCTAAAGTCGATTATTGATGCTGCTGACGGCGAGCTGGCACGAATAAAAAATACGCCTTCTTATGTGGGAAGATACCTGGATAGTGTGTTTGATATTATCTTGAATTTTCTGTTTTTAATGACGATTTGTTATGTGTCAAAAACTTCCTTTTGGATGACAATAATTGCTTTTTTCTGCATCCAATTACAAGGTACTTTATACAATTATTATTATTTAATTTTGAGACATAATTCTGCTGGTGGCGATAAAACTAGCAAAATTTTCGAAAGCGAATCCCCTAAAGCTTTGCCTGGAGAAACTCAAAAATGGGTCGATATATTCTTTAAAATTTATACTGTTGTTTATGGTGGATTTGATAAAATAATTCACGTTTGGGACAGTGATGCTTATCTGTCAAAAACATTTCCAAATTGGTTTATGACTTTCGTTTCAATGTTCGGATTGGGTTTTCAATTACTCATAATTGCCGTGATGTTGCCTTTGGGTTGGATAGAAATGATTGTTCCTTTTTTCATAAGCTATTCCGTTTTTATTTTTGTTTTAATAGGAATCAGAAAGTATGTTTTAAATCAAAAAACCACCATAGAATAAATCTATATAGATTTTATATAATACTAGATACCAGTGTTTTTATCTCGTCTTACATCTTTTTTTAGTTTAACGCAAAACAATGTTCAACCTTTTTAATTTCGTTCCAACTCTAGAATCCAATTCGAATTAATTATATAACATTTTGCCAAAAACATATAACTATTTATCCTCAATTTTGTCTCAATTTTGTACCGACATTAATAGTAATTAAAACTTAAATAATTATGCCGAACTCAAAAGAGATTAAAGGAAAATGGGATGAGTTAAAAGGAAAGCTCAAACAAAAGTATGCTGATTTAACCGACGATGATTTGTTGTTTGAAGAAGGAAAAGAAGATGAAACCTGGGGAAAAATTCAGCAGAAAGTTGGAAAAACAGAGAAAGAAATTAAATCATTATTTGATTAATTTCATTTTCTAAAAGTGATTTAACTGTTTCAAAAACGATTGCTAAATTATCCTTAATTGGAATTTAAAAATCCTTTTTGAGACAGTTTTTTTATGCTTATTTACTACCCAATCCAAGCCTTAAAATCGGATACTTTTTCGCGACTTACAATTACTTCTTCTTCTTTATAAGAGGGTAAAATCACCTTCAATCTGGAGTTGCTAAATACTAAAATTTCCTTGATTGATTTTAAAGGAATTATAAATTTTCTGCTAATTCTGTAAAATAATTTGGGATCCAATTCTTGTTCCAAAAATTCCAAAGTAGATTCTATTAAATAATTCCGGTTGTCTAAAGTGTGAATATAAGTTCCTTTATTTTCGCTAAAAAAACATTCAATTTCATCCGTTGAAATCACTTTAAGATGTTGACCAATTTTAACCGTAAACCGAGTCTTAAAATTTTTGTCAAATGGATTTTGGAGCATTTTCTTAATTTGTTCAAAATCCAATTGTAACGTATTTTCTTGCTTTGGGAAACGCAAATTAAATTTAGAAACAGCAACTTCCAGATCATCTTCATCGATTGGCTTCAAGAGATAATCAATAGAATTTAGTTTGAATGCTTTTAGCGCATATTCATCATAAGCTGTCGTGAAAATTATTGCACTTTTGATCGGACAATGTGAAGAGACGAAGTGTTCAAAAATTTCAAATGATAATCCGTCCGACAGTTGAATGTCCAAAAAAATTAAATCAGGATGCTCATTTTTAGAAAACCATTCGATAGCTTCTTCCACAGAATGCAACATTACTTTTACATCAATATTTAGTTTTTCAAGTTTGCGTTGCAACAACCTTGCTGCAGGTTTTTCGTCTTCAATAATTATTGTTGTCATTTTAAAGATTTGAGATTATAATGAATACTAAAAAGCTGAATACTGAATACACATCCTCACTCCCATTTTTTCGTTTTCTCTTTCTCCATAAACTCATGGATTTTCTTTTCTTCCCAATGGTCTCCAAAAAATATGTTTCTCCCAAAAACAGATAATCCGTGAGCCAACAAACCTATCCCCCAAAACAATGCCGTTGAAAAGGTTTCCCATTTATAAAAAACTTGACTTCCTGCGTCGCTCTTGAAATATATCGATCCAATTAAAAACACATTTACAAGTACGTAAACTAGGGCATGAACATAAAATCCTTTTATTCTTTTAACTCTTTTGTAAGCCAAATCATAGCGCTCGTCAGGATTGAAATTTTCTGTTTGGCTTTCCTCAAATAATCTTCTTGATCGTCTCATTACTTTATATTTTTATTATTTCCAAGTGTTTTTTGTTTGTTCCTCTTTATTCATAAGTTCTTTAATTTTCTGCTCTTCCCAGTCTTTTCCTAAAAAAGGCATATAATTAAAGACCTTCAATCCGTGGAAAACAACTCCAATTCCCCACCATAGAAGTGGCCAATAAAACCACAAATGCTTTGGAGAAGTAACCATATTTACCACCAATAAACCAATGTTTACAACGATATAAGAAATTAAATTTCCGTAAAATCCTTTTATTTCTGCTACTCTTTTTCTAGCTTTAAAATAACGTTGTTCTTCTTCTTGATAATTATTTTCCATTATTTCCAACTTTGTTTGTTTTCTTCTTTATTTAAAATCTCTTGAATTTTGCGTTCTTCCCAATTAGAGCTGTATCCAAAAACTTTGAAAGCGTGCATTAACACTCCAAATCCCCAACCTACTGCCGAAAACCAAAACCATTGAAATTGAGGCGAATATGTTAAGTTAATAATTATAAGAATCGGAATTACACAACAGTATGAAATCAGGTTTCCGTAAAAACCTCTTAATTCTTCTACTCTCTTTTTAGCTCTATAATAAGCGCTGTTTTCTTTGTAATTTGGTTCTATTTCCATAATCGAAATTTGCTTTGTTAAAACTGGTATTTTTACTGTAAAGGTTAGTTCGTTTTGCTCAATCAGCACTTTTCTATTGGTAATAATTCCGTAGCGATCCACAATATTTTGTAATCCTACACCTTGTCTAGTTTGTAGAACGTCCTTCTTTTGAAAATCATTTTGAATGGCCAAATAATCGCCCTCCATAAAAATGCGAATGTGCAAGGGTCTTTGCTCGGAAACCACATTATGTTTTACCGTATTTTCTAATAAAAGTTGTAAAGAAAGCGGCACCACCTTAGCTTCTAAATTAGAAATAGTTGCGGGCAATTCATAAAATAAGCTGTTTTCAAAACGCATTTTCAACAAATTCATATAGGTTTTGGCAAAAGCCAATTCCTCTTCAACTGAAACCAATTCTTTGTCTTTTTGTTCCAAAACATAACGGTAAATTTTAGACAATGAAGTTGTGAATCGTTGTGCATTTTCAGGATTTTCTTCAATTAAAGAGCTCAAAACGTTTAAACTGTTAAACAGAAAATGCGGATCAATTTGGTTTTTTAAACTTTCAAACTTAGCATTTGCCGTTCCTGCGATTATTTTTTGTTGCGTAACTTCCATTTTTGAAGCTAGTTTCCAATTCATCATAAAACTTCGAGCGTGCATAAAAGTAGAAACGCCAAGTGAAAGTATGATGTAAAACAAATGCACCCAGATCATTTGATCGCTAAAAAAATCGGCAGGTTTCACATTTTGGAAATAGACAAATGTGAGGTAATTTATCGCTAAAACTGCCGGAATAGTGTATAAAATGGTGGCGGTAATGCCAAAATAAACTCGCAGATTAGTTTGTTCTAACCAATTCCATTTTTTATTTAAATAAAAATTGATGACACCATTTCCAAAACCAATTCCAAAAGAGTAGCTGGAGCTAATCAAAAAAGTAATTAAAATAGTATTGATGTCAAACCTACCTTGAATTAATATAAAAACGAATGTAAAAAGCAGAGCTATTTTCAAGCAACTTAAAACTCCATTTTCTAAGACTGTAAAGGTCTTTATTTTATTAGATTCCATTCTGTTTTCGAATTAAATTCCTTTTGAAAATGCTTTTTAGGCGGTCTATTTATTTACAATTTTTTTGTGCTTCCAAAGCGCGATCCAATCCCCATTTTGGAGAAAAAGCAGTTTCTGGTTTAAAAGTAGCAAAAAGTCCGATAGCTTTTTCAATTTGGGCGCACATTGGTTTGGTATCTGTTTTCCAAAATTTTGCGGCACCAATTTCAAATTCTGCTTTTTCGAAAATAACTCTAGGATTTTCTGGTGCTATTGCTGATGCTTTGGCATACAATCCCATTACGGTTCCGGATAATTTTTGTCCGTTCGTCATCGGATCAAAAGCAATCCAAGCGGTGTGAATCATTGCTTGAACCACTAAAAGTTCCGCATTATTTGGATTTTTTAGCAATTCTGCATCCAATGCGGTTTGCGCTTTTGTCAACAGTAAAGTCATTTGCTCTTTATCTTTTATTCCAAAAGCGGTTGTCGTATTCACTAAAGCTACATAATAATTTGGTAACCATGATGTTTTTTCGGCAGCTGCAATTCTTTCGAATAGTGCCGAGGCTTCAGTATTTTTTCCTTCTCCCCAAAGTTGGAATGCTTTTCCCATTCCTTGCTCAAATTGCCCTTGAGCTGATACTAAACTACTGATGAATAATGCGATTGCGATAATAATTTTTGTCATAATTTCTAGTTTTTAATTGGTTATTTATTTCTTGAACAAATTTATGTCGGTTGTAATGGTTTTGAAATTTAGTTTTACTGAACTGTCGAATTTTAGGGATGAATTGTATTTGAACTAACTTTATCAACAGTACAGACGTTGCAATGCAACGTCTGTACTGGATTACAAATTCTCCAACTGATTTATTTTTTTATCCTTGCTGATCGTCCAAAAGAAACCCACAAAAAAGAATCGATCCGCTGTGGGAACTATCGCTTGAGCTTCATAAACTCCAGCTGAATTTGCGGTGTTTGCATAATTATATCCATACACGTTTTTGATTCCAGCTACATTTGTCACAGAGAAGAAAAGTATTTTTTGTGGAGAAATTAAATAAGCCCAATTCACACTCAGATTATTATAAGTTTTTGTTTTTCCGTTCATAAAAATGGTTTCATTCGGATTGTTGTAAGGTCTTCCAGAACTGAAAGTGTAGGTTGCTCCAATTTGCGAACGCCAATCTTGAATCCAATATTTGGTCACCAAAGACGCAGTATGATTGGCAATAAAACTCGGTGTTGCTTGTTTTGGAAAATTGGCATAATCCCGTTGGGTATCAATATAGGAATACGAAATCCAATACTCTAAGTTTTTTATATTCTTATTATCTCGCCAATACAATTCTAATCCCTTGGCAAAACCGGTTCCGCTGTTATTGAAATTACTATTAAAAACAGGAGATTTAGTATCGTATTTTACTAAATCAGCATAGCTTTTATAGTAGATTTCTGCTTTTAAAATTTGTTTGTCTTTATTGAATTCATAGCTCAAAATGTAATGATTTGCTTTTTCTGATTGCAAATTTGTTGTGTATTTAAGGTAATCGCTTTTTGGAGCTTGTTCGAAGGTTCCATAAGCCATTGAAAACTGTTGATTTTTAGACACTTTATATGCCAAAGCTAATCTTGGAGCAATAGAATTTTCGTTTAACAACTCATTATTCGAAAATCGAAAACCAACTTTCGCAATTAGATTTTTTGTGAATAAGAAATCCGTTTCTGAGAAAGCTGCAAAAATATTGGAGTGAAATCCACGATCAAAATTAGCAACCGATTCTGAAAAATGGGTATAAAAATAATCGGCTCCAAAACTGGTTTTTATTTTATCGGAAATAGGTTTTGTCACTTTCAGTTTTAGATGATTGGCATTTTCCGATGTGTCGTAATTATAGACATTATAAATACCATTATTTCGGCTGCTTGCAAAACTCATTCCCGCAAAAATGTTCCAATTATCGCCAAACCCCCCTTTGTATGAAAGGTTAGAATATAAATTAGCATTCTTATTTTCAGTACGTAATTTGTCTGAAAAATTGACATCTTGTTGCTTTAAATCGAAATTGGCAGCCGTAAATGAAGTGTAAATTTTCAGTAATCCGCGATCTAGTTTTTGTCTAAAAACAGCTTCGCCACCAAACGATTGATAGGGTTTTATCCATTCGATATTATCCGGCAACAACGACTGATACGGTTTCAAATTGATATAACTTGTATTCACACTTAGTGAATTATTTTTCCATTTTTGAGTATTTCCAAGACCCAAACCAACGGTCATAATCGAAGCTTCTGTTTTGTCTAAATCGGGTTCGTCAATGGTATTCATAATTAAAACACTCGAAAGTGCTTCGCCATATTCCGCAGAATATCCTCCTGTAGAAAAAGTCGTTCCTTTGAAAAGCAAAGGCGAAAAAGTACTTCTTGTTGGCACATTATTGGCAGTTTGAAGATAAGGTTGCGCCACCCGAAGTCCGTCTATAAAAGTTTGGGTTTCATTTGCTTCACCACCACGAACAAAAAGTTTCCCGCTTTCGCCAACAACTTGTGTTCCTGGCAACGTTTTAAACGCTGAAACAATATCACCTGGATTTCCAGCAGTTGTCAAAATATCCAAGGGTTTCAAAACAGAAACTCTCGATTTTCCGCCTGATTCAATTGTTCCTGCTGTAATTAATACTTCCTCTAATTCGGTTGAATTGTGCTTTAAAATTATTGTTTGATTTTGGAAACTCTCGGTATCAATTGTCTGCTTTTTTGTTTCAAATGACAAACTAGTAATCACCAAAGTTTGTTTTCCAATTGCTGAGGTTTCAAAACTAAATTCTCCCATTTTTCCTGATGTTGTACCATCATAAGTTCCATCGATATAAATATTAGCATTGAAGATTGGCTTGTTTTTTTCATCTACTATTTTCCCTGAAAGCGTTGTTTGAGAAAAGGATATGAAGGTAAAAAAGAAAAAGTATAGCGGTAAAAATGTTTTCATTGTTTTAGATTTTGATAAAGCAAATGTATTTCTACCATTAGAATATTAAAATAGTAGTTAACTGAATTGTCGAATTTCAGGGATGAATTGTAAATCTATTCGTTTTCAATTATATTTACAACAAACAATTAGCTTTTTATGAAAACTGAAAAAGAAAAAATGATAGCGGGAGAAAACTATTTAGCTGGCGATGAGATTTTGGTAAAAGAACGCCGAAAATCCAAAAATCTACTCCACCGACTGAACGTGATTGAATATCGAATCACTAAAAAAGCAAGAGAAATTATCCGAGAATTAATTCCGAATGCTGGTGCTAATCTTTATATCGAACCTCCATTTCACTGTGATTATGGCTATAATATTAGTTGTGGCGATAATGTATATTTCAATGTTAATTGTGTTGTTTTAGATTCTGCCCCAATACAAATTGGTTCCAATGTTTTTTTTGCGCCCAATGTTCAACTGTACACTGCAAATCATCCGCTTGATGCTGAACTTAGAAAAACATTAGAAAATGCGTTACCAATTTCCATCGGAAACGATTGTTGGATTGGAGGAAATACAGTCATTTGTCCGGGAATAACTATTGGAAATGGCTGTGTCATTGGTGCTGGTTCGGTAGTTGCAAAAGACATTCCCGACAATTCATTGGCAGTTGGAAACCCCGCAAAAGTGATTCGAAAACTGGATAAAAAATCCTAAAACTACTCCTAAATATTTCACTCCTATTCATTCGAAAGCTAAAATTTTAACATTTTATGTTAAGAAGGTTGTATTAAAAAACAAATATGTTTTTCTAATTTTGCAACAATCACAAAAACCTAGAAGTCTATAAATTCATTTCTAATGAACAATACCACTCGAATAAAAAGAAATTACCAATTAATTAAACTCCAGAAATTAGTTATTGTTTCTGTTTTAATTGGTTTCTTATCTGCCTTTTTAGGACTTGTATTAAAGAAAGCAACAGAACATTACGAGGCTCTTTTTTTCGATAAAGCCACGATAAACCCAATATTTTTTATCGTTTTTCCTGTTTTTGGATTGTCAATTATTTATTTTCTTAGACAATATATTTTTAAGCGAAAAGAAAACAAAGGCATCAAAGAAATATTTGAAAGCACCAATTCAAAATCAAAAAATCTACCCAGTTATAAAATTTCCTCTCATTTCATCAATGGATTATTGACAGTTGTTTTTGGTGGATCTACAGGAATTGAAGTTTCGACAGTTGTTGCTTCGGCAACTATTGGCTCGGTGGCGCAACAAAAAGAAAATGTTTTTAGACAATACAAAACCGAACTAATTTGTGCAGGTGTTGCGGCAGGAATTACCGCGTTGTTCAGTAGTCCAATTGCAGGAATCTTGTTTGCTATAGAAGTTATTTCTCGAAAAGTAACGCGTGCTTTTATCATTTCAAATGGTATTGCCGTTTCCATCGCTTTTGGTTTGATGACTATTCTAAAGGAACAGCCTTTGTTTACGGTAAACGTAACGACTTGGCATCTCAAAGCAATTCCTTATTTTATTCTTTTAGGAATTTTAGCAGGATTGAATTCGGTTTATTTAACCAGATGCGTCTTGTTTTTTAAATCGCAATTTTCTAAAATTGATATTCATTATTACAAAATCCTAATTGGCTCAGCAGTTTTAAGTATTTCAATGTATATTTTTCCTCAATTGTATGGCGAAGGGTATCACGCTCTTAAAACTATTTTTGGCAGTTCTACAGAAATTCCGATGACGTTAACCTTAGCCTTAACTTTCCTAGGATTATTACTTTTAAAACCAGTTGTAACATCCATAACACTAGCTTCTGGAGGAGATGGAGGTGTCTTTGCGCCGAGTCTTTTTATTGGTGCTTTTTTAGGATTACTTGTCGCTTCGTTCTTAAACACTTTTTTCAACATTGGTGTAATTCCAATAAATTTTATGATTATAGGAATGGCGGCAGTCTTAAGCGCCAGCATTCATGCACCTTACACAGCCATCTTTTTGGTCTGCGGATTAACGAATGATTACACTTTATTTCTTCCAATTCTAGTAGTTTGTTTGATTTCAAAATACACCGCAAAAATGATTTATCCTTTCACGGTTTACACTTTTGCTCCAAGCATCCTAAAATAAAACTATGGCAATTCATAAAATAAAAAGAGGCTATCGCAAAACTCGTTATGTCCTTTACAAAGAGACTTTGGTGGATTGGAGAGAACATTTTTGGGCTTTTTTAGGTTCTTCTTTTGCAATCGGAATTTTAGCTTACGTTCAATCAATTCATTTTTCGGGAAGTGATGCTGTGTATTTAATTGGCTCTTTTGGAGCATCGAGTGTGTTGGTTTATGGAATCATTCAAAGTCCGTTTTCGCAACCCCGCAATTTAGTTGGCGGGCATGTCATTTCAGCATTAATTGGTGTTACGATTCATAAATTACTTCCGGACATTATTTGGATTACAGCCCCATTAGCGGTTTCGCTTTCTATTGTTCTGATGCAAATTACCAAAACATTGCATCCGCCAGGAGGAGCAACTGCGTTGATTGCCGTTATTGGATCTGACAAAATTAAAGATCTGGGTTATCTTTATGTCTTTTCTCCCGTTCTAATTGGCGTTTTAATTTTACTTCTTACTGCTCTACTTTTCAATAATATGACTTCGCATAGAAGTTATCCCAGTCACCAGCAATATCACGTAATTCGAAAAAAGCTTATCCATAAAATTAAAAAAAGAGTGGCTTAATATTCATTTAATTCTGAATCTGAAACCTTCTTTGTGGAAACCAGCTCAAAATCTTATCAACAAATCCGAAAGTTGAAATCTAAAATCTAAAATTATATTTTACCTTTGACGTTTCAATACAAACAAAGATTATGGTTTATAAATTTAGAGTAATTCTCGATGCCGAAGAAGACATTTTTAGAGACATTGCAATACTTGCCGAAGACACTTTAGAAGATTTACACAACGCCATCTTCAATTCGTTTGGATTTGACGGAATGGAAGTTGCTTCTTTCTACACCTGCGATGACACGTGGAATCAAGAAGATGAAATTGCGATGTTTGATACCGGTGACGTTCCTGGCGAACAGAAAACAATGAGCGATTACGTCCTTTCAGAAATTTTGGATAAACAAAATACCAAAATAATCTATGTTTACGACTTCATTAGTATGTGGACTTTCTTGGTCGAATTAGCCTCAATTGAAGAAATTTCTGCTGGAAACACCTATCCAGAAACAATCTTCTCAGTTGGCGAAATGCCTGCCGAAGCAATGGAAAAACATTTTATTGCAGACGATGATGAAGATGAAAATTACAATGAATTTGAAGACGACCTTGACGAAGAAGACTTAGATATGTTCGAAGGAGACGATAGTTTTGAAGATTTCGGTTTTGAAGAAAATTGGAATTAGGAGCAAGGTTCTAAGGAACTAAGTTTCTGAGTTACTAAGTTTTACTTAAATTTCTAATAAAACCAAAGTATCTTAGCGTCTTAAAACCTTTAAACCTAAATAAAATGAGCACTTTCAGAAATCTTGTGATATGGCAAAAAAGAATGTCACTAACCACCAAAATTTACAATTCAACTAGAAATTTTCCAAAAGAAGAAATTTTCGGACTTACTTCACAATTAAGAAGAGCTACTGTTTCTATACCAAGCAACATTGCAGAAGGGTATGGTAGAGATAGTTCTAAAGAATATTTGCGATTTCTAAATATTTCAGTTGGTTCTTTATTTGAAATGCAAACGCAATTAGAAATAGCAAAAAACATTACTTACTTAAACGAAAACGAATTTAACAATCTATATGAAGACAGCCGAGAAATAGAGCGAATGTTAGTTTCTTTTATTGCCAAAATCAAAGAACGAAACTAAAAAACTCAGTTCCTCAGCCTCTCAGTCACTTAGAACCTTATCAAAAACCAATGATCAACTTATTCAACACCCACATCGAAACGCTTTCCATTCACCGAGTGGGCAATAAAAGCCGCAACGAAGCCATTTTTTTGTCCGAAAATCCTTTTAATTTGAACGATGAAATACTGCCATTAATCAAAGAATATTTCTTTAAACCCTTTCGGGAAAAAGAGGAAAACTACTTTCAGTTTGCTCACGAAGTGGATTTAGAATACAATGATATGTTCAAATATGCCACTCAAATTTTCGAAAATCCGAGTAGTATTCACGAAGTTTCGAAGGAAATAACGACTCATTTATTCGAACAATCAAATCATCCACACATCAAAAATGGCGAGGTTTATATCACACATTTAACCAACTTGAATATCGACAACAATGTTGTAGATGCTATTGGGATATTCAAAAGTGAGTTGCAATCAGATTTCTTACAGTTTGAAGAAAAAGAATCCAACTTAGATATGGTTTTACAACACGGAATCAATTTGAGCAAACTAGATAAAGGATGTATCATTTTCAATTATAAAAAAGAAGAAGGTTACAAAATTTTGACAGTTGACAGCAACCGTTATGATGCCCGTTATTGGTTGGAACATTTCCTTTCGGTCGATGCTTTTGAAGACGAAAATTTCATCACCAAAAAATACTTGAAATTCTGTCAAGGATTTGCTAAAGACGTTGTTTTTCCTGCCGAAGACAAAAAAGAAGAAGTAATGTTTATGAATCGCTCGGTGAATTATTTTGCTAAAAACGACCAATTCGAAGAAAGTAATTTCTTGAACGAAGTTTTGGACAATCCCGATTTGATTCCTGAATTCAAAAACTACAAAGTAGATAAAGGCGAAAAATACAGTATTGAAGATATCACCACATTTCCAATTGCGAATGCAGCGGTTTCGGATGCTCGAAAATCGATTAAAAACGTCATCAATTTGGATACTCAAATTCAGATTAAAATGGATTTCATCAACCCAGAAAGTGCCGAGAAATATGTAGAAAAAGGTTGGGACGAAGAAAAACAGATGTATTACTATTTGGTTTATTTTAATAAGGAAGTGAAGAGTTAAACTTTTTGAAAAACATAAAAGATCCCGATTAATTCGGGATTTTTTATGGGTAAAAACTATTCAAAAAGGTTTGCGATTTTGTACGAATTAAATGTGATAAATCTATTTAACATGTAAGATTTTTAATTAAATTTGTAGGACATAGACGTAAAAATTATGCGTAACAAAAAGTGTAAAAACATTCGTATAACATGCCAAATTGGAACAAAAAGTGGTGATTTTATGCGCCTATAAGTAAGTTAGCAGATATTTTGGGGAAAAACAGAAAAAACAGAAAATATGAAAAAAATTACAATTATTGCATTTTTAATATTGTCAAATACAATTAATGCACAAGAGTTTAAAATTGAAGAAAAAACAATAACAGGAACTTTTGAAAATAAAGAGAAAAGTAAATCAGAATTATTTGCATTAATCAATAAATGGATTTCTGTAAACTATAATTCGGCAAAAAATGTAATTCAAATGAATGATGCAGAATCAGGAACAATAATTATAAAAGGTATAAATGAGATTAGCTATAAAAATGCAGGAAAAGTTTTAAATCCAAAATTGGCAACTGAATTTTCAACAATAAAGTTTAATCATTTAATTGAAATAAATATTAAGGACAATAAATATCGAATTATTTACAAATTAATCAATATTGCGACAGATGATTATGGTTATAATACAATGCTTTTTAATTGCATTAATCTGAATGGAAATAGAGAAGTTGAAGTACAAAAGTATTTAGATGGAATGGAAATAAATCTTAAAAAAGGAATGATTGGGAAAGAAAAAAGAGAACGTTTTGCATCTGAAATGAAATTATCATTTGACGAAATAAATACAAACGCAATTAACGAAATGAAATCTACAATGTTGTCGATAGAGAAAAGTATCTCAAATGCTGCGAAAGACGGTTGGTAAAAAAAAACATCTGCTAACAGCGGTTTCAAGAAATGGCGAGAAATGTGGTAAATTCACGTTTATCTTTCGCAAGAAATTTTATCTTAGCAGAAAATACTCGGTTACGAAGTTCGCCACTTCAGCAAGCCGCAACACATTATGTGCAAGCTTAAAACCAAAAAAAAAACGTGAAAGAAAACTTACAATATAAACTTAGCCAAATAGCAAGTGTTTGGAATGACTTTATCTGGGAATATGATTTTTGCAAACGTACTATAAAATTCACACCTGAAGTTAGAAGTAATTATTTTGGAGATATATTAGGCTATTTTGGAGATACATTTGATATCATATTTGAGAATAGAGAATCCAAATCCTATTCTGACAAATTTTCAAATCAAATAAGTTTTTTACAAAGTATATATGTTCAACAAGATTTTATCGAGGAATTATTAATAATTTTTAAATGCAAAACAAATAAAGGAGATTTAAAAAAAGATAATAATTACATTATAAATAGAGATATAAGAAATGAATTAGTCGGACATCCAATTAGAAAACAAAATGGAAAATTTATATCATCTTGTTTATTTGGTTACAACAGTGGAAGTGACAAAATAGTCTATTTAAGATACCACAAAGAAAACAACTACGAATTCGAGTCAATGGAATTTGAAATTTCTGATATTATTTTACGTCACAATAATTTTTTAGTAAAATACTTCAATGAAATATTAGAAAAATTGAAACGCATTTTGACAAGTTTTGTTAAAGAAATAGAAAAAATGGAAATATTCATACAAAATAAAAGTTTTCCTGAACTTCTAAATATTTCATCAGCTTTCTTTGAATCAATTTTTAAACATGATTTTATCTATGACAAAGAATCTTTACTCAAAATTTATGCACGAAAAAGTGAGCATAAAAGGTATCAAAACATAATTGATAAATTTTATCAGGATTTAAAAATATCTCTCAAAGAAAAAAAAGATTCAGCAATCGAAGTTTTTCAACCCAAAAAAGTATTTGAGGTTAACGAAAATGAAAGGCCCGTGTTTAATATTGATATGATAAAATTCGTTGATATGTCACAAAACACCAAAAAAGAAAATAAAGTAATTCCGGTAACATATAATTACGAACTTGGAAAACTCGCATCAAAACGAAACTTAATGGATTTTAGTCATTTTGGCGGTACTTTAAAATTAAAATGTGCGGAAAATCAAATTGTTCTGAATGAATTGGAACATATGGAATCTAATATTAACGACGAAATTGAATATTATTCAGCTTTTAGATTAATTTGGAGTGAATTAAATAATAATGATTAAAAAGCCAGCACATAACAGCGGTTTGCATAAATGGCGAAAAATGTGCTAAATTCACGTTTATCTTTCGCAAGAAATTTTATCTTAGTGGAAATTTAAGCGGTTACGAAGTCCGCAACCTCGTGAAGCCGAGAAACATTACTCCCTCCTTTCAAAAAATTACGTTTATTCAGAGTATTATAAAACCAAAAAATCCCGATTGCTCGGGATTTTCGTCATATTATTTCTTAGCTTTTTTCGCCTTTTCAGCTTCTGCTTGCGCCATCACTTCTTGCAGTTTTTGTTGAAACTTGCCTTGTTTTTTAGGCTCTTTCAATTTGTTTTCTTGAATCTGAGCGTGAATCTTGTCGCTATCTATAAAATATTTTTTGATGACTAGCATAATTCCAATGGTAATCAGATTCGAAATAAAGTTATACAAACTCAATCCAGCACCATAACTATTAAAGAACAACAACATCATTACAGGCGAAATATAAATCATATATTTCATCATTTTTGACATATCTGGCATTCCTTCTTGTTGCGGAGCAGCCATTTGTTGATCGCCTGAAGTCATTTTCATATAAAAGAAAATAGCAATCGAAGCTAGAACCGGGAACAAACTGATGTGGTTTCCATACAAAGGAATATGGAAAGGCAATTGCACGACAGCATCAAAAGAAGACAAATCGTCTGCCCAAAGAAATCCTTTTTGTCTCAACTCAAAAGCAGATGGAAAAAATTGAAACGAAGCATACATAAACGGAATTTGAATCAAGGCCGGAATACAACCTGCCATAGGATTTACGCCCGCTTTGTTGTATAACTTCATTGTTTCCTGTTGTTTTTTCATGGCATCTTTTTTGTATTTTTCTCCCAATTCAGTGATTTCAGGACGCAATACTTTCATTTTTGCTTGTGACAAGAATGATTTAAAAGTAATGGGTGACATCGCAATTTTTATTAAAATCGTAAAAATAATGATGGCAATTCCAAACGACATTCCTAATGTTGTGGTTAAAAATCCAAATAACGGAATGAAGATAAACATATTAATCCACCCGAATATTCCCCAACCTAACGGAATTATTTTCTCTAGATTTTTATCATAATGCTTCAATGTTTTATAATCTGATGGTCCAAAATACCAATTCATTTTATAATCTATTTCACCATTACTGAAAGCCAAAGGAACTTTTGCAGAGAGTTGTTTTGTAAAAACGGTATCAATGGTTTCGTCATTAACCAAATTAACAGAATGCAATTTTGAGGTTGCAAAAGGCTTATCTGTTAATAAAATAGTAGAGAAAAAGTGCTGCTTAAATGCTATATAATCCACTTTTACAGGAGTATCCTCCGTGTCTTTTCCTAGACTTGTACTACTGTTTTTTCCACCTTCATATTCATATCGAATATCTGTAAAACGGTTTTCATAAGAAACACTTTTCTCGTTTCTATAGGTTTTCACACTCCATTCTAGATCTAAAGGCTTAGCCGTATTCAATACTTTATTCAATCCTTGAGAACGCAAGTCAAAACCAATCATGTAATCGTTTGGCTTCAAAATGTATTTGTATTCCAAAAATTCGTTGACTCCAGCCTTCAATTTCATAGAGAGGATTTGGTCTGCTCCTATTTTTGAGATAGTCGGTTCGAAATAAAGGTCTTTCGTATTTAAAGTACGATTATCGCTAGTTTGCAATTGAATGTTCAAATTGGCATTGTTGTCTTTTATTAATTCGACTAATTCACCTGATCCTTTTTTGAATTTTTCCAAATTTTTCAAAGTCGCTTCGACAATATAACCCCCTTTATTAGCGATTTTCAGAATCACTTTTTCATTTTCGATAGTTGTAAAACCTTCTTTTGCCGATGGAAGCGTGGCTGAATAAGCAAAACCGCCCAAGGATTTTTGCACTTGTACCAATTGCGTAGAATCACCCACTGCAATTGCTATTGGAGCAATCGCGGGTTGCGTCGCAATCATTTTTTGAGCTTTATCTGCTGCTACTTGTTCTTTCTTCGCTTTTTCAGCGGCAACTGTAGCTTCAGAAGGCTTGTTTTGATACATTATCCAAATCAAGATTCCAAAAATCAATATAAAACCAATAATCGAATTGAGGTCTAATTTTTTTTCTTCCATTATAATATTTAAAATAGTTTAAAGTTTAAAGTTCAAAGTTTCTCGTTTAAGAAAACCATTTACTTCAATTATTTTTTCTTTGCTTTCACTACTGCTGCCACAAAACTCACAAAAAGTGGGTGTGGGTTTTCGACCGTACTTTTGTATTCTGGATGGTATTGTACTCCGATGTAAAAAGGATGGTCTTCCAATTCTACAATTTCTACCAAACCGGTTTCAGGATTACTACCAGATGCTGTCAAACCTGCATTTTCCAATTGCGCTAAATAATCATTATTAAATTCATAACGATGACGATGACGTTCGGAAATAGTATCTTTTCCGTAAATTTTATGCGCTAAAGTATTTGGTTTTAAATCACATTTCCAAGCTCCAAGACGCATGGTTCCTCCTTTATCGGTTATCGTTTTTTGTTCTTCCATTAAATCTATAACCGGATGCGATGTGCCAATGTTCATTTCTGTTGAGTTGGCATCTTTAAAACCTAAAACATTGCGTGCAAATTCTATAACCGCCATTTGCATTCCCAAACAAATTCCTAAAAACGGAATTTTATTTTCTCTAGCATAACGAACAGCATCAATTTTTCCTTCAATTCCTCTTCCTCCAAAACCTGGTGCGACAAGAATTCCATCCAAACCAGACAATTTATCGGCCACATCGGTTTCATTCATAAATTCGGAATGAATATAAACCACGTTCACTTTGGTTTCGTTGGCAGCTCCAGCGTGAATGAATGCTTCCAAAATCGATTTGTAAGAATCTTGCAATTCCACATATTTTCCAATTAAACCAATATTTACAAAGTGCTTTGGATGTTTTAATCTGCGTAAAAAAGTATTCCAATGTTTTAAATCTGGAGCGGCTTTTTTTGGTAAGTCTAATTTTTTTAATGCTACAATATCAAGACCTTCTTCTAACATTAAATTCGGAACTTCATAAATCGTTGAAGCATCGATAGATTGAATCACCGCTTCACGTTTTACATTGCAAAACAAGGCCAATTTATTCCGAATATCATCTGAGATTTCGTGTTCGGTTCTACAAACCAAAATATCAGCTTTTATACCGCTTTCCATCAGTGTTTTAACAGAATGTTGCGTCGGTTTTGTTTTTAATTCTCCGGCTGCAGCCAAATAAGGAACTAAAGTTAAATGAATTACGATTGCATTATGTTCTCCCAAATCCCAAACCAATTGACGAACGGATTCGATGTACGGCAGCGATTCAATATCTCCAACTGTTCCGCCAATTTCGGTAATTACAATGTCGAAATCGCCAGTTTTCCCTAGCAATTGCATTCTATCTTTAATTTCATTGGTAATATGAGGAACCACTTGAACTGTTTTTCCTAGGAATTCTCCTCTTCGTTCTTTTTCGATAACCGAAAGATAAATTCTACCAGTCGTAACATTGTTTGCCTGAGAAGTTGGCACATTCAAGAATCGCTCGTAATGTCCTAAATCTAAGTCAGTTTCTGCTCCATCATCCGTTACATAACACTCTCCGTGTTCATAAGGATTTAATGTTCCTGGATCAACATTGATGTAAGGATCAAACTTTTGAATGGTCGTTCGATAACCTCTTGCCTGTAATAATTTTGCCAAAGATGCCGCAATAATCCCCTTCCCTAAAGAAGACGTCACGCCGCCTGTAACAAAAATATATTTCGTTTGATTCATTTTAGTATAATTGTTGTTGTAGTTGCTGTTGTTTGTTGCAATTGCAAGCTATTGTTTGCAAAAACGATGCAAAAATACGATTATAATTTGAGAATAAACTAATTTGGAAATGAGATAATTTTGAATTTATTTTTTTAAAAGTTCAAATATTTCTCCGTCTTTAGTTTCATATTTTATTAGTCCTTCTTTTTTATCCCAGTAGAATGATTTTGGAGAATTAATTCCAAAACCATTTGCATTTACTCCATTTTCAAAATGATACACTTGAGAATAAGTTTTATTTGACATAATCAACTTAATTTTTTCTAGATTAGGTAATGAATATTTAAGTTCGTTCTTTTGTAATAATCCAAAAAAACTAAAGCCAGGATAACATTTTTCACTTTCTTTACTTTTACTAATAAACATTTGTCCCTCACAATAAGGATCGTTTTGGCAATTTTTACTCGTAAGAGTAATGAACATTATCTCAGGTTGAATTCTTCCAATTTCAAGCCAATTACAGTTTTTGTTATTATGTGTTTGCAGTTTTTCGCTAACTTCAATTGTATCTATACTTCCAAGATTACTTTTAAAAATAATAATTTGCCCTTTATCATAGGCGGAAAACCATTCTTTTTCATCATCAGTTAATTGTGTTTCAACACAATTACAGGAGTTAAAAATAATTGCACATAAAATTAATAACAACACTGTTTTATTTTTCATATTGAGGGTATTTTTAATATATTAATTTTGAGCCTATGGCGTACCTAATACTATGTCCATTATACACACTCCACTTAAACTATTAGGTTGCAAAGTTAAAGAAAAACAGGACGGAATAATTGAATTAAGACGGCTCGCATTACTGAAATGAAAAACCTTTAAAATCAGTCCATAAAAAAAACCTACTCCAGATTATTAATCCGAGTAGGTCTTTTCGTTCACTATTTATACTGCTTTTTTAGGGCATATTTCAATTTTTGCGATTATTTCTTTACCGTACTTAATTTAGTTTTCCTAACTGATTTTTTTATTTCGTTTAGTTTTGAACTTGTTTTTTTAAGTTTAAAATAATCACTTAATGCTTTTTCTTCTTCAATTGTTAATGAAGTTTGTTCTCCAATAAAATCTACCTCAAATTCTAATTCTTTAGTTTTCATACTATTTAGTCTTTAAAATATTTGTTAATTAATTTTAATGCTGATGCAGTTTCAATAATCATAACTCTCCCGCCAAAATGAAATGCCCCAAGTGTTTTTTCGTAATGTTCAACTAATTGTGTTTTAGATATAAAGGATACATTACCATCGTGTCCACGTTGAAATGAAAGTTTACATGCAAAAGCTACTAAATTCCCTGGAACTCCAGAATAAACTTTTGCTTTTCCTTTATTGAATGGCGAACTTTCTACCAAATGCATAAAAACGTGATCTTCTTTTACTTCAACACAAATTAAACCCTGAATAATTTCAGAATTATTAACGATTGTTAGTTTAAAAACGTCTCTTTCGGGCTGCTTAAACTCATATTTCCAATCAAATAGCCAACCTTTATTCCTGCTTATATTTTTTAAATCAGTGCTTCTTAATAGAGAAATATCTGTGGCAAAACTATCTCCAGTAACCAAATTTTCGATGGAATTGGTTAATTTGTCTATTATAAAATCTAAACCTATTTCTTCTCTATCTTTCACATTGCTAATTTACAAAAAATGTTTTGATTGAAAGAATAATTTTCGTTAACACGATTTTTTTGAGTATTCCAATAAAAAAACCTACTCCAAATTATTAATCCGAGTAGGTCTTTCCAATTCACTTGTATGCTGCTTTTTTAGGGCAGTTTAAATATTAGAACATTTTACAAATCTCTGTACAATTCTAATCTTTCCCATTTAGTTTCCACTTCTTCTTGAGCTTGAGTCAATAATTTAGCTGCTAAATCGGCATTTTCTTTTACAACTCTAGTAAAACGAGCTTCGTTGTACATAAAGTCTTTCAAAGGAATGGATGGTGCTTTTGAGTCTAATTTGAATTTTTTACCTTTTGCTTCCATAGGGTTGAATCTAAACAACGGCCAATATCCTGAATCAACCGCTTTTTCTTGTTGATCGATAGCGTGTTTCAATTCATAACCATGTTCACCACAATGAGAATAAGCGATAATCAATGATGGTCCAGGATAAGCTGCAGCTTCTTCAATTGCTCTGAGCGATTGTAAATCTTTAGCTCCCATTGCAATTTGTGCAACATATACATTTCCGTAAGAAATGGCTTGAAGCGCAAGGGATTTTTTACCTGTTTTTTTACCACCAATTGTAAACTTAGCACTTGCTCCAAGAGGAGTCGATTTTGATGCTTGTCCACCAGTGTTTGAATACACCTCGGTGTCCATTACTAAAATATTAATATCTTCTCCTGTTGATAAAACGTGATCTACTCCACCGTATCCGATGTCATAAGCCCAACCGTCTCCACCAAAGATCCAAACGGCTTTTTTACGAAGGTATTCGGTTAATTGGCTTAATTTTTTAGCATCGGCGTTGGTATCGCTAATTTTTGCTAAAATTTTATTTAATGTATCAATTTGAGCAAATTTTTCGTTTTTCAACGCTTCCGTTTCTTCGGTGTTGTTCAAAATAGCATCAACTAATTCTTCACCAACAGTTAATTTCAAGGAAACTAATAAGTCAACTGCAATTTCTTGTTTTTTAGACAATCCTAGTTTTAGACCTAAACCAAACTCCGCATTATCTTCAAAAAGTGAGTTTGCCCAAGCTGGACCTCTACCAAATTCATTGGTTTTATAAGGTGTTGTTGGCAAGTTTCCACCATAAATTGAAGAACATCCTGTAGCATTAGCAATCAAAATACTATCGCCATACAATTGTGTAATCATCTTGATATAAGGTGTTTCTCCACAACCTGAACAAGCTCCTGAGAATTCGAACAAAGGTTCTAAGAATTGAGATCCTTTTACATTTGTGATTTGCAATGCGGTACGATCGTAGTAAGGCAAACTTACAAAGTGATCCCAATTTACATTTTCTTCCACATCCACTTCAATTTTCTTGTGCATATTAATAGCCTTGAAGTTCTCTTTTTCTTTGCTTATTGCTGGACAAACCACGACACAAAGGTCGCAACCAGTACAATCCTCTGGAGAAACTTGTAGAATATAAGATTCATTATCTTTAGCAAATGGTCTTCCAATAGCGGGTACGCTTTTCAACGATCCAGGGAATTTTGCTAAATCATCATTCGTAACTACTTTAGATCGAATTGCTGCGTGAGGACAAATGGCAACACATTTATTACATTGTGTACATAAGTTTTCGTCATCCCAAACCGGAATAAAATCGGCAATTCCGCTTTTTTCGAATTGAGAAGTTCCTGTTGGGAAAGTTCCATCTATTGAGAAAGCACTTACCGGAAGATCGTCTCCAAATCCACCTAATATTTTTTCTAATACTTCGGTAACAAATCCGTCGGGCGCATTTTTCATTGCTGATAATAAATGTCTTTCGCTTGTGGCTACTTTTGGATAATCTACTTGGAATAAATTTTCTAAAGCTTTATCAACTGCGTTAAAGTTCATTTTCACAACCTTTTCTCCTTTGTGAGAGTACGATTTTACAATAGCACTTTTAATTTTTTCTATCGCTTCCTCTTTTGGTAATATTCCAGAAATGGCAAAGAAACAAGTTTGCAAAATTGTGTTGGCTCTTTTTCCAAGATTGGCATCGAATGCTACTTGTGTGGCATCAATTACATAAAATTTAATCTCTTTATCAATAATACCTTGTTGAATTTGGATTGGTAATCTTCCCCAAATTTCATCTTTAGAATAAGGAGAGTTTAATAAGAATGTACCACCGTGTTTCAAGTCGGCAATCATATTAAATTTTTCAATAAAATTAAATTTATGACTGGCGATAAAATCGGCTTTATCAACTAAATAATTTGAATTAATTGGTTCTGGACCAAAACGCAAGTGAGAAATGGTTTGAGCACCCGCTTTTTTAGAGTCATAAACAAAGTATCCTTGAACATAATTATCAGTAGTTTCACCAATGATTTTGATGGAGTTTTTATTCGCTCCAACTGTTCCATCTGATCCTAAACCATAGAACATACAACTAATGGCTTTTCCTTTATAATCAAAGTTAGTATCGTAATACAAACTGTGGAAAGTCACATCATCATTAATACCTATTGTAAAGTGATTTTTAGGTTTTTTGTTTAACAATTCGTCATAAATTCCTTTAACCATTGCAGGCGTAAATTCTTTGGATGACAATCCGTAACGACCTCCAACCACGATTGGCATTTCTCTTCCGCTTTCAACAAGTGCAGTAACAATGTCTAAATAAAGAGGATCACCAATACTTCCTGGCTCTTTAGTTCGGTCTAAAACAGCAATTTTTTGAACTGTTTTTGGCAATACATTTACAAATGAACTAATGTCGAATGGTCTGAATAAACGAACTAAAATAACCCCAACTTTTTCGCCATCTGCCAACATCATTTCAAGAGCTTCTTTTACAGGACCTTCAGCAGAACCCATAATGATTATTACTCTTTCGGCTTCAGGATGACCTAAATAATCGAACAAGTTATAGTTACGACCAGTTAGTTCTCCAAATTCATTCATTATTTCTTGAACAGCAGCTGGAACCGCATCATAGAATAAGTTTGCTGCTTCTCTTGCTTGAAAAAATACATCAGGATTTTGAGTTGTACCCCTAAGAACAGGACGATCTGGATCTAATGATCTTTGTCTGTGTTCCATCACTTTATCTTCGGGCATCATCGCTTTGATGATTTCATCAGGAATAGAGTCGATTTTAGAAATTTCGTGAGAGGTTCTAAAACCATCAAAAATATTCATAAAAGGAACTCTAGTTTTAAGTGTTGCTACTTGGGAAATTAAAGCAAAATCGTGTGCTTCTTGAACGGAACCACCAAACAGCATAGAAAATCCTGTTTGTCTACAAGCCATAACATCGGAGTGGTCTCCAAAGATAGAAAGTGCGTGTGTAGCAATCGTTCTAGCTGCAACGTGAATAACGCAAGGCAATAATTCACCAGCAATTTTGTACATATTAGGTATCATCAACAACAACCCTTGAGAGGCTGTAAATGTTGTAGTCAACGCACCGGCTTGCAAAGAACCGTGAACAGTTCCCGCAGCTCCAGCTTCACTTTGCATTTCAACAATTCTAGGAATGTTATTCCAAATGTTTGTCTTCCCTTTTGAACTATAAAGTTCAGCGTGCTCACCCATCGGCGATGAGGGTGTAATAGGATAAATTGCACAGACTTCATTGGTTTTGTGAGCAATTAAAGCTACTGCTTCATTACCGTCACAAATTACTTTTTTAAAAGTTTTATTCTTCATTTTTATAAAGTTTTTTAAACCATCTAGAATTTGTGACGAACCATTCAATCTACAAATTACGTGACGGAATTTAATTTTAAAAGCCAAAAAAAAGCTAAAAAGCACATAACAGTTTAGCTTTTTTTTAACTCCATGATTTACTCATTATGTAACCAGGCTTTCTTTTCTAATAATTGAGCTTCTGTTTCTACATGATTTTCATCAAGAATACAACAGTCAACCGGGCAAACTGAAGCACACTGTGGTGTATCGTGAAAACCTTTACACTCCGTACATTTGTCAGATACAATGTAGAAAAACTCATCCGAAATTGCATCGTGTCCTTCGTCAGCATCTGCTTCTAATCCGGAAGGAGATTTTACCAATCCTTTCAAAGCTGATCCGTCTGAAAAAGCCCATTGTGTATCTGGTTCATAAATTGCGTTGTTTGGACATTCTGAAATACATGCATCACAATTGATACACTCGTCCGTAATAATTATTGCCATAATAGAGATATTTTTAAATTCTCTGTAAAATTAAATGTCTTTTTATTACTTTTATATGACAATCGTCATATTTTAATTAAAAAAGTGAAATTAAATTTGACGCATCAATTAGTAGAATATTTTATTAATAATGAAAAAAAAGTAGCATTATGGCTGAACCAAAAATCAAATCTGATCCAGAAGTCCTAGAAGCAGTAGTAATCCGTTTCGTAGGTGATTCTGGCGATGGAATGCAGTTAACAGGAACACAATTTACAGATACCTCAGCTATGTTTGGCAACGATATTGCCACTTTCCCTAATTATCCTTCTGAAATTAGAGCACCTCAGGGCAGTCTTTATGGAGTTTCTGGATTTCAAGTACATATTGGTAGTGTCGAAGTGAGCACTCCAGGCGATTCTGTAGATTTATTAGTTGCTATGAATCCTGCGGCTTTGAAAACTAACATATATTCTTTAAAACCAGGTCATACCTTAATAGTTGATACCGATTCTTTTAATAAGAAAAATTTAGAAAAAGCATTATATCAAACCAATCCATTGGAGGACAATAGCCTCGACAATTATAGAGTAGTTGAAGTAGATATGACTTCGTTGACCAAAGAAGCTTTGAAAAGTGTGGCTGGTTTAGATACTAAAACGATATCAAGAAGTAAAAACATGTTTTCCTTAGGAATGATTTACTGGATGTACAACCGTTCAACAGATTATACTATTGCGTTTTTTAATAAAAAATTCAAGTCGCAACCGCATATCATCGAAGCGAATACTAAAGTCTTGATGGCAGGCTATTATTATGCCGAAACTATCGAACTCATTCCTAACTCTTATACCATTTCGCCTGCAAAAATGCCTCCCGGAACCTATAGAATTATTATGGGCAACACTGCAACTGCTTGGGGTTTTTTGGCAGCAGCCGAAAAAGCGGGATTAGAATTATTCCTAGGATCGTATCCGATAACTCCAGCAACCGATATTTTGCACGAATTAGTTAAACACAAACATTTTGGCGTAAAAGCTTTTCAAGCCGAAGACGAAATTGCAGGCGTAACTTCTGCCATTGGCGCTGCTTTTGCGGGCGATTTAGCCATTACAACTACTTCAGGACCTGGATTAGCATTGAAAGGCGAAGCGATTGGTTTAGCTATGATGACCGAATTACCTTTAGTTATCGTAGATGTGCAACGTGGAGGTCCTTCAACTGGTCTACCAACAAAAACGGAACAATCTGATTTATTGCAAGCGATGTATGGTCGAAATGGTGAAAGTCCAGTTATCGTTATCGCAGCCAGTACTCCAGCCAACTGTTTTAACTTTGCTTATGAAGCCTCCCGATTGGCGCTAGAACATATGACTCCCGTTATTTTATTGACAGATGGCTACATCGCAAATGGTTCCGCTCCTTGGAAAATAAAAACGGTTGCCGAAATGCCTGAAATAAAAACCAATAAAATAAATGAAGTCAAAGAAAATTGGCATCCTTATGATAGAGATGAAAAGACCTTGGCTCGAAATTGGGCAATTCCAGGAACTCCGGGATTAGAACACCGAATTGGTGGATTAGAAAAAGATGCCGTTACCGGAAACATTTCGTACGAACCAATGAACCACGAGAAAATGACTCAAATTAGAGCAGAGAAAATTGAACGTGTTAAATTTAATATTCCTGACCAAAAAACAGAATTTGCAGAAGAAGGCGATTTATTAGTAATTGGCTGGGGCGGAACCTACGGTTCTTTGCATTCGGCAGTGAAGCAAATGAATGAGTTAGGTCATAAAAATATAGGTTATGCGCATTTCAATTATATTAGTCCCATGCCAAAAAACACCGAAGAAATTTTATCTAAATTCAAAAAAATTGTCGTTTGCGAATTAAACAGCGGCCAATTTGCCGGTATTTTAAAGATTAAATACAGTAAATTTGAATTTTTACAATTCAATAAAGTTCAAGGTTTGCCTTTTGCCAACGAAGACCTAATTCAGCAATTTAAATCACTCGTGTAATTATGGAAGCTACTACTGAAAAAAAATATACTGCCAAAGATTTTACTAGCGATCAAGAAGTAAGATGGTGTCCCGGTTGTGATGATTACGTGATTTTACGCACGATGCAAAAAACACTCCCAGAAATGGGTGTTGCCAGAGAAGACTTCGTTTTTGTTTCTGGGATTGGCTGTTCTTCTCGTTTTCCTTATTATTTAGATACGTACGGAATTCATAGCATTCACGGTCGAGCACCTGGAATTGCATCGGGAATAAAATTAGCTAATCCTAATTTAAGTGTTTGGATTGCTACTGGCGATGGCGATGCAATGGCTATTGGAGGAAATCATTTTATTCACGTTTTGCGTAGAAATATCGATTTGAATATTATCCTTTTCAACAATGAAATTTATGGTTTAACCAAAGGTCAGTTCTCCCCTACTTCATTAATAGGACAAAAAACAAAATCTTCTCCTTACGGAAATACGCAACCTCCTTTTTCTCCCGGAGAATTAGCATTGGGAGCTCAAGCACGATTTTTTGCAAGAGTTGGTGGTGGAAGTCCTAAAGAAATGGGACAAATTTTCATTGAAGCCCAACAATTTAAAGGAACATCTTTAATCGAGATATTACAAAATTGTGTGATTTTTAATGATGGCTGCTTCAATCATATTACTGATAAAAACGTAAAAGAAGACAAACAAATTTATTTGGAACACGGAAAACCAATGATTTTTGGAAAAAATCGGGAAAAAGGATTAGTGTTAAAAGGATTAAAATTAGAAATAGTAACTATTGGAGAAAACGGCATTACACAGGAAGATCTTTTGGTACATAATGCTAAAGAACAAGATCCTACCCTGCATTATATGTTGGTTCGAATGTCAGAACCATTGGCAACAGGAGTTATCCGAAGCTTCAATGATGTTACCTTAGAAGAAAGAGAAGATGCCTTAACTGCTGAAGTAAAAGCCAATTCTAATTTCAAAAAAACGGATGATTTGTTCTTCTCGGGCGAAACTTATGAGGTAAAATAAAAAATAAATTAATATCAAAATCGATTATCCTATGGGAATAGTAGATTAAATAATATAAATTTGCAAAGCATTAAAAATTAATAAAATTAATAGATATGGGTTCAGAAGCAATTATTGTTTTCTTATTAGCCGGAGTAGTTTTGGTCGCCGGCGCCAATTTTCTCTCCGATTTAATTTCACCAAAATCAGACAATTTACAAAAACGGGAGCCTTATGAAAGTGGAATGACTACCATTGGACCAACTTGGGTTCAGTTTAAGGTTGGCTACTATTTGTATGCCATTTTATTCTTGGTTTTTGATGTCGAGGTAGCCTTTTTGATACCTTGGGCAGTCGTTTTCAAAGAAATTGGAATAGTAGCATTCTACGAAATCATCGTCTTTTTAGTAATATTAGGTTTAGGTTTAGCCTACGCTTGGAAAAAAGGAGCATTAAAATGGGAGTAAATACCACATCAGATATACCAGCAGATTTCCCAGGAAAAGTAATTCCTGGAGGTAATGGAGCCAATATTTTGGTTACTTCATTAGATGACATCATCAATTGGGGACGTTCCAATTCACTTTGGTCGCTTTATTTCGGAACGAGCTGTTGTGCCATCGAAATGATGCAAACTGGAGCTGCGCGTCACGATTATTCAAGATTTGGATTTGAAGTAGCAAGACCTTCGCCAAGACAAGCCGATTTAATCATCATTGCTGGAACTATTGTCAACAAAATGGCACCCGTTTTACGCAGATTGTACGATCAAATGGCCGAACCAAAATACGTCATTGCAATGGGAGCTTGCGCCATTTCTGGAGGACCCTTTTATTATAATTCCTATTCTGTAGTAAAAGGAGCCGATCACGTAATTCCTGTTGATGTTTATGTACCAGGTTGTCCGCCTCGTCCAGAAGCTTTGCTGGAAGGAATGTTGATGCTTCAAGCAAAAATCAAAACAGAAAACATGAAAAATAAAGTTTTCCCTATCGACGGGTTTGACGAAGGATTATAATACCAAAATTATGACAAACGAAGCCTTACAAAATTTAATAAGTACTTGGATTCCCGATTTGGAATTCACTGAAGAAAAATCCCAGTTTTTAAATATTACCGTTCAACCCGAACAATTGCATCAACTAATGACACAACTTAAAAGCAATTCCGAAACGAATTTCGATTATTTGTATTGCTTGAGCGGTGTAGATTGGGGCAAAGAATTGGGAGTGGTTTACCATTTGGAATCTACAACTCACCGCCATCAATTGGTAGTAAAAGTAAAAACTGAAGATAGAGAAAATCCAACATTGGACACTGTTTGCAAAATTTGGTTCACGGCAGAATTCCACGAAAGAGAAGTTTTTGACTTCTTTGGAATAAAATTCAACAATCATCCAAATTTGAAAAGACTCTTCCTGACCGAAGAATGGGATGGGTTTCCGTTGAGAAAAGATTATGTAGATGAAATTAATATGATTATCAAATAAGTATCTATGGACACAACACCCATAATAAACAACTTTAAAACCGAAGAATATCAAATCAATATGGGACCGCAACACCCAGCAACTCACGGAGTTTTGCGTTTGCTGCTGACCATCGACGGTGAAATAATCAAAAGAGTAGAGCCCGATTTAGGCTACATTCACCGTTCTATCGAAAAAATGTGCGAACGTGACAGCTATCAGCAAATTGTGCATTTGACGGACAGAATGGATTATCTTTCTTCACACATCAACAACGAAGCCGTTTGCCTTACTGTTGAAAATGCCCTTCAATTGGAAATTCCAGAACGTGTAAAAGTCATTCGAACTATCATTGCCGAATTGACCCGAATTGCTTCTCACACTTTGTGGTGGGGCGTAATGGGAATGGACGTTGGCGCATTGACCACTTATTTCTATGGTTTTAGAGATCGTGAGTTAATCAACGACATTTTCGAAGAAACTTGCGGCGCTCGTTTGACGATGAACTACAACATTCCCGGAGGATTGATGTTTGACATTCACCCAAATTTTGTGAAAAGAACGAAAGAATTCATCGCCCATTTCAAAACTAAACTTCCTGAATACGATTTGCTTTTATCCAATAATATTATTTTCCGAAAAAGAATGGAAGGCATTGGAATTTTATCCAAAGAAGATGCGATTTCATTTGGAGCTTCTGGCCCAGTGGGTCGGGCTTCTGGTTATTCTTGCGATGTTAGAAAACACCATTCGTATAGTGCTTATGATAAAGTGACTTTCAATGAAGTTTTAAAAACCGAAGGCGATACCTATGCCCGTTACCAAGTTAGAATTCTCGAAATGTGGGAATCCTTGTCGATAATCGAACAATTGATTGACAACATTCCCGAAGGTGAATTTTTTGCCAAAACCAATGCTGTAATCAAATTGCCAGAAGGCGAATTTTACCAAAAAGTAGAAACCGCCAGAGGAGAATTAGGGGTTTACATCGTTAGCACAGGAACAAAAAGTCCGTACCGAATGAAATTCCGTTCGCCAGGTTTCTCTAATTTATCTTTATTAAACCATATCGCTGTTGGTGGAAAAATTGGGGATTTAGTAGCAACTATGGCAACCCTAGACCTAGTAATTCCTGATATTGACAGATAAACTTAACCTTATGAACATTACAAAAAATATTCACGAATGGCTTTTTAGCCTGATGCCAGAAACTGCAGCAAGCCTTGTAGAAATGGCATTGATAGCAGTAGTTTACCTCGGTATTTTTGCAGTTGCCGGTTTATACCTGGTTTTACTCGAAAGAAGAGTTGCCGCTTGGTTTCAATTGCGACTGGGTCCAAACCGAGTGGGTTACCAAGGTTTACTACAAACAATGGCCGATGCACTAAAATTAGTTTCTAAAGAATTAACCGGAACCATAAAAGCCGATCAGTTTTTATACAATTTGGCTCCTTATTTTGTTATTGTATCAGCCTTAATGGCAATATCGCTTTTCCCATTTTCGAAAGAATTTCAAGCTTTTGACATTAATATTGGTATTTTCTTTTTGATAGCCATTTCCTCCATTGGTGTGATCGGAATTTTATTAGCAGGTTGGAGTAGCAATAACAAATTTGCCTTAATTGGTGCGATGCGAAGCGGTGTTCAAACCATTAGCTACGAATTATCGGTTGGTTTATCCTTACTAACAATGGTTTTAATGACTGGCTCGTTGCAACTTTCGCAAATTGTTGAAGTTCAAAAACACGGATGGCTTATTGTTCAAGGACATATTCCTGCCTTAATCGCTTTTTGCATTTATATGATTGCAGGAACTGCCGAAACCAACAGAGCGCCTTTTGACTTAGTAGAAGCCGAATCAGAATTGGGTGCTGGTTTTCACACCGAATACTCAGGAATGAAGTTTGCTTATTTCTTCTTAGCAGAATTTATCAATATGTTTATCATAGCCTCGATTGCTACAACTGTGTTTTTTGGAGCTTATCTTTCTCCGTTTGGAATAACCGAAAATATTCCTTTGCTTGGCGTGTTTTGGTTTTTAGGAAAAACATTGGTTATCATCTTTCTAATGATGTGGTTTAGATGGACTTTTCCACGACTAAGAATAGACCAACTTCTAGTATTGGAATGGAAATATTTGCTTCCGCTAAACTTAATGAACTTGATTTTAATGGCATTGATGGTTTTACTCGGATTAACAATTCAATTTTAAAAATTATGAGTTATTTTTCAGATATATATAATGGTGTAAAAACACTTCTCACAGGAATGAGTGTCACCGGAAAGTATTTTTTACATTCCAGAAAAGGGGCTATAACCCAACAATATCCTGACAATAGAGATACTTTGAAAATGTTCGAACGTTTTCGTGGCGAGGTCGTAATGCCTCACGATGAGAATAACGAACACCGCTGTACAGGTTGCCAAAAATGTGAATTGGCTTGCCCAAACGGAAGCATCGAAATTATTTGGGACAGACAAATAGATCCCGAAACAGGCAAAAAGAAAAAGATGATAGACAAACATATTTATCATTTAGGGATGTGTACGATGTGTAGTTTATGTATCGAAGCCTGTCCAACAGATGCGATTAAATGGGCTCAAAATTTTGAAAATTCCGTTTACGATAGAACGTACCTCACTAGA
This sequence comes from Flavobacteriales bacterium, assembly GCA_038234745.1. Taxonomy (GTDB): domain Bacteria; phylum Bacteroidota; class Bacteroidia; order Flavobacteriales; family Flavobacteriaceae; genus Flavobacterium. The sequence continues at coordinate 6,411 of JBBQSZ010000018.1, read as the reverse complement.
GTTTTAAACAAACCAGGATCGAAATTAATGCTTGGAGTAGAAGATTAATCTTATGGAAAAAATTGTATTTTATATTTTAGCGCTGATAATGATTATCACAGCAGTTTTATCAGTTACGAGTCGAAAAATGCTTCGATCCGTTATCTACTTATTGTTTGTTCTAATCGGAGTAGCGGGAATTTACTTTCTAATTGATTATAATTTCTTGGCAGCCGTTCAATTAACGGTTTATGCAGGAGGGATTATCGTTTTAGTTATTTTCTCGGTTTTACTGGTTCATCATATCGAAATGGAATTGGAAATGGCAAAATTGTCCAAAAAAATAATGACCGCAATAATGTGTTTATTAGGACTTGGCGTTTTCTTATTTACCATTTATTCGAATGATTTCAATGTGATCGAAAATACCAAACCAACAAACGTTGAAGACATTGGACGAGGACTTTTAAGCTTTGATGCTGGTGGTTTTATCTTGCCTTTTGAAGTCATCAGTATCTTGTTATTGGCGGCTATGATTGGAGCCATCATCATTGGAAAAGGAGATAAATTAACTAAAAACGACGACACATTATGATAGCTGGAATTAGCATCTACGAAATTTTTACCCTCACCTCTATTCTGTTTTTTATAGGTATTTATGGGTTTATAACCAGAAAAAACTTGATTTCGATTTTAATATCCCTCGAGTTGATTTTAAATGCTTCGGCAATAAACTTTGTTGTTGTCAACAAATATTTATATCCCGATGTGTTGCAGGGCGTTTTCTTTTCGATTTTTATTATTGCTGTGGCTGCTGCCGAAACTGCACTTGCGGTTGCAATAATTATCAATCTGTATAGACAAATTAGCTCTGTTGAAGTGAAGGACACTGAAATTATGAAGTATTAATTCAATCGATATGAACATAACTTATATTATACTTATTCCACTTATTCCTCTAGCCGTTTTCTTGCTTTTGGGAATTTTTAACGACCAAATCAAACCAGCAGTTTCTGGTTACATTGGCGTCTTGGGCTTGGCTACTTCGGCAGCGTTGTCTTATTATACAGCTTTTCAATACTTTTTTGTAAATGGAAAAGTAGATGGCGTTTACCCAACTCTTGTCGAAAAAACGGTTTGGATGAACTTCACCGATACTTTGCACATTGATATGGGAATCTTGGTAGATCCGATTTCTATAATGATGCTCATTGTAGTATCTACGATTTCCTTGATGGTACACATTTATAGCCGAGGTTATATGAAAGGCGATCCAGGTTATACGAAATTCTTCGCATTTTTATCCCTATTTTCTTTTTCAATGCTCGGATTGGTATTGGCGACAAACCTTTTCCAAATCTATATTTTTTGGGAATTAGTGGGGGTTTCATCCTATTTATTAATTGGCTATTATTACACCAAAACATCGGCAGTTGCTGCAGCAAAAAAAGCGTTTATAGTAACTCGTTTTGCTGATTTTGGTTTCTTAATTGGGATTTTGATTGTCGGTTATTACGCTGGTACTTATGATTTTGAAACCTTAAATGCTGTCAATCCAGCAGGCGAAGGATTACTTTTGCAATGGGGAGGCGCTTCCTTTATGGGATTATCTGTTATTACTTGGGCTTTGATTCTGATGTTTATGGGAGGAGCTGGAAAATCAGCTATGTTCCCATTACACATTTGGTTACCCGATGCAATGGAAGGTCCAACACCCGTTTCTGCCTTAATTCACGCAGCAACAATGGTTGTGGCTGGAGTATATTTGGTAGCAAGATTATTCCCGATGTATTATTTTGTAGAAGATGGTTTTGCCTTAAATATTGTAGCTTATGTGGGCGCTTTCTCTTCCTTATTTGCAGCAATAATTGCCCTCACACAAACGGATATTAAACGTGTATTGGCCTTTTCGACAATGTCACAAATAGGATATATGATGCTTGCCCTGGGTGTTTCGAGTTATAAAGGTCACGAAGGTGTGGGTTATATGGCATCAATGTTCCATTTATTTACGCACTCTATGTTCAAAGCCTTGTTATTCTTGGGCGCAGGTTCGGTAATTCACGCGGTTCACAGCAATTATCTGAAAGATATGGGAGGTTTGCGCAAATATATGCCGATTACCAATATTACGTTCTTGATTGCGGCCTTAGCAATCGCTGGAGTGCCACCATTTGCAGGTTTTTGGAGTAAAGATGAAATCTTAGTTGCTGCTTTCGAAAAAAATGAAATGCTTTATTTCGTTGGACTTTTCGTAGCGGGATTAACAGCGTTTTATATGTTCCGATTGTATTTTGGAATCTTTTGGGGCAAAGACACTCAATATAAACACGCTCCTCACGAATCGCCACTATCGATGACTTTTCCTTTATTGTTTTTAGGATTTATGAGTATTGTGGCAGGATTTATTCCTTTCAGCACCTTTATTTCTGCCGATAAAACGGGTTTCGAAGGACATTTAGATATAACATTAGCTGCAGTTGCCGTTGGAACTGGATTGGTGGGAATTATTCTAGCGTGGATTTTCTATAAAAAAGAGAACGATTTGGCAGATCGGTTTTCAAATGCTTTTGGAATGTTTTACAAATGGACTTACAATAAATTCTATTTCGACGAAATCTATATGTTCGTTACCAAAAAAATTATTTTCGACAGAGTTTCAGCACCAATTGCCAAATTTGACAAGAAATATGTGGACGGAACAATGGAAGGCATTGGAAACAAAACGGTAATTATTTCCGAAAAAATAAAAGGATTACAATCCGGTCGACTACAAGATTACGCTATGTTTTTTGTTTCGGGAGTTGTAGTTGTCGCTTTGGTTTTCATTTATTTATGGACATAACAATAAACTAATATGGATATTTTATCACTTTTTGTAATAGTACCTGTTCTCACAGTTTTGGCTTTGGTTTTCTCCAAAGGCTTGAAGCAGGCTCGAATTATTTCAATGATTGGAAGTTTCATTCAACTCGGAATGGCTATCAATTTACTTTTTGCTTATTTTAGAGAAAGAGCTGTGGATAAAAGCATTATGCTTTTCACGCAAGATTATCTTTGGTTCAAAAATTTCAATGTACATTATGCCATTGGCGTTGATGGCGTTTCAGTTGCCTTACTCCTATTGACTTCAATAGTGGTTTTAGCAGGTGTTTTCATTTCTTGGAAAACTGAGGATTTACCTAAAGAATTTTTCGTTTCCCTTTTGATTCTAGCCACTGGAGTTTACGGATTCTTTATATCAATCGATTTGTTTACGATGTTTGTATTCTATGAAATTGCAGTGATACCCATGTATTTACTGATTGGAATTTGGGGTTCTGGACCAAAAGAATATTCGGCAATGAAACTAACCTTGATGTTAATGGGAGCCTCTGCCGTTTTATTGGTTGGAGTATTAGGAATCTATTTCAATTCCAATGCCGATGGTGGCGCTTTAACGTTCAATATCGTGGAAATTGCCAAAGTGCATATTCCATTTGAAGCCCAAAAATTATTTTTTCCAATGACTTTTGTTGGATTCGCCGTTTTGGGTGCTTTATTTCCTTTTCATACTTGGTCACCTGATGGTCACGCTTCGGCACCAACAGCAGTATCTATGCTTCACGCAGGAGTTTTAATGAAATTAGGAGGTTATGGAGTTTTCAGAATTGCAATGTTTTTGTTGCCTTTGGGAGCGATTGAATGGTCTTGGTTTTTCATCATTCTGTCCGCAACGGGAGTAATTTATGGCGCTTTTGGAGCTTTAAAACAAACCGATTTAAAATACATTAATGCTTATTCCTCTGTAAGTCACTTGGGAATGGTATTGTTCGCCTTATTAATGTTGAACAAAACTGCTTGGAACGGAGCTATTTTGCAATCACTTTCCCACGGATTTATGACGGCCTTATTTTTTGCCTTAATCGGAATGATTTACGGAAGAACACACACTAGAGATATCACCAAATTGGGAGGATTGTTAAAAGTAATGCCTTTTATATCGGTTATCTATGTAATTGCTGGTTTAGCCTCGTTAGGATTGCCGGGATTTAGTGGTTTCATTGCCGAAATGAACATCTTTGTAGGAGCATTTCAACACGAAGAAATGTTTTATAGAGTGGCAACCGTGATTTCAGTTTCCGCAATTGTAGTAACGGCAGTTTATATTCTTCGAGTTCTCGGAATTATGTTGATGGGAGAAGTCAAAAACGATGAATATTTGAACTTACCAAAAGCAACTTGGTTCGAAGTAACAGGTATTTTGCTATTATTAATTCCGATGATAGGAATGGGTGTTGCTCCGCTTTGGTTGAGTAATATGACCATGGAAAGTGTTGGCCCATTTATTCAAGGAGTATTAAATCATTTATAAAATAACGAAAATGAATTTGAACAATTTTATCGCAATGAGACAAGAAATTTTCCTCTTGATAATCATATTATTATTGATTGTTGGCGAAATTTTCATCAGTAAAAACAAAAAAGCAAGCCTAACACATTTAGCTTTATTTTTATTTGGTATTCACACTATTATTGGCTTTTTTGCCATTGAAGAAACAAGTTTGTTTGGCGGAATGTTTCGTACGAATACACTAATTCACTTCTTCAAAAACGTATTAAATGTAGGTGTTTTTATAGTGCTACTTCAATCAGCCGATTGGATTCAAGAAAAAATGGTGCCACTAAACAAAGGAAATGAATTCTTTATGTTGCTATTTTCTTCGCTTTTGGGAATGTATTTTATGATTTCGGCTGGCGATTTTCTTATGTTTTACATCGGATTAGAATTATCCACTTTGCCAGTAGCCGCTTTGGTGGCTTGGGAAACTTCCAAAAGAATTTCGAGTGAAGCCGGTATAAAATTCATCCTTTCAGCAGGTTTGGCATCAGGAGTTTCTTTATTTGGAATTTCGCTTTTATATGCTGCCACAGGCTCCATTTATTTTGATGTAATTGCAAATGTTTTAACATCAACTAACTTAACTATTTTGGGTTTTGTATTGTTTTTCTCTGGATTGGCATTCAAAATATCATTAGTTCCCTTTCACTTTTGGACAGCCGACGTTTATGAAGGAGCGCCAATTGGAGTTGCTTCTTATTTATCTGTAATTTCAAAAGGAGCAGCAGCTTTTATCTTGATGATTTTATTATTTACCGTTCTAAAACCATTGATGCACGTTTGGGAAAATATCATTTATGTGATTGCGCTTGCCACAATGTTTATTGGTAATTTATTCGCTTTGCGCCAACAAAATATGAAGCGTTTCTTGGCTTTCTCTTCGATTGCACAAGCTGGATTTATATTATTGGGATTAATCACAGGATCGCAATTAGGAACAGCCACAATCGTATATTTTATATTAGTTTATATTTTCACGAATTTAGCTGCTTTTGGAGTGGTGCAAGCCATTTCGTCGCAAACAGGCAAAGAAAATAGGGATGATTATAATGGATTGTACAGAACGAATCCGAACTTGAGTTTGGTGATGATGTTGGCATTGTTTTCACTAGCGGGAATTCCGCCAGTGGCAGGGTTTTTTGGAAAGTTTTTCCTTTTCACAGCAGCGGCAAGCAAAGGCTATTATCTTTTAGTTTTCTTGGCGGTTGTTAATGTAACCATCTCACTTTATTATTATTTATTAGTAGTAAGAGCGATGTTCATCCGAAGAAGTGAGAATCCAATTCCGTTTTTCAAGAGCAAAGTTTATATGAGATTGGGATTAATAATCACCGTTTTGGGTATTGTGATTTTAGGATTATACAGTCCATTGTACGATTACATTTTTGAAATAAGCACCATTTTTAATAAATAAGTTATGGCAACATTAGACGGAAAACATTCATTTGGAAGCATTGGAGAAACAAGAGTAACTTTTGTTGAAAAAGGCGTTGACGAAGGTCGCAGGGATTTCTTGAAACAACTATTAGAGCACAATGGTCTTGAAGTTATTCTCGAAGAAGAAAAGAAAAAAGCAGAAGAAGATCCACAATTATATACTGTGGCAGTAACTGATATGGTTTTTAATCCTACGATTTGGATTTTCGAACGAAAAATGAAAACCTTAGACGGTCATAAAGTAACCCAAGATTATTGGTTTCAAAGAACTACAGAAACCAATCCACACTATTGGAAGAATTCATAAATGCAAATAACCAACCAAAATTAACCAACCAAAAGCCAATCTAGTAAAATAGTGTTGGCTTTTTTATTAAAGTTCAATCCCGGAATTACAGAACAAAAAAGGAGGTCTTTTTACAGACCTCCTAGTGTTAATTTTGATTTACTAGTATCATATCATTCCTTTCGGTTGCTGACTTTATGAATACCCTTTCAGTTCAGATTGAAATATTCAAATAGTTAATCAAAACCACACTCAAATGTACAATATAAATTTACATAATCACTTACATTTCAATATTTTAACACCACATTAACTTAAGATTGTTATA
>JBBQSZ010000017.1:0-51502 GCA_038234745.1 Flavobacteriales bacterium | reverse complement strand
CATAGGTCCAGAAGGTGGAAAAGGTGGTGGGGAAGTTGTGGCAAAAGGTTCTCCAGAAGAAGTTGCCAAAAATAAAAAAAGTTATACGGCACAGTTTTTAAAGAAAGAATTGGTATAATGCTTTGAAACAATATAGAGCGGATTAAAATCCATCCATAGAAAATAAATTGAGACTACGGCTCTTTGGAGTTCAATAAAATTTTGCTTCAAATTTTCAAAAGAAATAGCAATTGAATAAAAAAATAATATTTTTTAGACATAAAAAAAGCATCATTATAGCCATAATGGTGCTTTTTGGTTAGTGAAACGATTTATTCACCTGGCCTATTCGTTATTTTATAATCAGGAGACCCAATTAAAATATACTTTCTATCCTTTCGAAGTATTCTTATTTTTAAATACAGAAATCTTATCAATCATTGCGAAATCAAGAGGCTGAATTTCGTCTTCAAGTGTACATTCAGTTATCTTATCATTCTCAGCGGCAATTCTATCCATTGTTTTAATGGACTTCACGAATAAAACTGACTCAGGAGTAAAAAAAGCTGCGTCATCTAACCTTGAAAATTTTGCTTGATCATTAACGAATGTAGATTTCAAAACGGCAATCACTTCAAAGGCACTAGATAACTCAGCATGTTTCAATGCAGTAAATCCTTGAGTATCTTCGATGTTACGATCTGCTCCTTTTTGTAACAAATATTTTAAAATTTCTACCTTATTATAACGTGCTGCAAACATAAGAGGTGTCATTCCATTAAATCTTTTATTAATGTTAGCGCCACTTTCAACATACTTCTTCACAGTTTCAAAATCCCCTTTACTAATCGCTATAGATAAAGAAGCTGAAGATTGATAGGTGATATTTATTGCTTTTTGCTTAACAACACAATTAGTATTAGAAGCTAATGACAAACCCGAAAACGCCATTAAAGTAATTCCTAAATAAATAATTGATTTTTTCATTGTAATTGTTTTTAAATTATTATTTTTTTTTTTTTGTATTTACTGTTAGACAGGTAATTTGAATATCTTTTCTAATTGTATCCTATTATGCTTTACAAATATTAAAAAATATTAAAATATCAAAATATTAATCTTATTTTAAACATTTCGTAAAATTAGAGCTATTTGTCTTTAAATTTTTATCAAATATATAAATATTTAAGACTTACTTCCAAGAGAAATAGAGAAAAAAATAGGCTTAAAATCTATTTTTATTCTTTATTCATTCCAGTTGATATTACTTGTATTTAACTGCGCATTATAGGCGCTAGTATTTAAATAATTATATGTTTTTTAGTTAAAAATAGAAGTTATGCGCAAAAAACACTTTTACAAAACCTAAATCACTAACAATTCTACAATATTAAATGTCTTTTTAGTAGATATAGGCTATATATCATTCCTTTTTTGTTAATTTTTGAATATTTGCTGGATGGAAAGTTCCAAATTGAACCATAAGACGTCTCAAATTTTCTCCCATATTTGCAGTATTCATCATTTAAAAATTAAAACTAAAACTATTTTTGGGACAATAGATTCAAATATCTCTGGTTTTCTTGATTCCTTTTGTTACAATAGATCCAATAACTAATTTATACACTACTGAACTGATAAAATAAAAAAAGCATTGCTTCACATTTTTTGAAAAAAGAATTACTTTAGCACAGAAGTCTAAAACAGCCATTTCTAAAGGATATAAACTACTATTTTATACTTTAAAACAAAAAACAAGAATAGAAAGTTCAAAAAAAAAAAAAAAAATTAAAATGAGATTAGAAGATTTTCAAAATGACGAGGACAAAGTAATCCAAAATAAATTTAAAAGAAAAACGTGGAATGAGATTCGCACAAATGACAGTTGGGGGATTTTCAAGATTATGTCTGAGTTTGTAAATGGTTATGAAGCGATGGGACGCATTGGTCCTTGTGTGACTATTTTTGGATCAGCACGAATAAAACCGGAAGACAAATATTATATTTTAGCTGAAAAAATAGCCTATAAAATTAGTAAAGCTGGCTATGGCGTTATCACCGGCGGTGGTCCTGGCATTATGGAAGCCGGTAATAAAGGCGCGCATTTGGGAGGAGGAACTTCGGTTGGGCTAAATATCGAATTGCCTTTTGAACAGCATTTCAATCCGTATATCGATCATGACAAAAACTTGAATTTCGATTATTTCTTTGTTAGAAAAGTAATGTTCGTCAAATATTCGCAAGGATTTGTGGTTATGCCGGGCGGTTTTGGTACTTTGGATGAAATGTTTGAATCAATAACACTGATCCAAACCAAAAAAATTGGAAAATTCCCGATCATATTGGTTGGATCTGCTTTTTGGTCGGGATTAATGGACTGGCTACAAAAAGTTTTGGTTGAAGAAGAGAAAACAATTAATGCGTCGGATTTGGAATTATTTAAAATTGTAGATACCGAAGACGAAGTGGTCGATGTTTTGGATAAATTCTATAAAAAATACGATTTATCGCCTAATTTTTAATTATTAATCTAAAAAATTATCCCAAATTTAAAACCAACCTTTGAAAACATTCTATAAAAACATCTTAATTATTGTTTTGTTTTTTGCTTGTGCGAAACAATATGGGCAACACCATTCTCAGATTGATGTAGAGGTAAATATGGAACGTAAAACACTGACTGTTTTGCAAGAAATCGAATTTTTTAATCAATCCGAGGATACTTTGACGTCGCTTATTTTGAATGATTGGAATAATGGGTATAGCTCAAAAACAACTCCTTTGGCCAAACGATTTTCCGATGAATTTTATAGAGGATTTCATTTGGCAGACGAAAAAGAGCGCGGAAGCACTTATAATTTAAATATTGCAACTTGCGAGAGAACAAAACTATTGTGGGAAAGAAGCGAAAAAAATCCTGATATAATTACAGTCAAATTAGATGAAAAACTGGCTCCTCATCAAAAAATAGTTTTTGAACTTACGTATATAGTAAAAGTTCCGAGCGATAAATTCACGCACTATGGCTATTCAGAAAAGGGAGGAATGTATCTAAGAAACTGGTTTCTCACTCCTGCTCGATATGAAAATCATTCTTTTACACAAAATAATAATTTCAATTTAGACGACATTGCTAATGGTGTTTCAGATTTTGATGTCTTTATTAGAGTTCCAAAAGACCTGGAATTAACAACCGATTTGAATGAAGAGAAAACAACAAAAATCGAAAATTTTTCTATTTATAAACTAAACGGAAAAAACAGAACCGATTTTAGTATCTTTTTAGAACCCAAAAAAAGTTTTAGGAGTTTCAAAAACAATGTGGCCGAAGTCGTAACGAATCTAAAAGGTAACAAGGCTGACGAGATCCAACAAGCGATTGCAATTGACAAAGTTGTCAATTTTACTAGTACCTTAATCGGTAAATCGAATAATGAAAAAATTACTGTTTCGCAAGCCGATTATGATCGAAATCCTTTTTATGGTTTGAATCAAATGCCTGCTTTTTTAGTGCCTTTTCCTGATGAATTTCTATTTGAAGTAAAATTTTTGAAAACGTATTTGAATATTTTTTTGAAAAACAATTTGAAGCTCGACCCCAGAAAAGACAACTGGATTTATGACGGAATTCAAGTTTATGCCATGATGGAATATATGAAAGAAAATTATCCCAACATCAAAATGACAGGTCGTATTTCTGATTTTAAATTATTCAAAGGTTTTCATTTATTGAATCTAGATTTCAATGAACAATTTAGCTACTTTTATTTACTAATGGCTCGAAAAAATTTGGATCAGCCTATTGGTGCTCCTAAAAACACTTTGATAAAATTTAATGAACAAATTGCAAGTAAATACCGAGCAGGATTGAGTTTTATTTATCTTGATAATTATCTAGGAAACGGTTTGGTAACCAATAGTATTCAACAATTTAACACTCAAAACACTGCGAAACAAAGTACAGCAAATGATTTTGAAACCTTATTAAAATCCGGCACTAAAAAGGATATTGATTGGTTTTTTAAGACAATTATTTACTCAAGAGACATTATAGATTACAAGTTTACGAATGTTACAAAAACCAAGGATAGTGTATCATTTTCCTTGAAAAACAAAACTAAAAGTGCTGTCCCAATCCCAATTTATGGAATAAAAAATGATACTATTGTCTTTAAGAAATGGATTGAACCTCTCAAAAAAGATAGTATTTATAGCCTAGAAAGAAGTCGTGCTAACAAAATTGTTATCAATTATAAAAATGAAGTTCCAGAATTCAATTTAAGAAATAACTGGAAGAAACTAGAAGGAATATTTCCCAATAATCGACCTATAAAATTCGCTTTTCTCAAGGATTTAGAAGACCCTTTTTACAATCAAATTATTTATGCTCCAATCCTCACATTTAATGTTTATGATGGATTTTCTCCTGGAATAAGACTCCACAACAAAGCCATTTTAAATCGGCCTTTTGTATATGATATTAACCCAACTTATTCGATAACATCTAAAACTCTTACAGGATCTGCCATTTTTATGGTCAATAAAGATTATAGAGACAGTAACTTATTTAATGTAAGATATTCTATTAGTGGAAATTATTTTCATTATGCTCCCGATGCAACTTATTTAAAAATAAACCCGATGGTTTTAATGCAAATTCGCAGTGCTGATTTTAGAGATAATCGAAAACAACTTTTACTTTTTCGACAAGTGATGATCAATCGGCAAAAAAGTGCTTTTGTAATTGATAGTTCCTTTCAAGATTATTCCGTTTTTGATGCGAAATACATTAATTCCAGAACAGAATTGACCAATCATATCAGTTTTATGGGAGATGTTCAGTTTTCGGGTAAATTTGGTAAGATTTCTAGCGAATTGCAATATCGAAAACTATTCGAAGACAATCGTCAACTTAATCTAAGAATGTATACAGGAGTCTTTACCTATAACAAAACGAATTCTGATTTTTACAGTTTTGCTTTAGACCGACCGACAGATTATCTTTTTGACTATTCCTACTTAGGAAGATCGTCAGAAACGGGTTTTGTAAGTCAAGAATTTATATTAGCCGAAGGAGGATTTAAATCCAAACTAAGCACTCCGTATGCCAATCAGTGGATTACGACGATCAACGGAAGCTATTCGATTTGGAATTGGATCGAAGCCTACGGCGATATTGGTTTTATAAAAAATCTTCATCAAAAAGAAAAGTTCCGCTATGATAGTGGCATTCGATTGAATTTACTAACAGATTATTTTGAATTATTTTTCCCAATATATTCCAATAATGGATGGGAAATTTCTCAACCTAAATATAACGAAAAAATTAGATTTGTTATCACACTCAATCCGGACAGATTTATACAACTATTTACCAGAAAATGGTTTTAAAAGAATTTATCGACATATAATTAAGTGTTTTTGAGTTATTATCAATGAATTTTAGATTTATATGACTATTTTTCATCTAAAATAGCTTTTTTTAAATTTTAATTATTAAAAATTAAATTTTAAATCTTATATTGAATTATGAAAGTAGCTAGTTTTTAAGTAAATTTGCAAATATCTTACACTTCTTACATTATGATAAAGGAAAAAGCTAATTCTACCCTTACCCTTGAAGACTTTAAAATTGAAGTTTTAAAAGACTACAAAATTGCAATTGTGAGTAGAGAATGCAGTTTATTAGGACGAAAAGAAGTACTAACTGGGAAAGCAAAATTTGGTATTTTTGGTGACGGAAAAGAAGTGCCTCAATTAGCCATGGCAAAGTTTTTCAAGAATGGTGATTTCCGCTCTGGATACTATCGTGATCAAACTTTTATGATGGCAATTGGAGAATTAACCATGCAACAATTCTTTGCTGGTTTGTATGGACATGCCGATATTTTGCAAGAACCAATGTCAGCAGGAAGACAAATGGGTGGTCATTTTGTAACACATAGTTTGAATGAAGATGGCAGCTGGAAAGATTTAACACAACAAAAAAATTCTAGTGCCGACATTTCACCAACAGCTTCTCAAATGCCGAGAATGCTGGGGCTTGCGCAAGCATCAAGTATTTATAGAAATATTCCTGAATTGGCCAATAAATCAAATTTTTCGGTAGGCGGAAATGAAATTTCTTGGGGAACTATTGGCAATGCAAGCACTTCCGAAGGTATTTTTTTTGAAACCATAAATGCGGCCGGTGTATTACAAGTTCCAATTGTTTTAAGCGTGTGGGATGATGAATATGGAATTTCTGTTCACGCCAAACATCAAACTACAAAGGAAAGCATCTCCGAAATTTTAAAAGGATACCAAAGAGATAAAAACCATAAGGGTTTCGAAATATTAAAAGTACAAGGCTGGGATTATCCAAGTTTGATAGCCACCTATGAAAAAGCGGAGGATTTAGCTCGTGAGCACCACATTCCAGTACTTATACACGTAAGTCAACTTACACAACCCCAAGGACATTCCAGTTCGGGATCGCACGAAAGATACAAAGACGCCAATCGATTGAATTGGGAAAAGGATTTTGATTGTATTCGTCAAATGCGATTGTGGATGATAGCCGTTAATATTGCCTCGCCAGAAGAACTTGAAGAAATAGATATAATCATAAGAAAAGAAGTTCTCGAAGCCAAAAAAACAGCTTGGAATGCTTTTATAAGTCCACAAATCGAAGAACAACAAAGTCTGGTCCAATTATTAGAAAAAATTGGTCCAACGAGCAAAAATAGTGATCGAATTCTTAAACTGAAATCTAATTTAAGCAACATAAAAACTCCTTTGAAAAAGGAAATTTTAAGTACCGCACGAAAAGTTTTGCGATTAGTTATTCAAGAAAATGGCAAAACTGAATTGACCCATTGGATTGCTGCTTACTTTGAAAAAAACCAACTAAAATTTAGCAAATCTTTATTTTCTGAATCTAATTTGAACGTGTTTTCTGTAAAAGAAGTTTTACCTAAATATGAGGAAAACGCAAAAGAAGATACGGATGGCAGAATGATTTTGCGAGATAATTTTAATGTTCTTTTTACAAAATATCCCGAAGTTTTAATATTTGGAGAAGATGCTGGAAGCATTGGCGACGTCAATCAAGGATTAGTAGGATTACAAGAAAAATTTGGCGAAATCCGCGTTGCAGATGTTGGAATTAGAGAAGCTTCAATCATTGGTCAAGGAATTGGAATGGCTTTGCGAGGCTTGCGTCCCATTGCCGAAATTCAATATTTAGATTATTTATTATACGGTGTTCAAATTTTGAGCGACGACTTGGCTACTTTACAATATAGAACTGTTGGAAAACAAAAAGCGCCACTAATTATTAGAACACGAGGACATCGATTAGAGGGAATTTGGCATTCCGGATCTCCTATGGGAATGTTGATAAATGCACTAAGGGGAATTCATATTTTAGTTCCAAGAAATATGACCAAAGCAGCAGGATTTTATAACAGTTTATTAGAATGTGATGAACCCGCTTTGGTAATCGAATGCCTAAATGGCTATCGATTAAAAGAAAAAATGCCATTGAATTATGGAGAATTTAAAACTCCAATTGGCGTGGTTGAAACCCTAAAAGAAGGGGCTGATATTACTTTAGTTTCTTATGGCTCTACCTTGAGATTAGTACAAGCTGCCGCTAAAGAATTGATGGAAGTTGGCATTGATTGTGAAATAATTGATGTGCAATCCTTACTTCCATTTGATATCCATCACGATATTGTAAAAAGTATTGTCAAAACAAATCGATTGCTGATAATCGATGAAGACGTTCCTGGCGGAGCATCGGCTTATATTTTACAAGAAGTTATTGAAAACCAAAACGGTTACAATCATCTAGACAGCAAACCACAAACGCTTACTGCCAAAGCCCACAGACCTGCTTACGGAACCGACGGCGATTATTTCTCTAAACCATCAATCGAAGATATTTTTGAAAAAACATATGCAATGATGAACGAAGTAAATCCTACTAAATATCCAGCATTGTATTAAAACAGATATTCAAATTTTTAAAAACCCATTATAAAATTAAGTTTCTTTCTGTAAAAGAGTTTAATTTTATAATGGGTTTTTACTGATGAACGAGTAAGTCGAAAACTAACTTTCTATTCTACTTGATAATTTTAAACTTTTTAAGATATTTATCAAAAACTTGGTTTATTTCGATAGAAATTACAAATTTATAATTGAAATAAACATAAGCTATAGTTAACAATATCGATTTTAAAATAATGGAAATAATAGGATTAAAAGGAAAATCCCAGAAGTAAAAAGCCAAAAACAGAACCAATGTCAAAGCAATAGAATAAAGGGTTTGCTTCGTAAAAGGATATAAATCTAACTTTTTAATTACAAAAAGTAATTTGGCCAAACTATAAAAAGTAATCGAAAGTAAAGTAGCAAATGCCGAACCAATTATACCATAAATTGGAATAAAAACCATGTTCAATCCCACGGTCAAAATAACCAAAAGAACCCCTAAAAACAATACCGTTCGATAGTATTTTGTGTTGAAAATAATCGCATTGTTATTCCCCAAAATCAAATCAAAATATTTTGACAATCCAATCATAAAAACTACTAAAATACCTCCAGCATATTCCGGCGGAACCATTTCGTACAATTTATTAATGTTAACGAAAATCCCCAACATCACATAACCACCCACCATTTGAAGGTTGATGGACGTTTTTTTATACAAAATATTCATTTCATCGTGTTTGTTTTCGTGCATCAATTTTGCCGTAATCGGATATACGATTTGATGCATCGCCCGACTTGGAACCGAAATTACCAAAGCAATATATGTGGCAACCGAATAAAAAGCGATATTTTCAATATTCATATATTGATTTAAAATCATTTTATCGCCATCCAAAAGTAAATTTGCTACACTTCCAGACAAAATAATATAAAAAGTATAGGTTAAAATATCTTTGGTATTCACTGGAAAAGTAAACTCAAAATTGGGTTTTTGAATACTAAACGCATAGAACATGGTAACTAAAAGTGCTAAAAGATAAACCACTGCAGTAGCATAAACAAAACCCTCGACGGTAATCCAATGAAAATAAACACCCATTAATAAAAATAGAGAAGCGGTTCGCAAACCAACTTCTTTTATGAAATTTCCAAAAACAGAATGCATATGAACCCGCAACCAAGCATAAAATATTTCGAAATACGCCATACACAAAGCAATGAATGGAATTAGCCAAATATAGCTTTTTACTACAGCATTCTTTTTCGACAAAAAGTATAAAATTTCATCTTGAAACAAAAATCCTATTAGAAGTAAAGGAACGATCAAAAGCAAAGGAAACAAAACCGTAAAGGACAAAAAACGAGAGCGTTCTGCATCAGTTTCGTGTTGTGAATAGAATTTGACCAAAGTATTTTGCATTCCAATAGCAAACAAAGGCATAATTACATTGGCACTTGAAGTGATGTAATTAGTCAATCCGTAATAAGTGGCTCCAAGAAAAACAGGATACAAATAAATGGTATTGATGCCCCCAATCGCAAAACCGATGTAAGTTATGATGGTGTTTTTAAACGACTGATTTAATACGATTCCCATTTTTTGATTTAGGATTTTAGATTTTTGATTGAGGTTCAGTGATCAATTCAACTAATTTTTCAGTTAAACTTTTTCTGGAATACTGCTGCAAACCTACCGCATTCGATTGTAATTTCCCTTCCAAAAATTGATTATAAAAGCCCAAAAGTACACTTTTTAGTTTCATTTTCTCGGAATAATCAAAGAATACCCCAGTATTGGTTTGGGTAATAATTTCTGCGAAATCAGAACCGTTTGGTCCAATGGCGACAATAGGTCTATTAGAAACCATATATTCAAACAATTTTCCTGGAATAATGCTTTTGGTATCTTCAGAATTAATTTCGATAAGCAGCAAAACCTGAGACTTTCTTTGATGTGCAATCGCCTCGGAATGGGAAACATAACCTAAATTATTTAAATACGAATTCAACTCGAATTGCGTAATGGATTCTAAAACCTCCTGACTTACTGCTCCAATTAATTTTATTTCTAAATGCAATTTAAAATCTGGAATTTCTTTTAGCAATTCGACCAAAGTTTCCCATAACATTTTTGGATTTCTTTCCGACAGAAAAGAACCGATATGAGCCAAAGAAAATTTGGTGTCCAACGTTTGTTTCGGTACATTTTCGGCATCGTATCCATTGGTTATTACGGCAATTGGTTGGGATGTTATGGCTTGAAATTCGGTTTTGGTCGTGTTACTAGTCACAATAATTGTGTCTGCAGTATTTAAAACTTTATGCTCTAAAGCTTTATGTTTTTTGGCCGCATAATTCGACAATCGCAAGGATTTATGATAGCCAATGGTTGTCCAAGGATCACGAAAATCGGCAAACCATTTTACATTCAATTTTTGTTTTAATTCTAATCCAATAAGATGCAAACTGTGTGGTGGGCCCGATGTGACAATCGTATCAATGTTATTTTCGACAATGTATTTTTCTAGAAATGCAACCGAAGGTTTTACCCAGAAAACACGAGCATCAGGAATAAATAAATTACCCCGAATCCATAGAAACATTTTATCTAAAAAAGACTGCTTTTTCTGGTTTGGAATAATCCCCGAACTGATTTTTTTGGTTTTATTCTTCGATAAAAACGATGCTAATTGATACGGTTCAAAGATTTTTTGTTTGAGAATAATAGCTTTAGCTGATACTTCTTTGACCAAATTTTCATCAATAATAGGATAAGTTGGATTTTCTGGAATATAAACAATGGGCTGAACGCCAAAATCAGGTAAATATTTCACAAATTTCAACCAACGCTGAACACCTGGTCCACCAGCTGGAGGCCAATAATAAGTGATGATGAGTAGTTTTTTATTTTCGGTTTTCAAGTTTCACTTACAATTATTGAATTTTCATTTACATCTTTTGCAAGTTGAAAATACTCATATTTTTTTTTCCAATCATTAGACTTTTCCATTATTAGAAATAAACGTTCCAATCTTTCTATAAAAATTTGATTTTGAATTGCATCAATTTTTTTTCTTTGTAAATCCATTGATTTTCTATTTACATTAAAACTTCTAATTGTTTAAATCTGAAATCAAAAATCGTTAATCAAAAATCTGAAATCATTTTTTCTTTCTTTCAAAATAAATCCCGCCAATCAACAGCAGCAGCATTCCTGCAGAACTAATCAGCGTAATCATACCTCCAGTTTGAATCACTTTAGGTTCAAATTTGAATTCAATCGTGTGTTTTCCGGCTGGAACTCGCATCGCTCTTAAAACATAATCTACTGGAAAATGATTTGTTTTTTGTCCATCAATATAGGCATTCCATCCGTTTTCATAATATATTTCAGAAAAAACAGCTAAGCCATTTCCGGTATTCGTAGAAGTATATTTCAGGTAATTTGGTTTATAAATAGCTAATTTAATACTTCCTGAATCGTCATAATTTTCTTTTAAACGGGCTTTCATAAATTTTTCGCCGTGATCGTGAATATTGAAAATCGCAACCTCTTTAGTGTCCAATTTATCCAAACCTTTCATCACTTCATCAGGTTTATTGACTAATAAAACATGTTTTACAAACCACGCATTTCCATTAGCATTCGGATTTTGAACTGAATAAGAATTTCCAGTTGTATCCGTTTGAATAATGTATTTTACATTCAACATATTCAAAATCTCAATATTATTTTTTGCTATCTGATAATCGAATAATTGCTGCATTCTTCTAGGTTTAACAGCACTATAACCACCAATCGATTTATGAAAATAAGAAGTTCTCGCACTTGATAAATTTCCTGCCACTTCAAAAACTCTGTAATGTGACTTGTCCTGCAAAATTTTGGCATCAGCAGAGGTTTCCTGAAAAGGAACCTCAACTTCTCTTTTGCTAACAAAATCTTTGCTCTGAACATATTTTTTATCCACGAGAACAAGATCTAAAATCATCAATAGTCCAACTAGAATTATTGCAGTATTTTTAGCAAATTTCTCTTTTATAAACAACCATAAAGTTCCAGCCACAACCAAAATAAAAAATCCTGAACGCAGCAAATCTGCTGAATAAAGCGTCATTCTGTCGGATCTAAGAGCGTCCATAAACGATGGGCCGTAATTTTCTCTATAATAACTATCGTTCGCTCCTGCAAAACTAAAACTGCTTTTCAATAAAAATAAACCAACAATGATTCCGAAAATAACGGCTGCACTCTGCCATAAAACTTTAAATCGCTCCGCTTTTTCTAAATTAAAAAAGGACTGCAATCCCATAATGGCCAAAACTGGAAAACACAATTCAAGAATAACTTGAATTGATGAAACGGCTCTAAACTTATCATACATTGGAACATTCTCAATAAAAAAGTTCGTCAAAGTTGGCAAATTTTTCCCCCAAGAAAGCAATAGTGCGACGATAGCTCCAGATAAAAAAACATATTTAATTTTTCTTTTATCGGCAAACAAAGCTAAAATTCCAAAAAAGAAAACCACAATTCCAATATAAGCCGGCGCTGCAACAATAGGCTGATCTCCCCAATAGGTTGGCATTGCCGAAACAAATTCATTGGCTTGAGATTCTTCAACCCCTTGACTCATCATGAATTTATACATTTCACTATCCGTTCCTAAAGCTTCACTATTGGAACCTCCAAAAAGTCGTGGCGCAATCAAATTGAAACTTTCGGAAATTCCATAACTGTACTCCGTGATGTATTCGTGCGACAAAGCACTATTACTATCTTTAACAATTTTTGAACCATCTGGATTAAAAGTCAATTCACTTTTTCCACGGGTACTCGTCTTTGCATATTCGGCTGTTGCCAATAAGTTCGTAGCATTCGCACCAATGGCAAATATTCCAGCTATAGCAAGAGTTCCAAAAGAATATAATAGTGGTTTAAATTCTTTTTCCTTTATGGCTTGATAAATAAAATAAACCGAAAGTACGAGTAAGAAAATCAACAAATAATAGGTCATTTGAAAGTGATTGGCATTAATCTCTAATGCTACCGCAAACATCGTTAGCAATCCTCCCCAAATATATTTCTTTTGAAAAACCATTATAAAACCAGCTATAACCAATGGCATATATCCAATAGCATGAGCTTTGGCATTGTGTCCAACTCCCAAAATAATGATTAAATAAGTCGAAAATCCAAAAGCCAAAGCGCCAAAAAAAGCTTTGAGTGGATCAATTTTTAAAACCAAAAGCAATCCGTAAAAACCAAGAAAATACAAAAATAAATAATCCGCTGGACGAGGCAAAAATCGGATAGCATCATCAATCATTCCGATAAAATCATGCGGATATTTAGCTCCCAATTGATAGGTTGGCATTCCTCCAAAGGCTGAATTT
The DNA here is from genome assembly GCA_038234745.1 of Flavobacteriales bacterium. Taxonomy (GTDB): domain Bacteria; phylum Bacteroidota; class Bacteroidia; order Flavobacteriales; family Flavobacteriaceae; genus Flavobacterium. The sequence continues at coordinate 38,143 of JBBQSZ010000017.1, read as the reverse complement.
GTCCAATACGGTTCTTGATGATCTGAAGCTCTAAAATCAATTTGCTCTTTTGCCATTCCGGTATATTGTGCGATATCGGATTGTAAAATTTGCTTTCCTTGTAAAACTGGGTAAAAATAAATGAGTGAGATTAATACAAATCCAAGAAGGACTAAGGCGTGTGGATATAACTTTTGAAGTTGCTTCATTTTTTAATTTTAGAATTCAGATTTTTGATTTTAGAATACTAGAAATAGTCTAGCTTTTTAATTAGAGTTCGGGATTTAATCAAGCTCCTCGTAATCGACATAATCTCCAACTTTTTTGGTTTCGCGCGATTTTTTGGCATTAGTGGTGTCAATAATAACTTCATCGTTATTAGGTGTTTTTTGCCAGGCTTTTTGTTGTGTAGATTGTTGCTGTTTTTGGAAATTTTCGCCAGCTTTCTCCACCACTTTTTTTACTAGCAACGGCAAAAATAATCTTGCCAAAAACCTTACGATATAGTAAATGGCGAGTATATAAAATAAAGTTCTTATAAATCCTGTAAAAGAGGCTTCTTGCATGATCAAAAATAATTTTTACGCAAAATTAACAATTCCAACGTTCAAAATTATATTATCGTTCTTAAATAAATAATAAAATATAGTACATTTGAAAAGCGTTATCTCTTTTCAACTCAAAAAAACTGAATATGTACAAAATTAAAACCTTAGTTCTTGTCGTTTTTTTCTTAATTCCATTGGTTCATTTTGGTCAACATACGGACCAAATCAATTCGAATAGACCTGGCGAAACGATGTCAGCGTACTCCGTTGGAAAATCAGTAATTCAAGTGGAATCCGGTATTTATGGCATCAAAGAAAAACATAGTCTTTTGAACTATGATGGCAATGGTTTTGGCATTGATATGACGCTGAGATATGGATTTTTGCTGGAAAGACTAGAATTAATTGGCGATTTTCAATACCAATATGAAGTGTTAAATCCAGCCATAAGATACCCAAAGAAGTCAGCATTTAAACAAACGGTTTTGGGCGCAAAATATCTAATTTATGATCCTTTCAAAAATTATGAAAAAAAGATAAATGTGTACAGTTGGAAAGCCAATCATTCTTTTAATTGGCATCAAATGATACCTGCCGTTTCCTTTTTTGCTGGAGCGAATATCACTCTTGCCAATAATCCCTATTATTTTTCTCCAGATGCTGCCCTTTCTCCAAAATTAGCATTGATTACCCAAAATCACTTTGCAGATGGGACTTGGGTTTTTGTGACCAATATCATCGCCGACTATATTGGAACCGATTATCCAAGTTATGGTTACGGAATTACCTTAACCAAAGGTTTCAACCGACATTGGTCTGGATTTATTGAAAATCAAGGGTATAAAAGTGATTTTTACAGCGATGCCATTGTTCGTGGTGGCGCAGCTTATTTGATTCACGACAATATTCAAATTGATGCTTCAATAAGTACAAGTTTAAAAGATACGCCTTCTATTCTTTATGGCGGAATTGGATTTTCTTGGCGATATGATGCGAAATACAAAGAAATAAGAATTAATCCAGATGATGACAAAAAAACAAGAACTCAAAAGAAAGTCGAAAAGAAGAACAAAAAACGCAAAGACCAAATAAAAAATATACCTTAAAAAAAATAATGATTACAATTAAAGAAGCCTTTACCAAAAAGGAAATGACCGAGTTTGTCAAATTTCCTTTCTCCTTATACAAAGACAACAAATATTGGGTTCCGCCTATCATTGCCGATGAATTGGAAAGTTTTGACAGAACCAAAAATCCCGCTTTCGAAACTGCCGAAGCTAATTTTTATTTGGCCTATCAAGACCATAAAATAGTTGGAAGAATTGCCGCTATCATTAATTGGGGTGAAGTAAATGACCAGAAAAAAAAGAAAGTTCGTTTTGGTTGGTTCGACGTTATTGATGATATTGAAGTTACCAAAGCCTTATTGGAAAAAGTTTACGAATTAGGAAGAAAAAAAAATTTAGAACATGTTGAAGGTCCAATGGGATTCTCCAACTTAGACAAAGTAGGCGTTCTCACCGAAGGTTTTGACCAAATGGGAACAATGATTACGTGGTACAATCATCCTTATTTTGCGGCACATTTAGAACAATTGGGCTTTGTAAAAGAAAAAGAATATATCGAAAGCATCTTTCCTTTTTCGAATGTAAAGCCGGAATTTTTTATGAAAGCACAAACCTTAATTAAGAAAAGATATGAACTCACCAGTTTAACCTTTACAAAAACGAAAGACATAATGCCTTATGTGGACAAAATGTTTGATTTGTTTAATGATTCTTATGCTAGTTTATCCTCTTTTGTGGCCATTACGGATATTCAAAAAGCCTATTTTAAGAAAAAATACATCAGTTTTATCAATCCAGAATACATCAAATTTGTGACCGATAAAAATGATAAAATTGTTGCTTTCAGCATTGTAATGCCTAGTTTTTCGGAAGCTTTACAGAAAGCAAAAGGCAAACTTTTCCCATTCGGATTTTATCATTTGCTTAATGCTAGAAAAAACAGCAAAGACGTAGTTTTTTATTTAATAGGCGTCGATCCTGAATATCAAAGCAAAGGTGTGACAGCGTTAATTTTTGCCGAATATTTCAAAACTTTTAGCGAAAAAGGAATCATCAATTGCATTCGAACTCCAGAATTAGCAGACAATCACGCCATTCATAACCTTTGGAAAAATTTCGATCCAAAAGTCCATTGTAGAAGAAAAACTTTTATTAAGGATTTGTAACCTAGTAGTCAGAAAATTTGCTGTGCGAGTTAAAAACCCTTTTTCACCTGTCGCTTACGTGTCATCCGAGTGCCAATTTTTGAACAAGATTGCCAATAAACTTTGTAACTTTGCCATTCTGAAAACAAATAAATGAATTTCCAAGTTGTATCTGATTATCAGCCCAAAGGCGATCAACCACAAGCCATTGAAAAACTAACTCAAGGCATTGAGGCAGGCGAACGTTATCAAACATTGCTGGGAGTTACAGGTTCTGGAAAAACTTTTACTGTTGCCAATGTCATTCAAGAAGTACAAAAACCAACTTTGATTTTAGCACACAACAAAACTTTGGCAGCGCAATTGTATTCAGAATTCAAGCAGTTTTTTCCCAATAATGCTGTGGAATATTTTGTTTCTTATTATGATTATTATCAGCCTGAAGCTTTTATGCCAGTTTCTGGAGTCTTCATCGAAAAGGATTTATCCATCAACGAAGAGTTGGAAAAAATGCGTTTGAGCACCACTTCTTCCCTACTTTCGGGACGAAGAGATATCATCGTTGTGGCATCGGTTTCTTGCATTTATGGTATTGGAAATCCTGTCGAATTTCAGAAAAATGTGATTGCTATTGAGAAAGACCAAATGATTTCACGAACCAAATTATTACACAGTTTGGTTCAAAGTTTATATTCCAGAACCGAAGCCGATTTTAATCCAGGGAATTTCAGAATCAAAGGCGACACGCTCGAAGTTTATCCAAGTTATGCCGATGATGGCTATAGAATTCATTTTTTTGGAGATGAAATCGAAGAAATTGAAAGTTTTGATTTGAAAACTTCTCAAGTCATTGAGCGATTTGAAAAACTCACGATTTATCCTGCGAATATGTTTGTTACTTCGCCAGATACTTTACAAGCTGCAATTTGGGAAATTCAGCAAGATTTAGTCAAACAAGTGGATTATTTCAAGGAAATTGGCAAACATCTCGAAGCCAAAAGACTGGAAGAACGCACCAATTTCGATTTGGAAATGATTCGGGAATTGGGTTATTGCTCTGGAATCGAAAATTATTCGCGCTACCTTGACGGACGCGAACCTGGCACAAGACCTTTCTGTTTGTTGGATTATTTTCCAAAAGATTATTTGATGGTCGTGGACGAAAGTCACGTAACGCTATCGCAAGTGCACGCGATGTATGGCGGCGATAGAAGCCGAAAAGAAAACTTGGTTGAATATGGTTTCCGACTTCCGGCTGCTATGGACAATCGTCCGTTGAAATTTGAGGAATTTGAAGCGATGCAAAATCAAGTGATTTATGTTTCGGCAACACCAGCCGATTATGAATTGCAAAAATGTGATGGTGTTTATGTGGAACAAGTTATTCGCCCAACAGGATTATTGGATCCAATTATCGAAATTCGCCCAAGTTTGAATCAGATTGACGATTTGATTGAAGAAATTCAGACGCGTGCTGAAATTGACGAACGTGTTTTGGTTACTACTTTAACCAAAAGAATGGCGGAAGAATTGGCGAAATATTTGGATAAAGTTTCTATACGTTGTCGCTACATTCACTCGGATGTGGATACTTTGGAGCGCATCGAAATTATGCAAGACTTACGAAAAGGATTATTCGATGTTTTGATTGGTGTGAATTTACTGCGTGAAGGATTGGATTTACCCGAAGTTTCTTTAGTGGCAATTTTGGATGCCGACAAAGAAGGATTTTTGAGAAGCCACCGTTCGCTAACGCAAACCATTGGACGTGCGGCCAGAAACTTGAATGGAAAAGCGATTATGTATGCCGATAAAATCACAGCCAGTATGCAAAAAACCATTGACGAAACCAATTATAGAAGAGCCAAACAAATTAATTTTAATACAGAACACAATCAGGTTCCTCTGGCATTGAACAAAAAAATAGAAAGCGCTTTTACCAATAACAAATTGGTCGAATATGAACTGGGTCACACTTTAAATACAGCTGCCGAATCAGAAAACGAATATTTATCGAAACCCGAAATCGAAAAGCGAATTCGTGAAAAACGAAAAGCGATGGAAAAAGCTGCAAAAGATCTAGATTTTATGCAAGCGGCGAAGTTGAGGGATTCAATTAAAGCGTTGCAAGAACAATTAGTATAAACCACTTATCACACTGAAAAAGAAAGTGTAACCGTTTCAACTATTCACATGACTTGTTTGTTCCATATCTAAATTTAGAAATTATCTTAAATTGACATCTTTTTTTAAATAAAAATTATTAAGTTTATAGATTGAAGGAAAAAATAGCTGCAAAACTATTAAAAGATAATAGATGAGAAACAAAAAGAATTGGACTAGAGTTATCAATTGGTTCGCAAAAAGACCAAGAACTAGCGGTTTTTTATTGTTCTTGATGCTTGCCATTTCCACAGTGACAGTAAGTTTGCTGCGCAACCATATCCTGAAAAATGAAGAACGAAATGAAATGAATATCATTTTGGGAAATGCACACCAAAAAATTGAACAATCTTTAAAAAACTGTTATACTACTACCCTTTCTCTAGCGCTGACGCTAGACAGCGATGGAATTCCCCGAAATTTTGACAACATAAGCAAGCAACTCCTCAAGACCAATCCTATTGTAAGTGTAGTTGAATTGGTTCCTGATGGTATAATTAAATATATTTATCCTTTGAAAGGAAATGAGGCTGCTCTTAATTTAAACATTTTAACTGATGCTGGCAATAAGCAAGATGCAGTGAAATCTATTGAAAGCCAAAAAATTTATTTTGCTGGCCCACTAAAATTAAGACAAGGACCCATTGGTATCGTGGGTAGACTGCCAATATACAACAACAATAAACTATGGGGATTTACGGCAGTTATTATTAAATTAGAAACGCTATTAAAATCCTCTGGAATTAATTTAGTAGATCAATCCAAGTACTATTTCCAGTTTTCGAAAAAAAACACAAGTACTTCAAAAGAAGCGTTTTTCCTCCCATCCAAAACCGATTTACGCAAAAGTTATTATGTATCTCGGTCTATAACGGATAGCGACTGGAGACTTTATTTGGTTGCAAAAAAACAAGATATAATTAACCCGCAAATTTTATTTAGATTAATTTTAGGATTAATTATATCTATATTATTTGGTATTTTAACAACCAAACTCTTAAGAAAACCAGAAGAATTGAGAGTCTTATTGAAAAAACAAGAGATTAAACTTTTAAAAAATGAAATGAAGTTTAAGTCTATAATTGATCAAGCTCCCATAGGTTTCGCCATAGTAGAAGCAGGTACAGGAAATTTACTGGAAGCAAATAAGAAATACTGCGATATTCTGGGATTTTCTTTTGAAGAAATTAAGAACAAATGTGTTTCCACTTTGACTCATCCAGATGATTTAGACCGGTGTTTGTTGAATCTAAAAAAATTAGAAAAAGGTGAAATCACCGAGTATTCTATTGAAAAACGCTGCTTGACGAAAACTGGAAATACCATTTGGATAAATTTGACCGTGTCTGACCTTTTGGAAAGCACAGACAAACCAAATAACCATATTATTTTTACAAAAGATATTACCGAAAGAAAAAAAAATGACGCATTAGTAGAAAGAAGTCAAGCTAGGCTTGCGTCTCTTATTGACACTATTAATGTTATTGTTTGGGAATACGATCTTGAGACAAAACAATCTTCTTTTATTAGTAAAAAAATTGAAAATCTATTGGGATTTTCAGTTGAAGAATATTCGCAAAATCCAAATTTTTGGGAAGACCACATTCACCCCGAAGATCGAGAACGTGCCATAGCCTTGTCAGCCAAAGTAAACAGGAAATACATAAATCACGAGTATGAATACCGAATGATTACAAAAACTGGCAAAGTGATCTGGATACGAGATATCATAAATTATGTTTTTAAAAATAACAAACCCGTAATTTCTCGGGGAATTATGGTTGATATTACCACAATGAAGGAAGCCGAAATGAATTTGAACAATACCCTACAATTAGTCACCGAACAGAACAAAAGGTTGTTGAATTTCTCCTATATTGTTTCACATAATTTGAGATCGCACACCAGTAATATTGAGTCCATTATTTGTTTGATTGACTCGGCAGAATCAGAAGAAGAACAAAATGAAATGATGCAGTTATTAAAATCCGTTTCCAATTCATTGGACGAAACAATGCAGCATCTTAACGAAGTAGTGAACATCAATACCAATATAAATTTAGTCGTAAAACCATTACATCTTAATAAGTATGTTAGTAAAGCTGAAGAAGTATTGAATGATCAAATAGTTGCTAACGAAGTTACTATCATCAAAGATTTCCCGGAGGATTCAGTTATCAACTACAATTCAGCCTATCTGGAAAGCATTCTTTACAATTTAATATCCAATGCGATTCGATACAAACATGAAGAGCGAAAACCAATTATTACTATTAAATTTTATAAAGAAAATGAAAAAGATGTTATCGAAGTTTCAGATAACGGTATTGGAATTGACCTAGTACGAAATACGGATAAACTCTTTGGAATGTACAAAACATTCAGCACCAATTCCGACGCCAGAGGAATAGGACTTTTCATAACAAAAAATCAAGTAGATGCTATGGGCGGACGAATAACTGTTGACAGTGTACCCAATGTAGGATCTACATTTAAAATTTATACCAAATGAAAAACAAAATAGTCTGGGTTATTGATGATGATCTTATTTACCAAAAAATCATTAGTAAGTTGATTCAAAAATCGGGTGTATTTTCTGCTCAATCTTCTTTCATGAATGGAAAAGAAGCAATAACCGCTTTGCAGAAACAAGTAATTGATGATGACAGTTTTGTACCAGATATTATTTTATTGGATATCAATATGCCCATTATGGATGGTTGGGAATTTATGGAAGAAATTATAAAGATAAAATCAAAAATCAAAAAACAAATCTTCATTTATATCGTTAGTTCTTCCATAGCGATTGAAGACAAAAATAAGTCTAAAACCTTCACCGACATTATCAGTTATATACCAAAACCTATTTGTGTAGATGATTTAATTGCTATTGTAGCACATGAATAATTACTACTACACCATTAGTTGTGTTGTTCTTTGATAATTTTCAATAAAATATTGGCTTCAATAATGGGACTTTTAGTCCTTTTCATCAATTTTAGAATACGACTGGTTACAATTGGATTGAGTCCCATATCAATTCCTATTTGTTGTATGGCAAGTTCCTCTTTTGGATGTAAAACTCCATCAATATGCATCAATAAAGCCAAACGATAAAATTGATGAAAGCGCTCAAATTCCGATTTGATAATGAGATGAGGTAATTCCTGATGAAATAAATCATTAAAAATAGATTTGCTAATATTTAATTCCTCTGCAACAACGACTAAAAATGCATATTCTTTTTTATGCAAAATTCCATCAACTGTCGCGAACGCAATCATTTCTAAAAGTAAACTTGTTTTTTCTTCGTAAGTTGGCATCAAATTATTATTTTTAGCTAAAATATTGTTTTTTATTCTAAACACAAAATCAAGCAATAATGCAACGATTTACACTTCTACTACTTCTCTTTATTACAACAGGGAAAACTTTTTCGCAAGAAAGTACTGCTTCAAAACAAGTTTCTACTTTCACCATCGAAGCTCCGCAATTGCATACCACGAAGAAAATTTGGATTTATTTACCAAAGAATTATGATTCTTCTAAAAAAAAATATCCAGTATTGTATATGCACGATGCCCAAAATATTTTTGATGCCAAAACTTCTTTTGTGGGCGAATGGAATGTAGATGAAAAACTGGATAGCCTAAATGCACAAATAATTGTCGTAGGAATTGAACACGGAAACGAAAAACGAATGGAAGAATTAACTCCTTATAAAAACGCAAAATATGGTGGTGGAAATGCAGATAATTATCTTGATTTTATTGTAAAAACGCTTAAACCAACCATCGACACCAAATACAGAACCAAAACCAATGCACGAAATACGGGTATTATGGGAAGTTCTCTCGGTGGATTGGTTTCCTATTATGCTATTTTAAAATATCCAGAAGTTTTTGGGAAAGCAGGACTATTTTCACCTTCTTTTTGGTTTAACAGAAAAGAAATTATAGAAGTAACGAATACGATTCCAAAGCTTAAAACCAAAATTTATTTTCTTTGCGGCGACAACGAAGGAGATGGTGATATGGAAACCGACCTTAACAAAATAGATGAATTAATTTCGGAAAAGCGATGTGAATGCGTCAATTTAACCAAAAAGAAGATTGTTAAAGGAGGGCAACATAACGAAAAATTATGGCGAGATGGATTTGTAAAAGCCTTCATTTGGTTATTCTAAAATTGCAATTCCACTCTATTTAAAAGTGAATAAAATATGGTCAAAAAACAGTTGAAATATCAATTTTCTGGTTTTCTAAGTCTTTTGTTAATCTCAACAACGGTATTTTCGCAAAAAATACCGCATCGGAAAATAGAAAAGATATTTAAAAAATCAGCAATTCTCAATGAGCATTTTACAGGTTTTGCGCTTTTCGACCAAGACCAAGACAAAATGATTTATGGGCAAAATGCCAGTAAACATTTTGTTCCGGCTTCAAATACAAAATTATATACTTTTTACACCGTTTTAAATATGTTGGGCGATTCGATTCCCGCTTTGAAATATGTAGTAAAAAGTGACTCTTTGATTTTTTGGGGAACTGGAGATCCAACCCTCGCCTATTCTACATTCAAATCGAATAACGTATTGGATTTTTTGAAAAAATCAAATAAAAAATTATTCTTAGTTTCCAATAATTACAAAGGAAATTTTTACGGTTATGGCTGGAATTATGATGATTATTTAGAAGATTTTCAACCCGAATTAACTGCTTTTCCTGTTGACGGAAATACAGCAAAAGTATATAAAACTGCAACAGGAGAAATAACGGTAAACCCAGCTTTTTTGCAACCCTATTTCAAAGTTGACGCAAGTTATATTCCTAATGACTTCTTAATCAATCGGGATTTTTATACCAATAAATTTACATATCCAACCACTATTTCGAAAACAGGATACCTACAAGAAATTCCGTTTAAAACCAGTCCTGAATTAACGATTTCGCTGCTTGAAGAAAAAATAAATAAAAATATTTCACTCCTAGCGATCAATTTACCAAGCGATTTCAAAATAATTTATAGCGAAAAAACCGATGATGTTTTGCGGAAAATGATGATGGTGAGTGACAACTTTATTGCCGAACAATTGTTATTAGTCTGTTCGTCAACGTTATCGAATAGTTTGTCGACAAAAGAAATAATCGAATATAGCAAAGCAAATTTCATGAAAGAATTTGCCAATGATATCGTTTGGGTTGATGGTTCTGGTTTGTCGCGATACAATTTATTTACTCCAAATACTTCGATAGAAGTGCTAAAAAAAATCAGTCTTAAAATAAATGATAATGAAAGACTGCATAGCTTTTTTCCTGCCGGCGGAGTTTCGGGAACGCTTAAAAGAGCCTACAAAACAGATGAAGACAAACCATTTGTTTGGGCAAAAACAGGAACACTCACTAACGTTTACAATCAGAGTGGTTATGTTACGACCAGAAAAGGCAAAAAATTAATTTTTTCGTTTATGAATAACAACTCCACGAGAACAACTGATGAAATCAGAAGTGAGATTTCCAGAATTATCACTGAAATCCATAACAACTATTAATTCTAAATTTCAAATAAAGAATAATTTACCGCCAAATTACTTTTAAAATGTACCTTTGTAAAAAATAAAAAAATGACAAATAACGATATTTTCAAAAAACTTAGAGTAGCATTAATGCTTCGCGACGACCAAATAGTAGAAATTTTAGAATTAGTAGATTTTAGAATTTCAAAAACAGAATTGAGTGCTTTTTTCCGTGCCGAAAATCACGAAAACTATGTGGAATGTGGCGACCAAGTATTGCGCAATTTCCTAAACGGATTGGTGATTCATTTACGAGGAACGAAAGAAAATCCAAAAAACCCAACAGCAGTTTTGGCCAAACATAAAGCTGAAATTCCAGCAAAAGAAGGCGCTTCAGAAAGACCCGAATTTAAGGCAAAACCCAAAGACGAAGAAAAACACAGAGGCGATCAAAAACCAGGACAAAAAAGTGCTGCAAAAAGAACCTCTAAAAAAGAATTCCCAAAAGGAAATAACAAAGTGCAAGTGGTTGAAAAAGTGAAATACAATTTCGGAAAGGGTAAAAAATAATAAAAACAAGCTTAAACATTCGCATAAAATGCCAATTAGGAATAAAAAGTGGCAATTTTATGCGCCTATATACTAGTTGTGCGTCAGTTTAGAGCGACAGAAAATCGAAAGAAAAATTGAATTTAAAAACAAATTAAAACTAAAAAATGAAAAAGCTATTTTATGCAATTTTGACATTATTATTTATAACTTCGTGTGGTAAAGAAACTAAAATTGGAAAATATACAAAAGAACCGCTTCCTGAAAATTTCACATATGAAATTGTCAAAGATGAAAGTAATGAAGTATTAGAAAAAAATCAATTGTCTGTTGAATTAAGCGGAAAATTAACCGAAGGTCAAATTGCTACAATAGCTGAAGAATTGTACAACTCTAAAGACAAACAGAGAAGATTTTATATTTCGTACAATTTAAAAGGCGTCGAAAATACGTCAACGTTTTGGGCAATTAGTAATTTCGACCCAGAATTAGAAATCGAAATAATAGGTTCAACAATTGAACAAGATAATTCAAAAGATAAACTTTCTGAAAAAGTAGATGGCGAAGTAATCGGAAAGTGGAACGAAAATAAATATACTTATTCAAATTTGATAATATTTAAAAAAAATGGTAAAACATATATTAAAACTATCTATAAAAGCGGTCAAATTTCTGATGTTGAACTGAAAGAAAGTAAAAATAATAATGGAACTCGATATGATTATAAAGATGGAGGATATAATGGAGAATATTTTATATTAAACAAAGAAAATAATCTTGAATTGTATAACAAAGAAAATAAAAATTTCACAACAGCATTGCCGAAATAAAAAACCGAACGCACAACAGCAGTTTGGCAAAATGGCGGGTTTAGTGCTAAATTCAAGTTCAGTTTTTCAATTGAAATTTAGTGTAAAATTGAAGTTAAGTGCTTCAAAATCGGCCACTTCGCCAAGCTGCAAAACGTTGTGCGATATACGTGCGAAAAAAAAAATAGAGACGAAAAATCAATCAAAATAATTCGTAAATTTGCGTTTATGAGTGATAAGAAACTATAGATAATTGCAGGTTGTAACGGAGCAGGGAAAACCACTGCGTCTTTTACTATTTTGCCTGAAATTTTGGATTGTAAAGAGTTTGTAAATGCAGATGAAATAGCAAAAGGCCTCTCTCCTTTTCAACCTGAAAAAGTTTCTTTTGAATCAGGGCGAATAATGTTAAACAGAATAAAAGAGTTACTTTCTGAAAACGAAAATTTTGCGTTTGAAACAACATTAGCGACAAAAAGTTATAAAAACAAAATTATTGACGCGAAAGCAAAAGGATATAGAGTAACATTATTATTCTTTTTGCTTCAAAATATTGATTTAGCAAAGGAACGTGTGAAATCAAGAGTTTCAGAAGGTGGTCATAATATTGAACCTGAGGTTATTGAAAGAAGATATATTAATGGAATTAAAAATCTATTTGATATCTATCTTCCAATAGTTGATGGAGCACTAATATTTGATAATTCCGAAGGAAAACACGAAGTATTAGCAGACAAGCAAATTGATGGAGTTCTTAATATTATAAACCAAGAAAAGTTCAACCTTTTAAAAAACTACTATGACAACAATTGAAACTCAAATAGAAGAGAAAAATAAAATTCTAAAAGGACTTGAAAAAGTATATGAAAAATTATTAGAATTTAAGAAAATTAAAAATAGTGAACTTGTTATTTTGCGTGATAATAAAATCGTAAAAATAAAGCCTGAATAAAAATAAATCCATCAGCTAACAGCGGTTTGGCGTGATTGGGGATTTAGTGGAATTAGCGTTTTTTAATCACGTTTACGTTAAGCCGAAAATAATCGGTTTCATAAGTCCCAAACCTCTTGTAGCGCCAAGACGTTAAAAAATACAAAAGTTGTTTATAGCTAATCGCCATTCAAAAGTGCATAAAAACAAAAAAACCTGAGCTTTCACTCAGGTTTTTCAATATAATATATTTTCTAATTTTAAGAAAGTGCTTTTGTAACTTGATCTGCTGCTTCTTGAAATTCTGTAGCAGATAAAATGGGCATTCCTGAATTATCGATTAATTCTTTTGCAATTCCAGCATTCGTACCTTGCAAACGAACAATGATAGGCACTTTAATTGCATCTCCCATATTTTTGTAAGCATCAACAACTCCTTGCGCCACACGGTCACAACGAACGATTCCACCAAAGATATTAATTAAAATTGCTTTTACATTTGGATCTTTCAAAATGATACGGAACGCTAATTCCACACGTTTTGCATCGGCAGTTCCGCCAACGTCAAGGAAATTTGCAGGTTCAAAACCGGCATATTTTATTAAATCCATCGTTGCCATTGCTAATCCAGCGCCGTTTACCATACAACCTACCGTTCCGTCAAGATCTACGTAATTTAATCCTGCTTCTTTTGCTTCCACCTCGATTGGGTTTTCCTCACGAATGTCGCGCATCTCAGCTAATTTTGGATGACGATACAAAGCATTGTCATCTAAATTTACTTTGGCATCAACTGCAATAATTTTATTATCGGATGTTTTTAAAACGGGATTAATTTCAAACATGGATGCGTCTGAACCAATGTAAGCTTTGTATAAAGCATCCACAAACTGAACCATTTCTTTGAAAGCATTTCCAGAAAGACCTAAATTAAAGGCAATTCTTCTTGCTTGGAAAGCTTGAAGTCCAACCGTTGGATCAATTTCTTCCGTAAAAATTAAATGTGGAGTGTGATCCGCCACTTCTTCAATATCCATTCCACCTTCGGTAGAATACATAATCATGTTGCGGCCTTTGCTTCTATTCAATAAAACCGACATATAAAATTCAGATGTTTCGCTTTCACCTGGATAATAAACATCCTCGGCAACTAAAACTTTATTTACTCTTTTCCCTTCGGCCGAAGTTTGAGGTGTAATCAACTGCATTCCGATAATTTGTTCTGCTAATTCCTCCACTTGTTGCAAGTTTTTGGCAAGCTTCACTCCACCCCCTTTTCCACGACCACCTGCGTGAACTTGAGCTTTTATTACATGCCATCCTGTTCCCGTTTCGGCAGTCAATTGTTTAGCTGCAGCAACCGCTTCTACAGGGTTGTTGGCTACATAACCACGTTGTACTTTTACGCCATAACTGGCTAAAATTTCTTTTCCTTGGTATTCGTGTATATCCATTTTTGGTTTATTTGCTTTGAATGGTACAAACTTAACAAAATTCAACTTAATACAAAATATTTTTTGTTTCAATATATAGTTAAAAAAGCTTTTTTTTTAAATTTAATTCAAAGAACTATGTGTATTTAATAAAATTAAAAACAATTTTAGCTGAAATTTTTAATAAAAAAGTAAAAAGAATAGCAATCTAATTTCAGATTATGATTCTACGTTAAAAGAGAATTATCATATTATTATTTTGAAAGTTTATGAATGATTAATTAACATTAATTGGACATTTTTTTAACATTATAGCAAAAATAAGTTAAACCTAAATTTAAAGATTGATGTCAGAAATGAAATCTATATTTTTGCATAAAAAATAATAAGCATGAAAATCAAACAACAAGGTCTTTATTCGCCAGAATTTGAACATGAAAACTGTGGAGCTGGGTTTATTTGCAACCTTAAAGGCGAGAAAACAAATCAAATCATACACGACGCACTAGAAATTTTAGTAAAACTAGAACATCGTGGTGGTGTAAGTTCTGACGGAAAAACAGGTGATGGTGCAGGTTTATTAATTGATATTCCTCACGAATATTTCAATAGAGTTTGTGATTTTAAAATTCCAAATGCACGTGAATATGCAGTAGGTATGGTTTTTCTACCAAAAGCTGAAAATCAATACATTTATTGTAAAAAAGTATTTGAAGATGAAATCAAAAACCAAGGGTTAACCATTTTAGGATGGAGAGAAGTTCCTGTTGATTCGTCTCAATTGGGAGAAATTGCTTTGGCATCTGAACCAAAAATTGATCAAATATTTGTGGGTAAAAGCGAAGAAATTGATGATGCTACCTTCAAAGCAAAATTATATGCTGCTCGTAAAATAACAGAGCACACAATAATCAATTCAAAAATATCAGAGAGTTCTTATTTTTATATTCCAAGTCTTTCCACTACTACCTTAATATATAAAGGTATTATTATGCCGGAAGATATTGGTCCTTATTACACGGATTTACAACAAACCGATTTGGTCACTCGTTTGGCTTTAGTTCACCAACGATTTTCTACCAACACTATGCCTTCTTGGGAATTGGCTCAACCGTTTAGATACATTTGTCAAAATGGCGAAATTAATACGTTAAGAGGAAATGTAAGTAGAATGCGTGTTCGTGAAGAAATCATGAAAAGTGATGTTTTTGGACCACAAATAGACAAATTATTCCCAATCATTATTCCAGGAAAATCAGATTCTGCTTCTATGGATATGGTGGTCGAATTGTTGATGCATACCGGAAGAACATTGCCAGAAGTAATGATGATGATGATTCCAGAAGCTTGGGAAAAACACCAAACTATGTCGCCAGAACGCAAAGCCTTTTACGAATATAATGCTTGTATAATGGAACCTTGGGATGGTCCGGCTTCGGTTCCGTTTTCTGATGGGGATTATGTTGGAGCTTTATTGGATAGAAATGGTTTGAGACCTTCAAGATATACGGTTACTAAAAGTGGGAAATTGATTATGGCATCAGAAATTGGTGTTGTAGATATTGCTCCAGAAGATGTAGAAAGTCACGGTCGACTAGAACCAGGAAAAATGTTCTTGGTGGATATGAACAAAGGTCGTATCATTAATGATGAGGAAATTAAAAGCAAAATTGTATCTGAAAGACCGTATCAAGAATGGTTAGACCAATACAGATTGCATTTAAAAGATGTACCAAGTTCATCAGAAGTTTGTTCTATTGAAACTACCGATTTAGCTACAAGAGAACGTTTATTTAATTACACATTAGAAGACATTCAAGATGTAATTACACCAATGGCTCAATCTGGAAAAGAAACTTTAGGGTCTATGGGAACGGATACACCATTAGCTGTTTTATCAGACAGACCTCAAATAATTTCGAACTATTTTAAACAATTATTTGCACAGGTTACCAATCCACCTTTGGATGGAATTCGGGAAGAAATTGTTACGGACATCAGTTTGAACTTAGGACAAGATCGCAACATTTTTGATATTACTTCTAAACAGTGTAGAAAATTAAGAATTCAGAATCCAGTTATTTCTAATAAAGATTTAGAAAAAATTAGAGCGATTTCGATAGATAATTTCCACGCTGAGACTTTTGAAATTTTATATCCAAAAGCAAATGGTTTAAATGGTTTAGAAGATGCTTTAGATGCGTTAATCGTTCAAGTGACAAAAGCTGTAGAACGAGGAACTAATATTATCATTTTATCGGATAGAGGTGTGACTCAGGATTTAGCTCCAATTCCTTCCTTATTGGCTTGTTCTTATGTAAATCACCAAATGAACCGTTTGCGCAAGCGTTCTTATTTTGATATTATTATCGAATCGGCAGAACCACGAGAACCACATCATTTTGCTACTTTATTTGGTTATGGAGCAAGTGCTGTCAATCCTTATATGGTCAATGAAATTATCCGTGTTCAAGTACGCGATGGTTTTATTACGGGAATTGATGAAGAAAAAGCAGTTCACAATTTCAACAAAGCGATTGGAAATGGAATTTTAAAAATTATGAATAAAATTGGAATCTCTACTTTACATTCGTATCGAGGTTCTCAAATTTTCGAAATTGTTGGTTTCAATTCTAAATTCGTCGAAAAATATTTCCCGTACACCACTTCTAGAATTCAAGGAATTGGATTGTATGAAATAGAAAAAGAAATTAGCGCCAGATATAAATATGCCTATCCAGACCACTTAATATCCAACCGATTAGGATTGAATATTGGTGGAGAATACAGATGGAGACGAAATGGGGAAAGACACATGTTCAATCCTACTACAGTTGCTAAATTACAACAAGCTGTTAGACTTAGCGATCAGTCTAGTTACAATGAATATGCTAAGGCAGTAAATGATCAAGCACAAAATTTGATGACCATTCGTGGTTTATTCGAATTTGATAACTTAAATCCAATTCCAATTGAAGAAGTGGAACCTTGGACGGAAATCGTAAAACGTTTCAAAACGGGTGCGATGTCTTACGGATCCATTTCTAAAGAAGCGCATGAGAATTTGGCAATAGCGATGAACAGAATTGGAGGAAAATCGAATTCTGGTGAAGGTGGAGAAAACAGAAAACGCTTTCAACCCGATATGAATGGAGACAGTCGCAACTCGGCTATCAAACAAGTAGCATCAGGACGTTTTGGGGTAACTTCTCACTATTTATCAAGTGCCAAAGAAATTCAAATTAAAATGGCTCAAGGTGCAAAACCTGGAGAAGGCGGACAATTGCCCGGTGAAAAAGTTTTGCCTTGGATTGCAGAAGCGCGTAATTCAACTCCTTATGTAGGATTGATTTCGCCACCGCCACACCACGATATTTATTCTATTGAAGATTTAGCACAATTAATTTTCGATTTGAAAAATGCCAACAGAGAAGCGCGTATCAACGTGAAATTAGTTTCAGAAGTAGGTGTTGGAACTATTGCCGCCGGAGTTGCAAAAGCAAAAGCAGACGTAGTTTTAATTGCAGGTTATGATGGTGGAACGGGAGCTTCTCCTTTAACATCCTTAAAACATGCGGGTTTACCTTGGGAACTTGGATTAGCCGAAGCGCAACAAACTTTAGTATTAAACAACCTAAGAAGTAGAATTGTTGTAGAATGTGATGGTCAGTTAAAAACAGGTCGTGATGTAGCAATTGCTGCTTTATTAGGAGCTGAAGAATTTGGTTTTGCCACTGCTCCACTTGTGGCTTCTGGATGTATTATGATGCGTAAATGTCATTTGAATACGTGTCCAGTGGGTATTGCAACTCAAGACAAAACGTTGCGTAAAAACTTCAAAGGAACTCCAGAACACGTGATTAATTTCTTCTACTATGTTGCTGAGGAATTAAGAGGTATTATGGCGCAGTTGGGCTTTAGAACTTTAGAAGAAATGGTGGGACAAACTCATAAAATAAATTCTAATAAAGCCATTACGCATTACAAAGCTAGAGGATTAGATTTATCAGCTATTTTGCACACCCCAGACGGTTATAGCGAAAGAATTGTTAGAAATACTGAAAAGCAAGATCACGCATTAGAAAATGTTCTTGATTTCCAAATCTTGAAAGATTCTCATCGTGCAATGTACAGAAAAGAAAAAATGACATTGAATTATCCAATCAATAATACCAATCGTTCGGTTGGAGCTATTGTAAGTAATGAAATTTCAAAAATATACGGATATCTTGGACTGCCAGAAGACACACTAAATATTAATTTCACTGGTTCTGCTGGTCAAAGTTTAGGTGCTTTTAGTGCACACGGATTAACTTTTACTGTCGAAGGAAATACCAATGACTATTTAGGAAAAGGACTTTCGGGAGCCAAATTAATCATCAAGAAACCCGCAAAAGCTACTTTCGTTGCTGAAAATAATATCATTGTAGGTAACGTTTGTTTGTTTGGAGCGATTGAAGGACAAGCTTTTATCAATGGAATTGCAGGAGAACGTTTTGCGGTTCGGAATTCTGGTGCAACAGCAGTTGTAGAAGGAGTTGGAGATCACGGATGTGAATATATGACTGGCGGAAAAGTGGTTGTTTTAGGTAGAACTGGAAGAAATTTTGCTGCCGGAATGAGCGGTGGAATTGCTTACATCTATGATCCAGAAAACAAATTCAAAAACGGTTTGTGCAATACGGAATCAATAGATTTTGAAACGATCGAAGCGGAAGAAGCAGAAGAATTGAAAGCATTGATTACAAAACATGTAGCTTACACAAATAGTACAAGAGGAGCTGAATTATTAGCCGATTGGAGCAATAGCTTGAGCAAATTTGTAAAAGTAATGCCAACAGAGTACAAAAAAGCGTTGAAACGTCTGGAAACAGAAGAACAGATTTTTGAAGAATTAACAGCATAATACAATGGGAAAAGTTACAGGTTTTAAAGAATTCGAAAGAAAAGATGAATCATACACCGCAGTAGCAGAGCGTGTAGAAAATTATAAAGAATTTACGGTTCCTTTGAGTGAAGCTGAAATTACAAAACAAGGGTCTCGTTGCATGGATTGTGGTATTCCTTTTTGTCACAGCGGATGTCCTCTAGGAAATTTGATACCCGATTTTAATCATATGGTGCACCAAGGCGAATGGCAAAAAGCCTCTTGGATTTTACATTCTACTAACAATTTTCCAGAATTTACAGGACGTTTATGTCCAGCACCCTGCGAAAAAGCATGTGTTTTGGGGCTAATTGAAAGTCCCGTATCTATTGAAAATTTAGAAAAAAGTATCGTAGAACGTGCCTTCAAAGAAGGATGGATTAAACCACAGCCACCAAAAGAAAGAACTGGGAAAACAGTAGCTGTCATAGGTTCTGGTCCTGCAGGTTTAGCAGCAGCTCAACAATTGAACAGAGCCGGACATTTAGTAACTGTATTCGAAAGAGATGATGCTGTTGGCGGATTGTTGCGCTATGGAATTCCTAATTTCAAAATGGAAAAAGGAATTATTGATCGTCGTGTCACTATTTTAGAAGCCGAAGGAATTACCTTTAAAGTGAATACAAATGTGGGTGTCAATTATGACATCAATGACTTAAAAGCTTTTGATTCTATAGTTTTGTGTGGTGGAGCAACCGAAAGAAGAAGCTTACCAACTCCAGGCGCTGATGCAGACGGAGTTGTTCAAGCAATGGATTTCTTGACACAACAAACCAAGGTGGTTTTTGGTCAAAAAGTAGAAAATCAAATATTGGCAACAGGAAAAGATGTTATCGTAATTGGTGGTGGAGATACCGGATCTGATTGTGTGGGAACTTCTAACCGTCACGGTGCAAAATCAGTAACTAATTTTGAAATTATGCCAAAACCTCCAGTAGGAAGAAGCGAATCTACTCCTTGGCCGTATTGGCCCTTACAATTGAAAACGTCTTCTTCACATAAAGAAGGTTGCGAAAGAAATTGGTTGATAAATACAAAAGAATTTGTAAAAGATGCCAATGGAAAATTGATAGCGCTAAAAACTGTAAACGTAGAGTGGAAATTGGTTCCTGGACAACGCCCTGAATTAATTGAAGTAGCAGGTTCCGAAAAAACCTGGCCTTGTGATTTAGCTTTGTTGGCTCTTGGTTTTACAGGTCCTGAAAAAACATTGAGCAACCAATTAGGTTTAGAACTTGACTTTAGAAGCAACTACAAAGCAGAATATGGTAAATACCAAACTAACGTTCCCAATATATTTACTGCTGGCGATATGAGAAGAGGTCAATCCTTAATCGTTTGGGCCATTTCAGAAGGTAGAGAAGCGGCTAGACAAATCGATATTTACTTAATGGGAGCAAGTAACTTGCCAACCAAAGAAGGTGGAGATTTGCCAAGCGTATAAAATTAAATAATTTTAAATATCTAAAGACCTTGATTCGTTCAAGGTCTTTTTTTTTGAAAAAATAATTTTTAGGTTTCTATTGATACTGAGCATTCTGCTACTTTAGTGTAGAATACCTCCCTTGAAAATATACAACAAATTATAAATTTTATATAACAGCCCTCGAGCGTAAAATAGCAACCTTTGCTTCAAACAATAAAACACTTATATTATGAAAAAAATCATGTTTTTATGTACGTGCATAGCATTTACATTAATTGCGCAAGCACAAACTATAGATAAAAAATGGAATATTGGACTCCATAGTGGTGTAACCCAGTATCAGGGTGATCTTGGTAATAATTTTTACAAAACCAATAAAGCGTATTACGGCTTTGGTGGACTTTCAGTTTCAAGATATTTAGGTCGTTATTTTGATTTGAATTTCTTAGCAACCAAAGGAACTTTAGGCTATAATGATGGAACTCCTAAAAGTTTCAAAACTGATTTCAATGCTGTCTCTTTAAACTTAAGATTTAATATGACAGGTCCAGAATCCATACTTAGACCATACGCTTTCGCTGGAGTTGGCGCCATGTTATTCGATAATAATTTAAGTTTTGATCAAGATTTAATTGATTATGCACTTCCAACTGCTGGTGGTGGTATTAATATAAGATTGACTGATGTTATTACTTTGAATTTACAAGAAACATTTAGTTTCTCCAACAAAGATCGTAGAGATGGCGTGATTGATAATGGTAAAAATGACAACTATTTAACACACATGGCTGGTTTGACCTTTAATTTAGGTGACAAGAAAGATGCAGATAATGATGGTGTAGCAGATCGCAATGATATGTGTGCCAATACTCCTGCTGGAGTAGCTGTTGACGTAAAAGGTTGTCCTCTTGACAGAGATAATGATGGTGTAGCCGATTATTTAGATACGTGTCCAGATAACGCAGGTTTAGCGACTTTAAACGGCTGTCCTGATTCAGATAATGACGGTGTGGCTGATATCAACGATAAATGTCCAAATACAAAACCTGGCACAAAAGTAGATGCAACAGGTTGTGTAATGGATAATGACAAAGATGGAATTGCAAATGATATGGATCAATGTCCTGATGTTGCAGGTCCTGCAAGCTTAAACGGATGTCCTGATAGTGATGGAGATGGCGTGGCTGATAAAGATGACCGTTGCCCATCTGTAAAGGGAACAATCGCAAATAAAGGCTGTCCTGAAATTATGAAACAAGATGTGGAAAGAATAACTTATCTAGGAAGCAAAATTTTCTTTGAAAATAATAGCGCCAAATTGAAAGTAGGTTCTTTAGTGCAACTTGACGAATTAGCAACATTGATTAACAAGTATGATGCTTCGAATTTAGTAATCGAAGGTCATGCAGATAGTAATGGTAATGATGCGATGAACTTAGAACTTTCGCAAAAACGTGCCAATTCTGTAAAAGAATATTTAACTCAGAAAGGTATTTCTGGAAGTCGATTAACTGCAATAGGATATGGAGAAACAAAACCTATCGCAACAAATGATACTGCGCTAGGAAGAGCTAAAAACAGAAGAGTTGAACTGAAAATGAGCTACGAAAAATAAAAAGTTTTGGTTGGGTTTTTTAGTTAGTGAAAAGGCTGTCTCAATTATTTTGAGGCAGCTTTTTTTGATTTACACCCTTCCCGAAGCTTCGGGATGGACTAAAATATAAATTCGTTTGGTATTATTTCAGTTTCATTTACTCCTCTAACATTTAAAAATTATAGAAAATAATTATAATTGTTTGTTTTAAAACAATTTGTTATATTTTGTTGGTTTTAAATTATTTCTTGTATGAACCAATAAAGAGTAATAAATTTGCAAAAAATGTATCACAATGCAAGCAAAAGATTTAGTACAATTAGCCCAACAATTCGGAAGTCCATTATATGTTTATGATGCGGCAAAAATCCAATCTCAATACGATAGATTAACAAAAGCTTTTTCGAAAGTAGAAAAATTGCGTATCAATTACGCTATGAAAGCGTTGTCAAACGTTGCCATTCTTGAATTATTAAGAGAAATGGGATCTTGTTTAGACGCCGTTTCAATTCAAGAAGTGCAATTAGGACTTCACGCAGGTTATGCACCCGATCAAATCTTTTTTACACCTAATGGTGTTTCACTTGAAGAAATCGAGGAGGTTTCGGCTATGGGAGTTCAAATCAATATTGATAACTTATCGATTTTAGAACAGTTTGGAACAAAATATCCTACTACTCCTGTTTGTATCCGAATCAATCCTCACGTAATGGCTGGTGGAAATACCAACATTTCCGTAGGACATATTGATAGTAAATTTGGAATATCCATTCATCAATTACCGCATTTGTTGCGCATTGTTGAAAATACAAAAATGAATATCGTGGGCATCCACATGCATACAGGATCAGACATTCTAGATATTGAAGTATTTTTATATGCTGCCGAAATCTTATTTGACGTGGCAAAAAACTTTAAAAATCTTGATTTTCTTGATTTTGGAAGCGGATTTAAAGTACCTTACAAAAAAGACGACATCGAAACTGATATTGAAGAACTAGGAAAAAAATTATCCAAAAGATTCAACTCTTTTTGTGCCGAATATGGAAAAGATTTGACCTTAATCTTTGAGCCAGGAAAATTCCTAGCGAGTGAAGCAGGCTATTTTTTAGCCAAAGTAAATGTAGTAAAGCAAACCACTTCGACAGTATTTGCAGGAATCGACAGCGGTTTCAATCATTTGATACGACCAATGTTTTATGGTTCGCAACATCATATCGAAAATATTTCTCACCCACTTGGAAAAGAACGTTTCTATTCCGTAGTTGGATATATTTGTGAGACGGATACCTTTGCTAACAACCGCAGAATTTCAGAAATTAACGAAGGAGATGTTTTATGTTTCCGAAATGCTGGAGCTTATTGTTTCTCGATGGCTTCGAATTATAATTCAAGATACAAACCTGCCGAAGTGTTATGGTTGAATGGTCAAGGACACCTCATTAGAGCACGCGAAACCTTTGAAGATTTACTAAAAAATCAAATTCCGTTGCCAATAGAAGTAGCAACAGTGTAATAAATACCCAATCCCATTTCCATAAAAACGAAATGGGATTTTTTTTGTATTGAAAGTTTGCTGTTTATTAGATAAACTGAGATATATCATATTTATTCGAATAAAATTTAGTTATTTTTACTTCGAAAATTAAATATAACATAAAATGAAAAAAATAGTATTTTGGAGCGTTTCAAGTTTAATCGCATTATTAGTTTTGGTACAATGCAAACCCAATACTGAAAAAACGGAATCCGTAACGGAAACAAAGGAAGTGCTCAATCCAGATTCACATCAAATCAAAGTGAAAGAAGTGCTACAGGCATCTGGTTACACCTATCTTTTGGTAAATGAAGCCAAAAAAGAATATTGGATCGCTATTCCGAAAACCGAAATAACGGTTGGAAAAACCTACTCCTATGAAGGCGGAATGGAGATGAAAAAATTTGAAAGTAAAGATTTAAAAAGAACTTTTGATTCGGTACTATTCGTTGAAGGTATTGTAGATCCAAATCCTCCAGCAGCATCAAAAACTACAGCAACCGCTCCAAAACTTACTTCTACTAAGGAATTATCAAAAGGAATTACATTGGCCAAAGGTGGAATTTCAATATTTGATTTATACTCCACAAGAGATCAACTCGCTGGTAAAACTGTTATTTTAACGGGTAAAGTGGTGAAATTTATGCCTGAAATAATGAATAAAAACTGGATTCACCTTCAAGATGGATCTAATTATAATGGATTCAACGACATTACCATTACTACCTTAGAAAAAGCAAACGTTGACGCAGTTGTTTCTCTAAAAGGTACCGTTGTTTTAAATAAAGATTTAGGCTCAGGCTACAAATACGATATTCTTATCGAAGATGCTGTGCTTGTAAAATAAATAAAATTCCGATAATTCGGTTATTTATATAATTAGAAAATCCCATTTCAATGAAAAATGAAATGGGATTTTTTTGCCATCTAAACTGCTTATTTGTAATTGTTGACGGGAGATTCCTTGTATATGTCGCATTGTTAAAGATACAACTTTTCTTCCTTTTATTCAAATATTTTAAGTACTTTTGATAAAAATAAAACGGAGGTTTTTTCACAGACTGACGTTGTGCGATATTATACCACAACCAACTAAAAAACAACAACTTAATAACGATATACTCAACAACAATTAACTTTTATGAAAAATAATTATCTTACCAAATTTGTAACATTCATCATTATAACAAGTGCTCTTACTCTACCGTTTCATTGGGTTTTATCAGAACCGATAATTGTCGCAAAAAAGAACTTAACTTTTGACAATACTTTTGTTAACGAAAAAGATGTACACGAAATTGTTGAAAAATACTATTTAGGTTCACCAAAGGAAAAATTTGAAGTTGAAAATGACCCATTAACTGAAGCATTAGTAAAAAGATGGGATGTTTATCAAACAGATAATGGCGATACTGTTTTTCAACATTTAACTAACTAACCAATGAAATTTACTTTTCTCATTTTACTTCTTTTTGCAAAAAGTTGCCAAAGTCAAGATGTTGATAACAATACAACTAAAACAGAAACTAACAATAAAGTTTTAGTTGAATATCAAAAACCAATAAAAGGCTATAATGCAAAAATTTATTGGACAGTTAAAGATAGTGCTTCAGAGGCTACCTATAGAATTATTGGTCCAGCAATATTAGAATTGGAAAGACAATCAGACAAACATAAATTTAAAGTTAACTACGAAAGCTACTCAATTAGTGACAGTGTTTGTAGTTTAAAGATTTATCAAACTTTTAAGGAAAAGAATATCCCTAATGTCTTGCAAGTCAATTATTCTACTGAAAATAGACCCGATTTTTATTTTAAAGATATGAATTTTGATGGCATTGAAGAATTAATCATAACAGAGACAGGCTTACTCGATTATGATAGAGCATTATTTAAAGTTTATGAATTTCAGAATGACAAACTAATTGAACTTAAAAATTTTCCAAGAACTTCTTTACTTGCAGGAAATATAGATTATGATAAAAAGGAAGTAACTGCAATAGATTATTATAATTGTTGTGAATACGATGAAGATTTTTACAGATATGAAAACAAAAATCAATTTATTTACTACAAAACTTTACATCATAAAGTTGACCCTGATACAGAAGATGAAGAAATAACAGTAAAAGAAAAAGGAAAACCTGATGTGAAAATTTTTAAAAAAAAGTAATATTCACAAAAATGGAAAAAAGTTATAATGAGTTAAAAATAGAGATTCAATATTTCATTTCAGAAATTGAAAATGATGAAAACTTATCAAAATATTTAGATAAATATTACAAAGGAGTTCAAGTTTTTTTATCTCCATTAATTCACAAACCAAAATTTATGTTTATTGGAATTAATCCAGGTGCAGGTTTTTTTAATAATGAGGGTAATAGAGTCAAGAGATTAAGTCCATTAGAACATATGGAATATATTGGTTTAGATTACAAATTAGCAACCGAAACTCGCGAATTACTTCGATTAGCAGGAGTTCCAAATTCTGAATTAAAGAATTCTGTAAAAACTAATTATTACTTTTTATCCACAACAAATGCTAACGATTTATTTAGTTTATTAAGCCATTTAAAAAAGTATAAAGTTTATAATAAATCCAAAAAATGGATTAATGAACTCATAGATATTATTGAACCTGAATTTATCATTTGTGAGGGTAAAACAGTATTTGACAAATTAACAAAAGATAGAGATTGTATAATTTCAGAAATTGAGAATGTTGCTTATACTGAATTTGGAAAAATAAAAGTTATTGGTTATAAAAGAATTTTCAGTAACATTTTAAGCAAAGAAAAAGTAGCAAAATTTCTGAAAGACAAACTTAACACATAACAATAACATCGCACAACCGTCGTTTGGCAATATGGCGGGATTTGGCTTAATTTGAAGATGGTTTTTTACTTGGAAAATTAGTCATTAACCGAAAGATTAGGCTTCCTTAATCCACCACATCGCCAAGCGACCAAACGTTAGCAGTAATACGAAAAAAAATGACGATAAGTTTTGACTTTAATTTATAATGTAGTTACTTTGTAATAACATTAAAATAATAAATTATGGAAACTGCAATAATTAAAATTGGAAATTCAAAAGGTTTGCGTTTAAGCAAAACGATTTTAGAACAATATAATATTAAAGACAAAGTAGAAATTATACTTGAAATGGGACAAATCATTATTAAACCTATCGAAACTCCAAGAAAAAATTGGGAAGCTGCATTCGAAAAAATGAGCCAAGAAGGAGATGACAATATGTTAATGTACGACGTTTTTAATGATGAAAATTTCGAAGAATGGAACTAGTTCAATATTCAATTGTTTTAGTAAACCTTGATCCCACATTAGGAAGTGAAATACAAAAAACTAGACCTTGTGTGATTGTTTCTCCAAATGAAATGAATAAATACTTAAACACTATTGTCATTTCTCCTATGACTTCAAGTTTAAACGAGTATCCAACTAGAATTCCTGTAAATCATAATGATAAAAAAGGAATGATAGCAATCGACCAAATTAGAACAATTGATAAAAAAAGAATTATTAAGCTATTAGGAAAGTTGAGCAAGACTGAAATTAAAATGACTAAAGAAGTTCTAAAAGAAACCTTTGTAGATTAAATGAAATACAATCTGTAAATCAATACTTTTTATTTTTTTAGCAACCTTAAAGATAAGCTATAAATTAATCTCTCACTTTCGAAAGTTATTCCTCTTTATTCAAAAGATATAAACACAAAAAATCCCGAAATTTCGGGATTTTTTTATGGTAAATAAAATTGATTTTTAGCCTTATTTCAAAGAATAAACTATTTGTCTTTGTCTCCTAAAATTTCCGTTAATGGTTTTCCTTCACTACCATTTGGCATTTCAATTTTTAGTTTTAAAGCTAAGGTTGGCGCTATTTGTGTAATTTCTTTTTTATCAAAACTTTCTCCTGGTTTGATTTTCCAACCATAAAAAAGTAATGGAGCGTGAGTATCATAAGCATAAGGTGTTCCGTGTGATGTACCAGTTGTGCCATACTCAATATATCCGGGTTTGTCTAAGATAACCAAATCGCCATTTTGGGTTACATCATAGCCTTTAGCAATAAAATTTAAGTAGTAATCATTTCCTGTGGAAGCCAAAATTTCTTCTTCGGTGTAAACTCTTTTAACTTGCTCTTGCGTCATCAAAAACGCCTTGAAATCTTGTTTCACTTTGGACAATTCCAACCCTTTAGATTTGATTAATTCTTTATTTAAATGAACATTAAAATTATCATATTTTAGCACTAAATTCTCTCCATAAGTAGCGGTTGAAAAGTCATTTATTGACTTAGCAATTTCTTTCCAAGGAACATTTTTCACATTGTATTTTCGATCTTTTAGATAAGCTGCATTTTCTGCACAAGCGTGATCTGCGGTCAAGAAAAGCAAATAATTATCCTTGCCTACCGTTTTGTCCAAATAGCTCAAAAAGTCAGCAATAGTCAAGTCTAAACGCAAGTAAGTATCTTGTAATTCCATTGATCTTGGTCCTAGAAGATGCCCAACATAATCAGTAGATGAAAAACTTACGGTTAGAAAATCGGTAATATCGTCTTTTCCTAATTCTTCTTTTTCGATGGCTTTTTTAGCAAAATCAGCTAATAAATTATTTCCAAACGGAGTGGAACGCATTACTTCGGCACCGTGTTTAGCATACATTTTTTGTAGATCGTATGGAAAAATAGGTCTCTCAGAATCGAATAATTTACCTTCATACGGATTATCATCTGGCAAGCTCTCGTTATAATCGGCTGCTGGTTTCAAGAGACTCCAACCCTTGTTTATATAAGGCATATAATTTTTCTCGTTGTTAAATTCCGTTACCCAGTCTGGAAGTTTATCTCCATAAAAAGTGCTCGAAATAAAAGAACCCGTTCCACTATACCAAAAGGCCCAATTGGCAAAATGTCCAGCGGGCAAAATCGCACCTCTGTCTTTCAAACTCATTCCAATTACTTTTCCTTTGAAATTAGTTCCCAATCGCAATTCATCAGTAATGGTCGTACTCAACAAGTTTTTTGGAGACATCGCTCCTTCTTTATCAGTTCCATCACCAAGGGTTTTTACAGAAGCATCATCGGTGCAATACATTGATTTTCCTGATTTTCGGCTAAACCACTCATTACCAACAATTCCGTTCACGGATGGAGTTGTTCCAGTGTAAATGGAAGCATGGCCAGGAGCTGTATAAGTTGGCATATAATTAAAGTTGGCGTTGTGGAAAACATATCCATTTTGCATCAAACGCTTGAAACCATTAGGAGAAAAATCGTCAGAAAATCGATATAAATACTCCATTTTCATTTGATCAACCACTATTCCTACCACTAACTTTGGACGTTGTTGCGCTTGAATTATAGAGATAACAGCAAAGAATAGCAACAAAAACAACTTTTTCATAACAATAATTTTTAGTGAGACAAAAATACGGATTCGCATTTGATAAACTTAAATTAGGAATTTTATTTAATTAGAATTAATCATAATTTAACCTACCTATTATTTATAATTGAAGATATTGTAGAGGATAATCCGATCTGGATAATTGATGTAAAGTTGCTTGCGATTGTCTTGCTTTTTTCGTGTAATAATCGAAAGGGTGCAATCTTCCCCATTGTTATCTTTACAGGTAAACGAGTAAATGCCATCAGTTTCACTTTCTTCAAACGGAATATAATCAACGATTTCAAAAACTTGAATCGCTTCAGAATAGACAATAATTCGGTTCTTGTCTGTATCTAATTTCACGATAATATTGACCAAATTCAAGTCGGACCATTTTCCCCAATTGCCTTTTTGGTTTTTTTGCAAAACACTTAAGCCAGAAGTTCTAAAGTTATACGTCTGACTATGTGATTTTTGCAATCCAATCGTAAGAAATGCCAGAATGATAATAATTTTAATTTTAGTCATTATTTAAAAAATTTGTAGGTCATCAAAAGTACTAAAATTTAAAACTAGAAATCAAATTTCTCTAGTTCTTTTCTAGAGTAGTTAAAGTCAGCAATTATTTCTGAAATAATTTCAGAAGCAGGTTTTATCTCATTAATTAATCCTGAAATTTGTCCAATTTCGAGTTCGCCTTCAATTAAATCGCCTTCAAACATTCCGCGTTTTGCTCTTGCTCTGCCTAATAATATAGACAATTCTTCTTTGGTTGGACATTTGGAATATAAATCCTGAACGTCATTGTAAAATTTATTCTTGATCAATCGAACGGGCGCTAATTCTTTCAAGGTAAGCTGTGTTTCGCCTTCTTTGATTTCGATAATTTTATTTTTGAAATTTTCGTGCGCCGATGATTCAACCGAAGCAGCAAATCGGCTTCCAACTTGCACTCCATCAGCACCAAGTATCATTGCGGCAAGCATTCCTTGACCAGTTGCAATTCCTCCAGCAGCAATTAACGGGATTTTGATTTTTTCTTTCACCATCGGAATCAAAGTAAAAGTGGTGGTTTCTTCTCTTCCGTTGTGTCCTCCGGCTTCAAATCCTTCGGCAACCACAGCATCGACACCAGCATCTTGCGCTTTTAAAGCAAAAACCGAACTGCTGACAACGTGAACAACCGTTATTCCTTTTTCCTTCAAAAAAGAAGTCCAAGTTTTGGGATTACCAGCCGATGTAAAAACAATTTCAACTTCTTCTTCGACAAGAATATTCATAATTTCCTCGATATTCGGATACAACATCGGAACGTTTACACCAAAAGGCTTCGAGGTTGCCAATTTACATTTTTGAATGTGTTGGCGCAAAACTTCGGGATACATCGAGCCTGCTCCTATCAAACCCAAACCGCCGGAGTTGCTAACCGCACTTGCTAATTTATACCCCGAATTCCAAATCATTCCACCTTGAATAATGGGATATTTTATATTGAAAAGTTGGGTAATTTTGTTCATTTATTGTTTAATGATTTTTCCACTTTGAGAAGTACCATTTGATTCCACTTTATAAATATAGATTCCACTATTTAAAGTTTGTAAAGAAATGGTTGGCGATAGATTAGAGATGTTTTTCTCCAAAACTTTTTGTCCCAAAACGTTGTAAATTGCAATCGTTTTAACATCGGTTCCGTTTGGCAAAGTCACTGAAATAGCGTCGAAAGTTGGATTTGGGTACACCTGAAAATCATTTTTAGAAAAAGAAGTAATCGATAATCCTTTGGATAAAGCCAAACTAAAATCCGGAATTCCATAACCGTATTGCAGTCTTGATTTAGCGGCTGGTTCTGAAAAATTGTCAGAAGATTGTAGAATTAATTGTTTAATTTGTTGTGCATTTTTGCCTGGCAAAGCTTGCATTAAACAAGCTACCATTCCTGCCAAAATCGGACAAGAATAAGAAGTTCCATTGCCGCCATTATTAATAGTTCCACCCGAATAAACATAAGGTTGTTGCCCCTGAGCCATTACATCTGGTTTGACACGACCGTCATAACTAGGTCCTATTGAGCTAAAAGAAGCATAAGTTCTATCCGATTTTACAGCTCCAACAGCAATTACATTCAATGCTTCAGCAGGTACCCCAATGTGAGGTTCAGTAGTTGCTCCTTCATTTCCAGCACTTGCAAGAACTACAATTCCTTTGGTAAAAGCAATATTAGCGCCTTTTGAAGCAAAGGCAGCATTTCCAGTCATATCCGAATACGTGTGACTATATGAAGTATCATCGAAGTCAAAATATCCTAAAGAAGTAGTAATGATGTCAACTCCTACTCTATCAGCTTCCTCGGCTGCTTCGACCCAATTCGATTCTTCAACAGGATTTTCAGTAGCATCGTCTTCTGTAATATACAAATAATATTGCGCATCGGGCGCCGTTCCAATCAATTGACCATCTGTAAATCCGCCTATAAGCGATAAAACCGAAGTTCCGTGTGATCCACCAGAATAATAATTAGTACTTTTAGTTACATAATTGTATCCACCCAAAATTTGATTGTTATCGTGCAAGCGTGCAAATGGTTGCGCTGTATTTACTTCCGGAAAACCAGAATCCAAAACCGCGATTATTTTTCCAGAACCTGTGTAATTCGATTGATGTAGCAAATGTCCATTCAACATCTGAATTTGGTTTAAAGACGTGCCATAATTATAGTTTACAGCAGTTTGTATTGTTTTATTTACAGCAGTATATTTTAATTTTGATTTAATTTTGGCGGGAGCACTATTCAAATTTTTATCAGCAAAATCAACATTAAGAACACTCGATAATAATTTTAACGCATTAATGTCTGTTTGCGAACCCCGAACATGAACACAATTCAACCATTTGGATTTGGCTTTTACTGTAATTCCAGTCGAAGCCGAGACTTCATTAATATAAGGTTGATAAATGGGAACGTCTTTAATATCCAAAGCAATATTTTGGTTTGCTCTTCTGTCCAAAGCTCTTTGCGAAAGCATTGTCAAAGGATTATCAATGTAAGTTTGTGAATCTGGCTTGTCTTTAAAATAAACCCAAGCATCTTCTTGCGAAAAACCCACAAAACTCGAAAATAAAAACAGGAAAATGACTATTTTTCTCATATAATTTGGAAATAAAATACTAAATTAGGAAATAACTCCCGAACCAACTAATTCATCATTTAAATACCAAGCTACGAATTGTCCTTCGGTTATCGCAGATTGTGGTTCTTCGAATGACACATACATTCCACTTTCAAATTGGTGTAAACCTGCTTTTTGCAACGGTTGACGATAGCGAATTCTGGCCATTACTTCCATCGTTTCGCCATCGGCAATAGCCAAATCGGTTCGAATCCAATGCACTTCAGATTTTTCGATTCGCAATGCTTTTCGGAACAATCCGGGATGGTTGCTACTTAATCCGGTGTAAATACTGTTTGTTTCGACATTGGTCGCAATGATAAATAAGGGATCGACTGTACCGCCAACATTAAGTCCTTTTCGCTGACCAATTGTAAAATAATGTGCGCCTTGATGTTTGCCAACTACTTTGCCCATTTCTGGAGTATATTCAATTTTTTTAGCATCTAAAGCAAGAGCTTCTTCTTCGGAGAGATTTGCTGGTTTTTCAGAATTATAAACAGGATAATCCTTATCAATTTGAAAAATTAATCCGTCTTTGGGTTGTAATTTTTGTTGCAAAAACTCAGGTAATCTTACTTTTCCAATGAAACACAAACCTTGCGAATCTCTTTTTTCAGCAGTAACTAAATCTAATTCTAGAGCGATTTTACGCACTTCTGGTTTGGTTAATTCACCAATTGGAAACAGCGATTTTGCCAATTGTTCTTGCGACAATTGACATAGAAAATAAGATTGGTCTTTGTTGTTATCCGCTCCAGCCAAAAGTTGATAGACTTTTTCACCATTGACTTCGATTTCTCCTTTTCGGCAATAATGTCCCGTTGCCACATAATCGGCACCAAGACTTAATGCGATTTTCATAAAAACATCAAATTTTATTTCGCGGTTGCAAAGCACATCAGGATTTGGAGTGCGTCCTTTTTCGTATTCGTTGAACATATAGTCAACGATTTTTTCTTTGTATTCTTCGCTTAAATCCACGGTTTGGAATGGAATTCCTAATTTTTCGGCAACTAATAAAGCGTCATTGCTATCCTCGAGCCACGGACAATCATTAGAAATTGTAACCGAATCATCGTGCCAATTTTTCATAAAAAGACCAATGACTTCATAACCTTGTTGTTGCAACAAATAGGCCGCAACACTCGAATCTACACCACCAGAAAGTCCAACAACTACACGTTTCATCTTTGAAATAATTATATTTTTACAAGTCGGCAAAGTTACAAAGATTTAAGACAGGAATTGTTTGTAGAAAAACTAAATTAAGATTGTTGTTTTTAAAAATTTAGACACAAAACCCATGGTTTAAAACGTGAATCGTAATGCGGTTGAATTAGAATTAACAAACATAACCCAAGGTTTAAACCGTGGGCTTTCGTAATGCTGAAGTTAAAAATGACTTCTAAAAATCGTAGAAAATTATTTGATTTTAGTTCTCGCTTCAGCTTGTGTGTAACTCATATTCGCTTCTTTAAGCAATTTTCCTTTTGCGAAAAACTGCCAAATTCCAGCTTTTTTTCCATTGATGAATTTCCCTTTGGAAACTATTGTACCGTCCTCGGGGTCGCGAAAAATAGCTAATCCATCGTATTCATTGTTCTTGTAATTGGTTTCTTCGATGACGATTCCAGATTCGGTATATCGCTTGTAAGCTCCGTCTTTAAGATTGTTTTTATAAATAATTTCTTCCGCTATTTTTCCGCTAGGATAAAAAACAGAGCGCAAACCTTCTAGGTTTCCATTGCTATAATTTTCGATCGTCATTACCGTTTTTGAACCTTTATGATAATATTTCCATTGCCCTTCATAAACCTTATTGACAACTTTTCCTTCGCTTACTTTATTTTTGAACTGGTCATAAAATATGGTGTAAGCCGAGTTATCTTTGGGATTGAATTCCCGAGTGGCAGTGATTATTTTGGTTTTTGAGTCATTATAAAAAGTAAAAGTTCCTACTTCTTTTCCGAGTTCAAAAGTTCCTTCATATTTTAGGTTTTTGGTTTCAGAATAAAATCCTTTCCAAAGTCCATTTTTTGCGCCTTTTTCGTCCAATTTATTGAAATCAGACTGCGCTTGAACACAATAGATATTCAAAAAAATCAAAACGAATAGTCCTTTTTTAAAAATTTCTTTCATATGTTGATATTTATTGTTTTTTATCGCTCATATGTAATTCGCATATCATCATCGGTGTTTGCGTCGCATTTCCGTTATGCTCATTTCATAGTTAATTATCTTTTGATGGTAAACGGTTTTAAAGTTCAAAAATTATTCCAATATAAAATTAAATCGACAAAAAACAAAATAACTTTTTAGTTTATTTTAATTAAATTAATTTCAATTTAACCTCTTGTCTTGAATATTATTTGTACTCTTTTTTGTATTTAATTGAACATTAAATGCTTTTAATCGGTTTTATTTGTATTTTTATCATTCCTTGTATAAATTTACTACTCAAATTTTAATTCATTTATTATGAACGCATTTATCTGGAAAGGAATCCATTTCTCTCGTAGTATTTTGTGTTCCGTATTTGGACATAAAATCATAACAACTCGAAATGTAACTAGTCACTTTAAAGAATATAAATGCTCTATTTGCTGTCTCGAATTGACGAATGGTCTTCAAGGTCATAAAATTTTTCTCACCCCAGAACTAAAAGATAATAATGAAGCATTAAGCAGATTGTACCAAAAAAGAAATTATTCTGTTTAATTATAACCTCCTAAAACCCGAAAAAGATGCTGATACTACTTCTAATAAAAAGCCTACTATTGTGGAAACAAGCATTAAATGCAAAGCGCATATCTCGAATTATGGAAATTGATTTGCATTTATAACACTTTCAATCGCTTATTTTCGAGTTTCTATACGATGATTCTAATACATATTTTTATAATTTCTCGTGATAAAATCGAATGCTGAGTGCAGCACATTTCCCATAGATTTTGCTCTTTTAAAATTGATATCACGCGTTAATCGATACAATTCTAACTTCAATTGCTCGGTGTGACTATCGGGAGCTATGACATCATTCCCCATAATTTGTAATAATTTCTTGATCCGGGTTTCGGTTGAAAATATTCTTTTCGCCAAAGAAGCACGTTCTTCACTTTTGTATTGTTCGATGGAACTATTTTCTAATTTATCCTTTACCAATTTTACCATTGGATAATTTTCTTTAAAAAATTGTGGTCGATACACCTTCAAATTTCCTTCGTAACATTGCTGATCAAAATCTATGGGACGAATCCTAAAAACCACTTGGTCAAAATCGTGAATAGGGACAATTACATAATTATAAGCTCTCATATCTCCCAAAAGACGGATCATACAGCGTTCATTAAACTTGACAAATTCTTTGGCAATTTGTGATTTTTCGACTTCCGAACAATTTTTTAACAATGTTTCCATAAAGACATCTCCGGGAATTCCCATAATATGTTCTTCGATTAAAGTGTCTTTGTAAACCAAAAAGTGTATTTTATCCGGCGAAAGAATATGTTCTAATTCTAAGCCATAAACCCGAGAAGCATCCGCTTTTTTGACATAAAAATAGGTATAATTATCGTTTAGAATGTTTCTGACTTTAATCCGAAAGGGTTTTGAATTTCCAAAAGTGCAATAATCGATGGCATCCACATTTAAAAACTTGATGATGTCAGAATTTCCATCAGAATGAAGATAGGAATATATTTTTTTTAAATTCAAATCGATTTCATTCCTTTCAAACTCATTATAATAGACCCGAATCCATAAAGTATCGATATCGTTCTTGTCAAATACGGTAATTGAACCAGTGAAACGCAACAAATCATCATAATAAAGTGCCACTTTAGACACCCTATCAAATCGTTCTAAATAATCTAAAAACGAACTATTTATTGGGTAGGTAGGTTTTTTGAAAACCATTAATTGCTCTTCACTCATTTTAAAAATATTTATTGCAAATTTACGATATTATGGTTTGTTAATCTGGCATAGCTTCTAAAAAAGCGCTCTTTTTAGTATCAAAATTACTAAAAACAATAAATCGCTTAGCTAAAATGCAATAGTTTTAAAAAATAGAGTTTTATAGTATCTTTGTAAGATTATGAAATGTTTACAAACACTACTTTTTTTCAGTTTTATTTACTGCAATACACAATTGGTATCGGCACAAAATATTACTGTTGACGACAGTTATACAGCGAAGCAACTGGTCGAAAATGTGTTGGTAAACAGCTCATGTGCTGCAGTTTCAAATTTTTCTGCAACAGGAGATGCTATTCCTGCAGGTCAAAATAGTTATGGCTATTTCACCAATGCTGGCGGAAGTTTTCCCTTTACCGAAGGAGTTATTTTAAGCACACAATATGCAAAAAAAGCAATTGGCCCTTATAATTTTAGTAATGGCAATGACAATGATGGGAGCTGGTTAGGTGATACCGATTTAGATCAAACTTTAGGTATTTCGTCTGTAACGGCTACGGTTTTGGAATTCGATTTTGTTCCTTTGACCAATTTCCTAAGCTTTGATTATATTTTTGCGTCTACAGAATATGCCGATACTGGTTCTTGTAGATATACTGATGGATTTGCTTTTTTGATCAAAGAGAACAGTCTGGGTTCGGTTTACGATAATTTAGCCGTAATTCCTGGAGGTCGGATGCCAGTTTCTTCTACTAACATACATCCTACTATTCCTCAAGCTGGCATTTATAGCGGTTGTGCAGCTATAAACGAAAATTATTTTAATGGTTTTAATAATGCCGCAAGTCCCATAAATTATGCTGGACAAACCGTTGTTTTGAATTCTCAAACTCCTGTTGTTGCGGGAAAAAGTTATCATATTAAATTAGTTATTGCCAATGATAAAAATGAATTTTATGATTCAGCAGTTTTTCTAAAAGCAGGAAGTTTTTCTCCAAAAATTGATATTGGTTCCGATCGATTAGCCAACATTAATCCTATTTGCTTTGGAGAAACGTTTACTATTGACACTCAATTATCTCTAAGTTACACCTATAAATGGTTTAAAGATAACGTAGAAATTCTTGGTGAAACAAAACCAACTCTCACCATTACTGATAATGGAACTTACAAAGTAGAAGTTATTTTCTCTCCTGCTACTTGTATGGCAACGGACGAAATTAAACTCGAATATGCTCCAGAAATTATCCTATCTAACACCAATTTGGCACAATGTGATGACAATAATGATGGTATTTCGCTTTTTGATTTGACAAAAGCAGATAACATCATAAAAAACAATAACGCTAGTTTAAGTGCAGTTGTATATTTTGAATCCTTAGCGGATGCGCGAGCTAAAATAAATCCAATTTCAACTCCTACATCTTATACAAACAAACCCACAATCCCGAACTTAATTGCGAGAGTTACCAACTCTTTTGACTGCGTTAATTATGCGCAACTGACACTAGTAATTGCTAACAATATTGTGCCAATTCAAAATCCGGTTGCAACTTGTGATGAAGATGCTTTTCAAGATGGTTTATATCAATTTGATTTGAATCTTCAAGTTTCACCGCAAGTTTTGATTGGTTTACCACCAGGAATGAAAGTTGAATATTATTCAAACACTACCGATGCCATTTCGCAAAAAAATCCTTTGCCCAATATTTTCAAAAACACTTCTGCAAATCAGCAAATTATTCAAGCTCGAATTGTAAACGGTCCAGATTGTTATGGAATAATACCTATTACACTTATTATCAATACATTTGATCCGCCTAATTTTCAGGATGAAACTAGTTTTGTTTGTGTTGGTACGTCAATCGATTTGAGCGTCGCAACAGGTTTTTCATTTTATTTATGGAATACTGGAGAAACAACAAACCAGATTTCCGTCAGTACTGCTGGAAATTATTCCGTTACGGTTACGGATACAAATGGTTGTACGGCAGTGAAGAAATTTACGGTTACAAGTTCA
>JBBQSZ010000016.1:0-52228 GCA_038234745.1 Flavobacteriales bacterium | reverse complement strand
TCTTTGTTTTCGTTCAAAACTTTTACAATGTAAATACCTTTATTCAAATCACTAATCGTAAACTGATATTCTTTAGACGAATTAGGATTGAAACTTTTTACTAATTGTCCTGTTACCGAATAAATTTCTACTTTAGATACCGTTGTGTTTAATGTAAAATAATTAGATGTTGGATTTGGATACAAATACACCTGACCGTTAAATTCAAATTTGTCCGTTGCTAATGTGGAAGGTTTATTTCCATAAATTCTAAACCCACCTGCTTCGATAGCAATTGTTGCCGTTGTGCTCATTACATCAAGAGTTGAATTATCCATTAAATTATACCAAGTTCCCGTGTATGGAAAATCAGGAACTACATTTGCTGGATTTACATCAAAATTTGTCAACACCACCACATTTCTTAATTGAGTATTTGACATCGTGTTATCCCAAATGAATAATCTTGGTGTATAAGTCCCCGATTGAATATCAAAACCACTATTAGCAGTAATATTGGTATTAAAAACAGGTTCGGTAGTTTTCAAGCCAATCATTTTAGCCCAATCAAAATAGATCTTATTCCTGTTAGCGTCGCCCAACCAATTGCTGGCCCACTGAGGCTGTGGTTTTTTGTCCAATTTACAATCGCCTGGAGGAACTCCGCCGTCGAAATCAGTGTTTAGGGAATTATTATTACAAGTCCAAATCGATTTTTCCCAACCTAAATCTCCTAATTGCCAAATCATTTTTGGACCAGGAACTAACAAAGAAACTGCTCCAATAGCTGACATTCTGGACAATGCTACATTTAAATTTTTAACATTATGAGCAGGATTTGAACTTTGACCATAGGTTACATTTTTATACATCAATCGTTCTTCATCGTGACTTTCAGCATAACCCATTACTCGTTTACCTGTAAAACCATGTGCATCATAACCCATTCTTTCAATGTTTTTGTAACCGTTTTGGCCCATTGACAACTCATTGTATTCGTTGGTCATTTTCCCCCACATCATCACCCCTTTGCTTGGCGCTTCATTAATTCTATAATTTGCCCATTGTTGCTCCTCGTTATCGTTTCCTAAATGTTCGAAGATAGCATAATGTGTCGGATCTAAACTCCAAGAATAATCAGCATATTCTTTGAGAACATCTACTCTGTCTTGTTGATAGGTATTTGTACAATTATCTTGGGCATCTCTCGCTTGTTGATCCGTTTGACCGGGCAATTTAACGTACGGACAATTTTGAGTAAATCCTTTGGTTAAATCCCAACGAAAACCGTCAATTTTGTATTCTTCTATCCACTGTTTTACCACTCTTTTGGTATAGGTTTTTGTTCTAGCCAATTGATGATTGAAGTCATTTCCAACATTATAAC
The DNA here is from genome assembly GCA_038234745.1 of Flavobacteriales bacterium. Taxonomy (GTDB): domain Bacteria; phylum Bacteroidota; class Bacteroidia; order Flavobacteriales; family Flavobacteriaceae; genus Flavobacterium. The sequence goes on along the minus strand of JBBQSZ010000016.1, from coordinate 50,862 downwards.
TGTGCGTTGGATTCAAATTAAAATAAGGATTATCAGTCGCAGGTCCACCATAACCATCGCCATCTGGATCATTCATCCACATTCTATCCATTGGATTTCTTCCAAAGGCGTGATTCAAAGCCACATCCAGAATAACTGCAATTCCGTTTTGATGACATAAATCGATAAATTCTTTCAATTTAGCACTTGGACCATAAGCTTTGTCTAAAGCCATGTGAAAAGAGGTATTGTAACCCCAACTTTCATTACCATCAAATTCCATTACTGGCATTAATTCGATGGCATTTATTTTTAGATTTTTAAAATAATCGATTCGGTCAATCAAATTTTGACAGCTTCTATTGGCATCAAAATCTCTAACTAAAACTTCGTAAACGACAAGTTTATCTTTTTCTGGTTTTACAAAATTGGTCGTAGCAGCGCTCCAAGCATAAGGCGTTTGCCCTGTCTGCAAAACGGTAACTTCTCGTTCTTGCCCTGCTGGATAAGCCGGAAGATTGGGGTAATTTCCTGCTGGAATATAAGGATCTTCGTCTTTATTCAAAACCAAAGTAGAATAAGGATCGGCAGTTTTTACCAATACTGGCGAACCTGCAATTGGCGTTTCATCAACTACCCAATATTGATAGGTGTAATTTGTACCTGAAACCAATCCAGTAAGTTCTAACCAAAATTTGGTTGATCCAGCTGTGTCATCTTTTTTCATCGAATAGGTTGTGCCAGGTTGCCAATTATTGAAACTTCCAGCTACATAAACAAAATCTTTTCCAGGTGCATCTAACACTAAGGTCGCTTTGGTTGCATCGCCTGAATTATAATTAATTCCTTCTACCAAACCTGCTGGAATTGTTGCCGAAATAGTTCCTGGATTTACAATTACCGAGAATTTTTTGGAGAAAGTTGTAGTTCCTTGTGTAATTTGTAAATCATAACTTTTGTTAGCAACAACATTCAAATCTGTAAAAGAATACGAAGAACCTACGAACGTATTGATGCTAGTTCCATTTGCGAATAAATTATAATTAGCACTTCCATTGGTATTGCTTGCCGTAACAGAGAAACTTCCTCCAGAACTAATAATCGTAGTACTATTGACAACCGGAGTGTTTAAAGTAGCTTGAAAATCACCAACTGGGATAAAAGTATCAGGGGTTGTTTGTATTGCTCCAGTCGCATTTCTGAATACAAGACAAATTTCGGTAATGGAACTTGTTGTAGGAACACCAAAGTAAGTATACAAATCAGGCGTTAGATCTAGTTTATAATTAGTTCCAGATACTAGTGTCAACAGCGGTGCATTAGTAGTTCCCCAAGTTCCTTTTACATTTTGCCATCGCGCTCCATTGACTGTAACTCCAATATGGGCATAAATGGGAGTTGTGGCTGCTAAAGGTGTTCCCGCTTTATTAAAGTTAATCGTAACGGCACCATCTGCTAATGCTGGAGACGGAGTTGTTGTCGTTTGTGAAAAAACTACAGAAGTAAGTAGTAAAAATAAAAAAATAATTTTTTTCATAATATTTAATTTTTAATGAAGAAAGGCTGTTTTAAAAACAGCCTTTCTCAAAAGATTTCAAATTACTTTTTGGTTGTCGTATAGGTGTACGCTCGTGGCGTATTCAAATCTAACTCGACTAAATAACTTGCAGCCGTAGTTCCTGCCAAATAAATGTCTTGACCATTATAACTCATTACTGTTCCTGCAAAGTCAGTACCAACTTTTGTAGAATCAAATCCTCCTAATATCGAAGTAGAAGTTGAGTTTCTAAATCTGAAAGGTTTACCACCTCCAATTAGTGCAGTAATTTCCCATTTTTTGGTAGTTGGATTGTAAGTCATTTTCTTATTTACCAATGTTGGGTTAGGAGTAGCAAAACCATATATTCCCCAAGAACTAGCTGTAATAGAATAGGTTTTTGGATTTGTACTAATGTCCGCTTTTATTAAATAAAAGCCTGCTGTTGATACAGTAATTCCGGCACCACTCAAAACAAGAGCACCACTACCGTTATCGCCATAAAAAGGATTTGATGATTGAAAAACACCTCCTACTGAAGTGTATAATTTATAACTTCCTGCTTCTAACCAGCCATACCCTTCGCAATCACTGGTGTACAAACTAGATGATTTTGTTTTTGGTGCGTTTGCAGGATTATCTCCCACTTTAGTGACTGCCAAAAATAGTTGTGCAAAAGGCGTAACTTTCATACTAATCGTATTTGAATATTGTGTAAAACTATTGGCACTTTCGCCCAATACTGATTTTACTCTAACATCTAAATCTGCTGCAGAATCAGGCACAAATCCATTGTCTAAAAGCAATGAATTGATATAACCTTCTTGCCAAACCACTTTTAAAGCTGTTGAAGTTAAACTTGCAGCAATAGGTTTTGCAAAATTTGTTCCTGCTTTTGCAATTTCTACCGTATAATTAGGGGAAATTGTAGTAACTCCATTGTCAGCAGCATCCCATGTTAGTGTTGTCAAAAGATTATCACCATCTAACGGAGACAAAACAAAAGGACTAGTTGGCGTTAGCGCATTTAGTTTCAACCCATTAGCAGAAACCTTTGGATCAACTGCATCAGTGCACGAAGCAAATGAAATAATCAAAAATGCAAAAACCGTTATTTTTAAAATATTTTTCATTGTATATATTTATTTAATTTCAATTCCCTTTGAATATTAATATCCTGAGTTTTGTGTTAAATTAGAATTTGATCTTAACTCATTTGCTGGAATAGCGAACAAGAGTCTTTCTGCGGTTAATGTAGCTCCTGCTTTCACTCCACCTTTCCATTCCCAATTGTAGCCGCTCAGGTATTTACCAAATCGAATCAAATCTTGGCGTCTGCAACCTTCCCAATATAATTCTTTAGCTCTTTCATTCAAAACTAAATCTGGGGTTACTTCGGCAGCAGTAATAGTTGCAGCAGTTGCACTAGCTCTTGTTCTTAAAGCATTGATATAACCCATGGCAATAGTTTTGTCACCAAACCCATTTGCTGCTAATTCAGCATACATTAAATAAGCATCTCCCATTCTAAACAATGGAAAATCAGTATCAGGGAAAGTTGCTGAAGAAGCTTTGGCTCCATCAGATCTTATATTGGTAAATTTCGTGAGTTTTTTTCCTTGCAAAAATGCATCTTGATTGGTGTCTACGGTTGGATTCGTTATCGAAGCTGGATCAGTATTTCCTGCAACATAGGTAACTCGAGCATCACTAGTACCAACTCTATCGGCAAATTCTTTACGAATTCTAAACCCCTTCCATCCAGAATCTACTCCTAATAATGTGCCAACGGCATTATCACAAGAAGCGTGAATCAAGTAAGTCGTTCCACCATAAGATTGAGATTTCAAACCATCAGTTACTAATGGAAAAATAACTTCGTTTTGGGCTCCATTCGTATTATTATCTGCTTGGAATAACTTATTTCGATCGGTTATAATCACATATCCAGAACTAATTACTTTATTTACAGCGATTAACGCATCTGCACTTCGATCTGTTTTAGTGTACACTTTCGCGTTTAGTAATAATTTTGCTTTCAGCATCCAAGCGGCAGCTTTATCTGCTCTTCCGTATTCATTGGATTTAGGTGCGGCCAAATCGGCATCGATTGCATCTAATTCTGTTAGTAGAAAATTGAATACAAATTCTCTAGTTTGCATTGGTGGTTTTAATCCCAGCGCATCAGCATCAGTCATAAAAGGCACATTCCCAAAAACATCAATTCCGTGATAATAGGTCAACGCTCTTAAAAATCGAACCTCAGCTCTATATTTCGTGATTTGAGTTTTTAATTCATCAGTTACAGTTCTACTGCTTAATTTTTCTGGAGTAGTTTCTCTTAGGAATTCGTTACACAAACCAATTTGGTAAAATACTCTAGCAAAAAATGCTTCGGTAAAAACGTTGTCTTTGTCCCAAGTATTAAAATTCAAATCTTTGATGGTTTTGTTGTCACTTTCGCCCCAAGCAATCATCGCTTCGTCGGTAGTTAACTCTTGACATTGCCAATATCCTCTCATGTATTGCGAAAATCCTTCATCTACGGAGGAACCCAAATCCGATTGACCCGCAGGACCTACTTGACCTGTCACCACAAATCCTGCATAAATTTTTGCCAAAAATTGTTTGTAAGAGTTTGGATTGCTTGCGAAAAATGCTTCGCTTATGGCTTGATCATCATCTTTTGGCGCAATATTCAAATCATCTAAGCAAGAACTTAATGAAAATAGGATTGCTAAAATTAGCACCCATCTTAAATTCTTTATTTCTAGTAATTTTTTCATTTTAATTTATTTTTTAATATTAAAAATTAGCATTTACTCCCAACATAAACATTCTTGCTCTTGGAAAAATGGATCCATCTATACCGTTATTGAAAACCTCTGGGTCAATACCTTTATAGTCGGTAATGGTCAAAACATTTTGAACACCACCATATAATCTTAATGAATATTTGTCAGTTTGCAGCATTGATTTAAAATTATATCCTATAGTAATATTGTCTAATTTCAAGAAAGAAGCATTTTTAATGTAATAATCAGATTGTTTTGATGCTGCAATAAAATTAGTATTGCTGTAATCTACCGGTGCGTTATTGATGGTTTGATTAAACGTGTCATTTATTGTTCCTAAGAACGCTCGGCTCGCATTTACATCATCATAAACATAATTTCCAAGACTTGCTCTAAAAGCCATTGAATAATCCCAGTTTTTATAGAAGGTTCCATTCAACATCAATCCCATAGTCACATCTGCTTGTGGTTTGTGGTAATTGTATTGATCGCTACTGTCTATTTTTCCGTCTTTGTTTCTATCTACAAACACACCCTCCATAGGATTGCCTTCTGGAGTATAAACTTGCTCATACACTCTAAAAGCAAATGGAGATAAACCTATAGTGTGTGTTTGAATAAAAGCACCTAAACCAACCCCTCCTTGAGGATCATTATCAGTTGCTAAAGCGGTAATTTCAGTTTTATTATAAGTAAGGTTATAATTAATACCTAAAGTAAAATTATCTTTTTGAACTGCATCAAAATTCAAGCCAAAGTCAAGTCCTTTTGATTCAAGTGACCCAATATTTGTTGGCCCGTAAACTGCTAGGTTTTGAAGTGCTCCCAATTTAGTATTGGCAAACAAATCAGAAGTTTTAGAGAAATAAGCATCAATACTACCTTTTAATCTGTTATCTATAAAACCAAAATCTAAACCGGCATTGTATTTTGCACTACGTTCCCATTTCAAACTTTCGTTATATCCGTCTGGTTTAGATAGCAGAACAAATTCATTTCCAAATTGATAATAGTTATTGTTCGAAGTACTGTATTTTTTAATCCACGCTAACGAACTTCCTAGGTTTTGTTGACCAGTTTCACCGTAACTTAATCTTAATTTTAAATCAGAAAATGTTTTAGAGTCTTTAAGGAAACTTTCTTCTTTCATTTTCCAAGCAAGAGCAACTCCAGGAAAGTTTGCCCATTTATTTACAGGGGAAACCCTTGTAGAACCATCTCGTCTAAAATTGAAAGTCAACAAATATTTATCATTAAAACCTAAATTCAAACGTCCGAAAAAGGCTTGCAAATTATTACCTGGATCAGTATAAACATCTTCATTCACTTCTTCATTTACACCTAAACCAAATAAATTTCTATTGCCTGAATTATAATTTTGCCAATCAAACTGTTGGTATTCGTAACCACCCAATAAATCAACATTAAATTTTCCAAATGCTTTGGTATAATTTAATTGCGCATTTAAGTTTTCATTTTTGTTATGATACCAAGTTTCTGAATACGATCCAATTTGAAAGGTAGGTAAGTTTGGATTGTTATTATAACCAGATCTTGAAAATCGATTTACAGTATTACTTCCATCTCCGTCTTGTTTGTCCATACCTACATTTACTATTGCTCTTAATTCTGGCAAGAAATGAAATTTATAATCGATATTAATGTTTCCGAAAAATCTAAATTGATTTCCAATATTTCTTTTGTCATTCAATAAACTTACAGGGTTTGAAGTTCCTTTTGGTTGACCTGAAACAAACCATTCTGTGTATCCGTTGAATATGGAGTTTTTATCATAAACCGATTGTGTTGGGTCGTACGAAATCGCACTTCCAATAGCTCCTTCATCAGCATTTCTTCTGAAAGTATAAGAATAATTTCCAGTAATATTCAATTTCAAATGATTGTCAAAAAAACTTGGATTCAAAGCTACAGAAGCCGTTGTTCTTTTAAAATTTGAAGTATTTAAAATACCACTATTATCCGTATTTCCAATAGTCAATCTAGAAGGAACGGTTTTAAAAAGATTCCCCATTACCGATAAATTGATATCAGACGTGTACGAATTACTAAAAATTTCATCTTGCCAATCGGTATTTGATTTCCCTAAAAGATTTGCTTTCAAAGGTGCTTTTTCTGTAATTAATGCTCTATATTCATCAGCACCATACACATCTACTTTTTTTGCCAATGTATTCAAAGTAGTAAAAGTGTTTAACGAAACCTGCATATCTTTTTTAGATCCTTTTTTGGTAGTAATAAGGATAACACCGTTAGAACCTCTATTTCCATAAATGGCCGTTGCCGATGCATCTTTTAAAATAGAAAAAGATTCAATATCATTCGGATTAATTGCCGAAAGACCGCCATCAATAGGCAATCCGTCTACAACGATTAAAGGATCGTTACTAGCTAATAAGGAAGATCCACCACGAATTCGAATCACAGGATCATTTCCCGGAGTTCCTGAAGAGGTAACTACAACCCCAGCAGCTCTACCGTTTAGCAAACCATCAACACTAACTATCGCTCCTTTATTAAAATCTTTCGCAGAAATCAATGCAACCGAACCAGTGGCATCTTTCTTTTTCACAGTTCCATATCCTACTTGAACAACCACTTCTTGTAACTCATTAAAGGCTTCAACAAGACTAACATTTATGGATTGTTGATTACTAAAAACAACTGTTTTATCGGTATAACCAATGAAAGAAAAAACAAGTTTATCCCCTTTATTTACTTTAGGCAATTTGTAATTTCCATCAAAATCTGTTTGCGATCCGCTAGAGGAACCTTGAATTACTACATTTACACCTGGAATGGGCTGATTCGTTTTCGAATCTACAACCGTACCCCCTAAAGTTACTTGTGCAAAAATACCAACTGGTAAGAATAGTAATAAAAATAACAACTTTTTATAAATTGTTTTCATACTTTTTATTTAAATTAATTTAGTTTTTTTGTAATTACCTTTACTTCGAATGTTAAAATTACATTAATTTTTCTACTTACAGCAACTGGAAATTTTAAAACAGCTACGAAAACGTGATAGTGTTGAAAAGTTTCTATTTTATTTAAAATAATGGTATCAAAATTGTCATAATCCAATTAATATTTTATCTTTATTACGAAAATGATTTTTACCAAATTACAAATATGAAAAAGAAGATCACCCTAAAACAAATTGCCAAAGAATTAGATGTATCGATCTCGACAGTTTCAAAGTCACTGAGAAACAGCCTAGAAATAGGCGAAGAAACCCGATTAAAAGTGCAGGCTTTTGCGAAATTTTATAATTACAAACCCAATAATATAGCCCTTAGTTTAAAAAACCGTAAAACAAAAACCATAGGAATCATCATTCCTGAAATTGTACATCATTTTTTCTCTACGGTCATCAACGGAATCGAACACATTGCTAACGAGCACGGATATAGTGTAATCATTTGCCTCTCAGATGATTCCTTTGACAAAGAAGTACTGAACATGGAAATGCTCGCCAATGGTAGCATCGATGGATTTATTATGTCACTCTCCAAAGAAACCCAATTCAAAGGTGATTTTCATCACATCACCGAGGTCATCAACCAAGGAATGCCTGTAGTCATGTTTGATCGAGTTACCAATGATATTTTATGTGATAAAGTAATTATTAATGACGAATTAGCCGCTTATGAAGCCGTGCAAAGTTTGATTGACAAAGGTCGAAAAAAAATCGCATTGGTTACCACCGTAGACTATGTAAGCGTTGGGAAATTTCGAACCGATGGTTACGTCAAAGCCTTGCGAGATAATGGCTTGGCTTTTGACGAAAATTTGATTATCAAAATCGAAAACGTGGACAATTGCGAAATCACAATCGCTCAATTACTTCAAGATAAAGCTATTGATGCCGTTTTTGCAGTAAATGAATTATTTGCCGTAACCATTATAAAAACAGCGAATAAAATGGACATAAAAGTTCCCGAAGACATAGCAGTTATTGCCTTTACCGATGGAATTATTTCAAAATATTCGACCCCAACTATTACAACCGTGAGCCAAAACGGCTTAGAAATGGGAAATGTAGCAGCTAAAATATTAATCGAAAGATTAGAAGCTGAAGAAGACGAATCCGATGAAGAAGTAGAAGAAATTTACAAAACCGTTGTCATAGAAACTCACTTGATCGAAAGAGAATCCACGCTTTAAAAAAATCAATAGCAATTTCAATGGCAATTACAATGTCTTACCATTATATTTTGATTTAAGATTGTCGATTAACGATTTTAGATTGCAGATTGGGTTGAAATCGATTGATGAATTAGCAATATTCACTCTCTAACTTTGTCATCGAAATTAAAATTTCTCTTTGAAATTAAATGTTGTAACTAAAACTTATTGACACTATTACGTGATAGTTTATCGAAAAAAACATAAATTTAAGATTCGCCCTTTATAATTCAATTTCTTTTTTACATTTACAGTATTCAAAACTTTTACTTTTACTTCGAAACATAAGTTAAGTTTTGATAAGCAAGGTGCTTATCGTACATTTAAAACAATATACGATAATGAAAAAACCCAAATTAAGTTTTTGGCAAATCTGGAATCTAAGCTTTGGATTCCTAGGAGTACAAATTGGATATTCACTCCAAAACGGTAATACCAGCAGAATTTTAGAAGCACTCGGAGCCGATGTTCATAGTATTGGATATTTTTGGCTTGCAGCTCCTTTAGCAGGTTTAATAGTTCAGCCCATAATAGGTCTTTCTAGTGATAAAACATGGACACGTCTTGGGCGCAGAGTTCCATTTATCTTTTTTGGAGCCATTGTTTCCGCTTTGGCAATGTTTTTTATGCCCAATGCAGAATACTTCACTTATTTATTACCACCATTAATTTTTGGTGCAGTAATGCTCCTTTTGATGGATACCTCCTTTAATGTTACCATGCAACCTTTTAGAGCCTTAGTGGGTGATATGGTGAATGACGAACAGAAAAATCTTGGTTATTCTTTGCAAAGTGCTTTAATTAATTTTGGAGCAGTTTTTGGTTCTTTATTGCCTTGGATTCTTGCCAAAGCTGGCGTTGCCAATGTTCCCGCTGCTGGCGAAAAAGTAGCAGCATCGGTAATTTGGTCTTTCTACATTGGTGGAGCCATTTTATTAGTTACGGTTCTTTGGACTGCATTTCGAACTAAAGAATATGCCCCAAAAGAACATGCTTTGTACAACGACATCGACTTAGAATCTGAAACCGTAACTGAAAAAACAAGCATTTTTAAATTAATTTCAAATGCACCAACAATCTTTTGGCAATTAGGAATTGTACAGTTCTTTTCTTGGTTTGCCTTATTTTTAATGTGGGTTTACACTACTAGAGCTATTGCCAATCAAGTTTGGGGACCAGAAGCAATAGACCCAAAATCAATTGGTTTCAATGAAGCTGGCGATTGGACTGGAGTACTATTTGCTTTTTACAGTGCGGTTGCAGCGTTGTTTTCATTACTTATTCCAACAATTGCAAAATCAATTGGACGTAAAAAAACCTACAGTTTTTCACTTTTAATGGGAGGAATCGGATTGGCTTCGATGTATTTTGTGCACGATAAAACTATTTTATTACTTTCCATTTCAGGAGTTGGATTAGCTTGGGCAGCAATTTTAGCCATGCCTTACGCAATGCTTTCTGGTTCCTTACCAGCTCACAAAATGGGAGTTTATATGGGATTATTTAATGCAACTATTACCATTCCACAAATTGCCGCAGGATTATTAGGAAGTACAATCATTGCAATGTTTGGAGGTTTTCCAATGGCAATTATTGTTATCGCAGGAATTTCAATGTTGATTGCTGGTTTGGCAGTGTTTTTTGTCAAAGAAACCCTTTCAACAACTAAATAAATTACACTTAAAATGAACACAAAAGCATTTATATTTGACCTTGACGGCGTAATTGTTGACACAGCAAAATACCATTTTCTAGCTTGGAAAAAAATAGCCGACTCACTTGGATTCGAATTTACGCACGAAAACAACGAATTATTAAAAGGAGTAAGCCGAGTGCGTTCCCTCGATATCATTTTAGAATTAGGAAAAATAGAAGCTTCTCAGGAAGACAAAAACAAATGGCTCATTCAAAAAAACGAAGATTATTTGTCTTATTTGATCGATATGGACGAAAGTGAAATTCTTCCTGGAGTGATGCCAATTTTAAACTATTTAAAAGAAAAAAAACAATTAATCGCTTTAGGATCGGCAAGTAAAAATGCCAGACCAATTCTTGAAAAAACGGGAACGCTCGCCTATTTTGATGCTATTGTTGATGGAAATGATGTGTCGAACGCCAAACCGGACCCTGAAGTTTTCTTATTAGCAGCCAAATTATTGAATATAAAACCACAAGATTCGATAGTTTTTGAAGATTCAGTTGCGGGAATTCAAGCAGCTAATATTGGCGGAATGATTAGCGTGGGAATCGGCGAAGCAGCAACATTACACGAAGCCAAGTATTTATTCAAAGATTTTACCCAAATGGATAAAACCTTCATTGACAATTTACTAAAATAAAAACCTAACTATTTTAAATTTTTCAAGACAATTTGAAAAATTTAACTTGAAACAAAAAATAAAATGAACCAAGATTATATAAAAGCAGACAATTGGTCCATCATTGAAGAAGGATTTGATGCAGAGAGCGTAAAATCGTCCGAAAGTCTTTTTAGCATTGGCAACGGTGCTATGGGACAAAGAGCGAATTTTGAAGAAAATTACACCGGAGAAACTTTTCAAGGTAGCTATATCGCCGGAATCTATTATCCTGATAAAACAAAAGTGGGTTGGTGGAAAAATGGCTATCCAAAATATTTTGCCAAAGTTCTTAATGCTCCCAATTGGATCGGAATTGACATTGAAATCAATGATGAAATCCTTGATTTAAACACCTGCACGCAAGTAAAAAACTTCCGTCGCGAGTTGAATATGAAGGAAGGTTGGTACAATCGTTCTTTTGAAGCTACTTTGCCAAACGGAACTGAAATTGCCGTGAATATTCGTCGTTTTCTATGTATGAATTTAGACGAAGTTGGCGTTATTAACTATGAAATTACAGCTTTAAACAAAGACATAAAAATAGTTTACAAACCTTATGTCGATGCTGGTGTAACCAACGAAGACGCAAACTGGGAAGAAAAATTCTGGGAACCACTTGACGTAAAAAGAGCAGGAAACACCGCATTTGTTACCGCTCAAACCTTCAAAACCCATTTTAAAGTCACTACTTTTATGCAAAACAGCATTTTTGTAAATGATAAAAACGGTAACATCTCCCCTTCAAATATAAAAACAGGAACTGACAAAATTCAATTTTCATATGATGTGATTATTGCAAAAGGACAAAAATCTTCCATTCAAAAAATTGGGGGCTACACGGTTTCATTGAATCACGAAAACACAGTTTCTGCTGCTGAAGAAGTTATAAAAGTAGCTTTGGCAAAAGGATATGAAAATTTATTAGACGAACAAATAGAAGCTTGGTCAAAAATTTGGGAAATGTCAGACATCACAATTGAAGGCGATGTGAAAGCACAACAAGGCATTCGTTTCAATATTTTTCAACTCAATCAAACCTATTCTGGTAAAGATTCTCGTTTAAATATTGGTCCAAAAGGCTTCACCGGCGAAAAATATGGTGGTTCCACTTATTGGGATACCGAAGCCTATTGTATTCCGTTTTATATGGCTACAAAAGACCAGCAAGTTGCCCGAAATTTATTGACGTATCGCTACAATCAATTGGACAAAGCCATTGAAAATGCCGAAAATAATTTAGGTTTCACAAAAGGTGGCGGAGCAGCTTTGTATCCAATGGTGACGATGAATGGCGAAGAGTGTCATAACGAATGGGAAATCACGCACGAAGAAATTCACCGAAATGGTGCGATTGCTTTTGCGATTTTCAACTATTATAGATTCACTGGCGATTACAGTTATATTCCTGAAAAAGGTCTAGAAGTTTTAATCGGAATTGCTCGTTTTTGGCATCAAAGAGCTTCTTTTTCTGCCCATAAAAATCAGTATATGATTTTGGGAGTTACTGGTCCAAATGAATATGAAAACAATGTGAACAATAATTTCTATACCAATTATATTGCCAAATGGTGTATCGATTATACCCACGAACAAATTCAAAAAGTATCCTTAGAGTTTCCATCTGACCATAAACGAATCATCGAAAAAGTAAAATTATCAGATGCTGAATTGCAAGATTGGAAAAAAGTGTCTGACAATATGTATTTCCCATATTCAGAAGAATTAGGAATTTATCTGCAACAAGACGGTTTCTTGGATAAACACTTAGTATTAGTAAAAGATTTAGATAAATCGCAACGACCAATCAATCAAAAATGGTCTTGGGACAGAGTATTGCGTTCACCATACATCAAACAAGCCGATACTTTACAGGGATTTTATTTCTTTGAAGATCATTTTACAACCGAACAATTAGAGAAACATTTCAACTTTTACGAGCCTTTTACTGTTCACGAAAGTTCACTTTCCCCTTGTGTTCACTCCATTCAAGCCGCAAAATTAGACAAGATGGATTTGGCTTATACTTTCTATCTCAGAACCTCTCGTTTGGATCTTGATGATTATAACAAAGAAGTAGACGAAGGCTGTCACATTACCTCGATGGCGGGAACTTGGATGAGTATTGTAGAGGGTTTTGGCGGAATGCGCGTAAAAAATGACACCCTTCATTTTTCTCCAAAAATCCCAAAAGAATGGACTGGTTATTCTTTTAAAATCAATTTCAGAAACCAGATTTTGAAAGTGGTAATCAATCATAATGAAACCAAATTTACTCTCGAAGGCACTCAAGATTTGACAGTTTTTGTGAATGGTGACGCTGTCTTTGTAAAAGCAAATCTTTAAAGAAAAGCTTAATTAATAGTTCTCGCAAAGTCGCAAGGTCGCAAAGAAAACGCTGTCTTCTTGCATCTCTATTTCTGCAAACAAAGTAAATAAAATTAGCTTTGCGCCATTGCGTCTTTGCGAGAAAATAATAAAAAATGGAATAAAACGAGTTGTAAACGGACTTTAATAATAAAATTTAATCTTTTAAGCTTTAAATTGAAAATGAAAAAACTATTTTTATTGCTTTTAATTTTTATGACCTCAACTATGTTTGCACAAATCGAAAGAATAGAGCCTCCTTTTTGGTTTTCAGGAATGCACAATCCCGAATTGCAAATCATGTTTTACGGCAAAAACATTGCAAATTATAAAATTTCTACAACAAACGCTGTTCCCATTACAAAAGTAGAACGAACTACAAATCCAAATTATATTTTCGTTTCCATCAATACTAAAAACATCCCTCCAAAGGAGTTTCATTTCCTTTTTAAAGAAAAAGATAAAGTTGTTTTTACCGAAAAATATAGTTTAAAACAAAGAAGAGAAAATTCAGCCGAACGCAAAAGCTTTGATGCTTCGGATATGATGTATTTGATAATGCCAGACCGATTTTCAAACGGAAATCAGAATAATGATAACGATACTTCAACAGTCGAAAAATACAATCGTGAATTACCCGAAGGAAGACATGGTGGCGATATTCAAGGCATCATTAACCACTTAGATTACATAAAAGAACTAGGAGCTACAACCCTTTGGATTACACCACTTTGCGAAGACAACGAAGCCCAATATTCTTATCACACTTATGCACAAACGGATGTTTACAAAATCGATCCTCGTTATGGAACCAATCAAGATTATGTTCGATTAGCCTCTGAAATGCACAAAAAAAATCTTAAATTGGTGATGGATTATGTTACTAATCATTGGGGAATGGAACATTGGATGATGAAGGATTTACCAACTCCAGATTGGATTCATCAATTCGAAAATTTCACAGAAACCAATCACAGAAGAACCGTTGTTCACGACATTAATGCATCAAAAACTGACACCAAAATATGTTTAGATGGGTGGTTTGCTCCATCGATGCCCGATTTGAATCAATCGAATCCGTTGATGCTCAACTATCTTATTCAAAATGCGATCTGGTGGATTGAATATGCCAATTTAGATGGTTTTAGAGTAGATACTTATAATTATGCAGACCCAATTGCCATCACAAAATGGACTAAATCTATAACTGATGAATATCCAAACTTTAATATTGTAGGCGAAATTTCGATGCGAAATCAAGCACATCTTTCCTATTGGCAAAAAGACAGCCCAATTGGAAAAATTCAAAATTTTAATTCCTATTTACCCAGCGTAATGGATTTTATTTTATCGGATGAATTGTTACATGTTTTCAATGTAGATCATGGTATTTGGGGACTAGGAATGGATAAAATCTATGATAATTTTGCCAATGATTTTCTATTTCCAAATCCAAACAATTTATTGATTTTTGCAGAAAATCACGATACGAATCGTGTCAATCACGTTTATAACAATGACATTCGAAAATATAAAATGGCGATGGGATTGCTAGCCACAGCCAGAGGAATCCCTCAATTGTATTATGGCTCAGAAGTGGGAATGGCAGGAAATAAAGACCACGGCGATGCTGCTATTCGTCAAGATTTTCCAGGTGGCTGGGAAGGCGACGCCAATAATGCTTTTACCAAAGAAGGCCGAACCTATATTCAAAACGACTATTTCGATTTTACTGCAAAACTCTTCAATTGGCGAAAAAACAACTCCGCAGTACATTTCGGAAAAATGACACATTATATTCCGCTGGACAATGTTTATGTCTATTTCAGGTACAACTCAGATGAAAGTGTGATGGTTATTATCAACAATAGTAATGAAGAGAAAACAATAAAAACAAATCGTTTCGAAGAAAATATTGGAAATCACAAAACAGGTAAAGACGTTATTACTGATCAAATAATTAATCTGGAAAACGAAATTACATTAGAACCAAAATCAGTTATGATATTGGAATTGAAATAATCACAATAAATTATGAAAAAAATAATTCTCTTTTTATTAATAAGTTCGATTTCCTTAGCTCAAAATACCAATAGGAAATTCAAAAGCCTTCAAGAAAGCAACAATTCTCTAGAAATAAACACTTCTGATGGTCAATATATAATCAAAGTCTATTCTGATAAAATTGTGGAAACTTCCTTTATTCCAAAGGGTCAAACCTACAATCCTAATTCTCACGCCGTAGTTTCTATTGTAAAAAAAGGGGGTTTAAAAATAATTCAAACAACAAATTCAATAAACCTACAAACAAAAGGAATCGAAGTCAAAATACAAAAAGTCCCTTTTCAAATCTCCTATTTCAATCAACAAAAACTTTTGTTTTCTGAAAAAAACGGTTATTTCAAACAAAAACACATTCCATTAGACAATGTGAAAGGCAATATAACTGTCGATTCAACCGAAGTTTTACAATTTAATATTTCACCAGACGAAATGCTTTATGGTGGTGGCGCAAGAGCATTGGGAATGAACCGTCGCGGCAATAAACTAGCTTTGTACAACCGCGCTGATTATGGTTATGGAGCCCGTTCTGAATTAATGAATTTTACTATTCCAATGGTGTTGTCATCAAAAATGTATGCTGTTCATTTTGACAATTCTGCTATTGGCTACTTAGATTTAGACAGCAAAAAAGACAATACTTTGACCTACGAAACCATTTCTGGTAGAAAAACGTACCAAGTAATCATAGGCGATTCTTGGTCTGATTTAATTTCGAATTATACCGATTTAACTGGAAAACAACCTTTGCCAGCACTTTGGACTTTAGGAAATTTTTCCAGCCGTTTTGGGTATCATTCACAAGAGGAAGTGGAGAAAACAATAAAGAAATTTGAAGATGACAAAATTCCTGTGGATGCCATAATTCTAGATTTATATTGGTTTGGCAAAGAAATGAAAGGAACAATGGGCAACTTGGATTGGGAAAAAGAAACCTTCCCAAATCCCGAAAAAATGATTGCTGATTTGAATGCAAAAGGGATTAAAACAGTTCTCATTACAGAACCTTTTGTACTGACTACTTCTAAAAAATGGCAAGAAGCGGTAGACAAAAAAGTTCTGGCAACTGACAAAGATGGAAAACCTTTTACTTATGATTTTTATTTTGGAAACACCGGAATTATCGATATTTTCAAACCCGAGGGAAAGGATTGGTTTTGGAGTATTTACAAAAATTTAATCCATCAAGGTGTTGGCGGACTTTGGGGCGATTTGGGCGAACCCGAAGTTTTCCCTTCCGAAGCCATAACCGCTGGCGGAAAAGCCGACGAAATCCATAATGTTTACGGACACAATTGGGCAAAATTAATTGCGGATGGTTATATAAAAGACTTCCCAAGCGTTCGTCCATTTATTTTAATGCGAGCTGGATATTCAGGTTCTCAACGTTTTGGGATGATTCCGTGGTCAGGTGATGTGAGCCGTGGTTGGGGCGGATTGCAATCTCAAACCGAAATCTCTTTACAAATGGGAATGCAAGGAATGGGCTATATGCACTCGGATTTAGGCGGTTTTGCAGGCGATTATTTCGATAATGAATTGTACATTCGATGGTTGCAATATGGCGTTTTTCAACCGATTTTTCGTCCACATGCTCACGAAGATGTAGCTGCAGAACCAGTTTATAAAGACATTGTAACCAAATCTAAAGCTAAAAAACAAGTGGAATTGCGTTACCAACTTTTGCCTTACAACTATACTTTGGCCTTCGAAAACAGTCAAAAAGGAACTCCGCTAATGCAACCTTTGTTTTTTGAAGAACCAAATAACTCCAAGTTATTGACCGTTTGCGAAACCTATCTTTGGGGAAATGACTTTTTAGTTACTCCAATAACAAAACTTGGTTTGACTTCTACTTCTGTTTATTTTCCTAAAAACAACAACTGGTTTGATTTTTATACTGACAAAAAACAGTTAGCGGGAACGACTTCAAAAATTGCGGTTGTCGAAGATCATATTCCTGTTTTTGTTCGTGGCGGCGCTTTTATTCCAATGATAAAAACCATTCAAAATACCTCGAAATATTCGTTAGAAAACTTCGATTTGCATTTTTATTTTGATGCGAAAACAACTCAAAGTAAGGGAAAATTGTATAATGATGATGGTTCAACTGCAAATGCTTTCGAAAAAGGTAAATTTGAAATATTGAATTTCAAAAGCACTTCGGATGGAAAAATAGTAATCATCAAATTGAATACAGAAATTGGAAAAAACTTTGTAGCATCTGATAAAAATGTTGCACTTATTATTCATAATTTAAAGGCAAAATCAGTTAGTTTAAATGGAAAATCAACTCCATTTAAAACCATAAAAAACAAAATTGAAATGCCAATTTCTTGGAAAAAAGGAACTGAAGTTGCAATCAAAATACAATTATAACTACTCCTGACAGGTTTTAAAAACCTGTCAGGTATAAAAAAAAAGACCTATGAAAAAAAATATTCTATTTACTATCACCATAATTTCGTTGTTTTTTGCCAGTTGTTCTTCAACAAAAACAACGAAAACTACATCTTATGTCCCTTTTGTTTGGGAAAATGCCAACGTATATTTCCTTTTAATCGACCGATTCAACAATGGAGACAAAACGAACGACCACAACTATAACCGAAACAAACCAGTGGCAAAATTGCGCGGTTTTGAAGGGGGTGATATTCGAGGTATCATTCAAAAATTAGATGAAGGCTACTTCGAAAAACTAGGAATAAATGCCCTTTGGATGACGCCAGTCGTCGAACAAATTCACGACGGAGTCGACGAAGGAACCGGTTTTTCCTATGGCTTTCATGGTTATTGGGCACGAGATTGGACTGCATTGGACCCTAATTTTGGAACTAAAAAAGATTTGGCAGAATTAGTGCAAAAAGCACACGCAAAAGGAATTCGCATTTTATTGGATGCGGTTATCAATCACACCGGACCGGTTACTGCCGAAGATTCTGTCTATCCAAATGATTGGGTGAGAACATCACCAAAATGTACTTACAAATCTTATGACACTTACATTAATTGCACGCTAGTCGAAAATCTTCCAGATGTAAAAACTGAAAGTAATGAAGCGGTAGATTTACCACCTTTTTTAATCGAAAAATGGAAAAAAGAAGGTCGATATGAACAAGAAGTAGCCGAATTGGATGCCTTTTTTGCTAAAACAGGATATCCTCGTGCGCCAAAATATTACATTATGAAATGGCTGTCGGATTACATTACCGATTATGGAATTGATGGCTACCGAGTAGATACTGTAAAGCATACTTATGAAGATGTTTGGGCCGATTTCAAAAAAGTTTGTGATGCATCTTTCGAAGAATACAAAAAAAATAATCCCGATAAAGTAATAGATAATAGCGCCTTTTTTACCGTTGGTGAAGTTTATGGATATACTATTGGAGCAAAAAAAATATATGATTTTGGAGACAAAAAAGTAAATTATTTTGAAAATGGATTTACGGGTTTAATCAATTTCGACTTTAGAAATGAAGCCAAAATGAATTATGAAGAATTGTTTTCAAAATACAATTCCATTCTTCAAAATGACTTGAAAGGAAATACGGTTATGAACTATGTTTCTTCACACGATGATAGTTATCCTTATGATAAAAAACGTGAAAAAACATTCGAAAGTGGCACAAAATTATTGCTTTCTCCAGGGATTTCGCAAGTGTATTACGGTGACGAAAGCGCTCGTTCGCTAGACATTCCAAGAACTACAGGCGATGCCACTTTGCGCTCGATGATGAATTGGGACGATATAAAAAACAATCTCGAAACTCAAAAAGTGCTTTTGCATTGGCAAAAATTAGGTGCTTTTAGAAACAATCACCTTTCGATTGGAGCGGGAATACATCAAGAAATTTCGGCAAGTCCGTATGTTTTTAGCAGAATCTTTAGCAAAGATAACTTCACGGACAAAGTGGTTGTTGGACTAGATTTGCCGATAGGAAAAAAAGAGATTTCGGTTGGAACTATTTTCGAAAATGGAACAAAATTAACCGATGCGTATTCCGGTAAAAAAGCTGTGGTTGCGAATGGAAAAGTAATTATTGACTCGGAATTTGGGATTGTCTTATTGGAAAAATAATCCGCGTCCAGAATTCTAAAAATTATTCGCAAAGTTCTCAAAGTAATTTAAGCTTTGGAAACTTTGCGATTTTTTCTTAATTACCTTTGCGTTAAATTTAATTGAAATGAATTCCATTCTCAAAATTGGACATCGTGGTGCAAAAGGCTATGAACCAGAAAACAGTTTAATTGCTTTCGAAAAAGCGATTGATTTGAATGTTGACGGTATCGAACTGGATGTACATTTGAGTTCAGACGGAGAATTAATCGTGATTCACGACAAAACGATTGACCGGACAACCAATGGAAAAGGTTTTGTCAAAAATTATACTGCATCACAATTAAAACAATTTGGGGTTCCAACATTGACCGAAGTTTTAGACTTGATTGACAGCCGTTGTTTCGTCAATATTGAACTAAAAGGATTTGGAACTCCAAAAGTCGTTGTTGAATTAATTCAAAACTATCTTTTAGAAAAAAACTGGAATCCGAATGCTTTTCTAATTTCTAGTTTCGATTGGAATATGCTGGAAGAATTTCATCTTTTAAATCCAAAAACTAGAATTGGCGTTTTAACTGAAGAATCGATTTCTGACGCATTAGCTTTCGCAAAAAAAATAAAAGCCTATTCCATCAATCCTAATTATAAATTATTGACGAAAGAAAATGTAGCTTTGATGCAGAAAAACGGATTTGAAGTTTACCCTTGGACTGTGGATTCAGTGGAAGACATTCAAAAAATAAAATCATTTAACGTAAACGGAATAATTTCCGATTTCCCAGATAGAATATGAACCAATTCATTACATCTTGGTCAAAGTTTGGAACTTTGACAAAGTTTGTTTTAAACTAAAATATGAACCAGAATTTTGACATTATAATTGTAGGCGGTGGCGCAGCAGGATTTTTTACAGCAATCAATATTGTAGAGAAAAATCCAAAACTAAAAGTTGCCATTCTCGAACGTGGAAATGAAGTTTTAACGAAAGTTAGAATTTCTGGTGGCGGAAGATGCAACGTAACGCACGCTTGTTTTGAACCCAACGAATTAGTAAAATTTTATCCACGTGGCGAAAAAGAATTGCGCGGTCCTTTTCATCAATTTTGCTCTGGTGATACTGTGGAATGGTTCAGCAATCACGGAGTTGAACTCAAAATTGAAGACGATGGTCGAATGTTTCCGGTTTCGAATTCGTCACAAACCATCATTGATTGTTTTCTTGAAGCGACTAAAAAACTAGGCATTGCGATCTTGACTGGACAAAGTGTGCAATCTATTTTCAAAAAAGAACAATTATGGAAAATTGAAACCCAAAATGAAAATTACATCACCGAAAAACTAATTCTCGCCACGGGAAGCAATCCTAAAATCTGGGAAATGCTGCAAACTTTTGGTCATATCATTGTAAATCCAGTTCCGTCCTTGTTTACTTTCAACATCAAAGACTTAAGAATAAAGGAATTGCCAGGCGTTTCCGCAGTGGTTTCGGTAAAAGTAAAAGACACTAAACTAACCTCAACGGGCCCTTTATTAATAACTCATTGGGGAATGAGCGGTCCAGCGATTTTGAAATTATCGGCTTGGGGAGCTCGAATATTATCCGAAAAAAATTACCAGTTCACGATTTTTGTAAATTGGCTGAATGATGTTGATGCGGCCGAGACCGAAAAAATACTGAAAAATTTGAAATTAGAACACGCCAAAAAAGCCGTTTCCAAAAAATCACCATTCGACTTCCCGAATCGACTGTGGGAAAGTTTGGTTTTAGCTTCGAATATCTCTGAAGACACCAAATGGGCTGATTTATCGAAAATTCAACTGCAAAACTTAGTCAATCAATTGACCAATTCTAGTTTTCAAGTAAATGGGAAAAGCACTTTCAAGGAAGAATTTGTAACTGCTGGTGGCATTGATTTAAAGGAAATTAATTTCAAAACAATGGCGAGCAAACTACACGAAAACTTATATTTTGCTGGTGAAATCGTGAACATCGATGCAATAACCGGAGGATTTAATTTTCAAAATGCTTGGACAAGTGGATTCATTGTGGCAAATAATATTTGAAAAAAACCCTGTCAAAGCACAAAACATTGACAGGGTTCGTTCATTAAATAAGGTCATAATAATCAATAAATTTAGAGACTTTCTGGATGATTAACTTTTTTCATTTCAGTCATAAAATCCTCTAAATCTACTCTTTCATCTACTAATGCTAATGCTTTATTTACAATATGATTCACATTACCAGCATCAAATCCAAGTGCTACGGTAAATTTTCGTAAAAGATTTTCTTGTTTATCTCCCAATTGATGATCGTGATGAACCACTCTCGCAATATTGTATAAACTTTCCAAGCGGTCTTCGTGTAAATAAGGTGGATTTGGCGGATATTTTAAGGGATTGCTTAAAATTTCTTTATATTCCTCGTCAGAAATATTGAGTTTTATAGCTAATTTATCTAAAAACTTTTTTTCGTCGGGATTGAATTTCCCTTCATCTGCATACAAAACACGAACTACTGCAGAAAAACGACCTTTAATTCGGTGTTTGAATTCACTATCAAATAATTCAGCTATAGACATAATATTAGGTTTTTTAATGGTTAAATAAAGATACAACTAATTTTGATTTTTTCAAATAGCATTTGCAATTATTTTTATTTCGATTGCTGCGCTTTAATAAAATAAAATATCCTAAAAAATGCTTTTAACAGTAACGCATTAAACTAATTTCAAAATAAATTGTAAGTTTGACAACCCCTAATTTAATAAAACTATTTTTAATGTCAGAATTTTGGATTTTTTTCGAAAAAGGCTTGTGGCATATTCTAAACCCTTCGGGTTATGACCACATATTATTTCTAATTGCTTTAGCCGTTCCTTACGCTTTTAAAGATTGGAAAAAATTACTGCTTTTGGTTACCCTTTTTACCGTTGGAAACTTGCTAGCATTGCTTTTGTCTGTTTATGGAATTGTGATTATAAAAGTCAATTTGGTCGAATTTTTAATTCCGATAACTATTTTAATTATCTCTTTTTTCAATCTTTTTACAGCAGGAAAATCATCAAAAGGCGAAAGCATCAGCATTATTGGGTTGGTTACTTTGCTTTTTGGAATTATTCACGGATTGAGTTTTGCAAGCTATTTCAAGACCATTGCTGGATCAAAATTATTGCCTCTATCCGAGTTTTCTTTGGGAATAGAAGCAGCGCAAATAGTTGTAGTTTTTATAGTGTTGATACTTTCGTATATTGTTCAAACCTTCTTCCGATTTTCAAAACGCGATTGGACACTGGTGATGTCCTCTTTTATAATTGGCGTAGTTTTGCCAATGATAATTTCGAGTAAAATTTGGATTAGATAAAATTAAAAATGGAAAAGAAAAAATTAAACAAATACGACAAAGCCTATCTTCGAATTGCCAAAGAATGGAGCCTTTTGTCCTACTGTAAACGCAAACAAGTTGGAGCCATTATCGTTCGCGACAGAATGATTATTTCGGACGGATATAATGGGACACCTTCTGGCTTCGAAAATTGCTGCGAAGATGAAGCAGGCCTAACCAATTGGTATGTGCTTCACGCAGAGGCAAATGCGATTCTAAAAGTAGCGAAATCTACTCAAACTTGCGAAGGAGCAACGCTTTACATTACACTATCTCCTTGCAAAGAATGCAGCAAATTAATTCACCAATCTGGAATAAAAAGAGTGGTTTACCAACTAGGTTATAGAGATACATCGGGGGTGGATTTTTTGGTAAAAGCTGGCGTAACGGTGGAACAAATTGAAGTTTTAGATTAAAATGAAAATAAATTCTAAATTATTTCCAATACTCATTTTTGCAACTCTTGCCCTTGGAATTATTCTGGGTGGCTGGCTCAATTTTCCTGATCAAAACCAATTTTTAACCAAAAATAATTCGAGAAACAAACTCAATAAATTACTTGATTTTATCGATAACGAATATGTCGATAAGGTCAATCCCGATTCGATTACCAATCGAGCCATCAACACAATTTTATCGCAACTTGACCCCCATTCCGTCTATATTCCGCCCATAGAGCAAACCCGAATTGCCGAAAGTATGCGAGGCGAATTTGTGGGAATTGGAGTGAATTTTTATATGTACAAAGATTCGGTTGCGATCATAAAACCTATTGAAAATGGGCCTTCGGAGAAAGCGGGAATTCAATCTGGAGATCGAATTTTGTATGCGGGCAAAACGAAGTTGTATGGAAGAAAACTACCAACCGATAGTTTGTTTTCTAAACTAAAAGGAAAAGAAGGTTCTGAAATCCTAGTCACCATTTATCGAAAATCCGAAAATAAAAAATTAAATATTAAAATTAAACGTGGTATCATTCCGATTAAAAGTGTGGATGCAGCGCTACTTTTGAATCCAACAACGGGCTACATCAAAATAAATCGATTTGCCGAAAGCACCTTTGACGAATTTAAAACAGGATTAACAAAACTAAAAGAAAAAGGAATACAATCGCTCGTAATCGATCTTCGCGACAACGGCGGCGGCTATCTAGAACAAGCTGTGGCAATTGCCGATGAATTTTTGAAAGACAAACAATTAATTGTTTTTACAAAAGACAAAAACGGCACAATCGAAAAAACTATTGCAACCAAAGCGGGAAGTTTCGAAAATGGAAAATTAGTTGTTTTAATCAACGAAAATAGTGCATCGGCGAGCGAAATTTTGGCTGGAGCCATTCAGGATAATGATCGCGGAACTATCGTGGGTCGTCGTTCTTTTGGTAAAGGATTGGTACAAAGAGAAATGGATTTTGACGATGGCTCGGCAGTGCGATTGACCATTGCCAGATATTACACCCCAACAGGGCGTTCCATTCAAAAACCATACGTAAAAGGAACCGAAGATTATAGGAAAGAAGCTGAATTACGATTTAAAAACGGAGAATTATATCATAAAGACAGTATAAAAACGCCAAATTCACCCAAATTCAAAACCCCAAAAGGCAGAATTGTGTATGGTGGTGGCGGCATTGTTCCCGATGTTTTTGTACCTATTGAACTGGAACAAAGCAAAGAACACACGGTTTATTTATTGCAATCGGGAGTTTTGGGACAATTTGTTTTTGAACAATTAGATAACAACCGAAAAGCTTTCAAAGGGTTAAGTTTCGAACAATTTAATATTAAAATGAATGCGACAGATTTGTATTTTAATACTTTTCAGAAATATCTGTTCAAGAATGGATTAAATATGAATTTAGACTCTAATAAAGCCTTGGTAAAACGCTATTTGGCGGCAGAATTCGCTCGACAATTATTCAATGAAAGTAAATTTTATGAAATTATACTCCAAGATGATGCGATGTTAAAAAAGGTATTGAATCAATAAGCTATAAAAATTAGATTATTTCATTGATAAACTTCAAAAACTATGAGAAAATATTTTTTTCTACTGTTATTATTGATGTCATTTCATCTGTTCGCTCAACAAGAATATGCCTCAGAGAAAGACATTCATTATTATCCGGAATCGGTTTGCCAAAATGACAAATACATCACATCTCAATGTACTTTGGATATTTATTATCCTAAAAACAGAAAGAACTTTGCCACTATTGTTTGGTTCCACGGTGGTGGACTTACTGCTGGGAATAAAGAAATTCCAAAAGCACTTTTGGAAAAAGGATTTGCAGTGATTGGAGTTGAATACCGATTTTCGCCCAAAGTAAATGCACCAGCTTATATTGAAGATGCTGCAGCGGCTGTTGCTTGGACATTTCAGCACATTAGTAATTATGGTGGAAATTCTAATTTAATTTTTTTATCAGGACATTCCGCTGGAGGCTATTTGGCAATGATGATTACATTAGATAAAAAATATTTGAATAAACATACTATTGACGCCAATACCATTGCTGGAATTATTCCGTTTAGCGGTCAGGCAATTACT
Source organism: Flavobacteriales bacterium (assembly GCA_038234745.1). GTDB lineage: Bacteria > Bacteroidota > Bacteroidia > Flavobacteriales > Flavobacteriaceae > Flavobacterium. The sequence continues at coordinate 25,559 of JBBQSZ010000016.1, read as the reverse complement.
CACTTTACTGTTCGAAAAGAAAAAGGAATAGCCGAAACGCAACCTATAATTGATAAATATGCGCCACTTTATTTTGTTCGAAAAGATGCTCCTCCAATGTTTTTGATTACGGGCGACCCTGAACTGGAACTATATGGACGTTATGAAGAAAATGCCTATTTGAACCGTATGATGAAACTTGTAGGAAATAAAACAACAACACTTTGTAAGCTCGAAGGATTCAATCACGGTAATATGCCTGAACCCGCTTTTCCATTATTAATAAATGAAGTGAATAGAATTAGTAAAGAAATTTTAGATAGAAAATAAAAATTTTGGATTATTTCCTAATACTATCGTGAGCATGGGTTTGAATACCATTATTCCATAACGTCAAAATATCGGTAGCAACGGCAGCGCCACTTCCCGCCGCGATTGCCACTTGGCTTCTCCAACCCGCTAAAGTTCCAATTACATAAATACCATCCGCTACTTTATGGTCATTATTTCTCAGTTGAATTCTTTGTTTTTCAGGAAGCGATTTTTGATGGGGTTCTACAAAATTCATTAACCCTTCGATGGCGAAACTATTGGAAGAACCAATTCCCACGACAATGCATTTGGTTTTATAAGAATTTTTATTAGTTGTAACTGTAAATTCAGGACACGACAACGAAGGACGAACTGACGAAATAAAATCGCCCTCGACTTTTAGGACTTTTTCATTCAAAACTTGTGTGATGTGTGGATAAGTTTCTGATAAATGCTGAATACTTTCAGTCAACAAATTAGCTCCTAATTTCCCTGAAGAAATTCCGTATGCATTATTTATAACAGCTTCTTGAAGTGCAGAAACTTTTTGGTGGGCAATTATCGCAATTGTTTTATCTGCAGCAAAAGGTTTGTATTTGGCTGAACCTAAAATAAGAGCGCACGATAGTCCAGAAACGCCACCACCAATAATTAAAACATCAAACATTAGAATTTATCATTCATTTTTTCTTCAATACATTTTGACATTCTAAAAATTACTAGAATCAAAACAGCACAAAAAGAAGCAGCAATACCAACAAAAGCGATCATACTGTTGCCTTGAAAAGGGTTCTTGAAGTCAAGTAAACTAATGTTGAAAATAATTAGCCCAATTGCCAAAACTACTAATATGTTTGTAAAAAGTTTCATGTTTTGTATTTTATGTAAAATGATGGGTAAATTTATAAAAATTAAAATTACAGAAACAAATCTTTAACATTACCAGCAAATAATTTAACAGCTATAGCCAAAAGAACCACGCCAAAAGCCTTTCTAATCACTCCCAAACCATTCTTGCCTAACATTTTTTCGATTTTGGCCGACGATTTCAAAACAATGTAAACGATAATAATGTTTAAAACGATTGCAATAAGAATATTTACAGTTTGATACTGCGCTTTTAAGGACAGCAAGGTCGTCATCGTTCCAGCTCCCGCAATTAAGGGAAAAGCAATCGGAACAATTGATGCCGAACTGGTTTCTTCGTCGCGATAAATGCGAATTCCCAATATCATTTCAAGAGCCAAAAAGAACAGTACAAAAGATCCTGCCACTGCGAATGAATGAACATCAATGCCAATTAGTTTTAATAATTCCTCTCCCATAAAAAGAAAAACAATCATAATCAGTCCTGCTACTAATGAAGCTTTTTCCGATTCAATATGTCCGTGTTTTGCTTTCAAATCAACCATAATAGGAACTGTTCCTACAATATCAATTACAGCAAAAAGCACCATTCCTACTGTCGCTATTTCTTTAAGATCCAATTCCATAACTTCTAATAATTTATGACACAAAAGTATTAAATTTTATGCGGTTATCTTCTAATTAAGGATTGATTTAATAATAAAAACAAATCAGAAAAAACGATTGAAAGAATCTATTTCAACTAACTAAATGAAATTCAGCATCAAGTTCATTTCGACTAAAAAACAAAAGATTTAACATTCAAAATTCAGAATTGCAGACTATATTTGCAAAATGTTTCAACTAGGAAAAACCATCGTATCGGAAGATATTCTCGAAAAAGAATTTGTATGTAATTTATCTGCTTGCAAAGGCAATTGCTGCGTCGATGGCGATGCTGGCGCACCTTTAAATGAAGCCGAAACCAAAATTCTGGAAGAAATTTATCCAAAAATCAAACCTTTTCTTCGAAAAGAAGGCATTGCCGCAATAGAAGAACAGGGAACCTGGACCAAAGGTGCTGATGGCGATCTCGAAACTCCCCTAATTGACAATTCCGCTTGCGCTTATGTAATTTATGATGGTAAAACCGCCCTTTGCGGAATCGAACAAGCCTATAATCAAGGGGAAGTTTCATTTAAAAAACCTGTCTCTTGTCACCTTTACCCTATTCGTGTAAAAGATTTTACCGAATTTTTTGCTGTCAATTATGACAAATGGGAAATTTGCGATGACGCTTGCTCTTTAGGAAAAGAACTCGAAGTTCCGGTTTATAAATTTGTCAAGGAAGCACTCATTAGAAGATTTGGAGAAGATTGGTATTTAGAACTCGAAAAAGTTGCCTCCGAATTAAAAAAATAATTTTCAAGCAAACATAATTTTCAAATTTTGCTTTACTAAAAACCCCTATGGTTTACAGTAGCTAAGGTGAAAATATATTTTTATACCACTGTAATTCAATGTGTTATAATTTGTATGAAAAATATTCCAATAGCTGTATTTTGTTAAAAACTCAAGTCGATTGTGAATAAGTTTGCCTTTTTAAAACCGCAATTTTTCACAATCTTTGTAGTCGATGAAAAGCATAACAATTCGTTACAAATCTTAAAAAACCAAAAATAATAATGTCAAACATTGAACCAATCTTACAAGAAAACAAAAATAGATTTGTTATTTTCCCTATTAAACACCACGATATTTGGGAGTTTTACAAATCCATGGAAGCTAGTATCTGGACTGCCGAAGAAATTGATTTAGCACAAGACTTAAACGATTGGAACAATAAATTAAGTGAAGACGAAAAATATTTTGTAAAACATATTTTAGCTTTTTTTGCTGCTTCTGACGGAATTGTAAACGAAAACCTAGCTCAAAATTTCGTTAACGAAGTACAGTATGCCGAAGCAAAATTCTTCTATGGTTTTCAGATTATGATGGAAAACATTCATAGCGAAACCTACTCTCTTTTAATTGATACTTATGTAAAAGACGAAGCTGAAAAAGACGAATTATTCAATGCGATCGAAAGATTTCCTGCTATCCAGAAAAAAGCAGAATGGGCTTTGAAATGGATAGAATCCGAATCATTTGCCGAAAGACTAATTGCTTTTGCAGCCGTTGAAGGTATTTTCTTCTCAGGAAGTTTTTGCTCTATTTTTTGGTTAAAAAAACGCGGATTGATGCCAGGATTAACTTTTTCGAACGAATTAATTTCTCGTGACGAAGGCGTTCACTGTGATTTTGCTGTGCATTTGCACAATCATCATTTGATTCACAAAGTGCCGAAAGCAAGAATTAGAGAAATAATTGTAGATGCATTAAATATTGAAAGAGAATTTATTACAGAATCCATTCCTGTGAGTTTAATTGGCATGAATGCGGTATTAATGACACAATATTTAGAATTTGTAACCGATAGATTATTGGTAGAATTACAATGCGAAAGAGAATACAATACCGCAAACCCTTTTGATTTCATGGATATGATTTCGCTTCAAGGAAAAACAAATTTCTTCGAAAAGAAAGTAGCTGAATACCAAAAGACAGGAGTTATGAATACCGATTCTGAAGCTCAAAAAATTAGCTTTGACGCTGATTTTTAAGATAAAAATAATTTTTACGCATTCGCAAAATGTAAAATAAAAGGTTAGCCCCGATTGTAGAGGAAATCCTTTTTAAAGCCTTTTTAGGCTTTAAAAAGATTGAAACGAAAGCGGGAAAAAGCTCCTAAAAAAACAAATCAACACCGGGATTAGCTTCCCAAAAACAATCACAAATACCCCGAAATAGAGAAGGGATTGTCTATTTCATAAAAAACAAAAATTTATGTACGTAGTAAAAAGAAACGGCCAGAAAGAGCCAGTAATGTTTGACAAGATAACGGATAGAATTAAAAAACTATGCTATGGTCTAAACGGTTTGGTGGAACCCGTAAAAGTCGCGATGCGAGTGATAGAAGGACTTTACGATGGCGTTTCTACTTCAGAATTAGACAATCTTGCGGCTGAAACTGCAGCTTCAATGACAATTTCTCACCCAGACTATGCGCAACTTGCGGCTCGAATTGCTATTTCTAACTTACATTCCAATACCAAAAAATCGTTCTCAGAAACCATGAACGAAATGTATCATTATGTCAATCCAAGAACCAATCTAGAAGCCCCATTACTATCTGAGGAAGTGCATAAAGTGATTATGGAAAATGCAGCATTTTTGGATTCGCACATTATATACAATAGAGATTTTAACTACGATTATTTTGGTTTCAAAACTTTGGAACGCTCCTATTTGTTGAGAATTAACGGAAAAATTGTAGAGCGCCCTCAACATATGTTAATGCGTGTTTCGATTGGAATTCACTTAGAAGACTTGAAATCGGTAATAGAAACCTACGACTTAATGTCGAAAAAATTCTTTACGCACGCTACTCCAACTTTGTTCAATGCAGGAACGCCAAAACCACAAATGTCTTCTTGCTTTCTTTTGGCGATGCAGGACGACAGCATCGACGGGATTTATGATACTTTGAAGCAAACTGCCAAAATCTCCCAATCTGCTGGTGGTGTTGGACTTTCTATTCACAATGTTCGTGCAACGGGTTCTTATATTCGTGGCACCAACGGAACATCAAACGGAATTGTGCCGATGTTGAGAGTTTTTAACGATACGGCTCGTTATGTAGATCAAGGTGGTGGAAAACGCAAAGGAAGTTTTGCGATTTACATCGAAACTTGGCACGCTGATATATTCGAATTCTTAGACTTGAAAAAAAATACAGGAAAAGAAGAAATGCGCGCCAGAGATTTATTTTTCGCCATGTGGACTTCGGATTTATTTATGAAACGGGTACAAGAAGACACTTATTGGACCCTAATGTGTCCTAACGAATGTCCAGGTTTGTATGATGTTTATGGCGAAGAATTCGAAACCATGTACATCGATTATGAAACTCGTGGAAAAGGTAGAAAAACCATTAAAGCACGTGAATTATGGGAGAAAATTCTGGAATCTCAAATAGAAACTGGAACTCCTTATATGTTGTACAAAGATGCAGCCAATAGAAAATCAAACCAAAAAAATCTTGGAACCATTCGTTCATCGAATTTGTGTACCGAGATTATGGAATACACTTCAAAAGACGAAATTGCAGTTTGTAATTTAGCCTCAATTTCGTTGCCCATGTTTGTTGAAAATGGAAAATTTGATCACCAATTATTATTTGATGTAACCAAACGTGTTACACGAAACTTGAATAAAGTAATTGATAGAAATTATTATCCAGTTAAGGAAGCCGAAAATTCAAATGTTCGTCATCGTCCAGTAGGACTTGGAGTTCAAGGTCTTGCTGATGCTTTTATAATGTTACGTTTGCCTTTTACCAGTGATGAAGCTAAAAAATTGAATCAAGAAATTTTCGAAACTTTATACTTTGCAGCGGTAACCGCTTCGATGGAAATGGCTATCGAAGAAGGTCCTTATTCTACATTTGAAGGTTCGCCGATTTCGCAAGGAGAATTCCAATACAACCTTTGGGGAATGAAAGACGAAGAACTTTCTGGTCGTTGGGATTGGGCTTCATTGCGAAAAGAAGTAATGAAAAATGGTGTTCGGAATTCATTATTGGTTGCGCCAATGCCAACCGCTTCGACTTCACAAATCTTAGGAAACAACGAGGCTTTCGAACCTTATACTTCTAATATTTATACAAGACGCGTTTTGTCGGGAGAATTTATTGTGGTCAACAAACACTTATTGAACGATTTAGTAGAAAGAGGTCTTTGGAACGAAACTCTAAAACAAGAATTAATGCGAAACAATGGTTCTGTTCAAGCGCTGGATATTCCAAAAGATTTGAAGGAACTGTACAAAACCGTTTGGGAAATGTCTATGAAAGACATTATCGATATGTCACGTCAACGTGGTTATTTTATTGATCAATCGCAATCGCTGAACTTGTTTATGCAAGATGCCAATTATTCAAAACTAACCTCTATGCACTTTTATGCTTGGCAATCCGGACTGAAAACAGGTATGTATTATTTAAGAACGAAAGCAGCAGTTGACGCGATAAAATTCACTTTGAACAACGACAAAAAAGCAGAGCCAATTCCTGTTCCTGTTGAAGTAGCTGCAAATAGTGTCGAAATGACCGCCGAAGAATACAGAGCAATGATTGAAATGGCCAAAAATGCAGGTCCTGAAGATTGTGAAATGTGTGGGTCTTAAAGTCATTTAGAGGAACGAAGCAATCCTATGAAATTAATAAACAGTCATCATTTGATGGCTGTTTTTGTATATAATAATTGCTTTTTATTATATTCGCTACATCTAAAAACACATCATGAACTGGGAACAACTTTTATCACTAAAACGCCAAGGCGACAAAGGAAAACGATTACGAATCGAACAAGACGACACTCGTTTGGGTTTTGAAGTGGATTATGATCGAATTATATTCTCGGCGGCTTTCAGAAGTTTACAAGATAAAACTCAAGTTATTCCACTTTCGAAAACCGATTTTGTCCACACACGATTGACACACAGTTTAGAAGTTTCAGTCGTTGGACGTTCTATCGGTAGATTGGTAGGGAAAAAAATCATAGAGAAATATCCGCATCTCAAAGAAAGTCACGGTTTTCAAGCCAATGATTTCGGAGCAATTGTGGCTGCAGCTTCATTAGCACATGACATCGGGAATCCCCCTTTTGGACATTCGGGTGAAAAAGCCATTGGCGAATATTTTTCCATCGGAAAAGGACAGCAATACAAAAACCAACTTTCAGCCAAAGAATGGCAGGATTTAATCGATTTTGAAGGAAATGCCAATGGTTTTGCTGTTTTATCGGGTTCTCGTCCTGGTGTTTCTGGCGGAATTAGGCTTACTTATGCCACTTTAGGTGCTTTTATGAAATACCCAAAGGAAAGTTTACCCAAAAAACCAACTTCAAATATTGCTGATAAAAAATATGGTTTCTTTCAATCGGACAAAGCTTTTTTCCAAGAAGTAGCTTCGGAATTAGGAATGATTTCCAATAAGACTGGAAAAGATATTGGTTTCGAAAGACATCCTCTAGCCTATTTGGTCGAAGCTGCAGACGATATTTGCTATACCATAATTGATTTTGAAGACGGCATCAACTTAGGATTAGTTTCTGAAGATTTTGCTTTGGAATATTTAATTAAATTAGTCAAAGACAGCATTGATTCTACGAAATACAACACCTTAACCACCAAAGAAGACCGAATTAGTTATTTGAGAGCTTTGGCAATTGGGAGCTTAATCAATGATGCTGTGAAGGTTTTTATCGAAAATGAAGAAGCCATTTTACAGGGAAAATTCCCTCATGCTTTGACCGACAAAAGCAAATACAAAGTTCAGATGGATGACATCATCAAATTGAGTGTCAAAAACATTTATCAAAGCCGTGAAGTTATCGAAAAAGAAATTATGGGTTACCAAATTATTCAAACCCTGTTGGATAAATTTATTACTGCTTTTAACAACAAATTTGAGGGTAATTCATCTAATTATGACAAATTATTATTAAAAATGTTGCCTGAAAAATTCTTGGAAGAGAAAGACGATTTATACCAACGACTGCTTCATATTTGCCATTATGTCTCCCTTTTGACCGACGGAAATGCTTTGGAATTATATGAAAACATCAATGGTAGAAAAACGCATTAATAGCATCTAACGCAGTAAATACATTGTTTTAAAGATAAAAATCCACGAATTTCACGAATTAACACGAATCAAATGTTGTAAAATTTCACGAATCTTCCAATTATAGAAAAATTAGTGTAATTAGATTTTTAGAACACTTGCAATTTGTGAAAATTCGTGCAATTTGTGGCAAAAAACTAACGCATTTGACTGTTCAATTTAAAACAAACCTTCGATAGATAAATATCTTTCGCCTGTGTCATAATTAAAAGTCAAAACAACAGCTCCGTCTGGAATAGATTCTAGTTTTTTGGCTACAGCAGCCAAGGATGCACCTGTAGAAATACCAACCAGGATTCCTTCTTCTTTTGCAATTCTTCTGGCATAATCAAAAGCATCCTCTTTGCTAACTTGGATTACTCCGTCAATCAAATTAGCGTGATAGTTGCTGGGAACAAAACCAGCTCCAATTCCTTGCAACGGATGTGGTCCTGGTGCTCCACCACTTAACACTGGAGACAATTCTGGTTCAACTGCAATTATTTTTATATTTGGAAATTTAGCTTTCAATACTTTTGCCACACCGGTAATATGACCGCCTGTTCCTACTCCTGTGATTACATAATCCAATCCATTCGGGAAATCGGCAATAATTTCTTGAGCGGTAGTTCTTTCGTGAACTTCAACATTGGCAGGATTATCAAACTGTTTTGGTGACCAAGCATTTGGAGTTTCCAAAACTAATTCGGCAGCTTTTTCGATAGCGCCTTTCATTCCTTTTTCGCGAGGTGTAAGCACAAATTCAGCGCCGTAAATTTCCATTAATTTTCGACGTTCAACGCTCATCGATTCTGGCATAACTAGAATCACTTTATATCCTTTGACCGCAGCTACCAAAGCCAGACCAATTCCTGTGTTTCCAGAAGTGGGTTCGATGATTACACTTTCCGAATTCAATAATCCTTTGTTTTCGGCATCTTCTATCATTGCAAGCGCAATTCTATCTTTGATGCTGTTTCCGGGATTTGATCTTTCTAATTTAATCCATACTTCTTTGCTGTTGCCAAACAAATTATTGATTTGAACCACAGGTGTGTTTCCAATGGTTTCAAGAATAGTTTTTGCTTTCATATCTATTTATTTTCTATTTGTAGTTTATGTTTTTGGTGGATTGCTAATTTAGGTAAAAATATGCTTCAAATTAAATTGATATAGAAACAAAAAAACTCTTAGACTTTTTAGAGAATAAGAGCTTTGATGTTGAATCTTGTTTATGAAGCAAAGACTATTTATCACTGTAATGCCCTAAAGCAGAAATAATAATTACTACAACTTCGTGGTCGATGATTTCATAAATCAACCGGTCTTTTTTTTATTTCTATTTACTTTCTATTTTCAAAATAAATCAGAGTGGGTTCCAGTTCTAACTAAAACTATCGTATTATCATCAAAATACCAAGTCAATAACCAATCTGATTTAATATGACATTCCCAAATTCCATCTTTATTACCACTTAATAGATGCGGTTTGTATTTAAGATGAAGCGTTCCTTTTTCTCTTAATTCAATTAAAACTTCTTCGAGTAGGACTAAATTGTAGTTTCGTTTTAAACAAATTTTCACATCTTTTTTGAACCGATTGGTATAATCTAAATTGAAACTCATTTACGACATCAATTTTTCCATTAAATCAGTATGACTTGAACTGCTTGTTAATCCAATTCCTTTTTTTGCATTTGTTATTGCTTTTTGGGTTGTAGAATTTGGAACTTTAACGATTTCTATTTCTTTAGAATCTTCAAAAAACACACGAGCCATTTCAAGAAAAGCTTTCCCTTTTTTGGTTTTTTCGTTTATTTTTAACGTTAGCGTCGTCATGATTTTTTTATTTGAATAACAAATATACAAAAGATCTAACTAGAAACCCTAGTTGAACAAACAATCTGCCCATATGTTTTTGGTGTCAACTTTGGTGTAGTTTTCTTCTCTATATTCAGGTTTCTGGAAATGTTTTCGGTGCTTTTCTAATCTGTTAATTATCTCAGGATTTGTAATTTCATTATTTTTTTCAATTACTTCCACATCAAATGCTTTCAAAACTTTTTTGATGATCGTAATTTGCGAAATATCTTTTATGTTTACAGTAAGTGTAGTCATTTTAATGAGTGATTAAGTTACAAAGATATCAAATAACTAAGTTTATTAATATTAATTTATTTAATAAAAATACTTCTTAGCTTTTAGAAGATATGAAACTTTAATACTTTGAATTCTTTTAAAAAACATAAACACTTTAATATGCAAAAATAAATTTAAAATCTATTGTCTGAAGAAAACATTTTTATTGCTATTGCAACTACTGCAATTGCAATTGCAATAACTGGATGTGTTATTAGTAACCAAATCCCTAACCCAATTATTATGATACCTACTATGATTTCCATTGCCTTTTATATTTTTTGATTTATATTTTTTTGTTCATTAGAATTACTAAAGTATTTCTGTCTTCGATAGCCTCTGTAAAATATGGATTTAAATGAATAGCAAAATCATAATCTTCTAAAGCACCACTTAAATTATTTTTTTGAAATTTTGCAAAGCCCCGATTATAATATGCATCGGGATAATTTGGCTTCGGTTTTATTGCTTTGCTAATTTCCGCAATAGCATTATCGTAGTAATCATAATGATTATTTATCCAACCTTTGAGAAAATATATTTCAGCATTGTTTTGATCGAGTTTCTCGGCCTTATAAAGTAAGTCTTGAATCTCAACATAAGAAGTAAAGCGGCTGCGATGTGGATTGTAAAACTTTTCAAGTGCTTTTTTAATATAATCTTCGGATGTGCTGGTTGAAAATAAACCCATTATTTTTCTATATTAAAGTTTCTAATTATATGTTTTTTGCAGCATATTTTAAGCTTCAAATATAATAAAAATTCTATAATATAGTGTACTTCAAATAAGAGTACCATAAAAAAGACTAATTTTTGAAATTTGAAGAATGGAAGATTCTTTAAAAAATATCAAAATTCCCGAGCTTGAAGCTGTTGCATTGCGTTTAAAAGAGCTCCGTAAATTAAAAGGATATTCAAATTATGAACATATTGCCTTTGAGTTAGGAATGAGTAGATCTGCATATTGGAGACTGGAAACAGGAGTGAATTTTGAAATAAAAACTTTAATTAAAATTTGCAGATTGCTAAACATAAGTCTTGAAGACTTTTTTAAAGGAATAAATATTCCAATTACAAAATAATTGTTTTAAACTTATCAAGTATCAAAATCTCAAATTTTTGTAAGAATATAAATAATTAAAAGATTAAAAATAGTTTATCTTAATGATGTTTGCGTGAGGGATAGTAGCGGCATCCTTTTGTGGAGTTCCGATGACAATCGGAACTCCACAAAAGATATAGCGGATAGCCCGACCCGGAGTGGTCACGCCCAAAAACAAAAAACCCTCACATTACTGCAAGGGTTCTAAATCTAAAATATTCCTCCTTTGTCGGAATGACAAATAGGATTAGTATCTGTAATATTCTGGTTTGAATGGACCTGAAACTTCTACTCCAATGTAAGCTGCTTGGTCGTCTCTTAAAACTTCCAATTCCACTCCTAATTTTTCTAAGTGCAAGAAAGCCACTTTTTCATCTAAATGTTTTGGTAACATATAAACGTCATTGTTGTATGCTGCGCTATTTTTCCACAATTCGATTTGAGCTAGGGTTTGGTTCGTGAATGAGTTACTCATTACAAAACTTGGGTGACCTGTAGCACAACCAAGGTTTACCAAACGACCTTCGGCCAAAATCAAAATATCTTTTCCAGCAATCGTATATTTGTCTACTTGTGGTTTGATTTCAATTTTTGAGGCTCCGTGCGTTCTGTTCAACCAAGCCATATCAATTTCGTTATCAAAATGCCCGATGTTACAAACGATCGTTTTGTCTTTCATTTGTTCGAAATGAGAACCCAAAACAATGTCTTTATTTCCAGTAGTGGTAATGATGATGTCCGCATTTCCAACAACTGTGTTTAATTTTTTCACTTCAAAACCGTCCATTGCAGCTTGAAGCGCACAAATCGGGTCAATTTCAGTAACTGTAACGATAGAACCAGCACCTCTAAACGAAGCAGCAGTTCCTTTTCCAACATCACCGTAACCACAAACGATTACTCTTTTTCCAGCCAACATAATATCAGTAGCACGACGAACAGCATCAACTGCAGATTCTTTACAACCGTATTTGTTATCGAATTTCGATTTCGTAACCGAGTCATTCACGTTGATTGCTGGCATTGGCAATGTTCCTGCTTTTACTCTTTCGTACAATCTATGAACACCAGTTGTAGTTTCTTCAGATAATCCTTTGATTCCAGAAACCAATTCTGGGAAACGGTCAATAACCATATTGGTCAAATCGCCACCATCGTCAAGGATCATATTTAATGGTTTTCTGTCTTCGCCAAAGAATAAAGTTTGTTCAATACACCAGTCAAAAGATTCTTCATCAAGACCTTTCCAAGCATAAACTTGAATTCCAGCAGCAGCAATTGCAGCAGCAGCTTGATCTTGAGTAGAGAAAATATTGCAAGAAGACCAAGTTACCTCAGCTCCAAGAGCGATTAATGTTTCAATCAAAACCGCAGTTTGGATTGTCATGTGCAAACATCCAGCAATTCGAGCGCCAGCAAGTGGTTGTTCGTCTTTATATTCTGCACGAAGTGCCATCAATCCTGGCATTTCAGCTTCAGCCAGTTCAATTTCTTTTCTTCCCCAAGCCGCTAGAGAAATGTCTTTTACTTTGAAAGCCACATAAGGCATAGTCGTTGTACTCATTTATAGTATATTTGTATTGTAAAAATTTTTGCAAATTTACGTAATAACTTTATAATTTAAAAACCGTTCCGGATTATTTATGAATTGTTTAATATCCTAACGTTTTGAATTATAATGAAATAATTATTTAAAACGAAATGATTTTAGTTTTCAGAAGCCAATCGCGCTGTCCGTTGCAAGCTTTTTCATAAAACCGCATTTTTTCAATGCCCCAAAAGGAGCTTCCTTTGGTCGCTCTTTTGGTCCAGAAAAAATTGCAGTTTTATTTCAAAAGGCTTTCCACTTCCATCACGGCTAGTTTCAAAAATCAATTTCAAAAATCAAAAATCAATCCATTCCAACCAAATCTGAAATCTAAAATCGTTAATCAACAATCTAAAATCTTCATGCCACTTTATAAAACCATAAACATCAGTACCACAACCCAAATCCTTGTTTGGGAAATAACCGAATCCTTCGAGGAGTTATTGGAGAAAGTAGTTTTAAAAGAAAAAACCAAACTTCGATTAAACGGAATGAAATCCGAATTACACCAACGCGCTTTTTTAAGTGTGCGAATGTTGATTCAAGAAATCGGAATCAACGATTTTGATTTGCATTATGACGAATTCGGAAAACCGTATTTAAGTGACCATCGACACATTTCAATTACACACTCTCATAATTTTGCAGCCATAATCATCAGCGAAGAAACCGTAGGAATCGATATAGAAATGCAACGTGAAAAAATTCTTCGTATTGCCGACAAATTCGTAAACGAAAAAGAATTAAAACGTTTGCAAAGTTTTGATTCTGCAGATTTTATCAAAAAACTAACGGTGAAATGGGGAGCTAAAGAAGCGATTTTCAAAATTCGAAACGAAAAAGGAATCAGTTTCAAAGATCATATTCAAGTAAATTCATTTGAAATAAAAGATAAAGAAACAATCGCAACTCTTAAATTTGAGAACTTAAAACAACTATTCTTCATTTATTTTGAAGAGATAGAAAACTTTACATTGGTTTATGCTTTCGAAAAATAAAATCATTCACTAGTAGAAGAATTTGTTTCAATCTTTAGAAGCAGACAAATTTCTATTTTCAAAAATATTCATAAAGAGAAAACTAGCCATTTTTCGGGCTCGACGTTTTAATGTTGCTGCATTTTCACCTTCAAAAAGTTCATCCAAAGTAGCAATCCAATAATTCAACCAAATACCAAACTCATCCATAGTTATAGAACCTTTGAAGTGTTCATCCACTTTATTATGTGCTTCAATCGGGTTGCCTTTGTATTTTCGGATAGGAAATAAATTGCTTTCCCAGAAATCGGTAAGTTTTTCTAAATGCTCCTCCCAATCCAATATCATTTCATTAAAATAAAAACCAATTTCTTTGTCAGACCTGATTTTTGTATAAAATGTATGAACTAGAAGACTAATGTCTTCTCTATTTTCTATTTCTTTTTTCATAATTATAAAACTTCGCCATCAATTATCAAATATACGGCAATAGATTGTCTTTTAATAGTAAAAATAATTCCCAGCCAATCACTAAATATTTAAATTAGATAGTACTTAAAACAAACCGGCAAAACTCCCTAATTAAATTATATGGAAAGAATTATACTCAAACAAATTAACACTTCTACGATTTTTTGTGAAATCGAAAGTATTTCATTCCTTTCTTTTAACAGAATTGTATATTTGCTCTCTAATGTAGTCTTTACAACTTTTTTTCAAGCCAAAAACTATGATTATCAGACCAGGAAATCCCGAAGATATGGCAGCTGTTTTAAGTCTCATTCAGGAATTAGCCATTTTTGAAAATGAGCCCAATGCTGTAGTGATTACGGTTGATGATTTAATTCGTGATGGTTTTTCAAGCAAACCTTTATTTCAAGTTTTTGTCGCCGAAGTCGAATCATATATTGTCGGCATCGCTTTGTATTATTATCGCTATTCCACCTGGAAAGGCAAAACGATTCATTTAGAAGATTTGGTGGTCAAGGAAAATAGTCGTGGCTCAGGAGTTGGTTTTGCCTTGTATTCTGAAATTATAAAACAAGGAAAAAAAGATAAAGTTCGACGAATCGAATGGAACGTTCTAGATTGGAATACACCAGCAATAGATTTCTATATAAAATCGGGCGCCAAGGTTCTTGATGATTGGAAAGTGGCGCAAATGGACGAAGCAGCAATCGATGCGTTTTTAGCAAAGAATTAATCAAATTATAGTTCCAAATATAGAATTTTGGAAATAAATTACCTCGGTGCAGAGTCCACTAGGTATTATAAAAATAATAGCCACAGATTCACAGATTTTCAAAAATCTTTTTTAATCCGTGAATCTTTGGCTAAAAAAATCGAAGCATAGCTTCGAGGATTTAACCTAAAAGGATTAAAAAATTGGAATTTAAATTATTATGAGAGTATTCAAATTTGGTGGCGCATCCGTAAAAGATGCCGCAGGAATAAAAAATGTTTATGACGTTTTGCAAAAAGTAGGTTATGAAGACGTTTTGTTGGTGGTTTCCGCAATGGGGAAAACAACAAATGCCCTTGAGGAAGTAATAAAAAATTATTTCGAAAAGTCGGAGGAACTGAATGCATCGGTTCAAGAAGTAAAAAAATACCACAATCAAATATTGTTGGATTTATTTGAAGACGAGAAAAACGGAGTTTTTGAAGCTGTAAATAAGTTATTTTCGGAACTAGAATACTTTTTGGCGCACAACAAGTCGCCTAATTATAATTTTGTCTACGACCAAATTGTCAGTTATGGAGAATTAATTTCGACAACTATTCTAAGTCATTTTATGAATTTTAAAGGCATTACAACTCAATGGTTGGACGTTCGTAATTTTATAAAAACCGATTCAAATTATAGAGATGCCGAAGTGGATTGGGAATTAACTCAAAAAAATATTTCGAAAAACGTAAAGAAAAAAATGCTCAACATTACCCAAGGATTTTTGGGTTCTGACGAAAATAATTTCACCACCACATTAGGCCGTGAAGGATCGGATTATACCGCCGGAATTTTTGCATATTGCCTAAATGCCGAAAGTGTGACTATTTGGAAAGATGTTCCTGGAGTGATGAACGCCGATCCAAGATATTTTGAAAATGCGAGTTTGCTAAGTCATATTTCCTATCGTGAAGCCATAGAATTAGCTTTTTACGGCGCAACCGTTATTCACCCGAAAACCTTGCAACCTTTGCAAAAAAAGGAAATCCCTTTGTATGTAAAATCATTTATAAACCCATTGTTGCCTGGAACTTGCGTAGCTAAAGGATCTGATTCAGAATGGTTAATTCCTTGTTTTATTGTCAAAAGAGATCAGCTCTTAATTTCGCTTTCTTCGATAGATTTCTCCTTTATTATGGAAGAAAATATCAGCGAAATATTTGCTTTGTTTCACGAATACAAACTGAAAGTGAATTTAATTCAGAATTCAGCTATTAGCTTTTCAGTTTGTGTAGAGGATAAATTTGGAAATTTTAAAGATTTGAATCCAATTCTTTCTAAAAAATTCAAAGTAGATTTTGATGAAAATGTAACTCTTTACACCATCCGACATTTTAATGATAAAGCAGCTCAAACTGTGGAACAAAACAAAACCGTTTTACTAAAGCAAGTGAGCCGCGAAACGATGCAAATTATCACTAAGGAAAAATAAATTTCTCAGTTCGAAATACCTTTACCTCCAATTATCAGATTTTAAAATTTGATAATTGGAGGTTTTTTATTGTAAATAATTCGCAATTATAATGGTGCGAATGAATACCAACACGATCACCTCCAATGGTCACGCTGGAAGCGTCTCAACATTAGTGAGCAACTTTATCGAGACGCTTCCAGCGTGCCAAATAGCAAGAACAAAAACTTTAAACAGAAAATCATTACAAAAGAATGAATTTCATAAAGAGTAAAATTTTTATAGCAAAAAATTATTTGCCTTAATTTTAGCTCCGTAGATGTTGTCTATACCTCCAGTCAACAGAATTTATATCTAAAAAATTCATCTCTAAAATTTAACAATTATAAATACTACTTTTGAAACTTTCGAGTTAAAGTATTTATGCTGAAATATATCTTAATTTTGTTGGCAATATTTGGCTTTTCTGAACTCCACGCTCAGGAAACCAATTCGCTGTACAAAACCAAAAAAATCAGTCTCTCTAGAGATACCATTTCTCTAGAAAAATCAAGTTTGAATTCTAGTTTTTTCAAATTGCTTGATGCTGATGAGAAAGTAATTGACAGCAGTTTCTACAAAATAAATTTTGAGAAAGGAATTTTACTTTTAAACGAAAAATTTTCTTCTAAATCAGATTCTTTAACGGTTCAGTATTTAAAACTTCCTGAGATTTTAACTAAAGAATATCGGATTTATGATCCTAATAAAATAATTACTAATGAAGCCTCGAAAGGCAGTTTGTATGCTGTCGAAACCATTGCACAGAAAAAAACAATTCCTTTTGAGGGACTCAATACTTCGGGAAGTATTTCGAGAGGAATCACCATTGGTAACAACCAAAACTCGGTTTTAACTTCCAATCTCGATTTGCAAATCACAGGCAAATTATCTGATAAGGTAAGTTTGCGAGCGTCGTTACAAGACAATAACATTCCGTTGCAAGATGGAGGATATTCTCAAAAACTGGATCAGTTTGACAATATATTTATGGAGCTTTTCAGCGAAAAATGGAATATTCGAGCTGGTGATGTTTTTCTTGAAAATCACAAAAGCCAATTCCTAAATTTCAATAAAAAAGCGCAAGGAATTTCGACTAATTTTAATTTTGGAAACCCAGGTAATAAAACCAATATTTTTGCTTCGGTGGCATTGGTTAAAGGACAATATGCCAAAAGTAATTTCGTAGGTCAAGAAGGCAATCAAGGTCCTTATAAATTAATAGGCAAAAATGGCGAATTGTATGTTCTTGTAATTTCAGGTTCAGAGCGTGTTTATGTGAATGGAATTCTGGTAAACCGCGGCGAAAATAAAGATTACACCATAGATTATAATGCTGGCGAAATTTTATTTACACCATTATTTTCAATCACTTCCGAAATGAGAATCACAATTGAATACCAATATTCGGAACAAAACTACACCCGATTAGTAACGTATGCTGGAGGAACTCACGAAAATAAAAAATGGAGTTTGGGCGGCTATTTGTATTCCGAAAGCGATTTGAAAAACCAACCTTTACAACAAAATCTTTCGACAGAACAGGCACAAATTTTGGCAAATGCTGGCGACAATACTAGTTTAATGGCTGCTCCATCCGCTTATTTGGATTCCTATTCAGACAATAAAATTTTGTATAAAAAAACAGTCTTTAATTCGGTTGAAGTTTTCGAATATTCGAATAATTCGCAAGATGTTTTGTATAATGTTCGATTCAGTCAAGTGGGCACAAATAAAGGAAATTACATACTCAAAAACTCGGCTGCCATAAGCAGAATTTATGAGTATATCGAACCGATAAATGGCATTCCACAAGGAAATTACGAACCAATTATTCCGTTAGTTGCACCCCTAAAAATCCAAGTTGCTACTTTTTTAGGAAAATACAATCCCGATAAAAAAACGGCAATTGATTTTGAAATTGGATTGAGCAACAACGATAAAAATCAATTTTCTTCCATTGATGATTCCAATAATAAAGGGGTGGCGACCAAAATAAATGCACGCCAACGACTGTTTTCAAAAAAATGGAATGTAGATGCTTTTGCCAATTATCAGTTTATTCAAAAAGATTTTAGTACAGTAGAAAGACTTAACAGTATTGAATTTGGTCGAGATTGGAATTTGGGACTCACAACAATTGGAAACCAAAGTTATTTGGTTTCGGGTTTGTTAATGGCTCTACCTGAAAAAGGGAACTTAATTTACCAATTCGAAAAACTGGATTTCTCTGGAGATTTCTCTGGGAATCGTCATATTCTGAATGCTAATTTTAAGCTGAAAAATTGGCAAATTACAAATAGAGGAAGTTTTTTGAATAGTGATGCTTCTGTTTCAACTTCAAAATTCTTGCGGAATCAAACTAAAATAAAATATCATTTCAATAAAAATTGGGTTGGAACCAGCCTAAAATTAGAAGATAATCAAGAAAAAAATAAAGCAAACAATCAACTTTCGGTTTTGAGCCAAAGATTTACTGAATATGGTTTTTTTGCTGGACGTGGCGACAGCACGAAAGTTTTTGTAGAATTAGGTTATTTTAGAAGAGCGAATGATAGTTTACAAAATGGAAATATTCAACGAGTGAATAATTCCCAAACTTTTGCATTAAAATCAAAGTTGATTCAAACTAGCAAAAGCGATTTGTCTCTTTTTGTTAATTACAGGGTTTTAGATTTTGTAGCTGCAAACCGAAAAAACGAACCATCACTCAATTCGAGAATGATTTACAACGACCGTTTTTTCAATCAATTGATCCAATGGACTACAGTTTTCGAAACCAATTCGGGCTCTATTCCGCAACAGGAATTTACTTATCTTGAAGTGCCAGTTGGACAAGGAGTTTACACCTGGAACGACTACAACAGCAACGGAATTCAGGAACTAGAAGAGTTTGAAGTCGCACCTTTTGTGGATCAAGCAAAATATATAAGAGTCTATTTACCCAATCGAATTTATATTAAAACACACCAAAATAAATTCTCGCAATCTATCATTTTAAACCCGAATCAATGGCAGAATGAAGGTGGTTTCAAGAAAATAGCTTCTTATTTTTACAATCAAACTTCCTATCTCGTTGATCGAAAAATCGAAAATAAAGGCGATAATTTCGACTTAAACCCCTTTAGCAAATCAGCAGAAAATGTTTTGGGTTTGAGTTCTAATTTTAGAAACAGCTTATTTTTTAATCGTGGAAAACAATTGCATTCCGTAACTTATACTTATGTTCAAAACGAAAATAAAAATTTACTTTCTATTGGTTCTCAGGAAGCCAAAAATAGCTCTAATCAAATACAATACAATCATTTGTATCGAAAAAGCTGGTTGTTTGGACTATTTGCAAAAACCATCCAGACTTCTTTGTCATCAGAAAATTATCCAGACAAGAATTATGAAATAAAAGGCTATCAATTGGCACCAAAAATCAGTTATTTATTTTCTAAAAGCACCAGTTGGGATTTGTTTTATGAACTACAAAACAAGGAAAACCAAATTGGAAATTTGGAAACTTTACTCCAAAACAGATTTGGAACTTCCTTTTCTTATGCCGGAAAAAAGAAATTTACAATGAATGGAGAAATTTCCTTTTACCAAAACAAATTTGTTGGCAATGACCTTTCATCAGTTGGTTTTCAAATGCTCGAAGGTTTGCAAGCAGGACAAAATTTGACTTGGCGATTGCTGTTTCAAAAAAATCTAACCAATTTCCTGGATATAAACTTCAACTATCAAGGAAGAAAGAGTGAAACTAGCCAAGCTATTCATACTGGAAGCGTCCAATTAAGGGCGTATTTTTAAAGAAATAATTTATGTAAATTTTATGATATGAAAATTAAATTAAAATTAAAATTTACTACTTTTACTATGTAAACACTTAAAATCTTATGAATATGAAAAAATTAATGTTATTATGTTTCGTTTTTGTTCTTTCTAACAACTTCTATGCGCAAGAAACAGTAACCACAAAAAAGGTTAAAAAAACGGAAAAAATTACAGCTAAAACTGATGTGGCAATAGCTACAAAAAAACAAGCCAGTGCAGATAAGCGTAAAGCCACTATGGCTGCTAAAAAAGCGGATGCAGATGCTACAAAAGTAGAGGCCGCGGCAAAAGAAGCAAAAAAACAAGCTACTACTGAAAAAAGGAAAGCTACTATTGCGGCAAAAAAAGCAGATGCAGATGCTACAAAAGCAGATGCCGCGGCAAAAGAAGCAAAAAAGCAAGCTACTACTGAAAAAAGAAAAGCAACTATTGCTGCCAAAAAAGAGGCGGCAGGGATGGTAAATAAAAATACTAAACCAGCATTAGGAAAAGCTAGTTCGACAACTCAAAAAGCGAAAGCAACTACAACTAAAGTTGAATCAAAAGTAAATGTTGCAAAAACCGCAACAACTAAAAAGATAAAAGAAGTTTCTAGTAACGAAAAAGCACCAAAAGTAGCGGATAAAATTACTGGCGAATACAACGGAAAAAAGGTGTATACTGGCCCAAGAGGCGGGAAATATTACATCAATAAAAACGGAAATAAAACTTACATTCAAGAATAAAACACTGAAATATTTAAAACTGTCCAAAATTATTTTTTGGGCAGTTTTTTTATGCCTTAATTTAACGGTAAATTAACACTTTCAAAATTTGAATTACAGTTGAATTCATACCTTTCGCTTTTAATTTGATGTAAAAATATGAGTTTCAATACTGCAAATAAAACCATTTTGGTCGCTCCGCTAAACTGGGGTTTGGGTCACGCAACACGCTGTATTCCAATTATTAAAGCCTTGCAAGAAAATAATTTTATTCCAATCATAGCTTCTGATGGAATGGCACTCGAATTATTGCAAAAAGAATTTCCTTATGTTCAGACTCTCAAATTGCCTTCTTACCAAATTGAATATGCTAAAAATGGCAAAAACTTTAAATGGAAATTATTGAAAAACTTTCCTGACATGATCAAAGCAATTTGGAAAGAAGAGAAAAAAGTCAGAAAATGGATCAAAAAATATGACATTGACGGCATTATTTCTGATAATAGATTAGGTGTTTTTAGCAAAAAAATTCCCTCGGTTTATCTGACACATCAATTGAATGTAATGACTGGAAGTACCACTTGGTTTACAAGTATATTGCACCAACATATCATCAAAAAACACAATGAATGCTGGGTTCCCGACTTTGAGGGAACACCTAATTTATCATACAAATTAGGTCATATTGAAAACCCTGATTTCAATTTGAAATACATTGGGGCATTAAGCCGAATGCAAAAAAAAGAAACTTCAAAACTATATGATTTGATGATTATACTTTCTGGTCCTGAACCGCAACGCGGATTATTAGAAGATAAACTAAAAGTAGAAATTCTGGATTACAAAGGAACTATTGTTTTCATAAAAGGCATTATCGAAAAAGACCAAAAAAAGGAACAAATAGACCGTGTCACTTATTACAATTTTATGAATAGTCGGCAGCTGGAACAAACTTTTAACGAAAGTGAAATTGTGTTATGTCGTTCAGGCTACACCACGATTATGGACTTGGTAAAATTAGAAAAAAAAGCTTTTTTTATTCCAACGCCGGGTCAGTACGAACAAGAATATTTGGCCAAAAAGCTACAGGAAGATGGGCTTGCTCCTTTTTCCAACCAAAATGATTTTGGCATAGAAAACCTAAAGGAAATTCAGTATTATAAAGGGTTGTCGCTAGTAGAAACTCCCGTTAACTGGAAAAATTTATTTGAAATTTTCGAAAAATAAAAAATGCAATTAATTGTATTGAGTGAAATTACAAAGTTCTTGTTGATTCTCTTAATCTCAATTCGGTTTTGATTACAGTTGTTTTATAAGGAAACTCAAGCTCGCCTTTCTCTAATCTTTCGATAAGTAATGCGGCGGCGGCTTCCCCAATTTCTGGTCCGTGTTGACTTACTGTTGTTAAACTTGGCGATAATCTTCGTGAAGCGAGAATACCATCGGCGAAACCAATAATGGAGAGATTTTCGGGTACTTTAAATCCTTTTTTGAGACTAATTCGCAAGGCGGCAACCGAATCGTTTTCGTCTAATGCAAAAACGCCATCAATTGATTTATTATCGAACAGAATTTCAGCTTTTTCTTTTAAATCGTCTTCGGAATTAGTACGGATAATTAAATCTGTATTTATTTTGATATTATTATTTTGCAATGCCTTTAGATAGCCTTCTGCACGAAGTTTTCCAACACTTAAATTATCCACCGAAGAAAGTAAGGCAATATTTTTGCAGCCTATATTTATTAAATATTGCGTTGCATTTAGAGCCGAGTCAAAATCATCCACTACCACTTTATCGCATTCCACTTCTTTAACGATTCTATCAAACATCACAATTGGAGTTCCTTCACTAATAATTTCTTTAAAATGATTGAATTCATGAAGTTTTTGAGCTTCTTCTGAGGCTGACAAAATAAATCCGTCGATTGTTCCGTTGCTCAACATATCTAATGTACTAATTTCTTTTTTCAAAGACTCATTCGAAATACAAGTAATAACATTATACCCTTTTTCTTCAGCTACCTTTTCGATTCCTGTAAAAACTTTAGCAAAAAAGGAATTTAAAATATTAGGAATAATAACACCGATTGTTTTGGTCTTTCTGTTTTTAAGATTTAGTCCAATTACATTGGGTTTATAATTTTTAAGCTTGGCATATTCCTTAATTCTAGTTTTTGTTTGTTCACTAATTTCGGGACTATCATTGAGCGCTTTTGAAACAGTAGAAACAGAAACGTTTAGTTCTTTAGCGATTTGTTTTAGAGTTGCTTTAGCTTTCATATTAAAAAATTAGATTTAAAGTGCTAATGTACTAAAAATTTCGAAGAATTAGAACAAGTTGATTTGATTGGGATTTGTTTTCTAAAGATAAATTAACCTAAAAATTACACCTATATAAAATATTCCGTTTAGAGACTGATAATCAGAATAAAATAAAAATTAAGGACTATTTGCATTTCAAAAAAATAAGTGTACTTTTGCACTCCCTTTATTGGGAATGGAATGTTTAATTAAAATAAATTATTGTGAACGCATTAAGCTACAAAACAGTATCGACAAGCAAAGCAACCGTATCCAAAGAATGGATTGTGGTAGACGCTGACGGTCATAACTTAGGTCGTCTTGCATCAAAGGTCGCTATGATCCTTAGAGGTAAGTACAAGCCAAGTTATACCCCACACGTGGACTGTGGAGATAACGTAATTGTTATCAACTCAGAAAAAATTAACCTTACAGGTAACAAATTAGACGAAAAAACTTATGTTCGTCACACTGGTTATCCTGGAGGACAAAGAACTTTAACTGCTAAAGTATTGCAAAGCAAAAACCCAGCTTTACTAGTAGAAAAAGCCGTAAAAGGAATGTTACCTAAAAATAAATTAGGAGCTGAACTTTTCAGAAATTTAAATGTTGTTGTAGGTTCTGAGCACAAACAAGGCGCTCAAAAACCGAGAACAGTTAACCTTAACGATCTTAAGTAATGGGAGTTATTCACAAAATCGGTAGAAGAAAAACCGCTGTTGCACGTGTTTATGTTTCAGAAGGAACAGGAGTAATCACGGTAAACAAAAAAGCATTCGAAACATACTTCCCAACTGCAACTTTACAGTACAAAGTATTACAACCTATGTCTATGACAGAAAATGTAAGCAACTTTGACGTAAAAGTGAATGTTTATGGAGGTGGTTCAACTGGTCAAGCAGAAGCTGTAAGAATGGCATTAGCACGTGTTATGTGTGAAGTAAATGCTGAAAATAGAGCTATCTTGAAACCAGAAGGTTTATTGACAAGAGATCCAAGAATGGTTGAACGTAAGAAATTCGGACAGAAGAAAGCTCGTAAGAAATTCCAGTTCTCTAAACGTTAATATCATTGGGCATCGTCCCGAAAGTTCATTTAAAAATTAAAATTTTTGTTGTTGCTCCTATGTCACACTAAGCTTGTCGAAGTGCCGATGTCGGAGGTTAGTTTAGCATCTAAACCACGCCTTAGCGGGGTTGCTATCTCAACAGAACGTAAACTATTACAAAAATGGCAAACAAAGTAGAAGTAAAAGAATTACTTGATGCAGGTGTACATTTTGGACACCTTACAAGAAGATGGAACCCAAACATGGCCCCATATATCTATATGGAACGCAATGGGATTCACATCATAAACCTATATAAAAGTGCTGCTAAGATGCAGGAAGCTGGTGAAGCTCTTAATAAGATCGCTGCTAGTGGAAGAAAAATACTTTTTGTAGCTACCAAAAAACAAGCTAAAGAAATCGTTGCTGAACAAGCAAAGAGAGCCAACATGCCTTATATCACAGAAAGATGGCCTGGTGGAATGCTTACAAACTTTATTACTATTCGTAAGGCTGTTAAGAAAATGTCCTCTATCGATAGAATGAAAAAAGACGGTACCTTCAACACTCTTTCTAAGAAAGAACGTTTACAAGTAGACCGTTTAAGAGCTAAGTTAGAGAAAAACTTAGGTTCTATTTCAGACATGAGCCGTCTTCCTTCTGCTCTATTTGTTGTAGATATTACCCGTGAACACATTGCGGTTAAAGAAGCTCAAAAATTAAACATTCCAATTTTTGCAATGGTAGATACAAATTCTGATCCTCGTGAGGTAGAATACGTAATACCATCTAATGATGATGCTTCAAAATCTATTGACAAAGTTGTTTCTTACATGGCAGAATCTATTATAGAAGGTCTTTCTGAAAGAAAGTCTACTAAAGATGCTAAAGATGAAGGATCTGATGAAAAAGCAACCAAAGCTCCAAAAGCTAAAAAAGCGAAAGCTGAAACTGACGCAGATGTAGAAGTTCCTTCTAAAGATGCTGAAGATAAAAAAGCGATGAAAGAAGCTAAGAAAGACGTTAAATTAGAATCTAAAAAAGAAACTTTAGCGAAAGCTGATGCTTCTGGGGAAGAGGAATAATTAGACAATCTTTTAAGTAAAATATAAGTCGTTTAGTTCTTTCTTAAAAAAAGCTAAGCGACTTATTTATTAAAAACTAAAAAATTTTAAACATCATGGCAAATATAACAGCCGCAGAAGTAAATAAATTAAGACAATCTACCGGAGCCGGTATGATGGATTGTAAAAAAGCATTAGTTGAAGCTAATGGTGATTTTGATTTAGCAACAGA
>JBBQSZ010000015.1:0-52342 GCA_038234745.1 Flavobacteriales bacterium | reverse complement strand
GATTGGCATCATTGTCATTTTGGATTGGATTTTGCAAAGTATAAAATCAAACAACGTTTCTCCGATTTAGAAAAAGTTAATTTAAAATGGTTTAAAGATGATGCGAACTATGTGAGAGAAATATATAGTTATGATTTATTTAAACGTTACGGAATTTGGACCGCTCCAAAAGCATCCTATTGCAAACTAACCATAACAGTACAAGGATACAATAAACCAGCCTATTATGGCGTGTATTCCATGATAGAAAGTATCGATGAAGATTTTATTGCAAATCGACAAGCCAATTGGGGTAACACGATTGGTTTTTTATGGAAAGCCGGATGGAGTGGTTCCTTTAATGCCGATTTTGTTCAAACATCAAGTATTGGCGTCGAAGATGTAAAATTAGATCCTGCTAAATCAAAATATTATGCTTACGATTTAAAAACCCGCGATACAGAATTAGCTTCAGCCAAAACAGAATTAACTCAGTTTATCTATGATTTAAACAATAAAACTGGTGATAATTTCAAGCAATGGATAGCTACAAAAATTGAAGTGCCGTTATTTTTAAAAACGTATGCCGTGAATGTAATGGTAGGAATGTGGGATGATTATTGGGTCAATGGAAATAATTTTTACTTTTATTTTGCAGGAAACGGCAAAGCCTATTTCATTCCTTATGATTATGATAACACGCTTGGTACTTCGACAATTGTTGCAAATTCTGGAACGCAAAACCCTTTGCAATGGGGTAAAATGAATACGAGGCCATTGATTACAAAAATTTTAGAAATTCCTGAATACCAAACTCTTTACAAAAATTATTTAAAAGAATTAATTAACCCAGCAGCTGATTTATTTGATTCAAATAAGAGTATGCAACGAATTTCTATTTGGAAAAATTTAATTCAAAATCACGTTTCTAATGACACTGGCGAAGATATGTTTATAGAAGATAAGCCTGCAAGCTGGGGAAATGCTCCTTTTTATAGATTACAATCGGGTAATAATCAAGGTGGAACGAACGGAAATGCTAATTATTTTTCTACAAAAGCCAAGACTATTACTTGGTAAAATCTTTATCTTTGAGAACTCAACATTTGAAAAATTATTACATTACAGTTCTTTTAGTTTTTTCAAGTCAACTTCTTTTATATAATTTTATACTTTTAAAGCAAAATCAATGACATTCGACAAAGAAAAAATACTTCACTATTGCAATTCTATTTCAGAAAACACTTTAATGCAAACCCTCAATATCAAATATACCGATGCAGGACCAGATTTTTTGGTAGCAACAATGCCTGTTAATCCTTCAGTTCATCAACCAGCGGGATTGTTACACGGCGGAGCTACGGTAGCATTGGCAGAAAGTGTAGGAAGTGCTGCCTCATTCTTATTTGTAAATGGAGAACAAAGTGAAGTTCGTGGAATTGAAATTTCAGCCAATCACGTGAGGGCAAAACGCAATGGAATAGTAACAGCAACGGCAAGAATTATCCACAAAGGGAGTAGTATTCATCTATGGGAAATTCGGATTACCGATGAAAATGAGTCTTTAATTTCGATTTGCAAATTGACTACAATGATTTTACCAAGGAGAAAAAGCAGAGATTTATAATGGAACAACTTTTAGAAAAAGCAAAAAACCATTATCAGCAAAATTTACCTTTTGTGCTTTATTGCAAACCCAATTCCGATAAGATTACAGGACTTTTTCAGCAAAATGATAACTTATTGAATGTAAACAATTTTGCCGAAAAAGGATTTGTTTTTGCCTCTTTTGACGGAAGTAATACATTCCTGATTCCTGAAAATCAGGCTGAAAAAATCAGTACTGAATTTCAAAAAAAGGAAATCATTGTTTCTGAAATTCAGTTCAAATCGCATCAAGAATCGGTTAAAAATCAGTTTAAAGATTTGGTTTCCAAAGGAATTCAAGCCATTGAAAATAACGAATTCAAAAAAGTAGTTTTATCCCGAAATGAAACCTTGGACTTGTTTAATTTTGATTTAATAACGGCTTTCGAAAATATGATTCATTTGTATCCAACCACTTTTGTCTATTGTTTTTACCATCCAAAAGTGGGAACTTGGCTTGGAGCAACACCCGAACAATTACTGAAAGCAAATGATACTGAATTCAGAACCATGGCATTGGCTGGAACCCAAAAAGACAAAGGCTCTAATGAAGTGATTTGGCAAAAAAAAGAGCAAGAAGAACAACAATTTGTCACCGATTATATAGTAGAAAAATTAAAAAATGTGGCTTCGGAAGTGGTTATTTCAAAACCGTATAGTCTAAAAGCCGGAAGTATTTGGCACATCAAAACCGATATTTCAGGAACTTTAAAATCGAGTTCTGATTTGCAACAAGTAATTCTATTATTGCATCCAACACCTGCGGTTTGTGGTTTCCCAAAGGATAAATCCAAATCTTTCATTTTAAAAAATGAAAATTATGACCGTACTTTTTATACCGGTTTTTTAGGAGAATTGAATATGGAAAATAAAACCGATTTGTTTGTAAATTTGCGTTGCATGGAAATTAAAATTGACTCGAAATCAAAAATATCTAAAGCACATTTATTCATGGGTTGCGGAATTACAAAAGACAGCATTCCCGAAAAAGAGTGGGAGGAAAGCGTCAATAAATCGTCGACAATGAAGAAGATTATAGATTTTGGATGGTAGATTAACGATTTTGGATTTTTAGATGTTCTATTGCCATTGAAAATGTCATTAATATTAAAAAAACTTTTAAAATACACAAAATGAAACTAGATATAGTAGCTTTCGGTGCGCATCCAGATGATGTAGAATTGGGTTGTGGCGGAACAATTGCCAAAGAAATTTCACTAGGAAAAAAAGTGGGAATAGTCGATTTGACACGTGGCGAACTTGGAACACGTGGTTCTGTCGAAATTCGGAATCAGGAAGCAGCCGATGCCGCCAAAATATTGGGAGTTTCAGCTCGTGAGAATCTCGATATGCGTGATGGTTTTTTTGTAAATGACGAAGTTCATCAACTGAAAATTATTGAAATGATTCGGAAATACCAACCAGAAATTGTGATCTGCAATGCCATTGATGACCGTCATATCGACCACGGAAAAGGAAGTAAATTAGTTTCGGATGCTTGTTTTTTGTCCGGTTTAATGAAAATAGAAACAGAACACAAAGGCAAAAAACAACAAGCTTGGCGACCAAAATTAGTCTATCATTACATTCAATGGAAGAATATAACACCAGATTTTGTTGTAGATATTACAGGTTTTAACGAAAAAAGGATAGAAGCCATTTTAGCTTACAGTTCCCAGTTTTACAATCCAAATTCTAACGAACCTGAAACTTTAATTGCATCAAAAAACTTTTTGGAAAGCTTAAATTATCGTGCACAGGATTTAGGAAGGTTAATTGGCACTGATTTTGCCGAAGGATTTACAGTCGAAAGATATTTGGCAGTCAATAGTTTAAGCAATTTGATATAATTTTTTGGAATTTTTCTTTGCAAAAGCAAACTTTAGTATTATATTTGCACTCGTTAAAAAATGGTGGTTGTAGCTCAGCTGGTTAGAGTATTGGTTTGTGGTGCCGAGGGTCGCCGGTTCGAACCCGGTCAGCCACCCAGAATGCAAAAGCTTCGAAGAAATTCGAGGCTTTTTTTGTGGAGTAAAATGAAAAATTAGGTATTAAATTCTTATCTTCTTTGAATTTTAATTTAAGTTTTGTAATTTAGTGTCAAATAGATCCTCTAATTTCTATTTTTCACTTTTTAATAAATTAACAACACTTAATTCTATGGGAACATTTTTGATTAGTAAAAGAAAAAACGATGAATTTCAATTCGTATTAAAAGCTGGAAACGGACAAGTAATCCTTGCCAGTGAAGGGTATACCACAAAAGCGGCTTGTGATAACGGAATAGAATCGGTTAGAAAAAATTCGCAGGTTGATGCTCGATTTGATAAGCTAGAATCCAAAAACGGAAAACCTTATTTTAACTTAAAAGCAACGAACGGACAAATTATTGGAAACAGTGAAATGTATGAATCCATTGCTTCAAGAGATAACGGAATTGAATCTGTTAAGAAAAATGCTGCAGATGCAGATGTAAAATCAGATTTCTAAAATAACTTCTAAACTATGCAAGAAAGCCTTGAAGAAATTTCGAGGCTTTGTGTTTAAAATAATTCATCAAGTACGATTAACTCCCGCTTTTATCAACAACAGGACGATTTTCTCTATTGGCTAATTCCCAAGCGATTGCAAAAGCAAGTTGCGTTCTTTTGGCCAAAGTATCAAACTCAATTTTGTCAACTTCGTCGCTAGCTTTGTGATAATCAGCGTGAACACCATTGAAAAGAAAAACGGATGGAATGCCATTTTTAGCAAAATTATAATGATCAGAGCGGTAATAAAAACGATTAGAATCCGCTCTATCATTGAATTTATAATCTAAAAATAAGTTGATATATTTTTTATTGGCCTCTTCGCAAATGTTGTATAAATCGGTCGAAAGATAATCGGAACCAATTAAATACACATAATTATTAGAATCTTTGTGAAGCTCATCACGACGACCAATCATATCTATATTAATGTCTGTTATGGTGTTTGCCAAAGGAAACAAGGGGTTTTCTGAATAAAAACGCGAACCGTGAAGGCCATGTTCTTCTCCAGTAACGTGAAGAATTAGTATGGAACGTTTTGGACCATGTCCTTCTTTTTTGGCAATTTCGAATGCTTTAGCAATTTCAAGCAAAGCTACCGTTCCAGATCCATCATCATCAGCACCATTGTAAACTTCTCCATTTTTTATTCCAACGTGGTCATAATGAGCCGAAACTACTACAATTTCATTTGGTTTTTCAGAGCCTTCAATATACGCCCAAATATTTTCCGAATCGGGTAAGTTTTCGTTTCTCGTAGCATTCAAATAGGCAGCTGGAATTTTTTGATAATAATCTGTAGCTCCTTTCGGAAAAGGGATTTGCTGCGATTTGTATTGATTAATGAGATATTGTCCTGCTTTTTTTTGTCCAACAGAACCCGTTTCACGGCCTTCCATTTCATCCGAAGCAATAACTGTAAGATGTGTTTTTAAATTATCGGCAGTAATGGTTTTGATATAATCTGTAGGATTATCATTATTCACTTTTGCCATTTGACTTGAACAACTGCTGCTCAAGACAAATAGGATGGATAAAAAAACGATTTGTTTAATATATTTCATATTGCCCAATGTTTAAATTTATTTTTATTTTTTCAAAACTTCGTTTAAGAAAATTTTCAAATGTTCCCAAGAACGTTTGGCAGCTTTTTCGTTATAGGCTGCACCTTTTGAATTGTCAGTTCCAGACTCTGGATTAGTAAAAGAATGTACAGCATTAGAATAATAAATCATCTGCCAATCGGCTTTGGTATCTTTCATTTCCTGTTGGAAAGCTGTAATTTCTTCTTTGGATTCATAAGGATCATCGGCACCGTGACAAACCAAAACCTTTGCTGTGATTGGTTCTACCGGTCTTGTAGCATCTTTGCCTAGACCACCATGAAAAGAAACCACACCTTTTACATTCATATGAGCTCGTGCCGCTTCCAGAGCTCCCGTTCCGCCAAAACAATAACCAATTACAACAATATTATCTGGATTGGCACCCGATTTTATCAATTGTTCCAATGCCAAGGCAATTCGTTTGTGGTAATCCTTGAAATTAGTTTTGTAAAAGCCGGCATTTTTCCCCGCTTCATTATAGTCTTTCGGATAATTTCCTTCACCGTAAATATCTGCCACAAAAGCATAATAGCCCAATTTCGATAGGTTTTCGGCTGTGTCTTTAGAAAGTTTGTCAATTCCTAACCAAGCAGGAAGTAGTAATATTCCTGGTTTTTGTTGGCTTTTTTTCGATGGTTGAATACCAAAACCATTCAAAACCTGGTTTCCGTCCTTATATTTAACGGCTTTTAATTGGGCAAATGAAACGCTTGAATATGTTAGAATTGCTAAGAATAAAAAATTTATATTTTTCATAAAGTTAAAATTTTAAGCAAATATCTAAAATTAAACAAGATAATCCCTTTAAAGGGTGTTTTTTAAATAATTTTTATGAGTTGTTAAAGCATAAAAAAATAGTATTTTTGGTGTTCAAAATACATTAAAATAAAATTCCAATGAAACATTCTCATACAAGCCTTTCTTCAAAAGCTTCAGCAATAATTAACAAAGAAAATCAATATGGAGCCCACAATTATCATCCATTACCAGTGGTTTTGAAAAGGGGAGAAGGCGTTTTTGTGTGGGATTTAGAGGATAAAAAATATTTTGATTTTCTGTCGGCTTATTCCGCTGTAAATCAAGGGCATTGTCATCCAAAAATTATTAATGCACTGATAAAACAAGCGCAAACCTTGACCTTGACTTCACGTGCATTTTACAATGACCAATTAGGAAATTTTGAAGAATATGTAACCAATTATTTTGGTTTTGACAAAGTATTACCAATGAATACGGGAGCTGAAGCAGTAGAAACAGCTCTTAAATTATGCCGAAAATGGGCGTATGAAGTCAAAGGAATTCCTGAAAACCAAGCGCAAATTATTGTTTGTGAAAATAATTTCCACGGACGAACTACAACCATAATTTCCTTTTCGAATGATGAAACGGCACGTAAGAGTTTTGGTCCTTTCACAACTGGATTTATCAAAATTCCGTATGATGACATTGAAGCTTTGGAAGAAGCCCTGAAATCCACGCCAAATATTGCCGGTTTCTTAGTCGAACCCATTCAAGGTGAAGCAGGAGTTTATGTTCCGTCTGAAGGGTATTTGGCGAAAGCCAAAGCACTATGTGAGCAACACAATGTTTTATTTATAGCCGACGAAGTACAAACTGGAATTGCTAGAACAGGAAGATTATTGGCTACTTGCGGAAATTGTGATTGTGAAAATGGTTGTGAAAACAAACCAGAAGTGAAACCTGATATTTTGATTTTAGGGAAAGCACTTTCGGGTGGTGTTTATCCCGTTTCGGCTGTTTTGGCGAATGACGGAATTATGAACGTAATTAAACCCGGACAACATGGTTCTACTTTTGGTGGAAACCCTGTAGCTGCAGCCGTGGCGATTGCTGCTCTTGAAGTTATTAAAGATGAAAAATTAGCCGAAAATGCCGAGCGATTGGGAATTATTTTAAGAAAAGGTCTAAACGAAATCGCCCAACAAAATCCTTTAATAACTTTAGTTCGTGGCAAAGGTTTATTGAACGCCATAGTGATTGATTGTGACGATGATTCCGATTTGGCTTGGGAAATTTGTTTGAAATTTAGAGATTACGGATTATTGGCAAAACCAACCCACGGCAATAAAATTCGTTTGGCTCCACCATTGGTTATCACTGAGAACCAAATTCAGGAATGTTTGATTATTATTGAAAAAGCGTTGAATGATTTTAGGTGATAAGTTTAGTTTAATAACAAAACCTATGAGGTTTTTAAAACCTCATAGGTTTATCGAGTTATTTATAATTTCTAACTATTCACTGGTTTCCACAACCCATAACCACCATTCAAATTCACAGAATAAATATTATTATTTCTCAAAATACGTTGCGCTATGTAACCTCTCAAACCAATTTGGCAATAAATAACATATTTCTTGTTTTTGTCGAAATAATCCAGATTATCCCTCAAAGAATCCACATCCATATTGATGGCGTTTGGAATCGCACCATTTTCGAATTCAGTTTTGGTTCTCACGTCAATTAAAACTGCATTTTCATCCAACATATAGTCGTCCAATTGGTCGTAATTGATGAATCTTACATCATCATTTAGCATATTTTCGGCAACATAGCCTAGAATATTCACAGGATCTTTGGCGGAATTATAGGGCGGAGCATAAGCGATTTCTATTTCTTGCAAATCATAAATCGTCAAATTCCCTTTGATGGCTGTAGCAATAACATCAATGCGTTTGTCAACTCCTTCTTGCCCTAAAGCTTGCGCGCCATAAATAGTTCCGTCTTCGCCAAAATTCATTTTCAAAACAATATTTGTGGCTCCGGGATAATAACTAGCGTGATTTCCTCGAGTTACCGTAATCGTTCGATACGGAATATTATAGCGTTTCAATAATTTTTCGTTGAGTCCCGCAGCGGCAACAGTCAAATCGAAAAATTTGATAATGGAAGTCCCTAAAGTTCCTTTATACGAAATTTTGTTTCCTCTGGTAATATTATCGGCAACAATTCGACCTTGACGATTGGCTGGCCAAGCTAGTGGAATCAATACTTTGGCTTCATTAATATAATGCGAAACTTCGACAGCATCGCCCACAGCATAAATATTCGCATCTGAAGTTTGCATAAATTCATTCACGGCAATTCCGCCCGTAACGCCTAAATCTAATCCAGCAGCTTTCGCCAAAGCATTTTCAGGTTTTACACCAATGGCAAAAATGACAGCATCGGCAGCAATGGATTGACCATTATTCAGTTTTAATTCAATTTCATTTCCTCTTTCTTCAAAAGCTTCGACACCTGTATTTACTTGGATATTTAGCTTTTTTGCCGCAGCATGATGTTGTACCATTTTGGCAAATTCATAATCTACGGGAGCCATAACTTGGTTTCCTAATTCGATCACAGTGACGTTTAAACCTATTTCGACCAAATTTTCGGCGACTTCCAATCCGATGAAACCGCCACCAACAACGGCGATATTTTTTAAATTCTTGGTTTGGGCAATAATTCGATCCATATCGGCCACATTTCGCAGCGTCATTATTTTATCGGAATTAATTCCTGGAATATTGGGTCTGAAAGGTTCGGCGCCCGGTGACAATAGTAATTTATCGTATGTTTCGGTGTAAATTTCTTTTGTAATTAAGTTTCTGACTTCAACCGTTTTGTTTTCTTTATTTATTTTTAAAACTTCATTAAAAATACGAACATCCAAATTAAATCTTGTCTTTAAAGAAGTAGGAGTGTGCAATAACAGTTTAGAACGTTCCTCGATGACGCCGCCAATATGGTAGGGCAAACCGCAGTTGGCAAAACTCACATATTCTCCTTTTTCGAAAATTATGATTTCATTTTCTTCGCTTAGTCTTCTTAATCTTGCTGCCGCAGTTGCTCCACCGGCAACTCCACCTATAATAAGTATTTTCATCTGTAGAAAAGTATTTGTATTTTTAATACAGCAAATTTCTGAAAATAGAGAGTAGCTATTTGTAGCTTTTGTTACATAAAACGAAATGTTTTCAAATAAAAATGATATTAGTAACCAAAATAAAGAAATAGTTACATTTCGGTCAAAGAGTTTGGTTTTTTTACTGGCTAAAGTGAAAAATATTATCGAAATTTACATCCAATAAAATTCAAAACTTATAATGAAACAATTACTCAAACAAACGTATGGTTATCTATTTGAAGATAAATTAATTGATGAAATCGTAGAAACTTCTTTGTTGAGAGATTTTAAAGAAGGAGATATTCTAATTGATTTTGGTGATTCCATTCGAAAAATGCCATTGCTCATTTCAGGTGCAGTTAAAATATTGCGTGAGGATTTTGATGAAGGAGAATTACTATTGTATTTTATTGAAAAAGGAGATACTTGTGCCATGACAATGGCATGTTGTTTAGGTGAAACCAAAAGCGAAATTAGAGCTGTTGCCGAAACCAAAGGACAATTAATTATGATTCCTGTAAGTAAAATGGAAGAATGGTTGGGCAAGTATAAAAGTTGGCGAAATTATGTCTTTAACAGTTATAATAATCGTTTAAAAGAAATGCTTTCAGCTATTGATAATCTGGCATTTATGAATATGGATGAACGATTAATTAATTATCTAACTGAAAAAGCGAAAGTCCTTAATTCAAATGAAATTCAATCCACGCATCAAGAAATTGCTTATGACTTACATACCTCTAGAGTTGTAGTTTCGCGCTTGTTGAAAGCATTAGAAAACAAAGGCAAAATTAGTTTAAATCGCGCTTCGATTGTGTTACTAAAATGAGGTAACAATTGTTACAACAATTGGAAATTAAATTCATTTATTTTGTATATAATTTATTTATAAATTGAAATATCTCTAATAATAGGATATGTTTTGGCCGTGTTTGTAGGGATTACATTAGGAATGTTAGGCAGTGGTGGCTCGATACTTTCGGTTCCAATTTTGGTTTATGTGATGGGAATTGAACCAACATTGGCGACAGCCTATTCATTATTTGTGATTGGAACCACGTCATTAGTGGGTGGGATTCATAAAGCCAAACAAAATTTAGTAGATTTCAAAAAGGTAGTTTTATTTGGCATTCCGGCTGTAATTTCGGTTTTTATTACTCGAAAAATTATAGTACCTGAAATTCCTTCGGTTATTTTTTCGACTGCTAATTTTATTTTGAGTAAATCAATCCTGATTATGGTTGTTTTTGCTATTGTAATGATTGTTGCTTCGGTCAGGATGATAAAACCTTTGAAGGAGAAAATATCTTTTGGAAATGAAAAACTAAATTATTTTAAAATAGTGCTAATGGGAATTCTCATTGGTCTTATTTCTGGATTTGTTGGTGCTGGAGGAGGATTTTTGATTGTGCCAACCTTGTTGTTTTTTGCAAAAATCCCAATGAAAATGGCAGTAGGAACGTCGCTTTTTATCGTTTCTCTCCAATCGCTAATTGGATTTACGGGAGACATTTTGGGAAACCAAATCATTGATTGGAATTTGCTATTTTACTTTACATTGGCATCAATTATAGGTATTTTTATTGGTAATTTTATTTCCAAAAAAGTTCCGGATGACAAATTAAAAATAAGTTTTGGTTGGTTTGTCCTAGCCATGGGAATTTACATAATAATTAGAGAAATTTTCCTATCATAAAAATTTCCTAAAATGTTCATGCTAATACTAGCTTCAATCAAAAAAATGGATAAATTTACAGTATATAAACACTTCGAAAAATGAAAATAAAGCAAATTTATACGGGTTGCTTAGCACAAGGTGCTTATTACATAGAAAGTAAAGGCGAAGTTGCTATAATCGATCCATTGAGAGAAGTGCAACCTTATATCAATAAAGCCAATAAAAATAACGCCAAAATTAAGTACATTTTTGAGACCCATTTTCATGCTGATTTTGTAAGTGGTCACGTTACTTTGGCAGAAAAAACAGGTGCTCCAATAATTTACGGTCCAACTGCGGAAACAAAGTTTAAGTCACATGTTGCTGCCGATGGAGAAGTTTTTAAATTGGGAGAAATTACGATTACCGTATTACATACGCCAGGACACACATTGGAAAGTGTTTGTTATCTTTTGAAAGATAAAAATGGTAAAGATTATGCCCTTTTTAGTGGTGATACCTTATTTTTAGGAGATGTTGGTCGTCCAGATTTAGCTCAAAAAGTTTCTAATATGACCAAAGAGCAATTGGCTGGAATTTTATATGATAGTTTGCGCACTAAAGTGATGACATTGGCAGATGATGTTATTGTTTATCCAGCTCACGGTGCGGGAAGTGCTTGTGGAAAAAATTTAAGTAAAGAAACTGTAGGTACAATAGGCGAACAAAAAAGAGTCAATTATGCGCTTCGTGCTAATATGACTAAGGAAGAATTCATAGAGGAAGTTACCGATGGATTGTTGCCACCGCCTTCTTATTTTCCAATGAATGCCAAACTCAATAAAGAAGGTTATGAAAATGTAGAAGATATTATTAGTGAAGCTATTGCTTATGATGCGGATACTTTTGAATTAGTTGCTAACAAAATAGACACTGTAATTCTTGATGTTCGCCATCAAGATGATTATTCTAAAGGTCATATTCCGAAATCAATTTTTGTTGGTATTGATGGCGATTTTGCACCTTGGGTTGGTGCTCTAATTCCGGACATTATGCAACCTATACTTTTGGTAACGCCAGTTGACAGAGAGGTCGAAAGCATAACACGTTTAGCAAGAGTTGGTTATGATAATACGTTGGGGTATTTAAAAGGTGGATTTGATACCTGGAAAAATGCTGGAAAGGAATATGATACCGTAAATTGGGTTACAGCCGATACGCTGGAGGAAATTATGGATGAAAATGTTCCTATTTTTGATGTCAGAAGAGATGGTGAATACGAAGCGGAACATGTTCAAGGAGTTCATTCAACGCCATTAGATTCTATTAATGATTACATTGATGAATTTCCTAAAAATGAAGAGTTTTATGTTCATTGCGCTGGTGGATATCGTTCTGTAATTGCGGCTTCCATTCTGAAAGCAAGGGGTTATCATAACATTATAAATATTATAGGAGGTTTTGAAGCCATCAAAAAAACAGCTATAAAAACGACAAATTACGTTTGTCCCACTACATTAAAATAAAATGAAAACACTACTATTAACAAATTGGCATATAATGAGATGGGTAAGACTAGCTTTTGCTCTGTTTTTGTTTGTTCAAGCTTTTATTACTCGAGAATGGTTTTTTGTTGCTTTTGGATTATTCTTTTTATTTCAAGCAATTTTTAATTTAGGTTGTGGTCCCAATGGTTGTGCAGTTCCAAAAAATAAATATTCAAGAAAATGAGCACTAATTTTAATACAATCATAAAGTCCGAAAAACCAGTTTTAGTTGATTTTTTCGCAACTTGGTGTGGACCTTGCAAAACGTTAGCACCTATTTTAAAACAAGTGAAAGACAACTTAGGAGAAGGAATTACAGTACTAAAAGTGGATGTGGATAAAAACCAAAAATTAGCTTCTGAGTACCAAGTACGCGGAGTTCCCACAATGATTTTGTTCCAAAACGGAAAACAATTATGGCGTCAATCTGGAGTTTTAGCTAAAGATGAAATTATAAAAACCATTCTTCAAAAAAGTAACAAATGACCAAAAAAGCAATAATTATCACAGGAATTGGAGTCGTAGCGGGAGCTATTGCAGGTTATCTGTATTTCTTTTATATAGGATGTGCTTCTGGAACTTGTGCTATTACATCAAAACCATTAAATAGCACTTTATACGGAGCTTTAATGGGCGGATTGTTATTCAATATATTTATTAAAACACCAAAAAAATCTTAATTTGTAACCAATTAAATTCAAATAGTATGAAAAAAAACATCGGATCAACAGACAAAATTATACGCGTCCTAATCGCAATTCTAGTAGGGGTTTTGTATTATACTGGAACAATTAGCGGAACACTTGCAATGGTTTTAGGCTTTTTTGCAATCACTTTTTTAATTACGAGTTTTATAAGTTTTTGTCCTTTATATACTATATTAGGAATCAATTCTTGCCCGAAAAAAAACTAAATGAGCTTAGACAAACCTTTTAATAAAGACTTAGTTCTAAGAGAAAAATTAGCATTACAAAGAACAATTTTGGCCAATCAAACCACATTGTTGGCTTTTTTGCGTACTTCTTTGTATTTTTTTATTGCAGGTCTAAGTTTGGAAAGTTTGCTTAAAGTTGATTATCATTTTAGAATTGAAATGTTCTTTTTTTTAAGTTCTTTCGTTCTTTTTTGTATTGGTTTATTTAATTACTTCAAACAAAATAAACTGATTCGCGATAACAAGAAAAATATCGGAAATTATAAAACGGAATATTTTGAGCAATGAAAAACAGTTAGACCAAGAATATTGGGACATTCAATATAAAACTAATGACACGGGTTGGGATTTAGGAAAAGTTTCCCCACCAATTAAAGAGCACACAGAAACTTTAGATACTAAACATATCCGAATTTTAATTCCGGGTTGCGGTAATTCTTATGAAGCGGAACACCTATTAAATCAAGGGTTTACCGATATTACTATAATTGATATTGCTCCAACTTTAATTAAAAATCTTGAGGAAAAATTTAAAAAAAAATCAAATTTAAAAATAATTCAAGGTGACTTTTTCGAACATAAAGGTGAATATGATTTGATTATTGAACAAACATTTTTTTGCGCTTTGCCACCAGTAATGCGTGAAAAATATGTTCAGAAAATGCACCAACTATTATCTAATGATGGAAAATTAGTCGGATTGTTGTTTAACAAAACATTTGATTTAGGACCACCTTTTGGAGGAAGCCATTCAGAATACAAGAAACTTTTTAAAATTCATTTCGAAATTTTACAAATGGATTTATGTCAAAATTCTATCAAACCAAGAGCCAATTCAGAATTGTTTATTGAATTCCAAAAGAAAATAATTTAAGATTAATTTTATTTTTCTGATGATTTTTAAAGAACTAGTAAGTTAATTTCACTTCACATTTTTTAATGTAACTAATGTTACCAACTGCTTACTGTTAATGAATTAAATTTGGTTAAACAAATCATTTATTATGTCAAAAGTAGTAATATTAGGAGCTGGAATCGCAGGTCATACTGCTGCCGCTCATTTGAGACGAATGCTTTCCAAAGAGCATCAAGTCGTAGTTGTTTCTCCAAATAGAAACTACCAATGGGTTCCTTCCAATATTTGGGTTGGAATTGGAAGAATGAAATCCAAAGAAATTTATTTTCCGCTCGAACCTCTTTATAAAAAGAAAGGTATTGGATATATTCAAGCCAAAGTGGTTTCTTTTTATCCTGAAGGAGATCCTATAGAAGACAAACCTTTTGTGTCTGTTGAATATCTTTATGGAGAAAATGCAGGAACGCAAGAAAAAGTGACCTATGATTATCTCATCAATGCTACTGGACCAAAATTGGCTTTTGATATGACTGAGGGTTTAAATCCAGGTACAAACAAAGCTTTTTCGGTTTGCACTTACGATCACGCTGAACATGCTTGGCATGGTTTGCATGATTTGATAAAAAAATTAAAAAAGTCCAATACCACCGAAAAAGCGAAAATTCTTATCGGAACAGGTCATCCAAAAGCAACTTGTCAAGGTGCTGCTTTTGAATATATTTTAAACGTCGAACAAGAACTTAACCGCCATAAAGTTAGAGATAAAGTAGCTATTACTTGGATTTCAAATGAATACAAATTGGGTGATTTCGGAATGGACGGAATGCTATTGAGTGGTGGAGGGAAACCAATGCTCTCGAATGATTTAGTAGAAATGGTTTTTGCTGACAGAGGTATTAAATGGATTTTAGGTGCGGGAGTTTCAAAAGTAGAAAATGGAAAAGCACATTACGAAAATCTGGAAGGCGAATACAAAACCGAAGAATTTGATTTTGCGATGTTGATTCCAGCATTTTCAGGTCACGGTTTCAAGGCTTTCGACAAAACAAACAACGATATTACCGATAAATTATTCAAAGGTTTTATGATTGTTGACGCCGATTATACTCCAAAACCTTACGAAGAATGGACAGTTCAAGATTGGCCAGAAACCTATCAAAATCCAAGTTATCCCAATATTTTTGCACCCGGAATTGCTTTTGCTCCACCACATTCTATTTCGAAACCTAGAAAAAGTACAAACGGTACCGATATTTTTCCGTCACCTCCCAGAACAGGAATGCCATCGGGAATAACAGCAAAATTAGTGGCCGACAATATTATTGATAGCATAAAATCAGGAAAATCATCCGTGCATCACAAAGGTTCTATGGGAAATATGGGTGCCGCTTGTATCGCATCCTCAGGATATGGAATTTTGAAAGGAAGAGGAATTAGTATTACAACATTTCCAATTGTCCCCGATTATGTGAAATATCCAAATTCAAATGGTAGAGATTTGAATAAAACTTTTGGAGCACTTGGTTTAGCAGGTCATTGGGTAAAGCTAGCCTTGCATTATGCCTTTCTTTATAAAGCAAAAATGAAACCATTTTGGTGGTTGATTCCTGAATAATAACACTTTATTTTTTTTAAATACTAAAATCATGGCAAAAAAAATCACACGTTTTCAGAAGTTTTTAATGCATAATCCATTCATACAGTTTTTTATGTTTCTCTATTTGAATGTCAAAATATTGAGTATTGTAGCCTTTAAACACGGAGGAACTAGGGAAGTAAAACATTAAAATTTAAAATAAAGAAAGTATTTCATTGCGGAATACTTTTTTTAATTACCTTTGTTAACCAAATGGTTAAACCGAATAGTTAAAAATGACTACAGAAGAAAAAATATTTAATGCTGCACGAATTGTTTTCCAAAAAAAAGGATTCGCAGGAGCAAGGATGCAGGAGATTGCAGATGAAGCAGGCATCAACAAAGCGATGTTGCATTATTGTTTCAAGAGTAAGCAATTGCTTTTTGAAGCCGTTTTTATGAATGCTTTTACTCAAATTGCCCCACAAATCAATGAAATTTTTATTTCTAAAGATAATTTATTCGATAAAATCAGGAAGTTTACAAATAGTTACATATCATTTGTAATATTAAATCCTTACTTACCACAATTTGTCATCCAAGAAATGAATAACAATCCCGAGTTTGTGATGTCATTTTTAAATAATGAAATTAGACCCAATCCAACATTACTCATTGCTCAAATCGAGAAAGAAATTGCAGATGGCTTTATAAAACCTATAAAACCTAAACAACTTTTGATGAATATGATTTCGATGACCGTTTTCCCATTTGCGGCACAAATGATGATTAAGGGAATGTTGGATATTTCAGAAACAGAATTTAATACGATGATGGAAGAACGAAAAACCAGCATTGCCGAACAAATTATAAATTCCATAAAAAGATGAAAAAACAAGTAATTCTAACCTTTTTGTTTTTAATACCACTATTTTCAATTGCGCAACAAAAGTTGTCTTTAGAAGATTGTTATTCGTTGGTCAATAAAAGTTATCCGTTAGCGAAACAAACTAATTTATTGCAACAAAAAGCTGCATTCGACATTGCTTCTTTAAACAAAGGAAAATTACCAAAAATTGATCTGAATGCACAAGCAACTTATCAATCGGATGTAACCGGTTTGCCAATTCCATTGCCAAATGTAATTCCGCCCAATAAAGATCAATATCGAGCAACATTAGACGTTAGTCAAATCCTATATAATGGTGGAATGATTGACGCCAATGCCAAACTAAAAGATGTACAAATCAAAACCCAGCAGCAACAAGTTCAAGTAAATTTGTATCAAATTAAAACCCGTATTAATCAATTGTATTTTTCGATTTTAATGCTACAAGAGCGGAATTCTATAGTAATTGCAAAGCAAAATCAATTACGGACAAAAATTGAAGAAGTGAAATCGGGAGTGAAATTTGGCGCTATTCTTCCTGCATCTGAGAAAGTTTTGGAAGCAGAAAACCTAAAAATAAAACAACTCTTAACGGAAATTCAATTTGATAAAAAACGTCTTTTAGAAAATTTATCATCATTAATCGCTTCTGAAATTGATGAAAATACGGTTTTGGTTCAACCGGCAGAAACAACAAATTATTCGGCTGAAAATAATCGTCCAGAATTAAAATTATTCGATCTACAAAGTCAGCAAATTGAAGTTTCGCAAGAATTGCTTATCAAAAACAAACTACCAAAAATCAATGCTTTTGGTCAAGCAGGTTATGGAAATCCTGGGTTAAATATGCTAGATAATTCTTTTCAAACTTTTTATTTGGTTGGCGTGAAAGCCAATTGGAATGTGTTTGATTGGAATAAATCCAAAAGCGATAAGCAAGCACTTTCCATTTCGAATGAAATAGTTGCAACAGAAAAAGAAACCTTTTTGCTCACTAATAAAATGCAATTACAAGAAATGGAAAGCGACATTAACAAAGTAGAAGCATTAATAAAAACCGATTCTGAAATTATTGGTTTAAGAGAATATGTCGTAAAATCATCTGATTCACAACTGAAAAACGGAGTGATCACTTCCTCTGAATATTTGGTCGAATTGACGAATTTATTCGATGCAAAAACGAATCAAAAAGTAAACGAAATACAATTGGCTTTGACCAAAGCGAATTATAAAATTGTAAAAGGACTATAATTAATCAAATGAGGCCTAAGCTTGACTAATAGCTAATAAAAAAAAATAAAATGAAAAAAATAACTACATTCTTGATACTTGCAACTCTAATTTCCTGTAACAAAAACAACGACAAAGCCGATGGTTACGGAAATTTTGAAGCAACTGAAGTCACCATTTCCGCAGAAGCTAATGGAAAAATTGACTATTTAAAACTTGAAGAAGGCGATATTCTCGAGCCAAATATTCAAGTTGGATTGATTGATACCACTCAATTGTATTTTAACAAACAACAATTGATTGCCTCGAAAAGTACTGTTTTTTCAAAATCTGCTACTGTTTTGTCGCAAGTTAAAGTGCTGCAAGAACAATTAAAAACAACTCAAATTGAGAAAAAAAGAATCCAAAATATGTTTGATGAAAATGCGGCTACTAAAAGACAAATTGATGAAATTGACGGGAAAGTGAGTGTTATTCAGGAGCAAATTAAAAGTGTTCAAACCCAAAATGCTCCAATAATAAACGAAGTAAAATCGATTGATGTCCAAATTGAAAAAATTAAGGACCAAATTGAAAAAAGTAAAATCATTAATCCCCTAAAAGGAACGGTTTTGTCTAAATATGCTGAACCTAATGAAGTGACTGCTTTTGGAAAACCTCTATATAAAATTGCCGATATTTCAGAAATGACTTTGAGAGTTTACGTTAGTGAAACCCAATTGTCACAGATAAAAATTGGTGAAAATGTAAGCGTAAAAATTGATACTGAAAAAGACATGAAATCCTACCAAGGAGTGATTTCTTGGATTTCATCATCGGCTGAATTTACGCCAAAAATTGTTCAAACAAAGGAAGAAAGAGTCAATTTGGTTTATGCTGTGAAAGTAATTGTGAAAAATGATGGCGGTTTAAAAATTGGAATGCCTGCTGAAATGTGGATCAAGTAAATTTCAAATAATTTAATGGTTTTTATGTAACACAAGTAGCTTTAAGTGTTTAATCAAATGGTTAATTTTATTCATTAATAATAAAAAATGAAAAAATGAAAAATATAACATTTACCATGGCACTACTATTAGTAATGACTAGTAGCTATTCAAACAACTGTAATATATATTCTTTAATTCCACTTACTCAAGACGAAATTGAAAATTTACAATTTTTGAGGGAAGAAGAAAAATTAGCTAGAGATGTTTATTTATTTTCCTATGACAAATATGGAATTAGAATTTTTGATAATATTTCTCGCAGCGAACAAATACATATGGACAGTATTTTGAATTTGTTAAAAAAATATGGTCTTAATGATTCAGCATCAACACTAAGAGGAGTTTTCAACAACAAAGATTTGCAAGCATTGTATAATAGTTTAACAGCTCAATCCGCAATTTCTTTAACTGAAGCAATAAAAGTAGGAGCAACGATTGAAGATTTAGACATTAAAGACATTGATGTTTTTATAAAAAACACCACTAAATCAGATTTGATAAGCGTTTATGATTATTTAGTGTGTGGTTCAAAAAATCACATTCGAGCCTTCTCAAATCAACTGATTTTTAGAAAATTAACTTAT
This sequence comes from Flavobacteriales bacterium, assembly GCA_038234745.1. Taxonomy (GTDB): domain Bacteria; phylum Bacteroidota; class Bacteroidia; order Flavobacteriales; family Flavobacteriaceae; genus Flavobacterium. Next base: position 32,904 of record JBBQSZ010000015.1, on the reverse strand, counting down.
AAACCACAATACATAAAAAATGAATATTACAATTCTATTTTAAACAAATCTGATGGAGGTTGTAATCAAATTAAATAATCATATGAAAACAAAATTATTAACATTACTAATTATCATAATTGCTTTTGCAAGTTGCAAAAAACAAAACGATGATTTTTCAACACAGAAAACAGCTGTAACAACTTCAAAAGCAGAGAATGAGGAAGCCCAAATTTTGTTTCAACAAAAATGTTATGCTTGCCATAGTGTGATCACAAAATCACACGACGAAATTATTGCTCCACCAATGATTGCTGTAAAAAAACGGTATTCAATGCAATTTGATAACAAAGAAGATTTTGTAAAAGCTGTTGTTGCTTATGCAGGTCATCCAGATGCCAAAAATGCTTTAATGACTGGAGCTATAAGTAAATTTAAAGCCATGCCAATGCAAAATTTTAGAGAGGAAGATTTAACAAAAATTGCTACTTATATTTATGAGAATGAAATTGAAACACCTGTATGGTTTCAAGATCATTTTAAACAAAATCATAAAAACGGAATGGGAATGGGGCAAGGAATGGGTAAAAATAAAAACACGAATTAAAAAACGATTATTAATATCAGAATAAGTGGCTTAATTATGAGTATATCCGCCCAAAATATCACCAAATCATACAACAAAATCAAAGCTGTTGAAGCTATTTCTTTTGACGTAAAGGAAGGAGAATTATTTGGGCTAATCGGTCCAGATGGTGCAGGAAAAACGACAATTTTTATAATTTTGACCACACTATTATTAGCCAATGAAGGCTCGGCAACCGTAGCTGGTTTTGATGTCGTGAAAGATTATAAAATCATTCGGAATTCGGTAGGGTATATGCCTGGTAAATTTTCTTTGTATCAAGATTTAACTGTTGAAGAAAATCTTTCCTTTTTTGCTACCATTTTCGGAACAACAATTGAAGAAAATTACGATTTAATCAAGGATATTTACATTCAAATTGAACCTTTCAAAAAGCGTAGGGCAGGAGCATTATCGGGTGGAATGAAACAAAAGTTAGCGTTATGTTGTGCCTTAATTCACGCACCAAAAGTATTGTTTTTAGACGAACCAACAACAGGAGTAGATCCAGTTTCTCGAAAGGAATTTTGGCAAATGCTAAAGCGATTACAGCAAAAGGGGATCACTATTTTAGTTTCAACACCTTATATGGATGAAGCATCTCTTTGTGATAGAATAGCTCTAATCCAAAAAGGAAAAGTATTAAAAATTGATTCGCCACAGGCTATTACAGCCAATTATGGAAAAATTATTTATGACATTCAATCAAAAAATACGCACGGATTAATTCACGATTTAAAAAATTATCCAAGTCATTATAGTGTTTATGCTTTTGGAGAATTTATTCATTATATTGATAAAAATTCAGATTTTAATCCAAAGGATATGCAGGATTATTTAGAAAATAAAAATCATTCTGACATCATTATAAAAAAAGCAGAAACAACCATCGAAGATGTTTTTATGGATTTATAAAAATGTATTAAGACTAGGGTATTGAGAATTAAGACATTGAATAAAAAAATCTGTGTTAATCTTTTTACTCTGTGGTAAAAAAAAATAAAAAATCTGTTTAATCCGTGTAATCTGTGGCTAAAAAATATGAACAAAGAAAAAATCATATCAGTACAAAATTTAACGAAGCAATTTGGCAACTTTACTGCAGTAAAAAGTATTTCTTTTGATGTGTATAAAGGAGAAATTTTTGGTTTTCTTGGCGCCAATGGAGCAGGGAAGACTACTGCCATGAAAATGCTCATCGGGATTTCAATTCCAACTTCGGGCAGCGCCATTGTTGCGGGTTTAGATGTTGCCACACAAGCCGATTTGGTTAAGAAAAGCATTGGTTATATGAGTCAGAAATTTTCTTTGTATGACGATTTAACAATCAAAGAAAATATTACTTTTTTTGGAGGAATTTACGGTTTATCTCGTAAGCAAATCAAAGAAAAAACAATTCAATTAGTTGAAGAATTAGAAATGCAAAACGTAGCTGACAATTTAGTAAGTTCCTTGCCATTAGGTTGGAAGCAAAAATTATCTTTCTCGGTTGCATTATTACACGAACCAAAAATTGTTTTTCTCGACGAACCAACTGGAGGAGTTGACCCAATTACGAGAAGGCAATTTTGGGAAATGATTTACACACAAGCTTACAAAGGCACAACCATATTTGTAACGACTCATTATATGGATGAAGCCGAATATTGTGACCGAGTTTCCATAATGGTTGACGGCGTTATTGAAGCATTAGATACTCCAAAAAACTTAAAACAACAATTCAATGTGAATTCAATGAATGATGTGTTTTTAAAATTGGCAAGGAATATAGAATAGAAGAAAGAAAAACAGAAGGTAGATTTCAGAAAATAGAAGATTGCAGAATAAGGAGAAAAGTCTAAAATAACACTACTCTCCAGAAACAAAAAAAACCTTCGTGGCTTAGTGTCTTCGTGGTAAATGTTTTATCATTGTAAAGGAACATCGCGGAGCATAACGCTCCCAAAAGAACAAAAAAAACCTTCGTGACTTAGTGTTTTCGTAGCAAAAAAAATAAATAAATGAAAAGATTCATCGGTTTTATAAAAAAAGAATTCTATCACATTTTTCGTGATAAGCGTTCGATGTTTATCCTTTTCGGAATGCCAATTGCTCAAATTATGTTGTTTGGATTTGCTATTACAAACGAAATTAATAATGTGAAAATTGCAGTTTTAGACCAATCAAAAGACACCGAAACTCAAAAAATAATTCAAAAAATTAGTAATTCCTCTTATTTTACAATAGATCAAGAAATTAAAACAGAATCCGAAATCGAATCCGTTTTCAAAAAAGGAAAAGTCAAAGCTGTTTTAGTTTTCGAGAAAGATTTTATCAAACATTTACAAACACAAAAAAATGCAAAAGTTCAAGTAATTACTGATGCAACCGATCCGAATATGGCGAATACTATTTCAAATTATATTACCTCCATTTTACAAAATTTTATCCAAGAAAAAAACAAAAACAACAAGCCAGCGTATCAAATACAAACCCAAACGCAACTGTTTTATAACCCCGAAATGAAAAGCGTTTTTACTTTTGTACCCGGTGTAATGACGGTTATTTTAATGCTTGTTTCTGCAATGATGACGTCAATTTCTATTACTCGTGAAAAAGAATTAGGCACAATGGAAATCCTTTTGGTTTCTCCTTTAAAACCGTTTCAAGTAATTATTGGAAAAGTTTTTCCTTACATATTTCTGTCCATTATCAATGCTACAGTTATTTTACTTTTAGGTTATTTTGTTTTTGAAATGCCCATCGAAGGAAGTCTATTTTTACTAGCCATAGAAAGTGTTTTATTTATTATATGTGCCTTGACATTAGGAATTTTAATTTCCACATTATCCGATTCGCAGCAAACAGCGATGATGATTTCACTATTTGGACTTATGTTGCCGGTGATTTTGCTATCAGGATTTATTTTCCCAGTTTCGAGTATGCCGGTTCCATTGCAAGTGATCAGTAATATTATTCCAGCTAAATGGTTCATTATCATCATCAAAGCCGTTATGCTCAAAGGAGCCAGTTTTTCAGTAATTTGGAAAGAAACATTAATTTTAGTTGGAATGACATTGCTTTTTATAGTTATAAGCATTAAAAAATACAAAATACGATTAGAATAATCCTAGCAACCCAGTCTTGCTTCAAAACTCTGACTGGGTTTAGTTTAAATACAAAATATGAAAACAATACTATTCATAATCCAAAAAGAATTCAAGCAAATTTTTAGAAATAAAAGTATGTTGCCTATTATTTTTATTTTACCCTTGTTGCAATTGGTTATTTTGTCAAATGCAGCTAGTTTTGAAGTGAAAAATATTAAATTTTCATACATCGATCACGACCATTCCGCAGCTTCACGAGAATTGACTAGCAAGTTTCAAGCATCCAATTATTTTAATGTTCTTTCTGAATTTCAATCCAAAAAAGAAGCAGATTTACAAATGCAAGAAGGAAAAATAGATGTTATTCTCGAAATTCCTTTCCATTTTGAACGCAATTTAATCAAACAAAAAAATACTAATCTTTCAGTAAGCATCAACGCCATTGACGGAGCAGCCGCAGGAGTTTCAAATGTTTACATCACGCAGATTATTTCGGCTTTCAATCAATCCATACAAACACAACTACATACTTTTAATCAAGGGAACACTGTCCAACCTGAAAATATCACGACAATTCCGTCTTTTTGGTACAACAAAACCTTGAATTATAAAACCTTTATGGTGCCTGGAATTTTAGTTTTATTAGTTACAATGTTGTCTTTGTTTTTGTCGTCTATGAATATTGTTCGCGAAAAGGAAGTAGGAACATTAGAGCAAATTAATGTAACTCCGATCAAAAAACACCAATTTATAATCGGCAAATTATTTCCGTTTTGGGTTTTAGGATTAGTTATTTTAACGGTTGGATTAATTATTGCAAAAGTTGTTTTTAATGTGCCATTTTTAGGAAACGTTTTCTTGATTTATGGTTTCACATCGATCTATTTGGTATTGATTTTAGGTATCGGATTGTTTATTTCCAATCATACCGAAACCCAACAGCAGGCAATGTTTATCGCTTGGTTTTTTACTGTTATTTTCATCCTAATGAGCGGACTTTTCACACCAATAGAAAGTATGCCAACTTGGGCACAAAATTTAACTTATTTCAATCCAATTCGTTACTTTGTTGAGATAATAAGAATGGTTATGCTAAAAGGAGCAGGGTTTAATGAAATAAAAACGCAAATTAGTATTATTGCACTTTATGCTTTTGCGATCAATGGATTTGCAGTTTGGAGTTATAAGAAAACGAATTAATGTCTCAGCAAAAATTCTATTACAAAATTAGTAATGGTGCGATGATCCCGAAACTAAGTTGTGCTGTCGAAAAATCTACAGCATTAAATTTAGTTTCAGCATAGGAGGTATAATTGTACTTTCTTGCTACATAACCCACAAAAAACTTCATATTCAGATCCGCAAAAGGTGAATATTCAATAGTTGGAATAAAACCATATGAAGTTACCAAAAGACGGTTTTTATTAGCATCAGGATTTCCGCTCCAATAGGAATTGTTACTCATTACAGTAAGTAACAAATCAACTTTGGGTTGAATCTTGTATTCTGCTCTAATCCAGTTTTCGACATAGGTAACATCTTGCGCAGCATAAATATTCTGATTTTTTATACAATTAGAAATTATCCCTTTTTGGTCTAAATCTTCTTTGCTGTATTGAAAATCATAATACAGCGATAATTTACCCGTTTTTATTTTGTTACCTAAAGCAATATAATTTCTATTTGCTTTTTCGGCATCAATGAGATGAGCAAAACTGTAGGTTGTTTCCAGTTTTCCATCAAAAAGATGCCCTTTCCAATTGGTTACCAAACCTAATGGAGTTTTTGTTTGTGTAATTCCTGGAGGCAAATTTGTTGGATATTGTTCTTGTAAGGTTTTAGATCTAGCATTCACCAATTGCAGGTTGAATGCGTTTTTATGATCTAACAATGAATAGGTTAGGGCAGCGCCGACTACAAAATTATCTGATTTATCATTGATGACGTTATAAGACAAAATTTCAATTGGGTTCATCATAAGTTCATAACCTCCCCAATCTCCAATCATTTTTCCGAATGTTAATTTGGTTTGAGGAGCAATGTCTATAATTAGGTGAGCTAAATCGACAGTTCGGCTTATAGTATCAACGGTATTTGGATCAGGAATTTTGGTATATCGGTTTCTGAAACGAAAAAATACTTTGTCGTGAATTTTTCCTTTAATTTCAAATCTTAGTTGATTTACTGAAAATTCAGAACTTGTGATATCATTATTTACAAAACAGTTATCAAAAGCCATTCGGGTATTAAAAATAACATCGACATCTTTTAGCAACGACGTTTTTGAAGTAGGAATCAAAGGTGAATTCATTGTATTTGACACTTGAGATTGTTTTTGTCCAAATGACAAAATGGGTATTAAAACAAGTGAAATATAAACAAGGTATTTTTTCATTATAATTTTTTTTGCTGATACGACAGTATAAAAATTTTTATGTGAAAATTATCACATACAAATTAATTGGAATTGTTTTATTTAGTATATGTTACTTTACCGGTTTCAATGTCATACACAGCACCTACAATTTCTATTTTTTTAGTATCATAAAATTCTTTTAAAATAGGTTCAGCATTTTTTAAAAATAAAACACCATGCTCAACATTGGCATCAATTGCTTTGTCTACATTTAATTCTTTGTGGTTTGCAAGATTTTTTTCTTCTTTTTCGTTTTCGATATACTCAATTATTTTTTTGATATGATCCAAATTTTCATAATGTCCTTCAGATTTGATAAATGCTTTAATGGCACCACAATCTTTATGTCCCATTACTACAATTAGCTTACAATCAAGATGTTCGACAGCATACTCAATACTACCCAATTCATAATCTCCCATAACATTTCCAGCAGTACGAATCGAAAAAATATCACCAAGTCCTTGGTCAAAAACAAGTTCAGCAGGTACTCTTGAATCAGAACAACTGACTACAATTGCAAAAGGGTGTTGTCCTTTTTTTAATTCTCGCAATCTTTCGAGTGTTTCATTAGGATGCAAAGGTTGTCCAGCGGCAAACCGTTCGTTTCCTTTTTGAAGTTTTTGTAAAGGTTTTAAATTTGAATCATCGGTTCTTTGAACATTATTACAAGCAAAAAAAAGACCGATAAATAATAAATACAAGAATTTACATTTCATTATTTTCATTTTAGATATGTTAGTTGGTAAAGCAATTTTCAAATTTAGGTAGTTGCATTTTTTCAAACATTGATATTTATCATATTATTAGGTCTTAAATTAATAATTAATAAATTTTGATAAAATTCAAACGAAATCGTTAGTAACTTAATTTTATAGATTGCAAATCAAAGCAGCAAGAACTTAAATAGGATTGATTTTTATAACTATTAAATTTGAACTATAATTTATATTATGTAAAATAGAATATTTCAGTTATCAGTTAAATTTTATTAGTATAGATTCCAATAATTTGTGAACACTACCCTAATTCATCATAATACCAATAAAAAAGCATTATCAAGAACTCTTAATAATGCTTTCATATAACAAATAGTTTTAACTTATTTTACAGAGAATGGAATTTTCCATTTTTCCCAACTCAACACAATCGAATTCTTGTTGATTTTGTAAACTAAACTTTCGGTGTTTGATTCTGAAAGTTGTTGTTTAACATTTACACGTAACTGATCTTCGGTTTGTTTGTATTTAAAAGCGCCCCATTGTTTAGCAATTTTATTAAAAATAAGTACACATTCTTTTTCATTAGGGATAACAAAAAAAGAATATTTTCCTGCAGGCAATTTAGAGCCTTCAATAACGAGATCTTTATCCGTTTCAAATGTCGTTGCGTCATTAGCTCCAGCACGCCAAACTGTGTTAAATGGCACCAATTCACCCCAAATTGCTCTTCCTTTTACAGACGGACTACAATAATTAATTGTAATAGTAGCACCATTTATTTTGCCCATTGCAACTTCTGGAGGACTTTTTGGTTTATCTTGCGCATTCACAAACGTTATAGTCAAAAAAGCTATAAATAAAAACTGTATTTTCTGCTGTAATCTCATGATTTTAAATGTTTTAGTTTAGTTCCTAAATTTAGGATAACTTGATTATATTAATTATAAATCATATCATTTTTTAATAAAAATTTATGATTTTTACGAATTATACAATTAACGTATATTAGTATGTAAATGCTCGCATTATAATTTATTAATTTATTAATTTTACATCGGACAAGTTATCTAATTATATGAACACAATTGCTGAACACATAGCCGATTTTCTAAAGAAATATCCGCCATTTGACACTTTAACTTTTCAAGAATTATCCGAAATCTCTTCGAGTATTCGGGTGTTAAATCTTGAAAAACATAAAACATTGTTTCAAATTAACGATATTTTACATGACAGTTTCTATGTTGTGGCTTCGGGAGTTGTCAGCTTATCTGTGATTGCCGATGCTGAGGAAAATTTATTAAATAAATGCTATGAGGGCGATATTTTTGGTTTGCGTCCATTTTTCGCCAAAAACAATTACCAAATGACAGCGAAAGCGCGTGAAGAAAGTATTATTTATGCAATTCCTATAGCCTCTTTTCGTCCATTTGTAGCCACAAATGCAGCGGTTTTAGAATTTCTTTTGCACAGTTTTGCAACAAATACCAGCAATCCAAGTGATAAAGAGAATTTTCGCGGATCTCAAATGTCTGAAAACGGTTATTATTCAGAACAACAATCTGAAATTCAATATTTTCAGTCTTTAAGTTATAATGTTACGCCGATAACGGTAACAGCGTTGAGCATAGTTCAAGATGCAGCGCAACTAATGACAAATTCCCTCTCGACAAGTGTTGTTGTTTGCGAAAATAATTTACCCGTTGGTATTGTAACCAATACCGATATGTGTTCAAAAATTGCTACTGGTCGATTTTCGATTTCAACAACGGTCGATAAAATTATGTCATCGCCTGTGGTTACTGTTGTTGAGAATGTTTCGTTGGCTGAAGCTCAATTACTTATGCTAAAATATAATGTAACCCATTTGTGTGTAACTCAAGATGGAAGTGATAAATCAGCTGTTAAAGGAGTTATTTCAGAACATGATTTAATCGTAGCGCAAGCCAGTAATCCAGGGGTTTTAATAAAAGAAATCAAACGTTCGCAGTCTCCAAAAGATTTAAAACCAATTAGAGACCGCTTGACCGAACTTATTGAAAAATCTATTCAAAAAAATATACCACTTTCACATGTGAATAATCTTGCGAGTGAAATAAATTTAGCAATCATAAAACGTTCAGTTGAACTATCGATTTTGGATTTAGGCTCCCCTCCTGCTCGTTTTGCGTGGATTTGCATTGGTAGTCAAGGTCGGAAAGAACAATTATTGCCAACAGATCAAGATAGTATTTTGATTTTTGAAGATGTTACAGCCGAAAAATATAGAGATGTAAAAGATTATTTCTTAAAATTAGGAAAAAGAACTACAGCCATTCTTGAAAAAGTTGGATATGAGCCGTGTCCATACGGACATATGGGAAGTAACATGCTTTGGTGTAAGTCATTGACAGACTGGACAAATCAATACAATAGCTGGATGAATACTCCAGGTGAAAATAGTAATGAATTGAGTAGTATTTTCTTTGATTTTGAAATAGTCATTGGCGAGAAAAAAATTGAAGAGGCCATAGAAAATGTGGTTTTTAATAATTTAAAAAACAACACTTTATTTTTTGATTTTCTTGGAAATGAAGCTTTAAGAAAAAATTCGCCATTAACCTTTTTTAAGAAATTTAACGTGGAAGAAAAAGGACCAAACAAAGATAAATTTGATATTAAAACGCGAGCTTTAATGCCGCTCATTGATGGTGCACGTTTGTTTAGTTTGAGTAATTCTTTGCGAGGAGTGAACAATACTTATCTTCGCTTCAAGCAACTAGCAATTGTAGATCCTAAAAATTCGGAAATTTATCTTAATTGTGCAAAAGCCTTTCTAACCTTGTCAAAATTTAGAACTGTAGAAGGACTGAAAAACGATAGTTCTGGACAATTCATAAATTTGCAAGAATTATCAAAAGCTGACAGGGAACTATTAAAAAATTCGCTTGCACCAATGGATGAATTAGAAGACTTAATAAAAAATAAATTTCAATTGACCCAATTTTCATAACAATGTTAGACTGGATAAAAAATATAAACAAGGAATATCCTGAATTTTGGAAAATATATCTTTCTAAATTTGAAAAAAAATCAAATCGTTTTGTCGTGATTTCAGCAGAAACGACCGGTTTAAGTCTTGAAAAGGATGTTATTTTATCTTTTGGTGCATTTTCTGTCATCAATAATAGTATTATTATTGGTGATAGTTTTGAAACCGTTATCGCTCAATACAAATTTTTTCACGATAATGGAATTTCGAATGAATTCACTTTGGAGACTAAAATGGAAAAAATGAGTGAATCAGAGGGTATTAAAGCGTTAGTTGAATTTATAGGAAACTCAGTTTTGGTAGGTCATCACATTGATTTTGATGTAGAAATGATCAATGTAGCTCTAGAAAAATTAGGGTGCGGAAGGTTGAAAAATGAGGCATTAGATATTGATGTGATGCATCGCAAATTGCTCGATATTACTAGCAAACAATTTTCGTTAGACGAACTGTCAGAAATTTATAAAATTCCTTTAAGTGATCGCAATTCTTCTTCAGAAGACGCTTATAAAATTGCTTTACTGTTTCTTAAACTAAAATCGAGATTGGGGTTGAATTAGATAGAAATTATCCTCTGAAATCTCCCGTGATGGCTAATTGAAACTGGTTTTTTTGTAAAATTTTCTTCATCAATATAATTTGGAATTCCAATAATTTTTTCAACTTTCGCTAAGCTTTCCAAAGTTTTGATTGTAGTAAATTGTTCAACATTCAGGGCGGCAACCGTATAAATAAATTGGCTTGTTATTTCTGTTTTAGTAAAGTAAATACTTTCATCAATTAAAACTTTTCCAAAAGATAGTCCATCTTTAGTTTCCAAATCAACACATTCCAATTTTAAAGGAAAGTAGCCTCTAATTGCAGTTTCCCGATTGTATATTTTATAAGCTGCTTCCTTCCTACTCCACAAATCCCAAACTTTTATTTCGGGATTTTCCGCCGTGGAAATCAGCAATTGTTCTTTTTTGGTGAAGATTTTACTTAAAAAACCTGTCCTTTTCCAATTGCTTTCTTTTCTGGCTAAAGCCAAATCGACAATATCATTTCCGATCATTTTTCGGATAATTTTGTTTGTATGATTGCTACAGTTGCCTTTACGTTCAGCATTTTTTCCATCGATTCGTTATCGATTACAATATCAAATTCTTCTTCAACATCTAAAATCACATCGACTAAATTTGCTGAATTGATATTTAAATCTGTTATAAAATCAGTATCTTCATTTAGAATCGCAAAGGCGTCCTGATTTTTGATAAATGGCTTGATGATCACTTTCAGTTTTTCGATTATTTCTTGTTTTTCTATCATTTATAGGGGATTGATTGTTTTCTAATTTTTATTGAATATTGGAATCTGCTTTTATAATTCTGGCGTCTGCGTTCTGAAATCTATTTTGCTGTGATAAGTGAGACGCGATAAATCGAGTCTCTACGACCATTTTTTGAATAATACGCATCCATTTACATCGCCAAAACCAAAACTAGCTTTTACAATGATGCTCAATTCTTTATTAATCATCTTGCTGGGAATTCTAGTTTCGTGAATTAAATCAGTGATCTCAGGATGTAAATCTTCACAATTGATATTCGGAAAAATAAACCCGTGATGTATTTGTAATACCGAAGCCACACTTTCAACACTTCCAGCTCCTGATAAACAATGTCCTACCATTGATTTTAAAGAGTTGATGTACGGAAAATTAATTCCATTTCTTTCCAAAGCTTCCGTCCAATTCTTTATTTCTAAGCTGTCTTTTGATGTTGCCGTCAAATGTCCATTAATAGCATCAATTTCATGCGGATGAATTCCAGCATTTTTTAATGCATCTTTGATACATTTTTGCACCGCAACAGGATTTGGAGCAGTCATCGTTCCTTGTCCTCTTTGGCCACCAGAATTTATATTTCCGCCAAGAACTTCGGCATAAATTCTAGCTCCACGAGCTAATGCTGATTCTAAATCTTCTAATAGCAAAGCTCCTGCCCCACTTCCAGGAACAAATCCCGAAGCAGTTGCCGACATTGGTCTTGAACCATGTTCAGGTGTTTCATTGTGTTTAAAAGTGCAAACTTTCATCGCATCAAATCCTCCCCAAATGTAAGGTCCGGAATCGCTGGTACTTCCTGCCAAAATACGTTTGGCTTGACCCGATTTTATACGATCATAAGCCATCAAAATACTTTCGGTTCCAGTCGTACAAGCAGAAGAATTGGTAGTAACTTGATTTCCTAATCCTAATTTCCCACCCAAATAGGCACTCACACCACTATTCATCGTTTGTGCAACCGCAGTACTTCCTAATCTTCGGGTTTGCAAATCGTCAATTTTATAAATACTTTCCCTAAATTTATCGATTCCAGACGTTCCTGTTCCAAAAATAGTTCCACTATCCCAATCCGGATCGTCGTTATTTTCAATTGATAATCCTGCATCTTTCCAAGCGTCAATACCCGCAATGACTCCGTATAAAATTCCAGAAGAATTAAAATTTCGCAGTTCTAATTCCGTAAAATATTTTAAGGATAATTCAGTTGAGATTTCAGGTTTTCCAGCAATTTGACAAGAAAATTGTAATCGTTCTAATTCTTTGTCGTGTTTAATTCCTGAAACTCCATTTTTTATAGCATTCGTAAACGCATCAAGTCCGACTCCATTTGGAGCAACAACACCAAGACCAGTAATAACGACACGTTTATTCATAATTTAATTTTAATAGTAAAGGCAATTTTAATGGCAATGGTATTTTAAAGGTAATTTCAATGGTAATTTCAATGGTAATTTCAATGGCAATTTAAAAGACAATGGTAAGAAAAAAATAATCAAATAATCATTCCTGCAATTGTTCCGGCGCAAACTTCTTCACCTAGCTCATTTTTCATACTCACTTTGCATTTTAATTTACCAAATCTAAAATATATTTTTTCTGATTTAACCGTAACTTTTTCTTTTGGATAAACAGCTTTTTCAAACTCTATTTCATTGGATGTCAATGCAATTGATGCAGTTGAATTAAATGTATCATTCAATAAATATATTCCCAAACAAACTACTCCAATTTGAGCCATAACTTCGGTCAAAATCACTCCAGGCGTAACTGGATTATCTTTAAAATGTCCTTTGTAAAAATCCAAATTGGCATCAAAAGTGTAGGTTCCTTCTACTCCATTTTCATCAATATGGATAATTTCATCCACAAATAAAAAGGGTTTTGAATACGGTAAATTGGATATGATTTGTTCTTTGGTCATTGATTCTTTTTATACTAAAACTTCAGTAAAACCTTTTGTGCCGAAAATCCTGGACCAAAACTCAACATCAATCCGATCGCTCCTTTCTTTTGTTCTGTTGCCATAAATCTTTCTAAAACATACAAAACAGTGGCGCTGGACATATTGCCATACAATCGCAATACTTCTTTAGTATCGTCTATGTTTTTCCCTAAATCTGAAAATAAACCTTCGACTGTTTGAACAATTTTTTTGCCACCGGGATGGAAAATCAAATGATCAATATCCTCAATTTTCAAATTATTTTTTGCCAAAAAAGGATGAATAATATCTGGAAAATGATTTGAAATTGTTTCTGGAACCTCAATGTCCAAAATCATTTGCAAGCCTGAATTTGTCAGTTTAAAACCCATCAAATGTTCCGCATCATAAAAATGATACATTTCTTCGTCCAAAATTTCTGGACCTTCATCTTCATCATTCGAAGAAAGTAAAACACAAGCAGCTCCATCACCAAAAATTGCAGCACTCACTATATTGGCCATCGAAAAATCATCTAATTGAAATGTTGCCGTTGGACTTTCGACCGCGATCACTGCTGCACGTTTTCCTGGATTGGCTTTCAAGAAATTTTTGGCATAAATAATTCCAGAAATTCCCGCAGCACAACCCATTTCGGTTACTGGAAGCCGAACAATATCTTGGCGCAATTTTAATTTATTTATCAAATAAGCGTCCAATGACGGAATCATAATTCCGGTGCAACTTACTGTGATGATATAATCTAAATCTTCGGGTTTCCACTTGGATTTTTCTAAGGCTTTATCCAATACTTTTTCGCCTAAATCAGTGACCTCACGAATATAAATGTCGTTCCTTTCCTCAAAAGAAGTATTGGTAAAAACTTCGATTGGATCCATAATAGAATAGCGTTTGTCGACTGCTGCTCCTTCAAAAATTTTCTTCACTTTTCTGATAAAACGAGAATCTTGTCCGTCTAACCAAGCATCCAGAAACGGAATTATCTCTTCTGTTGTTCGGGAATATTTAGGCAATTGCGTGGAAACACACTTAATTTTTACACTCATATTTTTGAAATTATCCATTGGTAGCGAAAAGCCCATCTCCATTGGATTTTAAAGTTACTTAAATTTAATTTTTTTGAAAAACAAACCAATTCTTCCTTTTTAAATCCTCGCAGAATAGAGGTTAAACCATCCTCTCGAGACATAGAATTCAGTCGAAAAATGAAACATAAAACTTGAAATAATCGATACGCCACAGCACTTCTTTGCAAATCATTTATTACAATTCCAATGCTAGAATTAGCATTAAAAACGGAAACTAATTTGATGATTTCTTCATCTTTAAAGTGATGCAAAGTTAACGTACAGAGAACAATATCGTACTTAAGTTTAGAAAAAGGTTTATCGAAAATGTCTTCGCAGCGATAGCTTATGTTAGAATATTTTTCTGATAATTTTGTGGCGTGATTTATGGTAAAATTATTTGCATCAATACCAATTAATTTAAAATTTAGATGATGCTCTAAACCAAAATCCGCTATAGTTCGCAACATATCACCATTTCCACAACCAACATCTACAATTTTAATTTCAGCATTCTTTGGAAGTTTTACGATTAATTCTTGAACACCTCGTAAAGTTAGTTGGTTTCCTCCCAAAAGCTGATTTATTTTGGCAATTTTATCCAATGCGTCACGCAAGATTTCTCCTTCCAAAGTGAAATCATCCATAATTTCTACTTCATCTGTTCTGAATTTTGTGTTTAGAAACATTTATGATTTTTAAATTATAGGTTTACCGTGTGTTTTTTTAATAATCATTGGTAATAGAAACGGAAATATAACCATTAATTGCATAAGAAAGGCTGCCAATTTTTCTTTTCGCAACATTTTAGATAAAAACCTTCCAGTTGCTAACCTCTTCTTGAAATTAGCATTCCATTCTTTCGTATATTTTTCTTCAAGTTCTTTTCGAGAACTGATTTTATTTCCTATAAATTGTATCACTAAATCTGAAACAATTTTAGCGCTGTGAATTGCCATTGCCATTCCATTTCCACACAAAGGGTGAATCAATCCAGCGGTGTCACCAATCATTAAAATATGATTTTCGACAGTGTTTTTTTCCTCAAAACAAATTTGGCTAATTGTTAAGGGTTTCTCGAAAAGAATTTTGGAATTTTCTAAAATTGCTTTCAAATGTGGATTCTTGCAAACCACTTCTTCCTGAAATTCTTCTATATTTTTATATTTTTTAAAGGTTTCATAATCTGCCAAATAACAAATATTTATGGCATTATTTTCTACTTTTGAAACCCCACAATAACCTCCTTCAAAATTGTGTAAACCTACCAAATCATTAGGAAACACTCCTGAATAATGTGCTTTTACCGCTAGCCAAGGCGATTTTTTTTGGATAAAATCTCGATTCAGTTTCAAGTCAATATTGGAACGTTTTCCAAAAGCTCCAATCGCTATTTTTGAAGTAAAAATAGCTCCATTAGATGTTGCAACTGTAAATTCATCATTTTCAAAAACGATATTTTCAACCGTATCCTTAATAATTTGGCAACCGTTTTCTATTGCTTTTTGATACAAATAATGATCCAAAACATAGCGGCTGATTCCGAATCCACCAAGCGGTAAAGTACCTGAAATGATTTTTCCTTTCTTCGTCGAAAATTCCATTTTTGAAATCGATGAAGGTTTTAAATCAGAAATATTCAGGTCTAGTGATTTGAGATAAGGCAAAACTTCATTCGAAATGTATTCTCCACACACTTTATGTTTTGGATAGTCATTTTTCTCGATAAGGATTATTTTTAAACCTAATCGTGATAAATGAATTGCAGTTGTTAATCCAGCCAATCCTCCGCCAAGTATAATAACATCAGTTTTTGGTTTCATAATAGTGCTAATTTAGTATTTTCTTTCGAATACAACTTCTAAACAAATCATAAAAAAAGCGAAATAGAATTTCATCTATTTCGCTTGATGCATTATTATCAGGGATTATTTCACTTAACTCTCAACGAAGTTTCAAGTTAAGTGAATGTAATTTGACTGTACCTTATGTTGTTTTTTTTTATGTTCTAACTAATTCAAAAATACTTTAAAAACGATACAGTACAATAATCCCCGTCTAATCTATTTTATTATCCAATTTTTTTCATTGCAGTCATGGATTCTCTCAAATAAGCTCCCACTTCTTCAACTGGATGATTTCTTATGATATAATTTACTTCGATTAATTCTTTGTTATCCACACCATTATTTCCGTCGCTAAATGGACGACCAACTAAATTACTTGGAGCATTTTTAACGTAATCAGCGATTAATGGTTTTGCAGCGTGATCAAACAAATAACAACCATACTCAGCAGTATCAGAAATTACACGGTTCATTTCGAACAATTTTTTTCTTGCAATAGTATTAGCAATTAATGGCGTTTCGTGCAATGATTCGTAGTAAGCTGATTCTTCGATAATTCCTGATTCTGTCATTGCTTCGAAAGCTAATTCCACACCCGCTTTTACCATAGCCACCATCAAAACTCCATTGTCAAAATATTCTTGTTCTGAAATTTCCACTGAACTAGCAGGAGTTTTTTCAAAATTAGTATTTCCTGTTGCAGCTCTCCATGTCAATAGGTTTTTATCATCATTAGCCCAATCTTCCATCATCGTTTTAGAAAATTCACCAGAAATAATATCATCCATGTGCTTTTGGAACAACGGACGCATAATGTCTTTTAATTCTTCTGAAACTTTGAAAGCTGTAATTTTAGCTGGATTTGATAATCTATCCATCATATTGGTGATTCCACCGTGTTTCAAAGCTTCGGTTATCGTTTCCCAACCGTATTGGATTAATTTAGATGCATAACCGGCATCAATTCCTTCGGCTACCATTTTGTCAAAACATAAAATAGAACCTGTTTGCAACAATCCACAAAGAATGGTTTGTTCTCCCATTAAATCCGATTTTACTTCAGCGACAAAAGACGAACGCAAAACTCCTGCTCTATTTCCTCCAGTTGCAACAGCGTAAGCTTTGGCTTGAGCCAAACCAAACCCATTTGGATCGTTTTCTGGGTGAACTGCTATTAAAGTTGGAACTCCAAAACCTCTTTTGTATTCTTCACGAACTTCTGATCCTGGACATTTTGGCGCACACATAATTACGGTGATGTCTTTACGAATTTGCATTCCTTCCTCCACAATATTGAAACCGTGAGAGTAAGCTAATGTTGCTCCTTTTTTCATCAAAGGCATTATTGCAGCCACAACAGCAGTGTGCTGCTTGTCTGGTGTCAGGTTACAAACTAAATCAGCTGTTGGAATTAATTCCTCATAAGTTCCCACTTTGAAACCATTATCGGCAGCATTCATAAACGAAATTCTCTTTTGAGCAATCGCTTCGGCACGCAAAGCATAAGAAATATCTAAACCAGAATCTCTCATGTTCAAACCTTGGTTCAAACCTTGAGCTCCGCAACCTACGATAACTACTTTTTTTCCTTTAAGAGCATCTATTCCATCTGCAAATTCGGATTGATCCATAAATTCGCAAACGCCTAATTGTTCTAATTGTAATCTAAGTGGTAATGAATTGAAATAATTTGCCATTTTTCTTTTTAATATTTAATGAATGTGAAATTTTTTAATTAATTTTTTGAATTGAAATCGAAATCTTTTTTAAGAAAAATCTTCTAGTAAAGTTGATATTTCCATCTTTTCTTTAGAAACTGAAATGCGACCCGAGCGAACAAATTGCATGATTCCGTAAGGTTTCAATTTTTCGTACAACTCATTTATTTCTTGACGTTTTCCTGATTTTGAAATCACAAAAAAGTCTCTTGAAACAGTTACAATTTCGGAATGACTTTCTTTTATGATGTTTTGAATTTGTCTTTCGTCGAATAATAAGCTGGATTCAATTTTGAAGATCGCACTTTCTAAAAAGATCGTTTCTTCATCAATATGATAAAAAGCTTTGATAACTTCGATTTGTTTTTCGATTTGACCTACAATGTTTTGCACCCATTTTTCGGTAGTTTTAACTACGATAATGAATCGGGAAACGTTTTCAATTTCTGATTCGGATACATTTAGACTTAATATATTAATATGACGTTTCAAGAAAATCCCTGAAATTCTATTCAATAAGCCAACATTATTTTCTGAGTAAACAGATATAGTGAATATTTGATTTTCCATAATTTTTAACTTAATCGCATTTCCGAAACCGAAGCTCCTGTTGGAATCATTGGAAACACATTGTTTTCTTTTTCTACCATTACCTCAAGGAAATAAGACTCTTTTGAAGCCAACATTTCGGCAACTGCGGCATCTAAATCTTCTCTTTCGGTTACTTTTCGTGATTTGATGTGGTAACCTTCTGCAATAGCGACAAAGTTTGGATTTGTCATCACTGTTGAAGCATATCTACTATCGAAAAATAATTCTTGCCATTGGCGAACCATTCCTAAAAACTCATTATTAAGAACGACAATTTTCAACGGAACTTTAGTTTGAAAAATAGTTCCTAATTCTTGAATAGTCATTTGAAAACCGCCATCACCAATTATAGCAACCACTTCACGATCTGGTCTACCCATTTTGGCTCCGATAGCTGCAGGTAAAGCAAATCCCATTGTTCCTAAACCGCCAGAAGTAATATTACTTTTGGTCGAATTGAATTTGGCATAACGACAAGCAAACATTTGGTGTTGTCCAACATCCGAAACAATTATGGCATCACCATTGGAATGTTTGTTGATCATTTCCATAGTTTCTCCCATAGAAATTCCACCTTTTGTTGGTTTTAACTCTTCGTTAATAACCGCATCACATTCGATTTTGTAATAGTCTTTGAATTCATTGTGCCAAGAATCGTGTACTTTTTTATCAATCAATGGAATCAAAGCAGTCAAAGATTCTTTGACATCGGCCAAAATAGCAACAGTAGTTTTTACGTTTTTATCAATTTCCGAAGGATCGATTTCAAGGTGAATTACTTTGGCTTGTTTGGCATAAGTCGCTAAACTTCCAGTTACACGATCATCAAAACGCATACCAAGTGCAATCAAAACATCGCATTCGTTGGTTAATAAATTCGGACCATAATTACCGTGCATTCCTAACATTCCAACATTCAAAGGATGATCTGTAGGCAAAGCTGAAAGTCCTAAAATAGTCCAAGCGGCTGGAATTCCTGATTTTTCTATGAATGCTTTTAGTTCTGCTTCTGCTTCGCCAAGAATAATTCCTTGACCAAAAACGATGTATGGTTTTTTGGCATTATTGATTAAATCCGCAGCTTCTTTTACTTTTTCAAGATTTAAAGTCGGTTTTGGAGTATAACTTCTTATCGAAGTGCATTTTTTATAACTAAAATCTAACTTATCGAATTGAGCATTTTTTGTAATATCAATCAAAACGGGACCTGGACGACCTGATTTTGCAATAAAAAATGCTTTGGCCATAATTTCTGGAATCTCGTGAGCTTCCGTAATTTGGTAGTTCCATTTGGTAACGGGAGTTGAAATTCCAATAATATCCGTTTCCTGAAAAGCATCCGAACCTAATAAATGCTTACCCACTTGACCTGTAATACAAACCATTGGAGTGGAATCAATTTGTGCATCGGCGATTCCTGTTACTAAATTCGTTGCTCCTGGACCTGATGTCGCTACCGCAACACCTACTTTTCCTGTAGCTCTAGCATAACCTTGAGCTGCGTGAGTTGCACCTTGTTCATGACGTACTAAAACGTGATGCAATTGTTCTTTAAATTTATATAATTCGTCATAAACAGGCATTATGGCTCCACCTGGATAGCCATAAACCAAGTCTACTCCTTCTTCGAGTAAACATCTTATAATGGCTTCTGCGCCTGATATTTTATTATTTTCCATTATTATATTTTTAAACTTATGCCAATTTTATTTTTGCTATTGACATTGATTTTTGAAATTTACTTATCGGTTACACATCCTGTCGAAGCACTTGAGACCGATCTTGCATATTTAAGTAAAACTCCTTTTTTAGCTTTTAAATCAGGTTGTTCCCAATTCGCTAATCTTTCTGCAAATTCTGCGTCTGGAATTTTTAAATTAATTGTGTTTTTGACAGCGTCAATTGTAATAATATCACCATTTTCGACTAAGGCTAATCCCCCACCATCATAAGCTTCTGGCGTAATGTGTCCTACAACAAATCCGTGAGAACCACCTGAAAATCTACCATCAGTAATCAAAGCAACTTTATCACCCAATCCTGCACCCATTATTGCAGAAGTAGGTTTCAGCATTTCAGGCATTCCGGGACCTCCTCTTGGGCCGCAATATCTAATGACGACTACATCTCCTGGTTTGATCATTCCCTTTTCTAATCCAGGAATAACATCAAATTCACTTTCGAATACGACTGCAGTTCCTTCGAAATATTCGCCTTCTTTTCCACTAATTTTAGCGACACAACCTTCAGTAGCTAAATTTCCGTACAAAATTTGAATATTTCCTGATGATTTTAGCGCATTTTTAATTTCTTGGATAATTTCTTGACCTTCTTCTAAATCGGGAACAGTTTCTAAATTTTCGGCAATCGTTTTTCCAGTCACGGTCAAACATTCTCCGTGAATATAACCTTCCTTCAATAAGTATTTCATTACAGCAGGAACACCTCCAACAGAGTGCAAATCTTCCATCATAAATTTACCGCTTGGTTTTAAGTCAGCTAACACTGGTGTTTTATCACTTATAGCCTGAAAATCATCAAGTGTAATTTCAATATCAACCGAATGTGCCATTGCAATTAAATGCATCACAGCATTGGTAGAACCACCTAAAACTGCCACAATTGTAATAGCATTTTCAAATGCTTTACGAGTCATGATGTCTTTTGGCTTAATATCTTTTTCTAATAATAATCGAATAGCTTTACCAGCATCCACACATTCTTTTCTTTTATCTTCACTCAAAGCAGGATTTGATGAACTATAAGGCAAACTCATTCCCAAAGCTTCAATAGCTGATGCCATGGTGTTTGCAGTATACATTCCTCCGCAAGCTCCTGGACCAGGACAGGCATTTTTGATTACTCCTTTGAAATCTTCGTCAGAAATTGCATTTTTGAATTTTTTTCCTAATGCTTCAAAAGCAGAAACGATATTAAGGTGTTCACCTTTCCATCTACCAGAGTGAATTGTTCCGCCATAAACCATAAGTGCTGGACGATTGACTCTTCCCATCGCAATTAAAGCGCCTGGCATATTTTTATCACAACCTGGAATGGCGATTAATCCGTCATACCATTGCGCTCCCATTACCGTTTCGATAGAATCGGCAATTACATCACGAGAAACCAATGAAAAACGCATTCCTTCCGTTCCGTTTGAAATTCCGTCGCTTACACCAATTGTATTAAAAATAAGTCCCACCAAATCAGCATCCCAAACACCTTTTTTGACATCTAATGCCAAATCATTTAGGTGCATATTACACGTATTTCCTTCATAACCCATGCTCACAATTCCAACTTGAGCTTTGTTTAAATCTTCTTCGGTCAAGCCAATTCCGTACAACATTGCTTGGGCTGCTGGTTGCGTAATGTCCTGAGTAATCGTTTTGCTATATTTATTTAATTCCATTTTATTTTTTCTAATTGTATAATTTTTTTCTTCTAATTAGTTTCTAACTAATTCACCTTCAATCTTGCAAGCTTCCACTATTTGATGAATATCTGTATCTAAAACTTCTTTTTTAATGTCTGCAAATTTCAAAAATTCGACATAAACAATGTCAAGTTGGATTTTTGTTAATTCATAACCTACTTTTTTAGCTCTGTAAGCCAATGCAGCTCTACCGCTTCTTGCTGTTAGAATAATGGAAGATTCGGTAACACCAACTTCTAATGGATCCATAATTTCATAGGTTTCCCTATTTTTAATGACGCCATCTTGATGAATTCCTGAACTGTGTGAAAAAGCATTTGCACCCACAATAGCTTTATTTGGTTGCACAATCATTCCCATACTTTCGGAAACCAATCGGCTCATTTCATTCAATTGTCTCGAATTAATATCGGTATATAAATTCAAATAAGGATGTTGTTTTAAGACCATAACCACTTCTTCAAGGGCCGTGTTTCCAGCTCTTTCTCCTATTCCATTGATCGTACATTCTATTTGTCTCGCTCCATTTATTACTCCGGCAATCGAATTGGCAGTAGCCATTCCTAAATCATTATGACAGTGGCAAGAAAGAATTACGTTTTCGATTCCTTTTACGTTTTCTCTTAGGTATTTTATTTTTGCTCCGTATTCTTCTGGCAAACAATATCCTGTTGTATCTGGAATATTTAACACGGTCGCTCCTGATTTTATGACTTCTTCACAGACTCGTGCTAAAAAATCATTCTCAGTTCGACCCGCATCCTCTGCATAAAATTCTACATCTTCTACATAGGATTTAGCATAAGAAACCGCATATTTTGCTCTGGCGATAATATCTTCTCTTGTGGTATTGAGTTTGTGTATGATATGTGAATTTGATGTTCCAATTCCGGTATGAATACGTGGTTTTTTTGCATATTTTAAAGCTGCAGCAGCAACATCTATATCATTTTTAACCGCTCTTGTAAGTCCGCAAACAGTAGCATTTTTTACTATTTTCCCTATTTCGGAAACCGATAAAAAATCACCTGGACTTGAAACTGGAAAACCAGCTTCAATAACATCAACTCCCATTTCGTCTAGTCGATTGGCAATAACTAATTTTTGCGCTGTATCTAATTTACATCCTGGGACCTGTTCGCCGTCTCTTAAAGTGGTATCAAAAATTTGGACTTTCTCTCTATTCATTTTAAAATATTTAATGTAATTTCACATCTTTGAACAAAAATAGATTTCATTACTTTAATATAAAATTCATTTTTTAAGAATTATACTGTTTATAAGGAATGTAAATACTATACAACAATCTCAAAAACAACATATTACATTACTATATTTTACAATGGCTAACCATCAAAAAGATTCTTTATTTGTTTTAATAAAATCTCTTTCTAAGTCTGAAAAAAGACAATTTAAGATTTTTGCAAGTCGATTGGAGACGAGTTCGAATACAAAGTTTATCGAATTATTCAATATTTTGGATAAGTCTGAAAGCTATGACGAGAAAATTATCTTGAAAAATGGCATTATTAAAAAAGTGCAATTATCCAACTTGAAATCGTATTTGTATAAACAAATATTGGTGAGCATTCGTTTGAATATACCAAGTCAAAACATTCGTTATCAACTACGAGAACAAATCGATTTTGCAGCCATACTTTACAACAAAGGTTTGTACAAACAAAGTTTGAAAATATTGGATAAAACTAAACAACAAGCCATCGAAAATGACGAAAAATATATGGCTTATGAAATTGTCGAATTTGAAAAACTTATTGAATCACAGTACATTACGCGTAGTATGCAAGGTCGAGCTGATGAATTAGTGATTCAGGCCAAAGAGTTAAATTACAAGAATACGATTTCAAGCAAATTATCGAATTTATCTTTACAATTGTATGGTATTATGCTGAAAACGGGTTATGTAAGAAGTGATGAAGAATATAAATATATTGACGATTATTTCAACAAACACATCTCAAAATTCGATGAAAAAAAGTTTGGTTTCCGGGAACGCTATTGGTATTTTAATGCCAATCTTTGGCGCAGTTTCTTAGTTCAAGACTTCTTATCGTGTTATAAATTTTCGCACAAATGGGTGACACTTTTTTATGATAATCGAAATATGATTTACCTTAATCCTGTATTTTTCTTGAAAGGAAATCATTATTTATTGGAATCGTTATTTTTGTTGAAATACAAGACCAATTTCAAGAAATATCTAGAAATGCTGGAGATAACCATCAACGATCCGCAATTTCCTGTGAATGATAATATTACCTCGTTATCGTTCCTTTATTTGTACAACAACAAACTCAATTATCACATCCTAGAAGGCACTTTTGGCGAAGGTGAATATCTAATTCCCGAAGTATTAGACAAAATGAATCTGCACAATGAGCATCTTGACGAGCATCACGAAATGTTGTTTTACTACAAAATTGCTTGCATTTATTTTGGTAACGAAAAACACAATGAATGTGTCTTTTATTTGGAAAAAATCATCAACAACAAAAACCTTTATGTTCGCGAAGATTTGGCTTGTTTTGCCAGATTGCTTTGTTTGATTGCGCATTACGAATCCGGAAAAGATTTCAACTTAGAAAATCAGTTGGTAAGCACTTATAAATTTTTAATTAAAATGAATGATTTACACGAAGTACAAAAAGAAATCATTCGCTTTCTGAAAAAATTGAGCACGATTTATCCAAGTGACATCAAAAAAGAATTTATTAAGGTCAAAGAGCGTTTTGTCGAACTAGAAAAAAATAAATATGAGAAAAGAGCTTTCCTTTATCTTGACATCATTTCTTGGCTGGAAAGCAAAATCGAAAACCGCAAAATTAGCGATATTATTAAGGAAAAAGCTAAGTTGAGTAATCGATAAAACTTTATTCCTGGGCCTCCTGCTTTAGCTCAATGTCATTAAGTTAAGGGTTCGTCAGTTCGAGTGTTTCATTAAAAATGTGATAGCTTTTTTAATGAAATGTATCGAGAACCTTACTTCTGATAGGCTTCTCGATACTCCCGAAAGCTTTCGGGATTAATAGTAAAGCTGTCGCATTACTATTAAAAATCACTCGAAGTGACGGTCAGAAGGCTTAACTTAATGACATTGTGAGAGAGCCAGCGGCGCGGTACATTTTGTAAAGCCGGACTTTAGTCCAGTTAAACGAATGTATCAGAAATAAAAGAGAGCCGTGAGCTCGGGGCATTTTATAAAACGCTATAAGTAGCAAAAATCATCTTCTTGGTTGGGTTTTCAATTTAGATTAAAATTACTATTACCGTTTTTTTAAGTTTATTTACTTATAATATCAACAAATCTTATGGTTTTACCGTTTACCCAATCCATAAGAGTAACATATATGCCATTATGTTTTTTGGCTGTTTTAGTCAAACAACCCGAACACGGCTTTTCTTCTGTGTAATCTTCTTTTTTTTCGAATAAGGTTTCTTCTCCTTTAATTATTACTTTTTCACTCTTACAACTCATTGGTATTACATATTTTAAACCGTCCATTTGAAATATATTCCAAACAATAATTCCTGCTATTTCTGCTTGGAGTTTTAAAGTTGGAGTTCTTTTGAATTTATCTTTGTAATAATCAATAAAAGTGTAAAGGAGATTCTCCCGAGCAATCAGTAAGCTATCGCCTTGCCATTCATAACCGTAAGAACTTTGAAAAGCTATTTTTGCCCACTTTACCCAATCTTTATGGATATCGCAGTATTTTGAAATAATACGCAATTTGCGATCTAAAAAACCCACACGCTTTGATAGCAGTAATAATTCCTGCTTATCTGATACAGGGTCGTAGCGAGAGACAATATATGGGGCTTCACCACAAGTAATTTCTAATTTTAGCAAAGCCACATATTCTTGCCAATTATTTTTTGTTACACGTTTCGTATCAACTGCCTCATTCATTTGTTTTACAATGGAAAGCGGTGTGAATACCTCTGCTTTTTCTTTTGTTCTCAGTAATTGCTCCTCTTTGCTTTTAACCGAGCGGGGCTGTATCAGAGTACCATAGATTCCTGTAACCAAATCAGTTGTAATTTGTTTACTTTGAGCAAATAGTTCTCCTTTTGATTCATACGAGTCTGTAGCCCACAAAATATTTAGAGCCGTGGTTTTATCTTGTAACAGAATTTCTAATAGATCGTCTTTCTTTAAAAGATAATCTTCCCTTATGTCTATTTCTTTAGTATATTTTTCTTGATTTATCATATACTACCTTTACCCCATTGGTTTTATCATACTTTCTATAAAGTTTATTTCATCTTGCGATAAACCATATTTGGTATATAACTGCTGGTCTATTTCGGGGATTGATTTTGACCAATTGATATCAGATTTTTCTGTGAAGTCTTGGAGCGGAACGAATTTGTAGGTTTTGGAAGTAGCATCTTGACTGGCTTTTGCTAAACTATGCATAAATCGTACAAATCTTGTTGACAAATAGTTACTTAAATAATTTGCCGAAATTTTATCAAGACTTAAATCAGCACCAACTACAATGTAAGATTCTGTACAAATTGTTCCTGGCTTGCCAATAAAACTATTTAAGTTATTGTCATTCAATTCTGTGCCAATATTATTAGCTCTTGGCGTAAAAACTTTGTAATTATCAATCCAATTTTTTCTAATCACAATTTCGGTTCTTTCTACATAACCTATCTTCATTCCTTTTCCATAACAAATAATAGGTGTTTTTAAACCTTTTGTTTCATTTCTAAAATTTATATCATTTACGAAATAACCTCTAAATCCAAACGGTCTTAACGGAGAAATAGCTTCTGAAAATGATTCAAAATTACCATTTGCATTTAATTTTTCAATAATGGAAACAGCTTCATTGTGTCTTACAAATATTTCAGATTCACCAGATATTAAAGAACGTAATACTGATGTTGTTTCATTTCCGCTTTTATGTGTAAATACTTTTGTTTTATTAATTTGATTATTATAATTTTTATCCCACACGATAAAACAAATGCCACCTCGTATATTAGTGTTTGGAAAAACCTCTTCAGGATTTAAAAAATCGTGTAAAATTGCAATATTTTTGTCATTAAGCATTTCGTTTCTAAAATCATCTAATCCTTTTCCTCCAGAATACCAGCGCGAAGGCATAATCATTGAAATATAATTGGGATTAATTTTTTTTGCACTAGTTACAAAATCGTTATAAATGGGTTTGGCACTTGATTGTGCCCCACCGTCCATTTCCATATAAGGCGGATTTCCAACAACTGCATCAAATTTCATATTTTCTGTAAGGTTAAAAAGTTCTTGTAATTTTTGTTTTGCAATGCCGTCTTTTGCCTGTGGCGTTAAATCGTGTTGTATAAAATTCTTGCGACTAATTTTTTTCTCGGTATCAAAACCAAAAATATAAGCCTGTGTTATGCCTTGTAAAATGGGCGTGGGAGACAAACCAAATACTTGGTTTTCTAGAATATGTTTCAAGCACTCGTTGTCACTGTTATAATGTGTACGAGTATTGTTGAATAGTTTTTTTACAATCTCGGTAATGTACATTCCCGATTTCATATATAAATCAATAAATGTGCTGCCGGTTCTGGTAAATAAACTGGGTTCGTGCTCTTCCAAGTTATTTATCATCATTTGCACTACCTTTTTGGGAGTAAATATTTGATTTGTTTTTTGGTTAGGAATCAATTCAAAAATATCTTCATTGGCAGTAAAATAATTGGCTAGTTGGTCTTTTCTTAACTTAAATTCTGCAATAGAAGCATTGAACGTATATTTATTAAACACTCCTTGAAATGTTTTTCGTTCGCCATTTTCTTCATAATCAAAACCATCTCGGAGTTTGTGAAATTCTTCTTTGGTAATGCTGGTAAGGTCTATAAAATCTTCATCTGTAATTGCTACATCAAAATTATCAATGGTAATTTCTTGTTTTGAAGCGTTTGCCATTATAAACATAGGTATGGTTCGTGTAAAGGCTCGTAACCTAGCTCTTATTTCATCTTCTTTGGTTTTTTGAACTTTCGCTACAATTTCATCTTCCTTTTGTTCTACTTTATTTTTAACGAAATCATCTTCCAGAATAGCAATTAGCTTTTGCTTTAAAATAGCACTGTCTTTTATCTCTGAATTATTAAATTCCTCCGCAACAATCTTGACTTTTTCCTGTATCTGTTTTGTTGCCTCATTGGTTTCTGCTTGGGTAGCTTTATAAACTTCTTTGTATTTTGCTATGAGCGGTTCGGACACTTGCGAGAAGCTTTCTAGTAATGCCTCTGAGGATATTTGTTCGCTGTTGTTATCTAGTAAATTATCAACAACTCGTTCCGTATTTGTTTTGAATATTTTTTCACCAAGAATTATATCTGTGTTTAGATTAATTTTTGCTGCTTTATCGTCATTTACTTTTCGGGCATCATCTAAATTGAGTGTCTCTTTGGTTTTTAGTGCGCGTTTGTTTTTTTCTTCTGGCAATTTATTTAAGATTTCTTCTGCTTCTTTGGGGAAGTTGAAAACTCCTTTTAAACTGTCATTAAATAAAAGATTGGTCATAAAACGAGCATTGACAATCTCTGTAGCCGCCAAAGCATTAGGAAATGTTAGCACTTTTTCTGCATCAAGTTCAATCATTTCGCCATTTACATCTTCGGATATTACAGGGAAAAAGTTCAAAAGCTCTTTGATGTTTTGCTCTCTGTCTTTTGCGGTAATTTCACCTTTAATTGCTTTTGGATTTAAACCGTTAGCAAACTGGTCATAGATTTCTAATACACGAGTTGGTGCAAAATCAAATAGATAAGCAGATTTCTTCGTAACCAACTCACCATTTCTAAATTCTTTGTATGGATTTTGAGCTCTAAAAGCGGCTTGCATATATAAAGAGGGAGTCTTAATATCGGTTAGCATTAAAACTGCAGTCCACTCTTTAATCGTAACTCCAGTTGTTAATTGTCCGCACGATAGCGTAATTGTTTTATCATTTTCGGAAATTGCTTTTTTTACTTTTTGATATGATGTTTCATTACCTCTAAAATCGTTTTCTTCTTCCTCAAAAGTTTGACCATTGCCGGCAGCAACAATTATTTCGTAATCTTTAAATACAGGATCTTTTTTGAGAAGTTGTTCTAATGCTTTCACAGAATCCACTCTATTGCCTACAAACCAAAAAGTATGTTTTAGTTCGTTTCGTAGTTCGGGAGTTGAGAAAGGGTATTTTTTATTTGTTGTAAGATTTTTTAAAAATTCCTTTACCTCATTTTCGTGTATAAATTTTTTATCTTTTGCTCTAAAAAACTCATTTAGATCAAAAGCGTAATCTCGTGTTTCATTATCAATTTCTAATCCCTCATTTACTTCATCGGTTATCATTTGAGAAATTCGATACGTAAATAATCTAAGATCAGGCATATCGGTATGTTCACCAGATTCGCCTTCTTCAATTTCTATTTGCTTAATCTTTTGCTCGTCTATATACGTCCAATTGTAAATAGCTTCTTTTGGAAATTTATCGTTTGCCAAAGCCTTAAATGGAGTACCTGATAAGTGAAGCGTATGTTTACGCTTAATAGCATCAAAAGCTGCGTCCGTTCTTCCTGTATCTATTCCTTCGTGAGCCTCGTCAATAATTAATAAATCCCACTCCAAATCAGCAACCCAACGCAATTTTTCAAAATTACCACCAAAGTATTTAGAACCTTTCAGGTCTTGTAAAGAGAGAAAAGTAATAAGTGGTTTGATAGGTCTTATTGCAATGTGCTGTTCTCTTGAAAGGGTTGCTCTATTCTTTAAGGACGAAGTCTCAGATATAAATGAATATCCGTCAACAAA
This sequence comes from Flavobacteriales bacterium, assembly GCA_038234745.1. Lineage (GTDB taxonomy): Bacteria > Bacteroidota > Bacteroidia > Flavobacteriales > Flavobacteriaceae > Flavobacterium. The sequence goes on along the minus strand of JBBQSZ010000015.1, from coordinate 3,286 downwards.
CATTTCAAAATCATCAAACCACGAGTTAGCAATCGCAGGTCTGTTGGTTACAATAAGAACTTTATTGGCTTTCAGGCGTTTTGCTAAATCATAGCTTGCTAGTGTTTTACCAAAACGAGGTTTTGCATTCCAAAGAAATTCTCCCTTTTCATTTTTTTCAAAATATTCTATTGCTTTTGTTACTGCCTCTTCTTGCTCAAAACGCAATGTGTAATCTAACTTTCCATTTGCATTTTGAAGTGCTGCAAAATTTTCTTTGCGGAATAAATCAAACAAATCTTTAGATTTGTGAGGTTCTCCGTTAAAATAAAACCATTCTGTCCCTAAATCAATTCTATTTACAATACCTTTCTTTACTAGAAATTCGTGGAAAGTTTTATCTTTAAAGCTTTCTTTTCCATCCTTAAAAAAAGCTGGTGCACTCCAAAGTGTTGTGTGTTTTAATCTGAAAGCTGCCGTATGTACTTGTTCTAGAATCCTATCCTCAACTCTTTCACGTTCAGTATAGCCTATTTTTTGTGAACCATCATTTTCTTTTAAAGTTGGCAAAATATATGAATATACTTGAGGATAAACTTTTTGATAAGATTTTATATTTTGTGTTTGGTTGCTCATATCTCTTATTTATTGCTTCTAGCTGGTATTTTTATTGCTTCATTAAAATGTGCTTAGCCTCAGAATTGTCTATTCAACTTTTGATTTAATAATTGTATTTGTTTTTTTTTAATTATTTTCAAACCCTTCAACCCGAAGTTATAGTTCTCGCCAACAAAAATTCTTTCCCATAATCCAACCCCAATTTATCCACCTGATCCGGCATTGCCAAACGCCAACTCACATAGTAATACGCCAAGACTTGATAACCCGAAAAACGTTTGTCAGGAAAACTACTCAAAATGTAATTTTTGGTATTGGGATCAATGCCTTGTGCGCCAAGCATCGCAATTTCAAAGGCGATTTCCTTGATTTTTTCAGTTGGTTTGTCTTTAAAATACCCTAAAGCCGAAACCATAAACAGCACAACCGCTTTATTCAAACCCATAGCTTCTTGTTGCTGCAAAAATTCCTGCATTTCCTTTTGTTGCAAAGGATCTTCGTCAGCCTCTAAACCAAAAGGATCTTGTTCGAGATGGGTTATAAAAGAATCTACATCGCTACGTTTTCGATATTGGTTTTCATTTTCCAACTTAAAATAAGCGTCAATTTGCAAATCTTCTGCCCAATGTTGCACGAGTTCGTATTCCTCGCCCGGTTTTCGACTGTCTTTGTATTCCAAAAATTCGGTGTAGAATTCGGCTGCTTTGCGCAATTCGGCTGCTGTAGCCTTAAAGTCATTCGTAACATCTAAACCATAAAGAGATTGAAATTGTAACGCATTGACCAAATTATAAATCCTAGTTTTCGAAAGAATCGCAGCAGGAACCAATTCGATTATCCTCTCATCATTTACGGCTTTCACACCCTCTTGAATCAAAGTATAAACCGATAAAAACTGATAAGGTCTTAATGCCACAAATTCGTGGTACAAAAAGTCCTCAATAAACAAATCGATAGGCGTGTTATAGGCTTGAAGGTTCAAACCATCCAATAATCCTTTGCAGAAATTAGCAATAGCGGCTTCTTCAACGCCCATTCCTTGGAGTTTTGCAATCGTAGGCGCAACAAATTTTTTAAAAGCATTTTTATTTTCCGCAGATGCCACAAACAATTGATTCAATCCTGCTTTTCGGGCTTGAATCACCAAATCCAAATGCACCATTTCGTGAACAATCAAATGAGCCACCGCAGGATAATTGGGTTTATACCGAACGAGGTGTTGGTTGCGGTTGTAGTTTTCGGCAAACTCAATTTTGGCAGCCGTTGGGATGTCAGTAGCTTCTACAATAGCAATTGCAGTACCACCATCCAATTCAAGTCTGTGACGGTATTCGCTAAATATCGATTTCCCATCTGATTTCGCCACAATTTTATGGGCAGCATCAAAAACCTGATATACACTATTTTTATAGAGAATATCTTGGTTCTTGTTGCACCGAATGGCTTGTAGCGAATAGTCAAAAACAGCTTCAAAATCCTGTTCCTCATCAGCAACCAAAGCCAGTAGAAAATAAGCATTCGGATATTCGGGATTTACTTTTAGTGCTTCCCGAGCGTATTTTTTGGCTTCTTCGCATTTCCCTTCTTGAAATAATAAGTAGCCAATATTGGTAATTCCGAGACTATCATTGGGATTATCAACCAAAGCTTGGTCGTAATATTTCAGAGCAGTAACAATATCTTTTTGGTGTTTGGCAAAAATATTGCCCATCATCAGCAAGGCATTTGCATTTTTGGAATTCCAACGCAAAGAGTCAATCAAACAATTAATGGCTTCGTCTTGGTCGCCTTCGTCTGAGAGTATTTGTCCCATAATTCGGTGGAATTCCGAATTGCTAGGATTGTTATCGATAAGATTTTGTAGAATTTTTTTTGCCTCGCGGTAGTTTCCTTTTTCGCAAAGTGCAACGGTTTTGTGGTAATCGGCTTCTTGGGAAAGAATCGTTGAGGTATCAATTTCTATGGTTACCCAACCGTCAGCAATGGAAACTTTTGGTAAAAATGGACCAAAAGCATAATATTTTTTTAACTCATTGATTAATAAGTTATTCCATAGAACACGTTATCGCCCAAAACAAGCGCTACCCTGTCCTTACCTATAAAATTCTCGCCCACAATAAATGCATCGGCCAAACCTCGCGGTTTATCCTGAACGGCGTATTGTATAGATAGCCCAAAGTTGGAGCCGTCGCCCAGGAGTTCCTTAAAGCCGCCAATGTCTCGTGGTGATGATATAAGAAGTATTTCGCGTATACCCGCCAGCATCAAAGTTGATATCGGATAGTAGACCATCGGCTTGTCGTATACCGGCAACATCTGCTTAGACACAGCCACCGTCGCTGGAAACAGTCTCGTAGCCGTTCCGCCCGCTAACACGATACCCTTCATACACACCCCTTGTTATTGTTTTATATAGCCGCTTTTTCTTCTGTCATTTAGTGATAGGAACTGGCATTTCGGGATTTTGCGTCGAAATTCGGCGTTTTTCCAGAACTACAACAGTTTTTAGTGATAGGAACTGGCATTTCGGGATTTTGCGTCGAAATTCGAGTGATAGGAACTGGCATTTCGGGATTTTGCGTCGAAATTCGGCGTTTTTCCAGAACTACAACAGTTTTTCAGCCCAAACAACTAAACCAATCAAAAAATTTCGGCAACGCCGACTCATTGGAGTATATTTCCAGTCTAT